>NZ_JAWQFN010000001.1:520296-760931 GCF_033436765.1 Defluviimonas sp. D31
GGGGGCGCTGCCCCCGGACCCCCGGGGTATTTCCACAATGAAGAAATCCCGAGCGGGAGCGGTGGTTTGCGCTACACGTAAGTGCCGAAGCGCGCGAGGCGGAACGGCGCGAGGTCGTGGCGCGGCGCGCGGCCCTCGACGAGATCTGCGGTGACGCGGCCGACCCCGGGGCCGATTCCGAAGCCGTGGCCCGACATGCCGGTCGCGATCGTGAGGCCGGGCAGCGCCGCGGCGTGGTCGATGACAGGCAGGACATCTGGCATCGTGTCGATCATGCCGGCCCAGGCGGCGGCGATCAGCGGTCTTCCGAGCCCGGGGAAAGCCGCGGCGAACCGGTCGCGCATCCGTTCGACCTGGGCCGGATCGGGTTCCGGGGCGAGGATGCGCATCCGCTCGAACGGGGTTTCCCCCTCCGCGGTCCAGCGGCGCGGCGTCCGCCAGCCGTCGGGGAAGTGGCGCGGCGCGGCGGGCTTGAACCGCGTGCCGGCGATATCCTTGCGGATCAGGGGCAGATAGGTCCGGAAGAGCCGGAACGCATCGGGGCCGAGGTAGAAGTCGTGGGTGAGCCGCAGGGCAAGCGTGTAGCCGCCATCCTGCCGCCGCCGCAGCGCGAAGCGGCTGTCGGCCGCCGCGCCGGGGAAGATCTGCGGCAGGGGGGCGGTCGCTGCGACCGTCGCGCGGACCGAGAGTTGCGGCAGCCCAAGCCCGTGCGTCCGGGCGAAGAGTGCGGACCACGATCCGCCGGCGAGCACCACCCGGTCCGCCGCGACGCGCCCCATCTCGGTCATCACGCCCGCGACGCGGCCCGCCGTGATGTCGAGCGCCCGCACGGCGCAGTTCTCGACGATCCGGACGCCGCGTGCCGCCGCCGCCTCGGCGAGTCGCGGCACCGCGATCCAGGGTTCCGCCTGTGCGTCCGAGGCGGTCCAAATCCCGCCGGTCCAGCCCGCGTCGCCCGGCAGCATCGCTGCGACCTCGGAGCGCGACAGCACCCGCGTGTCGATCCCGTGCGCCCGCGCATGCGCCGTCCAGGCTTCGTGCGCCGCCATGTCCCTCGCCCCGTTGGCGATGTAGAGAACGCCGGTCTGGCGAAAGCCGAGCGAGGCGCCCGCCTCGGCCTCGAGCCCTTTCCAGATCGACAGCGCCTCGATCATGATCGGCAGTTCGGCCGGGTCGCGGCCCTGCTGGCGCACCCAGCCCCAGTTGCGGCTCGACTGTTCCCCGGCGATCCGGCCCTTCTCGCAAAGGACGACCCGGACGCCGCGCCGGGCGAGGTACCATGCCGTCATCACGCCGATCACGCCGCCGCCGATCACCACGACGTCGGCGGCCTTCGGCGGCGGGCCGGGGAAGCGGACCGGGCTCGCGACAGAGATCGGAAACATCACCCTGAAACCTGCCTCCGCTCCGGGCGTGCTCAGTGCATCTTCTGGCGGATCCGCCGGATCATCAGCCAGACGCCAAGCAGCATCGGCGGCACCAGCGCCGCGGTCAACAGGCTTTTCTTCCAGCCCATCGCATCGGCCAGGGGTTGAAGGAAATAGCTGCCGAGGCTCACCGCGTAATAGGAGATCGCGACGACCGAGAGCCCCTCGACCGTGTGCTGGAGCCGGAGCGCAAGGTCGGCGCGGCGGTCCATGCTCTCGAGCAGCTTCTGGTTCTGGCCCGATCGTTCGACATCGACGCGGGTCTGCAGGAGCTCGCCCGCGCGTTCGGCGCGCTCGGCCATCTGCTCGAGCCGCCGCTCGGCCGATTTCACCGTCCGCATCGCCGGATCGTAGCGGCGGGTCATGAACTCGGCGAAGGTCTGGCGGCCGTTGAACCGCGTCTCGCGCAGGACCTGCACGCGCTGGGTCACAAGGGCCTCGTAGGCGCCGGTCGCGCCGAAACGGAAGGCGTGGCGCACGGCCTGCGCCTCGAGCTCGGCGGAGATCGCCAGGAGCTCGTGCAGCGTGTCCTCGGCGTCGCGGCCCTTGTCGGACATCGTCGCGACAAGCTCCGACAGTTTTGGGTCGAGCGCGTTGAGCCGGCCGTTGAGCTCCCGCGCCCGGCCGAGGCCGAGCATCGACATCGCCCGGTAGGTCTCGATCTCGCACAGCCTTTGGACGATGCGGCCGATGCGGCGGGCGCCGGTGCCCGGCCGGGGAAAGATCGCGAAGCGCATGAAGCCCGCGGGATCGATCTGGAAGTCGCCGGCGATGATCGCCGCCTCGTCCAGCACCCAGGAACAGGCGAGGCTTTCGGGGACGAACCACTCCTCGAGCCGCGTCTTGACGGTCTCGAGGTCGTCGGGCAGCGGCTCCACCCGGATCAGGATCGCGGCGACGCGCCTGCCGGGCGCGCGCGCGGCCCACTCGGCGGGAAAGACCTCGGCCTCGGCCGGGTTGAAGGCGCGGTCGCCGACGCCCTTGCCGAAGGCAGAATAGGTCACGAACTCGGTATGGCTTTCCCATTTCAGGTCATGCCGTCCGATCCGCGCGGCGTGATGGGTGGCCCCTTCGGGTGGATGCGCGGCGCCGTTCCGGTCGAGGAGCGACAGAAGATGCGCGAGGTCTTCGGATCGGTCGCGGTTATGGGCGTCGACGGGCTGCTTCACCGCGAAATAGACGGCGTGGCAGGGCAGGTCGAGCGACGGAAAGGGCCGCGCGTGGAGTTCGTTCACAAGCGCGTAGCGCAGGGGATGGTCGTCGATCATGGGTTGCGTCTCCGTGCCGGACCATAGCGCCCGCCAAGGCATTTGCGGGGGGAAAGCGTGCCGGTGACAGGCACACCGAGGTATACTTGCTTTTAAGCAACGCTTTAGCGGCATCGCGGCGCGATGAGAAGGGCCGCGAACGCCGCCGCGGCGGCAGCCGCGAAGGTGTCGCCTGGCCCCGACAGGGTCCAGAGCCCGCCCGCGAGCACGTTGGCGCCGAGCGTGGCGATGCCGCCCATCAGGTTGAAGGCGCCGAAAGCCGTGCCGCGCAGCTCCGCCGGGGCGGCGCGGGCGATGGCGGCGGAGAGAAGTCCCTGGCTCAGCCCCATGTGGAGGCCCCAGAGCGCGATGCCGAGGAAGGCGGCCGCAAGCCCGCCCGTCGCGGCGAAGATCAGATGCGCGGCCACGAGCGTCAGGATCGAAAGACGCAGGAGCCCGCCCTGCCCGACCCGGTCCGACAATGCGCCGGCGGGCCAGGCGACCACGGCGTAGATGAGGTTCATCAGGACGAAGACCGCGGGCGCCCAGGCCGGTGCGAGCCCGGCATCGGCGGACTTGAGGATCAGGAAGGCTTCCGAAATCCGCGCGAAGGACAGGGCCGCGCCGAAGGCAGCGACGCGCCAGAAGGCCGGGCCGAGGGCGGCAAGGGTCCGGCGGTCAAGGCGCGGCGGCACCTTCCGCTCGCCGTCGTGTCGCGGCGGCTCGGACACGCCGCGCCACAGGACGAGGACCGCGAGGACGGCGGGCAGGACGGCCACGGCGAAGACGAGCCGGATGTCGCCGCCCGACAGCAGCATCAGCGCAATGGCCAGGAGCGGCCCGAGGAACGCCCCCGCTGTGTCGAGCGACTGGCGCAGGCCATAGGCCGCGCCCCGCTGCGCCTCGGGCACGAGGTCGGCGACCAGCGCGTCGCGCGGCGCCCCCCTGATGCCCTTGCCGATCCGGTCGGCCATGCGCGCGGCGAGCACCGTTCCCGCCCCGCCCGCCACCGCGAAGACCGGCTTCGTCAGCGCAGCGAGCCCGTAGCCCATGATGAGGAGCGGCTTGCGCCGTCCGATCCGGTCCGACCAGACGCCGGAGAAGACCTTGACGATCTGCGCCACGGCCTCCCCCGCCCCCTCGATCAACCCGACCGCGAGAGCCGTCGCGCCGAGCGTTCCGGTCAGGAAGAGCGGCAGGAGAGCATGGATCATCTCGGAGGAGACATCCATGAAGAGGCTGACGAGGCCAAGGGCGACGACGCCTTTTGGAAGGGTGCGGACCATGGGGCTCCCTCCAACGAAAAACCCCGGCCGCCTGGGCCGGGGTTTCGCTTCAGTCGAGCATCGGCAGGAGACTGTCCACCGACTTCTTGGCGTCACCGTAGAACATCCTCGTGTTGTCCTTGTAGAACAGGGGGTTCTCGATGCCGGAATAACCGGTTCCCTGACCGCGCTTGGAGACGAAGACCTGTTTCGCCTTCCAGACTTCGAGGACCGGCATCCCGGCGATCGGGCTGTTGGGATCCTCCTGCGCGGCCGGGTTCACGATGTCGTTCGAGCCGATGACGATGGCGACGTCCGTCGAGGGGAAGTCGTCGTTGATCTCGTCCATCTCCAGCACGATGTCGTAGGGCACCTTCGCCTCGGCCAGGAGCACGTTCATGTGGCCCGGCAGGCGGCCGGCGACGGGGTGGATGCCGAAGCGCACCTCCTTGCCCTTGGCGCGGAGCTTGCGGGTCAGTTCCGCGACCGACTGCTGCGCCTGCGCCACCGCCATGCCGTAGCCCGGCACGATGATGACGGAGTCGGCGTCGTTCAGCGCCGCCGCCACGCCGTCGGCGTCGATGGCGATCTGCTCGCCCGCGATCTCCATCGCCGGTCCGGCCGTGTTGCCGAAGCCGCCGAGGATGACGCTGATGAAGGACCGGTTCATCGCCTTGCACATGATGTAGCTCAGGATCGCACCCGAGGAACCGACGAGCGCGCCGGTCACGATCAGGAGGTCATTGCCGAGCGAGAAGCCGATCGCCGCCGCGGCCCAGCCCGAGTAGCTGTTCAGCATCGACACCACGACCGGCATGTCCGCGCCGCCGATCCCCATGATCAGGTGATAGCCGATGAAGAGCGCGGCGAGCGTCATCAGGAACAAGGGCAGAAAGCCCCCGGTATTGAAGTACCAGACGAGGCAGATCGCGGAGAGCGCCGCGGCGCCCGCGTTCAGCATGTGCCCGCCCGGCAGTTTCTCGGCCTTCGAAGTCACCTTGCCCGCGAGCTTTCCGAAGGCGATGACCGAGCCGGTGAAGGTCACGGCCCCGATGAATACCCCGAGGAAGAGCTCGACCCTGAGGATCGACTGTTCGACCGGCGTCTTGTGGGCAAGGACGGCGGCAAAGCCTTCGAGCCCGTGACGGGCTTCCTCGCTCATCGCCAGCACGTTGCCGAGCTCGAAATGCGCGTTGAAGCCGACGAAGACGGCCGCGAGGCCGACCAGCGAGTGCATCGCAGCGACGAGCTGCGGCATCTCGGTCATCTGGACCTTGTTGGCGACGTAAGTGCCGATGATGCCGCCGCCCGCGATCAGGAGCACCGACAGGAGCCAGAGCCCCGAGCTCGGTCCGATCAGCGTCGCGGCGACGGCAAGCGCCATGCCGACGATGCCGTACCAGACCGCGCGCTTGGCGCTTTCCTGCCCCGAAAGCCCGCCGAGCGACAGGATGAAGAGAACCGCCGCGACGACATAGGCGGCCGTGGTGAAACCGAATTCCATCTCTACGGCCTCCTTCAGGATTTCTGGAACATGGCGAGCATGCGCCGGGTGACGAGGAAGCCGCCGAAGATGTTGATCCCGGCCATGAAGATCGAGAGCGCCGCCAGCACGATCACCAGGAACGACCCTGACCCGATCTGCATCAGGGCACCGAGAATGATGATCGACGAGATCGCGTTGGTGACCGCCATCAAGGGCGTGTGCAGCGAATGCGAGACGTTCCAGATCACCTGGAATCCGACGAAGACGGCGAGCACGAAGACGATGAAGTGCTGCATGAAGCTCGCGGGCGCCACGAGGCCCACGCCCAGCAGCAGCGCGCCGCCGACGGTCAGGAGCGTGACCTGGCTGCGGGTCTGCTTCTTGAAGAGCGCGACTTCCTTCGCGCGCCGCTCCTCCGGTGTCAGCTCCTTCGCCTTCTCCTTCGGTTTCTGCGCCGCGATCGCCTGCACCTTCGGCGGCGGCGGCGGGAAGGTGATCTCGCCCGCGTGGGTGACGGTGGCGCCGCGGATCACGTCATCTTCCATGTTGTGGTTGACGACACCGTCCTTGCCCGGCGTCAGGTCCGCCATCATGTGGCGGATGTTGTTGGCGTATAGGGTCGAGGACTGCGTCGCCATGCGGCTCGGGAAGTCGGTGTAGCCGACGATGGTCACGCCATTGTCGGTGACGATCTTCTCGTCGGGCTTGGTCAGCTCGCAGTTGCCGCCGCGCTCGGCGGCGAGGTCGACGATGACCGAGCCCGGCTTCATCGCCTCGACCATGTCCTTCGTCCAGAGGACGGGCGCGTCGCGGCCGGGGATGAGCGCGGTGGTGATGACGATGTCCACCTCGGGCGCGAGCTCGCGGAACTTCTTCAGCTGCGCCTCGCGGAACTCGGGGGAGGACGGGGCGGCATAGCCCCCCGTCGCAGCACCGTCGGTCTGGCTTTCGGCGAAGTCGAGATAGACGAACTCGGCGCCCATCGATTCGATCTGTTCGGCCACTTCGGGGCGAACGTCAAAGGCGTAGGTGATGGCACCGAGCGAGGTCGAGGTGCCGATCGCGGCAAGGCCGGCAACGCCGGCGCCGACGACGAGCACCTTCGCCGGGGGCACCTTGCCCGCCGCCGTCACCTGGCCGGTGAAGAAGCGGCCGAAGTTGTTGCCCGCCTCGATCACCGCGCGGTAGCCGGCGATATTGGCCATCGACGACAGCGCGTCCATCTTCTGGGCGCGGCTGATCCGCGGCACCATGTCCATCGCGACGACGGTGGCGCCCTGCTTGTTGGCGAGTTCCAGAAGCTCCTTGTTCTGCGCAGGGTAGAAGAACGAGATCAGGGTCTGGCCCTTCGAGAGCCGCTTGGTCTCGGTCTCCGAGGGCGGCCGCACCTTGGCGACCACATCGACTTCCTTGAAGAGCGCGGCCGCGGTCTTGACCACCGTCACGCCGGCCGCCTCGTAGGCCTTATCCGAGAAACCGGCCGCCGCCCCGGCGCCGGCCTCGACGAAGCACTCGTGCCCCAGCTTCTTGAGCAGACCCGCCGAGTCGGGCGTCAGCGCCACCCGCGCTTCGCCCTCAAATATCTCCTTCGGTGCCCCGATCTTCACTGTCCCTCTCTTTCCGCGACTACAATCTTCGGCCTTGGGGTCGAAAATTCTCCGCTTCCCTCGGTTCGCGCAATATTATTAGCCTTCGATGCTGCGTCGCGGCAATAGGCGATTTCACTGACGCTGGGTCCGGTCGTCCCGGTCACAGCCATCGCCGAGTCCGCTGACGGTAGGCGTCGAACTCTTCTCCGAAATGCTCCGCGAGCCGCTCCTCCTCGCCGCGAATGAATCGCAGGTCGATCACCCACATGAAGACCGCAACCAGCGGAAGCGCCACGAGCGCATCCCAGGCGATGAAAAGGCCGGCCAGAAGCAGGGCGTCGCCCAGATAGATGGGATTTCGGCCGAGGCGGAACACACCGCCCGTAACCAGTGCACCGGGATCCCGGCGAGGGATCACGGTCGTACGTGCAACCAGCATCTGCACCGCTGCGACCAGCATCAGCGTTACGCCGGCAATGATCAGCGCCCCACCGACATAGTCATTGGCCGCGGTCTCGACCGGAAGGAACTTTCCGACGATACCTCCGAGCACCGCGAAGCCGGCCAGCCAGACCGGCGGGAAATCCACGTCTTTGGCCATCGAATGGCTTCCTGTACCCAAGCTTAACGGACCCTAGTGCCCGAAGCCGGCCGAACGCAAGCCGCCGACCCGGGAAAGTCGCGTCATTCGGAAGGGTTTGTGTTCCCTCCGCACCGGCTGGGTTGCGATTTCTCTGGCGAGGCGGCACGAGGCCTCCTAGACAGGAACCGTACCCGTGAAGGAGACCCTCCAATGGCCGCCGATTTCGCCGCGACCCGCGCGATGTTCCAGCTTCCCGACGGGGTGATCTATCTCGACGGCAATTCGCTCGGCCCCCTGCCGCGGGGCGCGGCCGAGCGCGTGGCCTCCTGCATCACCGGTGAATGGGGCGACATGCTGATCACCGCCTGGAACCGGGCGGGCTGGATCGATTTGCCGCGCCGGCTCGGGGACCGGATCGGGCGGCTGATCGGGGCGGCGCCAGGAACGGTCGTGCTGGGCGACACGCTGTCGATCAAGGTCTACCAGGCGCTGGCATCGGCGCTGGAACTTAATCCCGGCCGCCGGGTGATCCTGTCGGATACAGGGAACTTTCCGTCTGATCTCTACATGGCCGACGGGCTCGTCCGCACGCTCGGGCGGGGCTGCGAGCTGCGCACGGTGGCACCCGAGGCGGTCGAGGCGGCGATCACGCCCGATCTTGCCGTCCTGATGCTGACCGAGGTCGATTACCGCACGGGGCGCCGCCACGACATGGCGCGGCTGATCGCGAAGGCGCATGAGGCGGGGGCGCTCGTGGTCTGGGACCTCGCCCATTCCGCCGGCGCGATCGAGGTCGACCTTGCCGGGGCGAAGGCCGATTTCGCGGTGGGCTGCACCTACAAGTACCTCAATTCCGGCCCCGGCGGCCCGGCCTTCATCTATGTCGCGCCGTATCTCGCCGACCGGGTCAGGCCGGCGCTGTCGGGCTGGCTCGGGCATGCCGCCCCCTTCGCCTTCGACCTCGA
This sequence comes from Defluviimonas sp. D31, assembly GCF_033436765.1. NCBI lineage: Bacteria > Pseudomonadati > Pseudomonadota > Alphaproteobacteria > Rhodobacterales > Paracoccaceae > Albidovulum > Defluviimonas sp. D31. Next base: position 528,859 of record NZ_JAWQFN010000001.1, read on the forward strand.
CTACCGCCCCGGCGCGGGGATCGAGCGGATGCGCGTCGGCACCCCGCCGATCCTGCAGATGGCCGCCCTCGAGGCCTCGATGGACATCTGGGACCGGGTAGAGATGGCCGATGTGCGCGCACGCTCGATAGAACTGTCCGAGGCGTTCCTGCGGGGTGTCGAGGCCGCCTGCCCGACGCTGGAGCTTGCCTCGCCGCGCGATCCCGCGGCGCGGGGAAGCCAGGTGAGCTTCCGCCACCCCGAGGGCTACGCGATCATGCAGGCCCTGATCGCCCGTGGCGTGATCGGCGATTTCCGCGCCCCGGACATTCTGCGCTTCGGCTTCACGCCGCTCTACACGACGATGGAGGAGGTCGAGGCGGCGGTCAGGATCCTCACCGGGATCATGGCGACGTCGGCCTGGGACCGCGCGGAATTCAGGACCCGCGCGAAGGTGACGTGAGGGGCTTCCGGGCCTTCTCGGCCCGGACCCGGGCGGGGGGCCTGCCCCCCGCACCCCCCGGGGGTATTTACGCAATGAAGAAGGGATGGGGCGGCACTTGCGGCCCGAGGAGGTGGAATGGCGGATCCCTATGACCCCGGCCGGGAAGGCGCCGAGACGTCATTTGAGGGGCGCATGTCCTATGGCGACTATCTCGCGCTCGACACGATCCTCGGCGCGCAGAAGCCGCTGAGCGACGCGCATGACGAGATGCTGTTCATCGTCCAGCACCAGACCTCGGAACTCTGGATGCGGCTGATGCTGCACGAGATTTCGGCGGCGCGGGCACGCATCGCGGCGGACGATCTGGCGCCGGCCTTCAAGATGCTCGCCCGCGTGGCGCGGATCATGGAGCAGCTGAACTCGGCCTGGGATGTGCTTAGAACCATGACGCCTTCGGACTATACGCGGTTCCGGACAGCACTCGGGGTGTCCTCGGGGTTCCAGTCCTGGCAGTACCGGCTGATCGAATTTGCCGCCGGCAACCGCAACCTGGCGATGCTGAAGCCGCATGCGCACCGGCCCGACATCCTCGCCCGGCTCGAGGCCGAACTCGGGCGGCCCTCGCTCTATGACGAGGCGTTGCGCGCCGCCGCCCGTGCCGGCCTGCCGGTACCCGAAGAGGTTCTGGCGCGCGATCTGAGGGCGCCCTGGACCGCGCATGACGGCGTCGAGGCCGTCTGGCGCATCGTCTACGACGATCCCGAGGCGCATTGGACGCTTTACGACCTGGCCGAGAAGCTCGTCGATTTCGAGGACTACTTCCGGCGCTGGCGCTTCAACCATGTGACCACGGTGGAGCGGGTGATCGGGTTGAAGCGCGGCACCGGCGGCACCGGCGGCGTGAGCTACCTGCGCCGGATGCTGGAAGTGGAGCTGTTCCCCGAGCTCTGGCACCTGCGCACAGGGCTCTGAGCCGGGGCGCGGCGAGCGGCCTTCATCGCCGGAAAGACGCGCCCGCAGGCGCGACATTCGGCGTGGCACCCGACAGGAGGCCGGCGACGCGGGGATCGAGGCTTGGCGAGCCCTTGTCGTAGAGCCCGACCTGCCGCATCGCCGCCCTGAGGTCGATGTTGCTGCCGAGGAAGCGCCAGACGATCGGCGCGCTAAAGGGCGCGCGGTGGCGGCTGGTGATGCCGAAGGTGGCGCCGCGCAGGTAGGTTTGTTGTCCCCGCCCCACGGGGTAGAGCACCGTCTCGACCAAAGCGTCCCGCGCGAGGCTCTGGAATTCCATCACGAAGATCCGGTTGCCGAGCATCGCCACCCGGCCGTGGTACTTGGACAGGTAGAGCGTGCCGTCCTCCGGGTCGACCGAGCGTTCCACCGACTTGCAGTGCACCATGCCGTCGCGCTCGTCGATCCGCACCAGCGCGCAGATGATCGCGTTGTTCCAGCTCTCGGTCGGGAAGTAGCTGAGGTAGTAGCCGAGATAGCGGCGCAGCGGGATCGTCTGGCCCTCGAAGGCGCTGTCGAAGCCGCGGCTGCCGGGACGGCTCAGAACCATGCCCTGAAGGCGCGGCGCCACGGTCGGATGGATCTCGAACTCTTCCGGCGGCAGCAGGAGTTCGGCCGGGCGGACGCCGAAATGCAGGGCGATCCGCCGCAGGTTCGCCGCCGACGGTGTCGAGGCGCCACTGAGGTACTTGTTGAACTGCTGGCGGTTGATTCCGATCTGACGGCAGGTCGCCGAGATCGACGAATCGGTCGAGCAGAGGAGCCGCAGATTCGTCGCGATCGCTGTGTGTTCCAAGCGCGGTCCTTCCGGAAGGGGCCAGACAGGCGGTTTCACCGCCAATCTATTTCGCGACCTGACGCGAATACAGCGCAAATTCGCGTCAGGTCGCTGCCGGCGGCGAAATTGTTCGCCTGTCGCTTCCGCGCTTTCCTGAGAGCGACACCGCCGCGTCCCGGCGCGTCACACAGCAGGGAGAACATCATGACTTCGCAGAACATCACCTGGAGCCGCGTCGGCCTGCCGCGCCGCGCGTTCCTCAAGGGGGCGACGGCGCTCGGGCTGGCGTCGGTCGCCGGTCTTTCGCTGCCGCGCGCCGCGCGGGCCGAGGGCGGCACGCTGAAGACCCGGACCTATGCCGACATCCGCTCGATGGACCCGGCCTTCAGCCAGGGCGTGGTGGACGAGGAGATCCACGCCGCGATCTACAACAAGCTGATCCAGTACAAGCAGGGCCGCGAATGGGGCTGGCAGCTCGACGCCGCGGCGATGGTCGAGCAGGCCGACGACACACATATCAACTTCGCGCTCCGCGACGATATCGGCTTCACGAACGGGTTCGGCGCGATGACCGCCGAGGACGTGAAGTTCTCCTTCGAGCGGATCATCGACGACACGCTGGAATCGACGAACAAGCCCGACTGGGGCCCCCTGGACCATGTCGAGGTCACCGGCGAGCGCACCGGCACGATCGTCCTGAAGAACGCCTTCCAGCCCTTGTGGAACATCACCCTGCCCTACATCGCCGGCAACATCGTCTCGAAGGCCGCCTTCGAGCAGGCCGGCGGCAAGATCGACACCCAGCCCGTCGCGACCTCGGGCCCCTACCTCCATGCAGGCTGGGAGCCGAAGCAGAAGACCACGCTGAAGCGCAACCCCGACTGGAAGGGCGATCCCGTTGCCTACGACGAGATCCAGATCTTCCACATCGACGACGAAAAGGCCGCCGAGATCGCCTTCGAGGCCAGCGAGATCGACTTCACACGCGTCAGCCTCGACTCGGTGGAGCGGCTGAAATCCGCACCGATCGAGGGTGCGACGCTCGATGAATACCCCTCGCTCTACTACGTCTGGGTCGGCATGAACCTCGACAATCCGAAGCTTGCCAACATCAAGCTCCGGCAGGCGATCCAGTATGCGATCGACGTGCCCTCGATCATGGCGGGCGCCTATTTCGGCGCGGCCGAGCCCTCGACCGGGATCATCGCGCCGGGCCTCGCCGGCCACCGCGAGGCGTCGATGACCGGGGCGGCTGCCGATCTCGAAAAGGCGCAGGCGCTGATGGCGGAATCGGGCGAGACCAATGTCTCGCTGACGATGGACATCCTCAACAAGTCCGCCAACGTCACCGCGGCGCAGATCATCCAGGCGAACCTTGCCGCGATCGGCATCACGCTGGAAATCAAGCTCAACGAGGGTGCCACCTTCTGGGAACTCGGCTCGAACGAGGGGCTGGAGCTGGTGCTGAACCGCTTCTCGATGACGCCGGATCCCTATTACGCGACCTCGTGGTTCATCGCCGAACAGGCCGGCATCTGGAACTGGGAGCGCTTCAGGAATGAGGAGTTCGACCAGCTCCACATCGCCGCCCAGTCCGAGGCCGATCAGGCCAAGCGCGCGGAGATGTATGTCCGCATGCAGAACCTGATGGAGGAAAGCGGCGCCTACAAGTTCATCACCCATGAATCGACGCCCGTTATCTACCGCAACACCGTAGCACCGGCGCTCCGGCCGGACGGCCTGCCGCTCTACCGCTACTTCGGCGCGGCCTGACCAGCTCCCTGCGGACGGAGGGAGCGCGGGTTCGCCCGTGCCCCCTTCACCTTCAGGCGGTCGAAAGCGTTCGGGGAGGAACCATGCTGACCTATATTCTGCGCCGGTTGGGACTGGCGGCGCTCATCACCGTGCTCGCGGTGACGCTCCTGTTCCTGATCATCCACATGATTCCGGGCGATCCGGTCTCGACCATGCTCGGCCCGAAGGCCTCGCCGGAGCTGCGTGCCGCGCTCGAGGCGCGGATGGGCCTCGACAAGCCCTTGCCGGTGCAGATCGGGCTTTTCTTCGCCAACATGCTGCGGGGCGATCTCGGCATGGACGTTTTCACCAACCGTCCGGTGACGATGATCGTGCTCGGGCAGATCCCCCACACGCTGGTGCTGATCCTGTTCTCGATCCTCTGGTCGGCCCTGCTCGGCATCGCGCTCGGCTGCTACTCGGCGGTCAACCGCAACTCTTTCGGCGACCGGCTCGCCGGCGTGCTGTCGGTCTCGGTCATCGCGGTGCCGGCCTTCGTCGTCTCGCTCTACTCGCTCCTGATCTTCGCGGTGAAGCTGCAATGGTTCCCGGCGATCGGCGCGGGCGAGCCGGGCGCCTGGGGCGACCAGTTTCACCACCTGATCCTTCCGAGCCTCGCGATCGGGCTGTCCTGGGTCGGCTACATCGCCCGACTCGTCCGCGCCTCGATGCTCGAGGTGATGGGCGAGGGCCATGTCCGCACCGCCCGCGCCTTCGGCCTGCCGGAACGCCGGATCACCTACCGCTACGCGCTGAGGCTCGCGATCCTGCCCACCGTCACGGTGATCGGGGTGGGCATGGGCTTTCTCCTCTCGGCCGCCGTCTTCACCGAGATCGTCTTTTCGCGTCCCGGCCTCGGCAAGCTGGTGATCGACAGCATCACCACCCGCAACTACCCCGTCGTGATGGGCTCGGTGTTGTTCTCGACGCTGATCTTCGTCGCCTCCACGACGCTCGCCGACATCATCAACGCCATCCTCGACCCGCGCATTCGGGCCGGCAAGTGAGGGGGAGAGAATGACCGATACCGCAATCGCGCTGTACAAGGCCCGCTCCGAACTGGGCGAGATAATCTACCACCTCGTCCGCAATCCGCTCGGCCTCGCCGGCCTGATCATCGTCGTGGCGATCGTCGGCTCGGCGCTCCTCGCGCCCTGGATCGCGCCCTACGACCCGGTGGCGATGAACATCCAGGACCGGCTGCAGGGGCCGAACGCCGCCCATCTCCTCGGCACCGACCAGATCGGCCGCGACACCTTCTCCCGCGTGATCTGGGGCGGCCGCGTGGCCCTGAAGGTGGCGCTGCCGACCATCGCCGGGGCGGTCGCGTTCGGGCTCCTGCTCGGCATGATCGCGGGCTACGGGCCGAAATGGCTCGACAGCCTCATCGTGCTCTTCTTCGACACCGTGCGCTCCTTCCCGACGGTGATGTTCGCGCTCGCCGTCGTGGCGCTGGTGGGGCCGAGCCTCAACACCGTCATCTTCGTCATCATGGTCACCTCGATCCCGACCTACGGACGGGTCGTGCGCACGCTGACCCAGTCGCTCAAGCAGTCCGAGTTCATCACAGCCGAACGCTCGCTCGGCGCGAAAGTGCCACGGATCATGGGCATCCACATCCTGCCGAACGTCCTCGGCCCGCTCGCGGTGCTCGCCGCGATGGATATTCCGACCGTCGTCGGGCTCGAGGCCGGCCTCAGCTTCCTCGGCATGGGAGTGAAGCCGCCCACGCCGTCCTGGGGCGTGCTTCTGGCGGACGGCTACGCGCTCATTCGCAACACACCCTGGCTCATCATCGCTGGGGGCATCCCGCTCATCCTGACCACGCTCGGCTTCACCTTCCTCGGCGAGGCTCTGCGCGACGTGGTCGATCCGAAACTGCGCGGCAAGGGGGGCAAGTGATGGCCGTTCTCGACATTCGCGACCTCTCGGTCAGCTATTCGACGCCGCGCGGGAGCCTCAGGGCGCTCCGGAACGTCTCGCTGACGGTGCCCGAGGGCAAGATCGTCGGCATCGTGGGCGAGTCGGGCTGCGGCAAGTCCACGCTGATCTCCTCGATCATCCGGCTGATGGCGCCGAACGCGCGGGTCGGCTCGGGCGAGGTGCGCTTCAAGGGGGCGGACCTGCTTGCGCGGTCGGAGGCCGAGATGCGGGCGCTGCGCGGTACCGAGATCTCGATGGTCTTCCAAGACCCGATGCAGACGCACAACCCGGTCCTGACCGTCGGCCAGCAGATGGTCGACATCCAGTACCGTGACAAGAAACCCAAGGCCGAGAAGCTGAAACGGGCCGCCGAGATGCTGGCGCTCGTCGGCATCCCAGACCCCGAGGCGCGGCTCAACCAGTATCCGTTCGAGTTCTCGGGCGGGATGCGCCAGCGCATCGCGATCGCGATGGCGCTGATGGCCCGGCCGGCACTTCTTATCGCCGACGAGCCGACAACCGCGCTCGACGCCACGCTCGAAGTGCAGATCATCAAGCGGTTGAAGGAGTTGCAGGACGAGATCGGCTGCGGGGTTCTCTTCATCTCGCACCATCTCGGCGTGATCGCGGAACTCTGCGACGAGGTCGTCGTGATGTATGCCGGCGAAGTGGTGGAGAGCGGAACCGTCCGCGATGTCTTCCACAATCCCGCCCATCCCTATACGGCCGCCCTTCTCGACTGCGACCCGGGCCATATCAAGGTGAAGACACGAGTCCTGCCGACGATCCCGGGCAACATTCCCGACCTCGTGAACCTGCCCAAGGGCTGCATCTTCGCTGATCGCTGCGACAAGCGCCACAGGGCCTGCGACACGCGCCCCGCGCTCTGGACCGCGCGCGCGGGCCACCGGGCCGCCTGCCACCTGATTGCCGAGAGGGAAACCGCATGAGCGCGCTTCTGCAGATCCGCGACGTCTTCGTCCGCTTCCACCTCCGCGGCGGCATATTTTCCTCCGCCGGAACGATCGACGCCGTCTCCGGCGTCAGCCTCGATGTCGAGGAGGGCAAGACCTACGGCATCGTCGGCGAGAGCGGCTCGGGCAAGACCACGCTCGCCCGCGCCGTCGCGGGCCTCCACCACGCCTCCGAAGGCTCGATCAAGTATCGCGGGCAGGAGCTCGTGAACCTGCCCGAGGCGGAGTTCCGCAAGCTCCGCCGCGAGATCGTGATGATGTTCCAGGATCCGATCGGCTCGCTCTCGCCTCGTCTCACCATCAAGTCGCTGATCACCGAGCCGTTCCGCATCCAGGGCATGAACGACCGCGACCTCGACGCCGAGGCGCGGCGGCTTCTCACTATGGTCGGCCTGCCGCCGGAATTCGCGTCGCGCTATCCCTACCAGATCTCCGGCGGCCAGGCGCGGCGGGTGGGCGTGGCGCGGGCGCTGGCACTCGACCCGAAACTCCTGATCGCCGACGAGCCGACGGCCGGTCTCGACGTCTCGATCCAGGGCGAGATGCTGAACCTCCTCGCCCGCCTTCAGGACGAGCTCGGGCTCGCGATCATGATCATCACCCACAACCTTAACGTCGTGCGCCACATCACTGACAAAGTTGGTATAATGTATCTTGGAAAGCTGGTGGAGGAAGGCCCGACCGAAGAGGTTTTCGCCCGCCCGCAGCATCCCTACACGCTGGCCCTCCTGGCGGCGAACCCGGAACCCGACCCCGACGCGCAGCTGATGCGGGTGGAGCTTCAGGGCGAACCGCCCTCGATCCTGCGCCGGCCGAACGGCTGCGAGTTCCACACCCGCTGCCCCTTCGTGCAGCCCCGCTGTTCCCGTGACGTGCCGGGCTGGACAACTCATGCCGGCGGCGCGCATCGTTGTCATTACCCCGAAATCTGGACTCGCGAGGCTCAGGCCGCATCATGAGCGCCACGATCTTCACCGGCGGCCCGATCCTGACGATGGATGCGGCCAACTCCACCCCCGAGGCGGTGGGCATCGCGGGAGAGCGCATCGCCGCCGTCGGACCGCTGGCCGAGGTCCGGGCCGCACTGCTGGGCGCGCGGGAGATCGACCTCGCCGGGCGCACACTGATCCCGGCCTTCATCGACCCGCACGGGCATTTCCCGGATTCGGCCTTCGTGACACTCCTGCGCGCCGATCTCGCCTCGCCGCCGCGGGGCGAATGCCGCACGCTTGCCGACGTGTTCGCGCGGCTCCACGCCAAGGCGGCCGAGACGCCGAAGGGCGACTGGGTCATGGGCGCGGCGCTCGACGAGACGCTTCTGGCCGAGGGCCGGATGCCGACCCGCGACGAGCTCGACGCGGTGTCCTCCGACCATCCGATCTGGGTGATCCACACCTCCGGTCATTGTGGCGTGGCGAATTCCCTCGCACTAGCCCGCCACGGCGTTGGCGAGGATACGCCCGACCCCGCCGGTGGGCGCTATCTGCGCGATGCCGGCGGCCGGCTCACCGGCGGGATCGAGGGGCTGTCGGCCATGGGCGAGATGGGCGACACGCATTTCCTGATCGACGCCAGCAACTTCCGCCGCTGCTTCGACGTCGCGCGCGCCGAGTACCTCGCCCAGGGCGTGACGCTGGCGCAGAATTCCTGGACCGCGCAGCCGCTTCTGGAGCTTTTCGCCGAGGTCGCGGCGGCGGGCGATCCCGGCATCGACCTCGTCCTCCTGCCCATCGCCGAGATCGAGCCCGACTTCTCGACCAAGGGGCTCGGAACCCGCTGGCCGGATCAGGCGCATGTCACGCTCGGGCCGCGCAAGATCCTGACCGACGGCTCGTTCCTGATGCGCACCGCCTGGCTCACCGAGCCCTACCATACCGGCGCCCCCGGCAAGACCCCCGATACCGGCCTGCCCTACATGGACCGCGAGGCGCTCTTCGCCGAGGTCCGGAAGCTCCACGACCTCGGCTTCCAGATCCACACCCATTGCAACGGCGATGCCGCCTCCGACCTGTTCCTCGATGCCGTCGAGGCGGCAACGAGGGCCAATACCCGTCACGATCACCGCCACACCATCATCCACGGACAGGTGATGCGGCAGGACCAGCTCGCGCGCTGCGCGTCGCTCGGCGTCACGATCAGCTTCTTTCCCGCCCATGTCTGGTTCTGGGGCGACAAGCATTACGACGAGTTGCTGGGCCCCGAGCGGGCCGCGAACATCTCGCCGGCCGCCTGGGCCGAGGCGGCGGGCGTCCGTTTCACCATCCACAATGACGCCGCGGTGACCCCGACCCGGCCGCTGCAGCTGATCCACACGGCCGTGAACCGGCGCACCCAGAGCGGCCGGCTGCTCGGTGATCACCAGCGCATTTCCGCCCTGAGCGCGCTCCGCGCCCACACGATCGACGCCGCCTGGCAGGTCTTCCAGGAAGCCGCACGCGGCTCGATCGAGACGGGCAAGCTCGCAGATCTGGCCGTGCTCGACGCGAATCCGCTCGCGAAGCCTGAAAACATCGAAAATGTTCGATTAGTGCAAACTTGGCGGCGTGGATTGCCGATTTTCGCGGCTGAAATGGAAGAAATAGACACAACAAAACGCATCGGAGCCGGCGCATGAGCTACGCGATCTATATCGGCCGCAACCACAGCCGGACCGGTCACGCCTGGCTCGGCGGCTATGGCGACGAGCCTTCCTCACACTGGCTCGAGATCGTCCCGTCGGCCGACCATCCGGCTGGCGCGACGATCGAGGTCGGCGTCGGGGCCGAGGCCGACATGCCAGGCGTCCGCGGCACGATTCCGCAGGTGGGCCAAACGCTCCGGAACATGCGGGTCAGCTATTCCTATTACAAGGGCGTGCCGGCACCGATCACCAATGGTGGCGTCAACGAGAAGGGCGTCGCGGTGCGCGACGTCTGGTCGACCTCGCGCGACGAGCTGATCGCGATGACGCCCGCGGACCAGACCGGGCCGAACTACAGCGACCTCGCGCGGATCGCGCTCGAACGCGCGGGCACGGCGCGCGCGGCGGTGGAGATCTGCGGCGCCCTGATTGCGGAGCATGGCGAAAGCACCTATGGCGGCAACTCCCACCTCTTCGCAGATGCGGACGAGGCCTGGGTGATGATCCAGTTCGCCGGCGGCAAGGGGCTCTGGGTCGCCGAACGACTGGGCCCGGATGCGATCCGCGCCTCGCGCCCCGGCTATGTGCTAGAGGTGCCGGTCGATTCGCCCGATCACCCCGATTTCCTCTGGTCGCCCAATTTCGTCAGCTTCGCGCGCGAGATGGGCTGGTATGCCGGTGGCCCCTTCGACGCCAACACGGTCTACGGCGACGGCAAGGGCCGCTGGGACGGCGTCTGCTGGATCGAGGCCGAGATGGCCGAGCGCGCGGCGCGGGCCGAGAAGATCGGGCTGGAGGACGTGATCTGGGCGGTGCGAACCGAACGGCTCACCGGCGACACGGCAGGCTACGGCCAGGTCGTCCCGCTCGTGACGCCGGTCGATCCGGATCTTCACATGATGTGGCACGCCCCGATTGGCGCGCTCGCGGCGCCCTTCGCGCCGGTCTTCCTCGGTCAACGCGACGTGCCGGCGGAATTCGGCCCCCACCGCTACCTGACGCGGGGCGAGTCGCACCGGTTCATGGATCTGCGGAAGGCCGTGAGCGGCGGGGTCGACACGGTCTCGCTGGTGCCGCAGGCGGCCGAGGCCACCCGCTCGGCGGTCGCGGAATCGAAACGTCTGATGTACCTGCTGCACCTCCTCGGCGAGGACGCGCTTGCGCGCTCGGTGCGGGCCTTTGCCGCGCGCGAGGCGGCGCTCGCCGGCCGGACCGAACGGCTGCAGCGCGTGATCGAGGCCGCGCTTGCGGCGGGTCTGCGCGAGGACGCGCTTGCCCTGCTCGGCGAGTTCAGCGCGAGCGAACTCCTGGCCGGACTCGACATGGTGATCGCGCTCGCCGGGGGGTTCGCGGCGGAACTGTCGGCGCGCGGTCCGGTCGAGGCGCGCCAGGAGCCGGTCGCGTACCCGCAGCTCTGGTGATCGGCGTTACCGCGCTACCTCGGCCAGTTCGCGCCTGAGCCGCGCCCATTCGGCCTCGATCAGATCGCCGAGCCGGTCGATCTCGTCCCGGCCGGTCGGCTCGGCGATGACTGAGACGCGGATCACCGCCCGACCCTTCCAGTCCGTTGTGCGGAGGAAGACCTTCCCCGTCGCGTTCAGACGCTCGACCAGATGCCGGGTCGCGGTATCGGGATCGGGACCGCCGTCACAGGCGAAGACGACCTGGTTGCAGTCCACCCGGTTCAGGATCCTGAGCCCCGCGACGCCGGACAACCGCTCCGCGAGCGCCGTGGCCAGCGCGCAATGGCGCCGGACGAGGTCCCGCACCCCGGACCGGCCGAGCCCCTGCAGAACGGCCCAGGTCGCGAAGCCGCGCGCCCGGCGCGACAACTCCGGATTGTAGTCCTTCGGGTCGCGCCCGTCGTCGGGCGCGGGCGCGATATAGGCGGCGGTCATGTCCATCGCCCGCCGGTGCGCCTCGCGGTCGCGGACGATGGCGAACCCGGAATCGTAGGGCACCTGCAGCCATTTGTGGCCGTCGACCGACCAGCTGTCGGCCCGCTCGATCGCCGCGGTCAGCGCCGCCTTCTCCGGCAGAACGCGGAGCCAGAGGCCGAAAGCACCGTCGACATGGAGCCAGGCGTCATGTGCTTCGGCGAGATCCGCCAGTGCTTCGAAATCGTCGAAACCGCCGGTGTTGATCTGGCCCGCCTGCCCGATGACGATCTTCGGCCCCTCATGCCGCGCCATCGCCTCTGCCAGCTCCGGCACCCGCATCACGCCCTGGCGTTCGGACCCGATCCGCTCGAGGTTCGCCTCGCCGAAGCCGAGGAACTTCAGCGCGGTATGGTTTGAGACATGCGCCTCGTCGGAAAGGTAGATCCTGACCAGCGGCGCGCCCTGAAGCCCGAGCCGGTCGATGTCGTGGCCCACGCGCCTGAGCACGGCGCCGCGCGCTGCGGCGAGGCCGACGAACCCGGCCATCGTCGCGCCCGTCACGAACCCCACCGAGCTCTCGCGCGGCAGGTCGAGCAGGTCGAGGATCCAGCCCTCCACCGCCTCCTCGGCGACCGCGGCGGCAGGCGAGCACTGGTAGGTCGCCGCGTTCTGGCCCCAGACAGAGGCGAGCCAGTCGGCCGCGACGCCGGTCAGGTTCGATCCGCCCATCACCCAGGCGAAGAACGCGCCGTCGGTATTGCCGACAAGGCCGGGCTCTGCGGCGGCGATCAGGTCCTCGATCACCGCCGCGCCGTCGCGCCCGTTCTCGCCCAGCGGGCAGCAGAACCGGCGCCGGAGCGCCGGCGCGCCTTCGGCCGGATGGAGCGGATGGCCCTTGTCGCGGAACGCGGCGCCGTAATCGGCGGCGCGCCGCAGGGCGGAGGCCTCGGCCGCCATGATCACCTCCGATCTCATCGCGGATGCAGCCAGTTCGGCAGGAAGCTGTAGGCGTTCTTCTTCATCTCGGGATCGAAGGCCACGCCGTGCTCGGTCAGGAGCGCCTTCAGGCTGCCGTCGTTGAAGGCGTCGAAGGTCTCCGTCGCGCCGCCCAGATGCTGGCCGCCCACGAAGATCTGCGGGATCGTCGGCACACCCAGCCGTTCCAGAAGCGCCGCGCGAAGGTCGCCGCCGAGATCGTCCTTCTGATAGGCGACCGAGTCGAGGTCGACCGACCGGTATTCGATCCCCGCCGCGGCGAAGAGCTTGCGCACCGACCAGCAGAATTCGCACCATTCGAGCGCGAACATCACCACCGGTCGGTCCGGGTCGGTCACCATCTCCTCGACCATCGCAACGGCCTCCGGCTTCGCCTCGGTCCCGGCCGCGGCCGGGGCGGGCGTCGCGGCGGTGTCGAACCGGTAGCGCGGGGTCGACTGGGCGATCTCCATCTCCTCGCCGGTCATCGTCTCCTCGATATCGGCGAAGAGCGGGGTCGAGAGGTAGCGCTCGCCGGTATCGGGCAGCATAGCGAGGATGCGCGTGCCTTCCGGTGCGGTCTCGGCCACCTTCAGCGCGGCGGCGAAGGTCGCGCCGGCGCTGGTGCCGCAGAAGATGCCCTCCTTCGCCGCCAGGTCGCGCGCGCATTGCAGCGCGTCGTCGCCGGCGACCGGCTGGTAGACGTCGATCAGCGCGTCATCGAGCACGTCGCCCGCGAGCTTGGGAATGAAGTCGGGCGTCCAGCCCTGCATCAGGTGCGGGCGGAAGCCCGGATGGCTCGCCGCGGCGGTGCCGTCGGGATTGCGCGCCTGCTCGATCCCGCTCGACAGCAGCTGGGCGTTGTCGGGCTCGGCGACGACGACCCGTGTGCAGGGACTTTTCGCCTTCAGGACCCGTGCAACGCCCTTCAGTGTGCCGCCCGTGCCATAGCCTGAGACCCAGTAGTCGAGCCCGATCCCCTCGAAATCGGAGAGGATCTCCTCGGCGGTGGTGCACGAATGGGTGTCGGGATTGGCCTCGTTCTCGAACTGGCGGCAGAGGAACCAGCTGTGTTTATCCGCCAGTTCGCGCGCCTTGGCGATCATGCCGGTGCCCTTCTCGGCGGCCGGGGTCAGGACCACCTTCGCGCCGAGAAAGCGCATCAGCTTGCGCCGCTCGACGCTGAAATTCTCGGCCATGGTGACGACAAGCGGATAGCCCTTCTGGGCACAGACCATGGCGAGCCCGATCCCGGTATTGCCCGAGGTCGCCTCGATCACGGTCTGGCCGGGCTTAAGCGTGCCGTCGCGCTCGGCCGCCTCGATCACGCCAAGGGCAAGACGGTCCTTGACCGAACCCATCGGGTTGAAGGCCTCGATCTTGACGAAGAGCTCGACATGCTTCGGGCCGAGGTTGTTGATCCGCACGATCGGGGTATGCCCGATGGTGTCGAGGATCGAGGCGCGGATGCCGGTCGCGGCCTGGCGCGGCGTGTCGGCGCCGGATTTGTCGGTGAGTCTGGTCTCGAACTTGGTCATGGGTCCGTCCTGTCCTGGTCTCGGTGCCACTTCAGACGAGAAGCGGCACGGCGCAGTGGGCGAAGATGCCGAGGGCGGCCAGGCCCGAGGCATAGGCGATGGTGCGGCGGCGGCGCGGCGCCTTGGCCTGCGGCTTCTCGCGGCGCGGCCACTCCGAATATGGACCGATGATCTCGGGAACGGGCAGATCGGCGGTCGAAAACTTGGTCATCGCGGTCATTGTCAGTCTCCCAGTTTTGGCTTTCGCTGATAAGACCTTTTTGCCCGTACCCCGGCATCGCGCCGTGATCCCGGGGCAAAAGCCACCGTGAATTCGCCGTCAATTCCGGATTTTCCTGCAAATTCTGCCAGTTCCGACCGAAAACTTTCCCTTGGCGGCCAAAAATGCGTAAACTTTCCCTTAGGGGACGCAGAGCGATGTTCACGATCAGGCTCTTCGGCAAGCTGTCGGTGGCCGGTCCCGACGGGGCCGAGGTGCCGATTACGGGCGCCAAGACGCAAGGGCTCGTCGCCTATCTGGCGCTCAACACCGGGATGCCGCCGTCGCGCGACCGGCTGATGGCGTTGTTCTGGGGCGACCGGTTTGCCGAACAGGCGCGGCAGAGCCTGCGGCAGGCGATCTCGAAGCTGCGCAAGAGCTTCGATTGCGGCGTCGACGCGATCCGCACAGAGGGCGACCGCGTCGGCTTCGATCCCGAGGCGGTGAGCGTCGATGTCGACCGTTTCGCGGAACTTGCCGCCGACCCCGCGCCCGAGGCCGCGGTCCGCGCCATCGAGCTGATGGAAGGACCGCTGCTCGACGGGCTTTTTGGTCAGCAGAGCGACTTCGATGACTGGATCGTCTCGGAGCGCCAGCGGTTCGGCAGCCTCGCCTGCCGGGTGTTCGAACGTGCCGCCGAAGCGCATCTGAAGGCCGGCAATGTCGATGCCGCGCTCGAAACCGCGCGCCGGCTCGTCGCGCTCGACCCGCTGCGCGACGCCTCGCATATGGTGCTGGTCCGCATCCTCGCCCAGTCGGGCGAACGGGCGACGGCTATCCAGCATTACAATCTCTACGAGGCCCAGCTGGTGAAGGAACTCGGCGTCGAACCCGGGCACGAGTTGCAGCGACTGATGAGCGAGATTCGCGGCGAAGCCTTCATGGCCCCGGTCGAAGCGGCCGAACAACCGCCTGGCCCCGGCTCCGCCGCGGCCGGGGAGGTCGCCGAAACGACCCGCCCCGCCATCGCCGTCGTGCCCTTCGCGACGATCATGCCCGGCCCCGAGGAGGAAGCCTTCGCCGAGGGCCTCTGCGACGACATCACAACGAACCTGTCGCGCTTTCGCTGGCTCGACGTCCGTGCCGGCCCCGGCCTTGGGGGCAAGCGGCTGACGGCGAGCGAACTCAGCGCGCTCGGCCGCGACCTCGGGCTCGATTACG
Organism: Defluviimonas sp. D31; assembly: GCF_033436765.1. Classification (NCBI taxonomy): domain Bacteria; kingdom Pseudomonadati; phylum Pseudomonadota; class Alphaproteobacteria; order Rhodobacterales; family Paracoccaceae; genus Albidovulum; species Defluviimonas sp. D31. Next base: position 544,196 of record NZ_JAWQFN010000001.1, read on the forward strand.
TCGTGCACGGGTCGCTGCGCACCCTGGGGCCAAACCTGCGCCTGACCGTGCAACTCGCCGAGCCGGGCACCGGCCGCTATCTCTGGGTGACACGCTACGACCGGGACGGCGAGACGCTGGACGCGGTGCTCGATGAGTTGGCCGAAACCATCGCCGCCTCGGTCGAGGCCGAACTGGAGCGGCGCGCCGGACGCGCGGCCCGAACGCTCGGCATCGGCGAGATGAACGCCTGGGACTGCTATCACCGCGGCCTCGCCATCCAGTACGAATTTGCCGCCGAGACTAATGCGGAGGCGCAGCGCTATTTCCGCCGCGCGATCGCGCTCGACCCGAACTTCGCCGCGGCCTATGCGCGGCTCTCCTACGCGATGGTGATCTCGGCGATCTATTTCGAGGCGGGCGAGGTCGCCGCCCTTCTCGACGAGGCGCTGGAGCTTGCGCGCAAGTCCTGCCGACTTGACCCCGACGACGCCGTCGGCCGTTTCGCGCTTGGCCGGGTCTACCTCGCGCGCGGGGAATACGACCGGTCGCTGGCCGAGCTTCGGACCGCCACGGAACTCAACCCGAACATGGCGCAGGCCCATTGCGGGCTTGGCGACTCGCTCGCCTATGCCGGCGAACTCGACCGCGCGATGCCGTGCTTCGACGAGGCGGTGCGGCTCAGCCCCGCCGATCCCTACCGCTGGGCCTTCCTCGCCTATGGCGCGACGGCGTTGCTCTTCAAGCGGAAGTTCGAGGCCGCCGCCGACTGGGCCGAACGCGCCGAGGCGGTGCCCAATTCTCATTACTGGGCGACCGCGATCAAGGCCTCCGCGCTCGGCCATCTTGGCGAGGCCGAGCGCGCCGCGCAGGCGGTGACGGAACTGAAGGACCAGCGCCCGGGTATCACCCGCGCCTTCGTCGCAGAGCGACTGTTCTACTTGCGCGATCCGAAACAGCTCGAGATCTATGTCGGCGGCCTGCAAAAGGCGGGGCTCGACTGATCCGCCCGCCCGCCGGATGCCCCGGCCGGGACAGGGGCGCCCGTGCGTCAGGCCATCAGCCCCGCGAGATGGGACGGCCGGGCTTTCAGGAACTCGGCCAGCCGCTCGGTATAGTCCGGGGCCACAGCCTCGCGGACCGAAGCGCGCGCCGCGAGCGCCCGGCGCCAGCGCCCGAGCCGAGGCATGGACCCGATACCGGCGAGATCGCCGAACCTGTCAAGGACGTCGAAATAGCGGAAGACCGGTGCGAAGACCGCGTCAACCAGCGAAAAGCCACGCAGGTCGAACAGCTCGCCCTCGCCGAGCCGCGCCTCGATCCGGGCGAACTTGGCGCCAAGCGCCTGCCGCCTCGCCTCGAACGCCTCGGCCGTCGCCGCCGAGTAGAGCCCGGCGATGTCGTTCAGGACCGCCGATCCGAACTCCATCCAGCCGCGGTGGTCGGCGCGGTCGAGCGCGGAAGCCGGGTGCAGCGGCTGCGGGCCGATCTCTTCCAGGTATTCAAGGATCACCGAGGATTCAAAGATCGGCTTGCCATCGACCGTCAGCACCGGCGTCTTCCCAAGCGGGGACAGTTCCAGGAACCAGTCCGGCTTGTTGGCGAGGTCGATATTCACGCGTTCGAACGACATCCCTTTTTCGGCCAGGGCGATGGCGACACGCTGAACATAGGGGCAGAGGTGATGGCTGATCAGTACGAGTTTCGCCGACATGTCCAGTTCCTTTCATCCGACATTTTCATGCAAATGCATGTAGCTCGGCGCCGCGGCCCTTCAATCCGAATGCATACGCATGTATATGTTCAAGGATGCACAAGCCCGACACGCAGACGCCGCCCGGCGAGGCGGTCTGGACCCGCCTCGCCCGGTCGTCCGACAGGATCCGGGGCCGGATCGAGCGCGATCTGGCAGATGCGGGCCTGCCTTGCCTGCAATGGTACGACGCACTCCTTGAAATCGAGCGCGCAGACCGTGAGGGCCTCCGCCAGTTCGAATTGCAGCAGCGGCTGCTCCTGCCGCAATACGGGCTCTCCCGGCTCCTGCAACGGATCGCGGCGGCGGGGCTGATCACGCGAACCCCCTGCCCCGCGGATGGCCGCGGACAGATCCTGAGGGTCACCGCGCAGGGCCGGCAGGTCCGCGCGACGATGTGGCCGGTCTATGCAGCGGCGATGGCGGCGGCAATCGAAGCGAAGCTCGAACCTGGCGACGCCGCTCGGCTTGCCGGGCTGCTCGACCGGCTGCTGGACTGACACTGTCAGAGACTGGCGGCCGATCTCGCGCGACCATGCGCCGGCCACGAAGCTCATTCCGGAATGACGAGCCCTTCCATCGCGCGGTCGAGTTCCTCTCGGCACTTGGCGACGATGAAATCGGTGAAGACCCGGATCTTCGGGTCGCGCAGCCTTCGGTGCTGGGTCAGGCAGGACAACTGCACCGGCACCGGCGGCGTCGCCCGCGCGACCGGCACCAGCCGCCCGTCGCGCAGGTAATCGGCCACCTCGAAGATCGGCTTCATCACAATCCCGCGCCCGTCGAGCGCCCAACCGGTCAGCACGTCGCCGTCATCGGTCTCGAAAGGCCCGGCGACCTCGTAGCGCCGCGGCCCCTCCGGCGTGACCAGCGTCCACTGGTATTCGCGCGCGCCGGGGAAGCGCAGGTTCAGGCAATCGTGGCGCCCCTGCACAAGCGCCTCGCCATCGGCCGGATCGCCGCGGGTCTCGACATAGGACGGCGCGGCGCACAGGATGCGCGGACATTCCGCGACCAGCCGCATCTTCAGCGTCGAATCCTCCAGAAGCCCGAGATGGAACGCCATGTCGAGCCCCTCGCCGATCACGTCGATCTTGCGGTCCGAGAGGCGCAGCCGCACGTCGATCTGGGGATACTGGTCCTTGAATTCCGGCACATGCGGCGCGATGAACCGCCGCCCGACGCCCAATGGCGCGGCCACGAAGACCGTCCCTCGCAGGTTCTGGGTCGAGACCATGACCGCCGCCTCGGCATCGTCGATCGCCTCCAGCACCTTGCGCGCGCCCTCGTAGAAAAGCCGTCCGTTCTCGGTCGGCTGCAGCCGGCGCGTGGTGCGGTTGAAGAGCCGGACACCGAGATGCTTTTCGAGCTCGGCGATCCGCGCCGAGGCGACCGCCGGCGAGGTGCGCTGATCGCGGGCCGCGGCCGACATCGAGCCGAGTTCGAAGACCCGGACGAACATCTTGATATTGTTCACATAGGCCATCGCCGCATCCCGGCCGATCATTTTTCGGCATTCATTGAAAGTTCTGAGATATTCCAAGAATTATCAGGAAGATGAACTTCGGTATAGCGTCATTATCAAGACAATCCTGAAGGAGGGGCCGAATGTACGACTTCATCGTGCTAGCCGACTGGCTGGAATTCGCGGTGCGCTGGTTGCATGTGATCACCGCGATCGCCTGGATCGGCTCATCCTTCTACTTCATCGCACTCGATCTTGGCCTGCACCGCGACCGCAATCTCGCGAGCGGGGCGGATGGCGAGGAATGGCAGGTCCATGGCGGCGGCTTCTACCACATCCAGAAATACCTCGTGGCGCCGGAAAAGATGCCCGACGATCTCGTCTGGTTCAAATGGGAAAGCTACGCGACCTGGCTGTCGGGTGCCGCACTGCTGGCGCTCGTCTACTATCTTGGCGCCGATCTCTATCTCGTCGATCCGCAAGTGCTCGACATCCCCGTCTGGCTGGCAATCATCATCTCCGTCGCCTCGCTCGGGCTCGGCTGGCTGATGTACGACAATATCTGCAAGTCCAAGTTCGGCGACGACAACACGCGGCTCATGATCGCGCTCTACATCATCCTCGTGATCATGGCCTGGGGCTACACGCAGGTCTTCTCGGGGCGGGCGGCCCTTCTACATCTCGGCGCCTTCACCGCAACCGTGATGAGCGCGAATGTCTTCTTCGTCATCATCCCGAACCAGAAGATCGTCGTCGCCGACCTCATCGCCGGCCGCACCCCCGACCCGAAATTCGGTAAGATCGCCAAGCAGCGCTCGACCCACAACAACTACCTGACGCTGCCCGTGCTCTTCATGATGCTGTCGAACCACTATCCCCTGGCCTTCGCCACCGAGTACAACTGGATCATCGCCAGCCTCGTCTTCCTGATGGGGGTCACGATCCGGCACTACTTCAACACGGTCCACGCCCGGAAGGGCAACCCGACCTGGACCTGGGCCGTGACCGCGCTCCTCTTCCTCCTCATCGCCTGGCTCTCGACAGCGCCGATGTTCCGGGCCGACGACGCGGCAGAGGCGCGGTTGACCCCCGCCGCGACGCGCTTCGCTGCGGCGGAGGAGTTCGAGGAGGTGGAAAACATCGTGCTTGGCCGCTGCTCGATGTGCCATGCCTCCGAGCCGTTCTTCGACGGCATCCCCTACGCGCCGAAGGGGGTCATTCTCGAAACGCGCGAACAGGTCGCCTCCTGGGCGCGCGAGATCTACCTGCAGGCCGGCGTCAGCCACGCCATGCCCCCCGCGAACGCCTCGTTCATGGAACCGCAGGAGCGGGCGAAGATCGTAAGCTGGTACAAAAGCGTGACCCGAGGCGAGGGGTAAACGGCGCTTGGCCATCGCGGCCATGCGTGCGGTGCCGGCGCCGTGGTGCCTTCCATTCCAGTGAATGGACCGAACCATCAAGCCCTGGAATCAAAACCTACGCGGCCGCGACCGTCAGGCGATGGGCTGACTGGATATAGGAAACGGCCTCACCGAAGGTCTTGAGCCCCTCAATCTCGTCGTCCGGGATCTCGATTCCGAACTCATATTCGAGCGCCATCAGGATCTCTATGGTTTCGAGGCTGTCCACGCCAAGGTCATCAACGAATTTCGTTTCAGCGACGATGGCGACGGGATCGGCATCGAGGAGCGTCGCGGTAATCTCTCGCAGTCTGGCTTCGGTGTCGGACATGGGGCAATTCCTGGCACGAAAGAACGGTAAGCGGAAAGGGCAGCGCTCCAAGGGTAACATCCCGCCCGGATTTCGGTGAGTGCAAAATTGGAATTAACTCCGTTGACCCGCAGGATTCCGCCCGAACGCCCGCATGGGTGAGGCCGATTCATGCCGCGCGACACGGCTGTGACCCTATCGGGTCGACACCATGCCAATCGTTTTCTGGACTGCCGCCACCGAGTGGCCCGCTCGGAAGGTTAGCGCATGATCCTTGCGGCGCCTCGCCCGCGATGGCGCCAAACCCGGCGATGGGGCAACGCAGTATGTTGATCGACGGTGTCCTTCCAACCCGTCCGGAGCGCCGTAGGACAAGTGTCGTAAGGAGGGTTTACCCAACCCATCATCGGAGTCCATCCAAGTCATCGACAGAGCCCTAATTGGGTGAACCTGCTGATCAGGCCGGGGAAACTCAGCCTCCAGGCTCGCCGGTGCCGGGGTTCGGCACCAACTCTTCGGCCCACGGAGGGTTGGCGCCGGAACGCGATACCGTGAACGCCGCGACCCGGGCGCCGTGCGCAAGCGCCTGCTCCAGGCTGGCGGGATGCAGGGTCTTGAGGTCTGCGTTCCGCAGCAGGCCGAGTTCGGACAGCCTCGCGAGCAGGCCCGCGTTGAACGTGTCGCCCGCGCCGACCGTATCGACGACCCGCACCCGAATCGCCGGCGCGTAAACCGTTCCGCCACCCGCGAGAAACCCCGTAGCCCCGTCGCCGCCCCGCGTCAAAACCACAAGCGAGGGCCCCTTGGCGAGAATTGCGTCGACCTTCTCTCGAACGGACTGGGGCTCGGGCACGATCCAGTTCAGATCTTCATCGGAGACCTTCACGATATCGGCGAGCCGGATCATGCCGTCGAGACGGGCCCGGTAGCGCGCGACGTCGCGTATGAAGCCGGGGCGGATATTCGGATCGAGCATTACGGCCCTCCCGCCACGCCCACGCGCGAGGAACGCCGCATAGGCATCCGCAGCCGGTTCCGAAGCGAGGCTGATCCCGCCGAAGAACAGCGCCGAGACCTCGTCCGGCAGCGCCGGCAGGACGTCGGGCGTCAGCATGCGGCCCGCGGAGTTCTCGTCGAAGAAGCTGTAGCTGGCCTGGCCGCCGGCCAGATGCACGAAGGCGAGCGTCGTCGGCCGGTCGGAGGTCACGACACGGGACGTATCGACGTGGCTTGCCTCCAAAGCGGTTTTGAGCTGCTGACCGAACATGTCGGTCGACAAGCCGGTGAACATGCCGGTTTTCACCCCGAGACGCCCCAGGGCGATTGCGGTGTTGAAAACCGCACCGCCCGGATGGGGCACGAATCCTTCGCGCCCTCCCACCGTCGGCTCCGGTATCATATCGACCAAGGCTTCACCGCAGCACAGGATCATCGCTGCTCCGCCGCTCCCTCGACATAGGCGCGCAGCGCCGCTGCGCAGCCGGCGGACCAGATCAGGTCGAGCCAGTATTCGAACTGAGTCGAGAACCTCGCGTTCATCTTCAGGTCTCCGTAGATCTGCCGCTGCTCCAGCCAGGCACGCGGGCGATCCTTCGCCGCCAGGGCGGCAGGAACGAGACTGTGCCAGTTGGGATCGTTCGGTTCAATCTCAGTGCCGTCCTCGCGCGTGCCGGCGCACATTCGGGCCCAGAGCGCCTCCACCAGGCTCAGGCCATCGACCGGCGCGCCAGCGGCAAGCGCGTCGCGCAGAACCGGCAGGACGAAGCGGGGATGTTTCGACGAGCCGTCGAAGGCGACCCGCCGCGTGGTGTCGAGGATCGCCACGTTCGAGAATCGCCTTTCGATGAGGTCGATGTAATCGTCGGGAGTCATGCCCGGCACCGGCCGGACGAAGGGAGCGATCTCCTCGTGCTCGACCTTTCGGAAGAAGGCCGAGATGCGTGGATGCGCCATGCAGTCCGCGATGGTCGGGGCGGAGAGGAGCTCCCCGGCATTGGCAACCACCTGATGCCCCGCGTTGAGAATGCGGATCTTCATCGTCTCGTAATCATGCACGCGATCGGTGAAAATGGCCCCTGCCCTGTCCCAGTCCGGGCGCCCGGCGCAGAAGTCGTCCTCCATCACCCATTGGCGGAAGGTCTCATGGGTGACGGGCGCGGCATCGTCGATCCCGAGACTTTGGGCGAGCGCGGTCTCCTTCGGGCCGGTCGAGGGCACGATGCAGTCGACCATCGAATTTGGGAAGCTGCAATGGCGGTCTATCCAGTCGGCGAGGACCGGGTCGGAGAGTCGCGCAAGCGAAACCACGGTTTGCCGCGTGATTGCGCCGTTGCCCTGCAAGTTGTCACAGCTTTGCACTGTGAAGGGGCCGGAGCCTGCGTCGCGGCGAAGCCGTAGCGCCGCGATGATGGCGCCGAAGACGGTGCGGGGGCGATCGGGGTGTGCCACGTCATGGCGGATGTCAGGGTCGTCTGCGTCAAGACCGCCCGTTGCGGGATCGGCGAAATACCCGCCTTCGGTGACGGTCAGGGAGACGATGCGGATCCCCGGGTTGGCCATCGCGCGGATCAGGGCACCATTGTCCTCCTCGATCGGCAGGTAGCCGATCATCGAGCCGACCACCTCGACCGAGGTTCCGGAGGGGTCGAGCGCGATCAGCGTTGTCAGGCAGTCCTGCGCCATAAGCTTCTCGCGCATCCGCGCGTCGTAGGGACGCACGCCGGCGCCGAGGATCGCCCAATCGCGCGCCTCGCCGTCCTGCATCAACCGGTGCAGGTACCAGGCCTGATGCGCGCGGTGGAAGTTCCCGAGTCCGATATGCACGATCCCCGGCGTCAGGGCAGAACGGTCGTAGGTCGGTCGGGATACGCCCTCGGGCAGGTCGCCCAATGCGCGGTCGCGGAGTTTCATCGGTACAGCTTCCCGTGCAAGTTCATTCCTCAGCTCATCCACTGGCCGCCGTCGACGTTGTAGCACTGGGCCACGACGTAGTCGGCTTCGGGCGAGGCAAGAAAAACCGCCATCCCGGTCAGATCCTCGGCCCGGCCCATCCGCCCGAAGGGAACGCCCGCGGCCACTTCCGTCTTCTTCTGTCCGGGCGCCTTGCCCTCGTATTTCGCGAAAAATGCGTCGACGCCGTCCCAGTGCTCGCCATCGACGACGCCCGGAGAGATCGCGTTCACGTTGATCCCGTGCCGGATCAGGTCGAGCCCCGCCGATTGCGTCAGACTGATGACCGCCGCCTTGGAGGCGCAGTAGACCGCCACAAGGGCTTCACCCCGGCGTCCGGCCTGGCTGGCCATGTTGATGATCTTGCCGCCCCTGCCGCGCGCGACCATGTGGCGGGCGACGGCCTGCAGCGTGAAGAGGGTGCCGGCGACATTGACCTCGAAGATGCGGGCATAATCGGCGCGCTCGATCTCGACGATCGGGGCGGCGGTGAAAATGGCGGCGTTGTTGATCAGGATGTCGATGCCGCCGAAGCCCTCGACGACCCGGGCGACGGCGTCGTCGATGCTGTCCTGGCGGGTCACGTCCATACCGACCGCCATCGCCGCCGGACCGAGTCGGTCGGCCTCGGCACGGGCGCGGGCGAGGTCGATGTCGGCCAACGCCACTCGCGCGCCTTCGCGGACGAAGGCCTCGGCAAAAGCCAGGCCGATTCCGCGCGCGGCGCCGGTGATCAGCGCCGTCCTGTCCTGAAGCCGTTTCATTCGATCCTCAGGCCGCCGGCATCGAACTTGTGAATGACGTCAGCACGCGGTGACAGGTGCACGCGGTCGCCGTGACGGAATCCGACCTCGCCGTCGGCGCGGACGGTGATGGTCTCTGCAAGCCCGGTGTCATGGATGTGGAAGAAGGTGTCCGAGCCGAGATGCTCCGAGACGCCGACGACCCCGGACCAGGAGCCTTCCTTGTCGTGGACCTCGATATGCTCGGGGCGGATTCCGATGGTGTGGGCGCCCTGCCGGGCGGCCTCGGCGCCTTCGATGAAGTTCATCCGGGGCGAGCCGATGAACCCAGCGACGAAGAGGTTCCGCGGCGCACGATAAAGCTCCAGCGGCGAGCCCACCTGCTCTATCACGCCGGCGCGCAGCACCACGATCTTGTCGGCCATGGTCATCGCCTCGACCTGGTCGTGGGTGACATAGATCATCGTTGTCGCGAGCCGCTTGTGCAGCTCGCTGATCTCCAGCCTCATGCCGACGCGGAGCGCGGCATCGAGGTTCGAGAGCGGTTCGTCGAAGAGGAAGGCCGCCGGTTCGCGGACGATGGCGCGGCCGATGGCGACGCGCTGGCGCTGGCCGCCGGAGAGCTGGCCCGGCTTGCGGTCGAGATAGTCGGTGAGGTTGAGAACCGAGGCGGCCTGCTCGATCCGGCGGTTCTGTTCGGCCTTCTCCATCCCCGCCATCCGTAGCGGGAAGGCGATGTTCTTTCTGACCGACATATGCGGATAGAGCGCGTAGGACTGAAACACCATCGCGAGACCGCGCTTCGCCGGCGGCACCCTGGTCGCGTCTTCGCCGTCGATGCGGATCTGCCCTGACGTCACGTCCTCGAGCCCCGCGATCAGGCGCAGGAGCGTGGACTTGCCGCAGCCCGAGGGGCCGACGAACACGGCGAACTCCCCGTCCTCGATGGTCAGGTCCAGTGGTGGGATGACCTCCACGTCGCCGAAGCTCTTGGTCACCTTGTCGAGAGTGATGCGTCCCATGATCTTTCCCTATTTCACGGCGCCGAAGGTCAGGCCGCGCACGAGTTGCTTCTGGCTGAACCAGCCGAGGACGAGGATCGGCGCGATGGCCATCGTCGAAGCGGCGCTGAGCTTGGCGTAGAAGAGGCCCTCGGGGCTTGAGTAGCTGGCGATGAAGGCGGTGAGCGGGGCGGCTTTCGCGGCCGTCAGGTTGAGCGTCCAGAACGCTTCGTTCCAGGCGAGGATGATGTTTAGAAGCACGGTCGAGGCGATCCCCGGAACGGCCATTGGCGTCAGCACGTAGAGGATTTCGTCCCGCAGCGTGGCGCCGTCCATCCGCGCCGCTTCGAGGATCTCGCCGGGGATTTCCTTGAAATAGGTGTAAAGCATCCAGACGATGATCGGCAGGTTGATCAGCATCAGCACGATGACAAGACCGATGCGGGTGTCCAGAAGCCCGAGCTTGATGAACATCAGGTAGATCGGGTAGAGCACGCCCACCGCCGGAAGCATCTTGGTGGACAGCATCCACATCAGGATGTCCTTGGTCCGCTTCGAGGGCACGAAGGCCATCGACCATGCGGCGGGCACCGCGATGATGATTCCAAGCAGCGTGGAGCCCCCGGCAATGATCACCGAGTTCCAGAGATAGCGCATGTAGTCCGAGCGCTCCTGCACGATGGAGTAGTTTTCCAGCGTCCAGTCGAAGAAGAGGAATTTCGGCGGATAGGCGATCGCATCGCCCTCGGTCTTGAAGCTGGTCAGGATCGTCCAGAGGATCGGGAAGAAGATGATCAGGCCGACACTCCATGCGAGGGCGGTGTTGATCGTCTTGCGGCGGTTGGTGACTGCACGGGCCATGATAAATCTCACGCGTCCAGGTTCTTGCCGACGATGCGCATCAGGAAGATCGCAACGATGTTGGCAAGAATGATTGCGTAGACCCCTCCGGCGGAACCGAGGCCCACATTCTGGCTTTCCAGCACACGCTGGAAGATGAGGTAGGTGAGCGTCTTGGTGCCGAAGGCGCCGGCGGTGGTGACGAAGATCTCGGCAAAGATCGCGAGCAGGAAGATCGTCTCGATCAGCAGGACCACGGTAATGGCGCGGCTCAGATGCGGTATGGTGATGAACCAGAAACGCATCAGGGGCGGTGCGCCGTCCATTTCGGCCGCTTCGAGTTGTTCGCTGTCAAGCGACTGGATCGCGGTCAGCAGGATCAGCGTGGCAAAGGGCAGCCACTGCCAGCTCACGATCAGGACGATGCTCAAGAAGGGTTTGTCGATCATCCATTCGACCGGGGTCGCCCCGAAAAACTTGAAGACATGGGCAAAAAGGCCGTTGACCGAGTCCAGGAACATGTTCTTCCAGACGAGGCCCGACACTGTCGGCATGACGAAGAAGGGGGCGATGACAAGGATACGCACGATGCCCTGCCCCCAGATCGGCTGATCAAGAAGGAGCGCGAGTAGCACGCCGAAGACCACGGTGATGACCAGTGAACCGACGACGATGGCCAGGGTTGCCACGACCGCGGGCCAGAAGGCAGACGAGGTGACGAAGCGCACATAGTTCTCGAAGCCGGCAAAGCCGAGATCGCCGCCGCGCAGCGGCAGATAGGTCCTGAACGAGAACCACAGGGTCATGATCAGCGGCACCAGCATCCAGCCCAGTAGCAGGATGACGGCGGGAGCCATCATGAGTCTGGCAGCGGAACGCGACGCTTTCGTGGCCATCGGGCAAACCTCCATCGGTTGTGCAAGATGCACAGTGCTTGCGGTGACTTTGGCCTGGCAAGGATTTAAGGGGTGCCAGAGGGCGGATCACCGCCCTCCGGATCAGATGGGCCGGGGCCTAGTAGCCGGCGGCTTCCATCGCGTCAGTGGCGATCGCCTGGGCTTTTGCCAGAGCCTCGTCAACGGTCTGCTGACCGGCATAGGCGGCAGAGAACTCCTGGCTCACATCCGTGGCAATCCCGGCGAATTCAGGAATGGCGGCGAACTGGATGCCGACATAGGGAACCGGGTCAACGGTCGGATTGTTCGGGTCCGCCGAGAGAATCGAGTCGAGCGTCATCTTGGCGAAGGGCACGGCCAGGTAATCCGGGTTCTCATAAAGCGAGGTCCGGGCGCCGGGGGGGACGTTGGCCCAGCCCTCCTTGGCGGCGACGAGTTCGATGTAGGACTTGGAAGTTGCCCATTCGATGAACTCTTTCGCGGCGGCTTCCTTCTGGGTGCCGGCCGGAATGGCGAGAGCCCAGGCCCAGAGCCAGTTCGATCGCTTGCCGAGTCCGTTATCCGGCGCCAGCGCGAAGCCGACGCTGTCGGCCACGGTGGAGTCGTTCGGGTTGGTCACGAAGGAGGCTGCAACCGTGGCGTCGATCCACATGCCGCACTTGCCCTGCTGGAAGAGCGAGAGGTTTTCATTGAAGCCGTTCGTAGCGTAACCGGCCGGGCCGAATTCGTCCATCATGCCCTTGTAGAAAGTCAGGGTGTTGTGCCAAGCCTCGCTGTCGAAGGTGGGCTTCCAGCTTTCGTCGAACCAGCGCGCGCCGAACGAGTTGGACATAGCGGTGATGAAGGCACCGCCCTCACCCCAGCCGGCCTTGCCCCGCAGGCAGATGCCGTTGATGTCGTTGGCCCGGTCGGTCATCGCCTCAGCGGCCTGGCGAATGAACTCCCATGTCGGTGCTTCGGGCATCTCCAGACCGGCCTTCTGCATCAGGTCGGTGCGGTACATCACCATCGAGCTCTCGCCGTAGAACGGCGCGGCGTAGAGCGTACCCTCATAAGACAGGCCGCCCGCCATCGCCGGCAGGATGTCGGCCGCGTCGTATTCGGCCGAGAGGTCGTCGAGCGGCACCAGCCAGCCGTTCTTGCCCCAGATCGGGGTTTCGTACATGCCGATCGTCATGATGTCGAACTGACCGCCCTTCGCCGAGATGTCGGTGGTCACGCGCTGGCGCAGGGTGTTTTCCTCGAGCGTCACCCATTCGACCGTATGGCCGGTCTTGGCCGTGAAGTCATCGGTCAGACCCTGCATGCGGATCATGTCGCCGTTGTTGACCGTGGCGATGGTGATGGTCTCGGCCTGGGCGCCGCCGGCACCGATCAGCCAAAGGGCCGTGGCCGCACGAAGTGCGTAGTTCCGATACATCCGAATCCTCCCTCAGTCTGGATGTTTCGCCAGAACTCTAGGAGAGGCGCTGTCGCAGCGTCAATATTTTTCTTTACGCGCGATAACTTTCTTATGCCGAGTCCCGCATCACCAACTTCCCCTCGAACAGCGTCACGTCACGCGGCATGCCGGATCCTCCCTCGTCGATCATGCGAAACAGGGTTTCGACCGCGCGCGCCGAAATCGCGGCGTAGTCCTGCGCGATTGTGGTCAGCGGCGGGCAGGTGAACCGCGAGAAGGGATGATCGTCCTGGCCGGCGACCCGAATGGCGCAATGCGACGCGCGCCCGACGCGCAGGCCCTTCTCGTAGCAGGCGGTCAGGAAGCCGATCGCCAGCCGGTCATTGCTGCACAGGACCGTGTCGGTGGCGAACCGCTTCTCCTCGATGGCCTTGATACCCTCGCGCCGCCCGATTTCCTCGAACGCCCACCCCTCGCCGTCGACCTGTACGATCTGCGGCGCATGGCCGAGGCGCTCCATCGCCGCGACATAGCCCGCGCGGCGCTTGTTCGCGTTGGGATTGGCCGGATTGCGCATCTCGAAAAAGCACGGCGGCGAGCCGGTGCGGCACAGGTAATCCACGATGAGCGCCGCGAACTGGGCGTTGTCCGAACCCACGAACGCCAGCCCCACATCGTCGACATTGCTGTCGAAGAGCACCGACGGCACCTCGGCGCAGAACTTCTCGACCGCCGCCCGGTTCGAGTTCCGCCCGAGCGGCGCCAGCAACACGCCAGCCGGCTTCAGCGAGCGCAAGGTGTCAAGGATATCCACTTCCAGCGCGGGATCGCCGTAGGAACTGAACAGCGACGGCCGGTGGCCCGCGTCGATACACTGCTGCTCGATGTTCCGCGCGATCTCGGCGAAGAACGGATCCGCGAGATAGGGAACCACGATGCCGACGTTCTTCGTCAGCTTGCGGTTCTGGTTCATGGCGAAGATGTTGGGCCGGTAGTCGTAGTGCTCCAGCGCCGCCTCGATCTTGTCGCGGGTCTTCGGGCGCACGCTGTCCGGATCGTAGAAGTATTTCGACAGCGTGGGGCGGGAAATGCCGACCAGCCCGGCAAACTCCTCCATGTTCTTCGGCTTCTCCTTGGCCACGGTCGTTCGCCTTTCCTTCATGAGCCTTCGCAAGCGCCTCGCCAGAGCGCCGCGATCGCCTTCCGTTGGTCCGAGATATACTTGACGCGCGAAAACTTATCCAGCGACATGGCGAGTTGCGACCGGGCCGCATCCTCCCGACGAAGCTTGCGGGCCGTCATCCGGAGCGCACGAATGCCAATCCGGCGAATGGGCAACCCCCGCGAGCGAGCCACGACGGGCCGGGATTGGCACTGAGTCGATGCGTGCGCAGGCGTGCAAACGAACACTGGATCCGCCCTATACGGGCCGAGGTTGCCGGAGGGATCGGAGTTGAAAGTGGTGCGGTTGAGAAGACTCGAAGAGGCACGGGGTACACCCACAGTATCTCAACGAACTCCGTCTGCAATCACCCCAAAGACTTAAGCCCACAAATCAGCAGGTTAGCCGGTGCTTCGAGTAGCATTCTTACTGTAAGGGTAAACGCAAGGCAACCCTTACAGTTTCTAGTATATGGATTCTTTGTGTTTCTCGTTCGCCCTATGGTGAATCCGACAACCTTCCACACAGCGCCTCCGAGGCTGGCCACAGGTCGTTCAAAGTTGTCCGGAGGTTACCCCTGCCCCAACCCGAGTTGCGCCTGTAGCCAGCCTCTGAGAGTCACCGCGAGTCGCTCAGCCGCTAGGCGCGCAAGGTTAACCCTGAGACTCAGCCAGCGTCCGCGCCCGGACCTGCGCAAGAGCGGCGCTCGCTTGCTCCTGTGAGGCGGTCTTGGAGCTAACAAGGTCGGACACATGGTTCAGCCAGTTGATATCCGATGGGTCCATGATGTTCCGGTTGAAGGAGATGAAGTCTGCGATTTCGATGACGACCGGGAAAATGCTTTGTCGTGCCATAGTGATGTTCCTTTGATTGAATTGAAGGGAGCGCCTCCCCCGGCGACAGAGACCGGAAAAGGCGCGGTAGGTTTGGGATAGGGATTGTTGGGCGCTAGACGCTCAGCCGCTGGCGTTCAAACACTGATAGGAAAGTCGAAGTCCGAGACCGGGTATTCGCCTTGGTAGCCTTGGTAGCCTTGGTAGCCTTGGTGGCCCACGGCTTCCTCGGGTTGCACCCGGTTGGACACAAGAACCTTCACGGCGCTGCCTATGTCGGTGGTCGTGGCGCTTCCGTCTTCCAGCTTCTGGATCAGGGTACGGATTAGAAGACCATTGAGTTTCTCAAGGTCCGCTCGGGTAGCGTTGGTGGCTTCGTCAGCCACCGGGCGTTCGGTGTCAGTCATCGCCCGACCTCACGCATATGGCGCATAGAGGTAGTCGAAAGCCTCGGCGGCACCCTCTCGCGTCAGCTTGCCGGTTGCCGCTTGGAACCAAAGGTTGCGGACGATGGCTTGTTCATCGCGGTTACCGCGCTCGGCCAGTTCAACGAGGAACTCCATCCGCTCCATTCCGAGAGAGTCCCCAACCTCCATGAAGTCAGCCAAGGTTTGCGAACCGCTTTCTTGCATCTCGTCATAGAGCGCCCTGGCGCTACCCTCGGACATGCCGAGTTTGTCTTGGGCGTACCGGAAGCCCTCCTCGCTGATCTCCCCGTTGGTCACGATATCGTCGCCAAAGGTGGCCAAGACGGCATCGGCATTGCCACCGACGGCAAGTTCAAGCTGAGCATGAAGGAGGTTTGCGCCGTCCAGCGCGGATTGTTCCTCCTGCGGCTGAGCGCCTAGAGGTTGCTCAAAGTGTTCCTGCGGTTCAGCCCATTGGTCGCCTTGAGCGCCGTTGTGGGGCTGGATCAACCCGAGTGACACGGCGGTTTCGTAGGGAACCTCCATGCCTTCGATCTTGATGATATCGGTCGGCTGGTAACCGCCCTCCACGTATTGCCGCGAACCGTCACGGGTCACGACACGGATGTTGTTGTTGGCGTCGTCGTCGGAGATGTAATTGGAACTCCGCGCGAAGTGGCCGTTGGCTTGCCGCTCGGCATCCACGTTTCGGGTCGCGGCACGGAAGTCATTGTCGTGGGTAAGGTTGGAAGTGGAAGCCACAGCATTGCCGGTGGCATCAATTGCTTGGGTCATTATTTCTCTTTTCTTGTCATCGGTTAGATGCGGACAAAGCCAAGGCGGCTCGGTCCCTGAGTGCGCCGTTGGTGTACCAGAGCGGACCAAGGGCATACTCAACGGCGTCCCTAAGTTCCGCTCCGATGGCGCGGGAAATCGGTGCTGCCTTGGTGTCTTTCAGGCGCACCTTCTTGGTGGTGGTTTCAACGATTGGGATATGGCGGGGTGAGCCGTCAGAGAAGGATGACAGGAAATCCTCCTGCCAGCCGATGATGTTGCGTTCGGTCTTGGATTTGCAGAACCCCGAGTGATGGAGGACGAACTTCCCGGCTTGGGTGGCGACGAAGTAATCCCGCTCTTTCGCAAGGTTGTTCTTGCCGTCAGGTAGGGTGAACTTGAGGTTGGCCCACAGCCTGACCGCCATATACCGGAGCATCGCGGCCCCTAACGGTTTCCCGTTGCGATGGTGGTACCATGCCAACAGGACCTCCGCCTTGGACCGCTGGGTAAAACCCGAGACTCCCTCTAGCCGAAAGAAGGGAATGGCGTGGCTCGGGGATTTCCTGAGCCGCTGCAAGGCCGATCCCCACAGCTTCTTGAAGCCCTCTCGGGTGATCGACACGCCAACGTAGTCATGTTCTAGCCAATCGCGGATGGCGTCTTCCAAAGCGGCAAGTTCCTTGGAGGTTGGAAGGTCAATTGTCGGATGGCCTTGAGTACCCCGCCGCCGCGTGTGAGCGAGGCAATAAACCGACAGGTCGGATCGGTGCCGATCGCATTCCCGGCAAGCACAGATCAGCGCCTTATTGGCCGTCTTCCGGGCGTGAAGGGTCTTCGCGGTCGTGCCTTTGCGGCGTCGGGTGTACTCAAAGATGGTTTGGGGGTCACTCGGGGATGAACGGGGGTGCATCGGAAAATAGCAAGACACCAAAGAACAGGACGGCAAGATCAAGGATCATTGGATTTTGTCCAGCTTTGCGGCCTCGTCAGCGAGGTACGACAGGTAGTTAACGAAGCTGTAAGCGAGAATGTAATGGTCGGTCTCTATCTCGAAACCGGTCCCGCCCTCTGGAATGAACCGCGCCAGGAACTTCCCGTTCTCGCTCTTAACGATCTCCCCCTTGCCGGGGCTGGCCTTGCTCTTGATTGAATTGCGGCGGTTCTCCGCATCCGTTGCCGCCCGGAGGTTGCTCGGTCGGTTGTCGATGGTGATACGGTTCTTGTGGTCTATGATCGGGGGCGGGACTTCGTTGTGCTTCAAGAGCCAAATCAGGCGATGCTTGTTCACATAGACGGTTTGCTTGGTGTTCGGGTCTTTGACCGCGAGGGTTTGGTAGAGATGCCCTCGGGCTTTCCGTCCTGCGTGAGTACCGGCGACACGGGAGTTGTAGGACCGCCAAGCGGTCTCGCTCTTGAAGTGGCCTAGGGGGCGCTTTTTCCAGATCAGTACGCCATCATCAATGCGGGATGTGTCGAAGCATTCGAGGAGGTAGGGAATGTTCTCGACGGTCAGTAGCTGTTTGGTCTTAGTCATTGCTTTCTTTCGATTTATCTAAATTATCCGCGCGTCATGGCTTGGCAATTTTGTGATAGGAAATGGGGTCTCGGGTTGCCTTAGTCGGCAATCATTTATGTCGGGGAGTTGGGGTCTGCTGCCGGTGTTCCCCATGTAACCTACGGCAACATCAGGGTGGCGCGGCGGCGTCGGCTGGCTCGCGCAGACTTGGGGTGTCCTAAGTCCAACTCAAGATCGCCACGGGTTCCCCTCTATTAAGGGTGTCACCCCTTTTTCAGATCCCCGGTCGGCGTGTAGCGCCGCAAAGGGTGCGGATATTCGTCGCCTAGGCCATACCAAGGATGAACCGGAGGTCGGCCCATCGGCTCCCCTCTATTAAGGGTGTCACCCCTTTTCTGAACGCGTCGGGTGCGAAGGCGACGGCGGTTGTATTCAGCGTCTCCATTGTCAACCGTCCCGTCAGGGAAGACTTCTCCGGTTGGCGGCTCAGGGGTTAAGCCGCTGACGACATGGCCCACAGGTGCAGCCCAAGGTGACCAGAGGCAGTACCGGTTCGCCGCTTGGGCAATCGTGAAGTAAACGCCGGGTGCCTTGCGATGAAAGAGAAAGGTCTTGTCAGGGTCGGGGTTCAAGAGTTGCGGGGTCGTCAGAATATCTTTGACGATTGGTGAGTGACCGCCGCGAGCGAGCGACACGACAACCTCTAGATATCCAAGGCGTTCCCCTGGCGGCATCGTATAAAGGCGCTCGGCCATACGCATGGCAAGGTCAAACTTCTCGGATTGTTCCCTCGCCTTGATGTAGCTGCAAGCGGCGTTGGCCGGGATGGCCTTCCGCTCTTTCCTGCGTTGGCTCGTGTTCTTGCATGTGCGGGAACAGAAGGTCTTGTTTCTGCGGAAACTAAAGAGCGTCCCGCAATGAGGACAAAGAGACTGTGCGGGTGGAGATACGCTCTCCCCCGTAAAGGGTTCAATAACTTGTAGCAATTGGTATGTCTTGGCTCAGAAGGGATAGACGATGAGTTCGCCCATCGGATGAGCGAGGCCAAGCGCCACCGCCTCAGCGGCTACCTGGTGTTTGTCCTTGGCACGTCGGGTGAACAGGCGGCGATAGGTGATGGCCCCCGTGTGAGGGTCAGTGATCTTCAAACTGGCTTCAAATGTACGCATGGTGAATGAGCGCCAAGAGGCTGCCTCCAAAGAATTGGTGTTGACGATGCTGGTGATCGAAAAAGAAGCGGCGAACGATGGACAAAAGGAAACAAAATCCAAGGTTCGCCGCCGAGTTAACGTCGAGTATCTAATTCGACGGTGATCTAACCGTGTTTCCCGAGCATGACCCGGAGAGAACAGAAAGGGAGAGGGTCTGCTTTCTGCGAGGCACGGAGGGGCCTTGATCTACCGAGAAAATCGAAGAACGCGGAAGTTGGCGGAAGGAACGTGGCGGCGTGTATCTCGTAATGGAGGGTTTATTCACCACGTCCAGCCTGAGCGGTGCGTATCGGTCGTGTATTTCCGTATGAGGGGTAAATGACCGCCACCGCATCAGAAGCCCTTGCTTCCTTGGTCTGACGCGGTTCGGTGACGTGTATATCCGTATGGCAACTTTTTTCACCATGACCAACCTGAGCGCCGTTGGGTTTGCGTCGGCAAGGGGTGGTGGTGTGTATCTCCGTATGGAGGGTTTATTCAGAACATCCCATGAACTTCCTTACAGTTCCCCCCGCACACCTAGGGCAACCCACTGTTTTCCATGAGTTCACTACGAGTCATCCTACTCACACCTGAGCGACAGCGGCTTCGGTTCTACCGCGCAGCGTGTCGGTCGTCGGAGCATGGCTGAGCGCCGCGCGTTACGCGGCCCTACCCTTAGGCAAGGCGTGATTGCTTCCGGTGAACCGAGGGGGTGGCCATTGGTTTTCTGGTGGTGACCCTAGGGGGCACGGGGGAAAGGTAGCCGCGCCTCACCGTATATACCGTCACAAATTTTTTTTCGGAAAATTCAGCCCTCGGCTTCGTCGAAATAGCTTTCATCAAGTTGCTTGATGTGCAGGACTTCCTTGTCGCGACAACCGATGTTGTACCGGATCATCAACTTCGCGAGTTGCCCACCATCAATTAAGACGATCCGCGAACCCAGTGCGGTAGCTGTCTGCATCGCAGAACTCGTGAAAGACGAGGTCGTCACAAAGATTCCTTTGGTGGCCTTCTTTATACTGAGTGCGCCATAGAAATCGCGAATGTCGGCTGGCCCCACGGTGTTACCCGCTGCATAGCGTTTAGCCTGTAGATAGATTTGGTCCACCCCAAGCGGGTCTTGATCAATCACACCATCTACACCGTCATCGCCAGACTGACCCAATGCCCGACCGGCCTCTTCGGAAGTGCCACCGTATCCCATCGCTAGCAGCAATTCGACGATCATCCTTTCGAAGAATACTGGCGTTGCGGAGCGAACATTATCTAAGAGGTTAGATCCCAAGGCTGCCGTTAGTTTAGCGTGAGCAGCTTGGATGCTTTCATCAGGTGTGATGTCCTCGTCGGACGCGGATAGTTCAACATAGCCCCCATCATCTGACGAGCGACTCCGAGTCTTAAAGTCCTGAAACTCTTGGAATGTTTCGAGGAACTTTGTGCTTAATTTTATGGACGGTGTATCGAGAATCTCAATGCCGCGCGGGGCGAGTTCGTACCACCCACGGCGATCACTTTTCACAAGCCCCGCTTGTTTTAGGTAAGTCTTGGCCCAATGGACCCGGTTACTGATGATCGTTTGCTTGCCGCTCGGAAGCATCTCATTTTGCTCCTCTGCGCTCAGACCAAGCTGCTGCGAGATTTCGTCCACAACCTCAGAGATTTTTCTAGGTCCGATCTTCGCACACGCAAGCACCGGCCTCATCAAGGATTGATAATCAGGAATCATAGCTTTCTCTGGGAGTTACGGGATCAACACAGCTTCATATGAACACCAGGGAGCCACCCGTAACAAGCGAAAAAGGCCGAAGGTTCACCCCCGGCCTCCCAAAGCTTACTCAGTCCCCAACGTCCTACACGGCGATCTCCAACAACCACCCGTTCACCGGATGCGCCTGCCCCCCGGTGACTTCCTCGTACGCATAGAGGGCGTCCACAAGGCGCTTGTAGCCGCCTCCAGCCATTGAAAGAAATGGGCTACCTGTCCTTGTTAGTGTGCCGAAAACTCCAGAGACACCTGCCGTTAACATGATCCCTCAACTCCGACGGACTCATCAGGGTATTACGGTAGGCAAGTTCAATCGCACTTAGCGCGTCTTGGGGCAACCTAATGCCAAGGTTTCTCCTGAGTTCTGACTGGAAACGTCTTTGATCCACGAAATTGTCTCGTGCTTCCGCCGCTTCGCTCGCTACCTCGGCAATTAATGAGCAGCTCTGCCGATCTGCCTCGGCAACGTCTCTGTAGGTCATGGTTGACCATACCCACCAACCGACTCCTGCCCAGAAGGCGGCCCCGATTATTGTCAAAACTGGCTCGCGACGCATTGTTTCGAAGAAATTCGGGACGCGATCTTCTTTAATCATGCTTGTTGCCCTTGCCTAAGAAACGAATACGGAAATGGTAGCCAAAAACCCAATCGTTCTACGCCTTAGCATCTTATTTTCTCCATACAATTAAATGCGTTACCATTACCTAGACCACCCTCAAGCTCGATGTAAAGCGCCTCAAAGGTCGTCTTGATGACCTCGCTAAGATCGCCCCTCTTGGCATAGACCGACACGCCTATGTCGTCCTTGTTCGAGTGACCGACGACAAGGTTACGGGCTTCCTTGGCTACACCTGCGTTGACCAAGGCTGAAACCCCCGTTCGTCTGAAAGAGTGCATATCCCATGTCCCGTCATGGTCCGGTAGCGACTTCCTCGCCTTCTCCAAGGCTTTCCCGAGGTAGTGACCGGGCTTCTTGTCGTACCCGCCACGGAGCAACCGAGGAAACAGGAGGTCTGCATTCTCGGGCTGTACCGGCTCGGTGATCTTGGCCAGCCTCACAGTTTCCCTGAGCAACCGGCAGTCATCCTTTCCAACGACCATGACGACCCGATTTCCCGCCTCGGTCTTGGCATTGCTGATCTGCAAGGCGAAGTGGTCGCCTTTGTCGCTCAGGTCGCTCAAGCGGAGCGCGGCGATTTCGTTGAGACGACACGCGGTCACCCACAGCAGCCTGACGACAAGGAACATTTCCCGCTGGTATTTGAGCGAGGGATTGGCCGCGATGTAGCCAAGCAGGGCTTCCGCCTCCGCTCGCGTCACTGGACGAAGCACCTTCTTCCGAGGGTCGGCCTTCTTCCTCTGCCCCGCCAGCCGACGAAGCAGGGATGAAAACGGGTTCTTCATGTCCCCGTCCACCAAGCCCCAATGCTCAAGCACCCGCCAGTAGGACGCGAGGCACACTTGGTAAGACCCAAGGGAACGATGTGAAAGCGGCTGGCCAGTGCGGTCCGAGGGTGTCGCCTTGAGATGGTCCATGAACGCCAAGGCCAGTTCGCGGTTGATCTCGGCAACCTCGATGTTACCCGCGTAATCCGCGAATGCTTCAAGGTGCTGCCGGTAGCGAACCCGAGTCGCCGCAGCGATACCGTCTGCCTCCGCAAGCCAACGATGGGCGGTGTCGCGGATCGTCGCGGCCTTGCTCGGGGTCCGCTTTAAGTGTGCCGAAAGTCGGCCCTCGCTCACCCGTACAGTTCCGCTCGCGGCGGCTTCTACAGTGGCCATTAGATCGCGCTGAATTTCGTCTATCGCGCCGCCCCTCTTGGCCAAGGCTTCGCCCAGGTCACGAGTGCCGAGACTGCGGACAATCTCTTTCTTTCCAATAAGTTGTTGATACTCGGTGGGGATGGAGTAGCGCAGGGCATACACCTTACCGCGCTTGAAGATGTGCTTGGGTAACGGATGGTTCAAAGGCCTGTCCTCCGACTGTTACAGAAGCCGGATAACCCTTTGAAAGTGGAGGATTTGGTGCGGTTGAGAAGACTCGAACTTCCACGGGGGTTAGCCCACAGCGACCTCAACGCTGCGCGTCTACCAATTCCGCCACAACCGCACCGGGCCCGAAGTTCACCTCCGGGCGAGGTGGGCGCTTCTTAGCCAAAGCCTATGGCGATGTGAAGGGGAATTTTCGCCCCGTCGCGAAAAAACACGCGACGGGGAACGAAACTCGCGAAACGGCGTTCGAGGGCTACTCGGTGACCTCGGCCGAGGCGGTGTCGAGCGGCATCGCGAAGCTTGGAAGCGCCGCGGGCATGGCCTCCGGCACCGCCGGAATCGCGGCCTGATCGCCGCGGCCGGCAATCGTGTAGGCAGCCTTGCGCACGAGCTGCATCCGCTCCGGCTGGCCCGGCGCGAAGGGGGCCGCACCCGTCAGGTCGGCTGCGGTGATCGCCATGTCGTACCAGTCGAAGGCGAGATCTGCCCGACGGGCGGCGCCGAATCCCTGGCTCAGGTGATGGCCGAGCAACTCGCCATACGCGGCCTCGCCAAGCGCCGCGAGAATCAGGTTGGAGGCCACGGCCACATCCATGTCGTCGCCGGAATACCCGACCGAGAGACAGATCTTCGCCGTCGCCGCGAGCTGCGCCGGCGCCATGCCGGTCGAGAGCGCGAAATCGCGCACATCGGCGATGACGCGGTCGGCTGTTTCGAGCGAGACCGAGGCAACATGGGTCTTCATCGCCGGCGCGAAGCCTGCACATTGGGCCGCCACCTCAGACATGGTGACGCCGGGCACGCGAGCGGCCATCTCCTCGCCCTCGGCGATTGCGAAGCTGCGGACGAGGCAGAACTGCTCGCCGAGCGCCGTCATCGGATCGGTCATGGTCGCGACGGTCGTATAGCCGCCGCTGGAGGCCATCAGCCCGACCCTGTTGCAGTGCGAGGCGAGCGAGGCCTCGGTCGTCGCGCCGCCGAGGAAGGTCGGCAGGCCCGGCGCGGCCGGTTCCGGCTCGACCTTGGGGTCCGGCGTGGCGATGACGGTCTGCGACTCGGGCGCCGTCACGGCGGGCGCCGAGGGCACCGGGAGCACCGGAGCCGCCGGCATCGCGGTCATCTGGCCCTGCACCGCGCCTTGGCCGTACGGCGTGACACCTGCGGCCTCGTCGCGCCAGGTCAACAGGAGCCCGCGCACGCCCATCGGATGGGCCGCGGCCTGGCTCATCGTCGCCGAGCCCCCCGCCACCGCACGGTGGTAGGACCCGACGAGCAGGTTGCGCTCGTATTCGGTAAGATTGCCGGTGGCCGGATAACCGAGCGTCGCCTGGTACTGTGAAATCGCCGACCGCGAGCGGCTGCCTATCACCCCGTCGGCGGCGCCGACCGGGTAGCCGAAATAGTTCAGCGCAACCTGCACCTCGCGGTTCTGGGCGCGCTGCGCGGAACTGATCCCGCTGTAGTGGTAGCTCGGCGAGCGGCGCACATAGCGCTTTTTCTTGTTGGATTCGTTGACGATCGCGCCGCCGATGATGCCGCCGATGATCCCTCCGGCGATGGCGTCGCCGGCATCGGCCAAGGCCGTACTGGCCGGTCACAGTGCTAGCGAAGCGGCTGCGGATGCGGCGACTATGCGTTGCTTGATCATATCGTACCCCCCGACGAAAATAGCTTTTCGCCGTGCCCCAGGCACGTCCAGGTCGCGGCGAGACTTGGAAACCACCCGAGTTTGAACCCCTCGCGTCGCTAAAGCAACTGTGAAGGGGTTCGGACTCGGGTTCTGCGCACTCGTAACCAGAACAATCAGGAAGTTCTTCTACCTGAAGCCGATCATCTCGCCGGATACCGCCCCTGATTCCGGCCCGAAGCCCGGTTGAGCCAGGACGGCGGACACGATGAGAAGACCGACCGTGATCGCCACCGAAGCGGCCGCAATGCGTAACACCGACATGCTTGCCCCCAATGATCTGATCAAAAAACCCCGTGAACTTTCGGGGAGGTCGTACTATGCGGGGGACTATGCGCCGCCGCGCCGAATGGCGCCAGTCTGGAATTCCTGCCCTTGCGGCAACTTTGATGCGGAGAGCCCATGGTCGAATGGATAACCAGCCCCGGCCTCGTCGATTACGAGACCGCGCTTGCCGCGATGGAGGAGCGGGTGGCCGCGATCGCGGAGGGGCGCGCCGGCGAGGCGATCTGGCTTCTCGAGCACCCGCCGCTCTACACCGCCGGCACCTCGGCACGGCGCGAGGACCTCACCGATCCCGACCGTTTTCCGGTCTACGAGGCGCGGCGGGGCGGCCAGTACACCTACCACGGGCCGGGCCAGCGGGTGGCCTATGTGATGCTCGATCTCAACCGCCGCGGCCGCGACGTCCGCGCCTTCGTCGGCCGGCTCGAGGCCTGGATCATCGCCGCGCTGGCCGAGTTCAACGTCCGGGGCGAGATCCGCGAGGGGCGCGTCGGCGTCTGGGTCGCCCGGCCCGACAAGGCGCCCGGCCCCGGCGGCGCCGTGCGCGAGGACAAAATCGCGGCGATCGGGGTGCGGCTCCGGCGCTGGGTCAGCTTCCACGGCATCGCGATCAACGTCGAGCCGGATCTCGCGCATTTCGACGGGATCGTGCCCTGCGGTATCCGCGAGCACGGGGTGACGAGCCTCGTTGATCTCGGCCTGCCGGTGACGATGAACGATCTCGACGTCGCGCTGAAGGCGACGTTTGCGGAGGCCTTCGGGCCGGTGGAGGCGGATCAGCCGCCCGCGCCTGTCGAAACCTGAGACCGCGGGCAACCGATTCCCCGACCGGAGCCGGTTTGCGCCATGTCAAATCGTGCCCCCGGAATCGGTGATAGAGCGGCCCCGCCTGGACCTCGCCGGGCTCCGCCAGTCGAAGGAAAGCGATGTAGATACAAATCCCCGCCGGGACCGCGGCCATGCCGTAAGACCGACTGCCCGCGCGTGGACGCCAATCACGATACGAGCCGCCCCGCGGCCCTGCCCGGCCTCGCCGCTCTCGGCGCCCGCCCGGCAAGTCCTCGGACGCGCTTGATTTCCCGAAAACCCACGGGACGGAAATTTTCCGTCGCCGGCCCCGCTTCTTTGATTGCCCATCCGTCCCCGGACAATTATTACGGGGCCTGAAGCCGTGCGCGGGGCGATAACCCGCGCCTTGCGTATGGAATGGGAGAACAGCATGGCCGACGCAGCCGTTCATGGCCACGGTGATCATGGACACCCCGGGTTCTTTACCCGCTGGTTCATGTCCACGAACCACAAGGATATCGGTATCCTCTACCTCTTCACGGCCGCGGTCGTGGGTCTCATCTCGGTGGCCTTCACGGTCTACATGCGGCTCGAGCTCATGGAGCCGGGCGTCCAGCACATGTGCATGGAAGGCTCGCGCCTCTTCGCCTCCGACGAACCCTGCACTCCGAACGGGCATGTCTGGAACGTGCTGGTCACGGCCCACGGCATCCTGATGATGTTCTTCGTCGTGATCCCGGCGCTCTTCGGCGGTTTCGGCAACTATTTCATGCCGCTCCATATCGGCGCGCCCGACATGGCGTTCCCGCGGATGAACAACCTCTCCTATTGGATGTATGTCGCGGGAACCGCGCTCGCCGTGGCCTCGGTGCTGGCGCCGGGCGGCAACGACCAGGCGGGATCGGGCGTGGGCTGGGTGCTCTATCCGCCCTTGTCCACCAACGAGGCCGGCTGGTCGATGGACCTCGCGATCTTCGCGGTGCACGTCTCGGGCGCCTCGTCGATCCTCGGCGCGATCAATATGATCACGACCTTCCTCAACATGCGTGCGCCGGGCATGACGCTGCACAAGGTGCCGCTCTTCGCCTGGTCGATCTTCGTCACCGCCTGGCTGATCCTGCTGTCGCTGCCGGTTCTGGCGGGCGCGATCACCATGCTGCTGACCGACCGCAACTTCGGCACCACCTTCTTCCAGCCCTCGGGCGGCGGTGACCCGATCCTCTACCAGCACATCCTGTGGTTCTTCGGTCACCCGGAAGTCTACATCATCATCGTGCCGGGCTTCGGGATCATCTCCCACGTCATCGCGACCTTCGCGCGCAAGCCGATCTTCGGCTACCTGCCGATGGTCTACGCGATGGTGGCGATCGGCGTTCTGGGCTTCGTCGTCTGGGCGCACCACATGTACACGGTCGGCATGTCGCTGACCCAGCAGAGCTATTTCATGCTCGCGACGATGGTGATCGCGGTGCCCACGGGCATCAAGGTCTTCTCCTGGATCGCGACGATGTGGGGCGGCTCGATCGAGTTCAAGACGCCGATGCTCTGGGCCTTCGGGTTCCTCTTCCTCTTCACCGTGGGCGGCGTCACCGGCGTCGTCCTCAGCCAGGCGCCGGTCGACCGGGTCTATCACGACACCTACTACGTCGTGGCGCACTTCCACTATGTGATGTCCCTGGGCGCGGTCTTCGCGATCTTCGCGGGCTGCTACTTCTGGATGGGCAAGATGTCGGGCCGCCAGTACCCGGAATGGGCCGGCAAGCTGCATTTCTGGATGATGTTCATCGGTGCGAACCTGACCTTCTTCCCGCAGCACTTCCTCGGCCGTCAGGGCATGCCGCGCCGCTACATCGACTATCCGGAAGCCTTCGCGTACTGGAACTACATCTCGTCGCTCGGCGCGTTCCTGTCCTTCGCCTCCTTCGTCTTCTTCATCGGCATCGTGTTCTACACGCTGCGCTCTGGAAAGCGCGTGACTGAGGCGAACTACTGGAACGAGCACGCCGACACGCTCGAGTGGACCCTGCCCTCGCCGCCCCCGGAGCACACGTTCGAGACGCTCCCGACCCGCGACATGTGGGACAAGGGCCACGCTCACTGACATGCCCTATCACTGGGTAAGACGACCAGAGGAGGCCCCGGAGAAATCCGGGGCCTCTTCGCGTGAGCCGGTGGCCGAGCTCGTGCTCTGGCCCCACCGCTCGCTGCCGCGCACCGGGTTCGTCGGCTTCATCGCCGCGACCGCGGCACTCCTGTCGCTGCCGCTCTTCGCGGTCCTCGGCACCAAGATCCTCTGGGGGCTCCTGCCCTTTATCGTCCTCGCCGTCTGGGCAATATGGCGCGCGCTGAGTTCGAGCTACCGCACCGGAGAGTTGACAGAGCGGTTGACGCTTCATCGCGACCGGATCGAGATCGTCCGCCGCGCACCGGATGGAACCGAACTGCGCTGGCATGCCAATCCCTACTGGGTGTCGGTTACGCTCCATGCCACGGGCGGTCCGGTTCCCGACTACCTCACGTTGAAGGGCGAGGGACGCGAGGTCGAACTCGGGGCGTTCCTGTCGCCTGAGGAACGCCGCGACCTTGCGGTCGCGCTGCGCGCTGCGCTTTCGGCGGCGCGATCATGATCGGCCGCGAACGCAGCAAGACGCCTGACACATTGTCGCCACATTTCGACTTCAGTTTGACCTCGAAGCTGATCGAAAAACAGAACCGAAATGGCTACGCAGCAGGTAATCGGAAGCCCCACACTAAGCATCGGCCCCGGCCAGACCCAGGTCGTGGCGAACTACACGGCGACGAAACTGCCCGCGAGTTGGTCTGTCACGGTGATATCGGACGGCGCGCTTTCCCCGGGCGACTACAGCGTGTCGATCAGCCAGACCGGCGTCCTGACTGTCACGCTGTTACCGGGCGCCAACATTCCGCCCGGCGGCGTCAACTTGAGCGTGGCGGTCACCGCGGTACACCGCGGTGGCGGTCAGGGTAATACCGACACCCTGTCGGTTACGGTCGCGATCGACGAGAACGCCGTGCCCTGCTTCGTCAAAGGCACGCTGATCGCGACCACGGACGGCGAGCGCCCGATCGAGACGCTTGGCGTGGGCGACAGGGTCCTGACGGTCGACGGAGCGGCCGCGCCGATTCGGCACATCCTGCGGCGGGAGATAGGCGCGCGGCGCCTTGCTGCGGAGCCGACGCTGCGACCGGTGCGCATCAAGGCGGGCGCGTTCGGCGCCGGGCGGCCGCATACGGATCTTCTGGTTTCGCCCTTCCACCGCATCCTGATCGGCGGCTGGGACATAGAGCTCCATTTCGGCGCCGAGGAAGCGTTCGCCCATGCCGTGCACCTGGTCAACGACCACAGTGTCGTACGCGAGGACACCCCCGGTCCGGTGACGTACTTCCACCTCATCTTCGATCGCCACGAGATCATCCACTCCAACGGGCTGGCAAGCGAGTCGCTTCATCTCGGAAACGTGGCCATTCGGTCGCTGGACCGGGAGGACGTGGCGGAACTGAGACGGCTCTTTCCCGAAGCCGAAAGCCTTGCGGATCGTGACGGTCTTGCCCTTGCGCGGAACTGCCTCACGCGTAGGGAAGCCGCCCTCGTGGCGCTGATGCGCTGAAGCGGCAAGCGGCTCGTCCACGCGTCGCGGCACGCCAGCCGGCTCCGTGCCGGACGCAGGCTTTTTGCATGATCTGGAGCCCCCCAATCCGAGCCAGAACAGGGGTGCGGTCCCGCTATTCCGCCGCCACTGCCGGAAGCGCGCCGGCGACGAGATCGACCCCGGCAAGCCCGGCAATCCGGTCGAGATCCTCCGCGTAGCGGGCACGCAGAGCGGCGAGCTGAGGCGCTGCGAAACCCGTCCCGGTCGTGAGCTGCGGCTGGTTTGCGTGGAAGGCGAGAATCCGGTCGCGTTGCCCCGCCGCGAAGCGGGCGCCCTGGCCGTAGTGGCGCTGGATCATCGCAATGGCGCTGTCGGTGACCGCCGGTGCCTCGGGCAGCACCACCGGATCGGCGAGCCGCAAACCGGGCACGAGATGCGCGATGAGGTCGGTCGGGTGTTGCTGACCGACGAGCACCGTCACCCTGCCCGCCTCGAGACCGTCGCGCAGCGCCGTCACCGTCTCGGTCCAGCCGCCGGAAAAACCCGCCATCGCCGGAATGTACTCTGCGAAGGGCTCCATCTGCCGGTCGAGCGCGAACCGGCGCCAGGCGCAGGCAAAAAGCGCCTCGTACGGACGGATCACGATGACGAGGCGGTCGACCGGCCGGCCAAGCGCCCGCCGCAACGCCTCGGCCCGCTTCAGCGCCGCCGGATAGAAGCGCCCGCCAAGGAGGGGTGCCATGTGCCCGGCAAGGTCATGCTCCGACAGGATAAGACCGCGCCCCTCCGCGCCAAGGTCTGCGAGAGCCGCCTTGATCACATCGACGATCTCGTCGAGCGCGATGCCCTGATGGCGCGGCTCGGGAAATGCGCAGTCGAAGGTGCCGCCCGCCGCACCGCCCCGGCCCGGATAGGCCAGATCGTAGCCGGCCGCGGCCAGTGCCGCGCGATTTGCGCCAAGAAATCTCTGAAACTCTTCGGCGCCGCAGCAATGCGCGCCGGCATGGACCACGATATCGCTGGTTGGAGCCTGCATGATGTCGGCCTTTCCCACGGATCGTTTCCAGACTGGCGACTAAATATGGCGAAGGTTGGACTTTTTCCGGTTGTGGATTGGACGGTTGACCAATCTGGACAAGACAGCAACACCGCGCCAGTCTCGGCCCCGGATAGCGGAGGAACGGCCATGGGCGCACGCAAGATCATCATCGACACGGACCCCGGCCAGGATGACGCGGTGGCGATCCTGCTGGCACTCGCCTCGCCCGAACTGGAGGTGCTCGGGCTTACCACGGTCGCGGGCAACGTGCCGCTCGCGCTCACCTCGAAGAACGCGCGGGTCGTCTGCGAGCTCGCCGGTCGGAGCGACATCCGCGTCTTCGCCGGCTGCGAGGCACCGCTTACCCGACAACTCGTCACCGCCGAGCATGTTCACGGCAAGACCGGTCTCGACGGGATCGCCCTGCCCGATCCCGCGATGCCGCTGGCCGAAGGCCACGCAGTCGACTTCCTGATCGAGACCCTGCGGGAGGAGGCGCCGGGCACAGTCACGCTCTGCCCGATCGGCCCGCTCACCAACATCGCCACCGCCTTCCAGAAGGCGCCCGACATCATCGAGCGGGTTGCCGAGATCGTGCTGATGGGCGGTGCCTATTTCGAGGTCGGCAACGTGACGCCGGCGGCCGAGTTCAACATCTATGTCGACCCGGAGGCCGCGAGCATCGTCTTCAAGTCCGGCGTGCCGCTCGTGGTGATGCCGCTCGACGTCACCCACAAGGCGCTGACCACAAGGGCGCGGGTCGAGGCGTTCCGTAACCTCGGCACCCGGGTCGGCCACGCGGTGGCGAGCTGGACGGATTTCTTCGAGCGCTTCGACATGGCGAAATACGGCTCCGAAGGCGCCCCGCTCCACGACCCCTGCACCATTGCCTATCTGATCGAACCCGACCTCTTCTCGGGCCGCCACGTCAACGTGGAGATCGAGCTTGAAGGCCGCTTCACCGCCGGCATGACGGTCGCAGACTGGTGGCGGGTCTCGGGCCGCGAGGCCAATGCGATGTTCATCGGCGATGTCGATGCCGAGGGCTTCTTCGCGCTCCTGACCGAACGCATCGGGCGGCTCTGATCACGGCGGGCTTCCCCTGCCTCGTCGCCATGCCTATCTAGGGGGCGAGGAACGCGCATGACCCTGACCCTGCCCTTCGACAATTCCTATGCCCGGCTGCCGGACCGCTTCTTCGTGCGCCAGGACCCGGTGCCGGTCGCGGAACCCGGCCTGATCGCGGTGAACGAGCGGCTCGCGGCCGAGCTCGGGCTCGACGCCTCTATGCTCGCGACGCCCGAGGGCATCGCCGCCTTCGCCGGAAACGCTACGCCCACGGGCGCGGCCCCACTCGCCCAGGCCTATGCCGGCCACCAGTTCGGCGGCTGGGTGCCGCAGCTCGGAGACGGCCGCGCGATCCTTCTGGGCGAGATCGTCGCGCCCGGCGGGCGGCGCTTCGACCTGCAGCTCAAGGGCTCCGGCCAGACCCCGTTCTCGCGCCGGGGCGACGGCCGCGCCTGGATCGGCCCGGTGATCCGCGAATACATCGTCTCCGAGGCGATGGCCGCACTCGGCGTGCCGACGACCCGCGCCCTCGCCGCGGTGACGACCGGCGAGACGGTCTGGCGCGAGACCGCGCTCCCCGGCGCCGTCCTCGCCCGCGTCGCGGCGAGCCATATCCGCGTCGGCACCTTCCAGTATTTCGCCGCGCGCGAGGATACCGAGGCGCTCCGGCTCCTCACCGATCACGTCATCGAGCGCCACTACCCCGGCGCCGAGGGACCGCTCGCGCTGATCGAGGCGGTGACAGCGGCGCAGGCGCGACTCATCGCGAAATGGATGAGCTTCGGCTTCATCCACGGCGTGATGAACACCGACAACATGGCCATCTCGGGCGAGACCATCGACTACGGGCCATGCGCTTTCATGGATGCCTACCATCCGGGCAAGGTCTTTTCCTCGATCGACCAGTTCGGGCGCTACGCCTACGGCAACCAGCCGCAAATCGCGGTCTGGAACCTCGCGCAGTTCGCCTCCTGCCTGCTGCCGCTGATGGGCGAACTCGAGCCCGCGATCGAGGCCGCCACCACCGCGATCAACCGTTTCGGCGTGATCTACCGGAAAGAATGGCTAACGCTTTTCCGCGCCAAGATCGGGCTTCGAACGGAGGAGGAGGGCGACGCCAGGCTGATCGAGGCGCTCCTGACCCTGATGGCCGAGAACGCGGCCGATTTCACCCGCACCTTCCGCGGCCTGACCGACGGCACCGCAGCGGCCGAATTTGCCGACCCGATGGCCTTCGAAGTCTGGGCCGAGGGCTGGCAGGCGCGGCTCGCCCGCAAGGCCGACTCCGAGGCCGTGATGCGCGCCGCCAACCCGGCCTTCATTCCCCGCAACCACCGCGTCGAAGAGGCGATCCGCGCCGCCGTCGCCGGGGATTTCGCGCCGTTCCACCGGCTGAACGCGATCCTCGC
The DNA here is from genome assembly GCF_033436765.1 of Defluviimonas sp. D31. NCBI lineage: Bacteria > Pseudomonadati > Pseudomonadota > Alphaproteobacteria > Rhodobacterales > Paracoccaceae > Albidovulum > Defluviimonas sp. D31. The sequence continues at coordinate 576,471 of NZ_JAWQFN010000001.1, forward strand.
GACACCGTTCGACGACCAGCCGGAGGCGTCCGCCTACCGGGACGCACCCAAGCCCGACGAGGTCGTCCGGCGCACCTTCTGCGGCACCTGATCAGCGGCGGAACTTGCGGAAGAACCGCCGGTTCTTCTGGATGAACTCCTGCAGCACGCCGGTCAGCCCGCCGAGCTCAATCCCCTTGAGGTGGAGAAAGCCCGCGAACGCGCCGATGCCCGCGCCGATCATGTCGACGATGAGGTCCCACATCGTGTCCATGAGCCCGGATTTCTGCATGTTCAGCCCGAAGATCTGATCCATCGCGAACTCGAACACCTCCCACATCGCCCCGACCGACAGCGCGAAACAGAAGCTGACGAAGGCCACCGCCCAGGCCGGCGCAGCGTAGCGGTCGCCCTCGAAGAGCATGAAGACGAAGAGGAAGCCCACGAGGCCTAGGGCCACGGCCGAGCTTCCATGAAGCACGACGTCCCACCACCAAAGCCAGTTATAAAAGTCGAACGCCTCGCCAAGGAAGATCGTGGCGAAGACGAAAATCACGATCCAGGCCAGGAACCGCATCGGCAGGCGGATGCCGAACCGGTCCTGAAAGAGCACCGGCAGGAGCGACAGCATGATCGTCGCGACCGAAACGAAGGCGAGATACCAGCGCCCGGTCACGAGCGCCGCGAGGCAGGCCACGGCCAGGACGGTCCAGATCGCCTGGACGACCAAGGGCTGGCGGCGGAGGCGGCGCATCCACATAAGTTCAATCTAGGATTGCGAAATTACCGCTTCAAGCCCACATTTGTTCGCACCGAACGAGGGAATGATGCTGCGCCTGGCCTCCTACAACGTGCACAAGTGCCTCGGGCTCGACCGGCGCCGGCTGCCGCGCCGGGTGCTTTCCGTGATCAACGCGGTCGGCGCCGACATCTTCGCGCTGCAGGAGGTCGACCACCGGCTCGCACCACGCCCCGCCGCGTTGCCGCACCGGCTGATCGAGCGCGAGACGGATTTCACCGCGCCACCCTTCGCCCTCGACGGGCCGAGCCTCGGCTGGCACGGCCAGACGATCCTCGTGCGCCGGCCGATCGAGGTCACGGCGCTTCGGCGCATCGCCCTGCCGGGGCTGGAGCCGCGCGGCGCGGTCCTCCTCGAGGCGGAGACGACGGCGGGGGCGATCCGCGTCGTCGGCGTCCATCTCGGGCTGATCCGGCGCTACCGAACGATGCAGATCGCCGCGATCCGCGCCGCGATCGGCCGCCGCCGGGCAATGCCGACCGCGATCCTCGGCGATTACAACGACTGGTCGGCGCGCGGCAGTGGCGAGGCGCTGGCGCCCGAGTTTCGCCTCCACGCGCCCGGGCCAAGCTTTCCCGCCGCGCGCCCGATCGCGCCACTGGACCGGATCGCGCTAGGCCCCGGCCTGCATCTCGTGGATGCAGCCGTCCATGCCGCCGCGCCGGCCCGGATCGCCTCGGACCATCTGCCGGTCTGGGCCGACCTGCGGATCGACCCGCCGCCGCCCGACGCCGTGCCGAACTGACCATGCCACCCGAAACCCGATTGCGCTCGGCGCGGTTCAAGGCCAGCATCGCGGCAATCCCGAGGAACGGACCGTGACACAGACGCTCACCCCGATCGCCGCCTACGACATCCTGCCCGACGGCACGGCGCGCGCCCTGTCCGATCCCTGGCCCGCCGCGGAGCCCGCCCCCGACGCGGCCTGGCGCTGGATGCATTTCGAACGCACCGATCCCGGCTTCGTCGCCTGGAGCGCCGAGCACCTGCCCGCGCCGGTGCGCGCGGCGCTCCTGCAGGCCGAGACCCGGCCGCATTGCGACGCGATCGGCGACGGGCTGCTCGTCACCTTGCGCGGGATGAACCTCAACCCCGGCCAGGCCGAAGAGGACATGGTCTCGCTCCGGCTCTGGATCCGGGCGAACCTCGTGGTGACCGCGCGGCTCCGGCGGGTCTTTCCGATGGACGACCTCCGGCGCGAGATCGCCGAGGGCCGGGCCACCGCCTCTCCCGCCGCCTTCGTCGCCCGCCTCGCCGACCTCGTCACCGAGCGGATCGAGACCGCCTCGTCGGCGCGCGAGGATCTTCTGGACGGGATCGAGGAGGCGCTTCTCGACGATCAGTCGGACGCCCTCGCCGCCCACACCACCGAAATCGCCCGGCTCGCGCGCTCGGTGATCAAGCTGCGCCGCCACATCGCCCCGCAGCGTGAGGCGCTGAGCCGGCTCGCGGGAATCGAGGCCGCCTTCCTCACCAGCCCCAGCCGCTACGCCCTGCGCCATGCCGCGAACCGCACCACCCGCGCGGTCGAGGAACTCGACACGGTCCGCGACCGGCTCACGGCGCTGCGCACGCATATCGACAGCCTGCAGACCGCGCGGCTCGGCCGCAACGGGTTCATCCTGTCGGTCGTGGCGGTGGTGTTCCTTCCCCTGAGCTTCCTCACCGGGCTTTTCGGCATGAACGTCGCGGGCATTCCGGGCACGGTGTGGCCCTGGGCCTTCGCGACGCTCTCGTTGGCGATGATCCTCCTCGGGCTCGGTCTGTGGATCACCTTGCGCTGGCGGAACTGGTTCTGAAGCGCGCTGCAGCCCGCTTCCCCCTTGCCACATCCCATTACCCGCGCTAATCAACGATCTACGCGGGTGTAGCTCAATGGTAGAGCAGCAGCTTCCCAAGCTGAATACGAGGGTTCGATTCCCTTCACCCGCTCCAATCCTTGTGACGACCGGTTCAACCAACCTATCAACCAAGGGAGATTCAGATGAAAACCACGATCCTTGCAGCAGCCATCGTTCTCGCCGGTTCCGGCGCGGCTTTCGCGGCTCAATGCCCCTCGATCATGGCCCAGATCGACGAGGCGCTGGCCGCCTCCACCGCCGACGACGCGACCAAGGCCGAGGTCATGGCGCTCTACGAGACCGGCAAGGCCGCGCATGAGGCGGGCGACCACGACGCTTCGGTCGCTGACCTCAACGCGGCGCTGGCGCTGCTCGGCGGCTGACAAGACCTGACCGCATTGCCGGACGGACCCGCTGCCGCTCTGGTGGCGGGGACGATGGTTTCGGTTTCCTTCCGCCCGCCGAGACGCTAGGGATCGATGCGCGACTGCCCCAGCAAAGGACCGAAGGAATGAGCACCGAGATCGTCAGGTTAGAGACCGAAACCCGCATGTCGAATGCGGTCATCCACAACGGCGTGATCCACCTCGCCGGCGTCGTCGGCGAGCCGGGCGGCGATGCCACTCAGCAGACCCGCGACTGCGTGGCCGAGATCGACCGGCTTCTGTCACTCGCCGGCTCGGACAAGACCCGGATCCTGCGCGCGCAGATCTGGCTCGCGGACATCAAGGCCGACTTCGCCGCGATGAACGCGGTCTGGGACGCCTGGGTTCCGAAGGGCCATGCCCCCGCCCGCGCGACCGGCGAAGCCAAGCTCGCCACGCCGGACTATCTGGTCGAGATCATCATCACCGCCGCGCAGGCCTGAGCGGCGTCCGATTTTTCGCCGAAAAATCGGCATTTTTTCTGCGAAAAAACAGGCCGGCTCAGAGGGCCGCGACCATGAGGCAGAGCATCTCGAACATCAGCGAGGCGCCAAGCCAGGCTGTGCCGCCGGTCGGATCGACCGGCGGCGACACCTCGACGAGATCGGCGCCGACGATGTTGAGCCCGGCGCATTCGCGCACCACGCGGATCGCGTCGTAGGCGCCCGGCCCGCCCCATTCCGGCGTGCCGGTTCCCGGCGCGACCGAGGGATCGACGAAGTCGATGTCGTAGGACATGTAGGCGGGCTTCGTCCCGACGATCGCGCGCGCCTCCGCCATCACATCCTTGACCCCGCGGTCAAAGAATTCCTCGATCGTGACGATGCGGATCCCGTGCGCCTTGGCGAAGTCGCGATCCTCGCTGTCGTACATCGTGCCGCGGATGCCGATCTGGATCATCCGCGCGGGATCGAGCAGCCCCTCCTCCACCGCCGAGCGGAACGGGTTGCCGTGCGTGAGCGTGGTGCCGCCGAAATAAGCCGGGAAGAGGTCGGTATGGCTGTCGAAATGCACAAGACCGAGCGGCGCGTCCTTCGCGATGCCGCGCAGCACCGGCAGCGTGCAGAGGTGATCGCCGCCCGCGACCAGCGGCCGGATGCCGCGCGCCTTCAGCCCGGTGAAATAGGTCTCGAACCGCCTGAGCGTGTCGGGGTTGTCGACCGGATTCGGCCCGACATCGCCGAGATCGGCGCAGTTCGCGGCTTCGAACGGGCGCATCCCGCTCACGGCGTGCTGCGCGCGGATCATCGTCGAGGCGTCGCGAAGCTGGCGCGGCCCGTGGCGCGGCCCGGCCCGGTTCGAGACGCCGCCGTCCCAGGGCAGGCCGACAAGTCCGATCTGCACCTCGCCCGCGCGCGGGTGGTCCAAGGGCACATGCGGCAGCCGCATGAAGGTCGGAATGCCCGCGAAGCGCGGCATCTCCATGCCGGATACCGGGTGGAAAAATCGATCGCTCATGGCCGCTCCCCTGTTGCCGACCGCGAGCTTAACCGGCGCGCTCCAAAGGTAAAGCTGCCTCTTTCCACGGGAGAGCCCGTATTACGCATCTTGCCGGCGTCCAGGAACCTCTTCGACCGGTGATAAAGGCTCGTCGCAATCCCCTCGGGCCGGCAGAGAGGTGGTTCGAATCAAAGATGTTGTTGATAACCCAGTTCTTCTGCCTCATCGGGATGGGCCCGTACCCAGTCGCGCCAAGGCGCGGCTTGTTTCGCGGCATCCCAGAGTTCGCCCGTCTCGTCGATCTTGTTGATCCAGAGGCTTAGAACTTCCCAATAGTCGCCAGCTGCCCTACCGCGCCGACAAAGCTCCTTGAGGCGCAGAAACAGGGGCTCGGAACAGATCTAGGTCGGACGTGAAAAGTTCCAGCCTTGCCACAGGTAACGGTCGGCACTGCGACGAAAACCAACCCATTGCTTCCCTTCCCGGCCCGTTTTCAGGCGTCTTTGACTTTGTAGTGTTTCGGCAGCCGCAGCCCCGCTTCCATGGCCGCGTCCCTGAGTTCGTCCGACAGAAAGATTTCCGGCGTCCGCAGTTTCCGGTCCGACCACAGATGCGCCCCGGCCGTCGCCGAGGCTGATATCGCTAGGCCTTCGATGCATTTCTTACTGTTGGTCGTGCGACGATAGAATACGAAGGGACCGCTGCTCGCATCCTCCCACGACCCTTCATCGCTTTTCTCCGGAACGAAGGCATCCAAATAGCGGCCGATCACCAGCATATGATAGGGGGCCGGATAGTCGCGCCCGCGCGGCATGGTGATCCTGAGTGGATGGAACAGATGGACCCCCGGTTCGAACCGTTCGATCAGCTCCTTCATCGGCGTGTCCACGGCCAAAAACCGATTGGTCATCTGGATCAGCGATCCCAGTGTTTTGTAGCTCTTCTCGGTCCGCAACTCGGTCGGCCATTCGTGCGGCTCGATCGGCGTCAGGGGGGCGCTGAGGCCGAAAGGTACTCCAATCTCGTACTTAAACTTGGCACTAATACGAAAAATGTATTCTGGCGGACGATTATCATACTTGACCCTCTCCGCCTCAGGCATCCGGTTGAAATGTTCCGCCAGACCTTCACGCCAACCGACATAGTCTCCGTCCGGAAAATAATCTCCGAAGCTTGACGGCTTTTCCATTGCCCAGACCATCTCAACTCTCCTTTGCTGCTACGAACCGGGTACCATTGCGGTGCCCCGACGCCGCCATCATGCCAGCCCGGGGCCCCGTAGCATCCCTCACTCCGCCGCCCCGTCCGTACCGATCCCGGCCCGCGCCGCGCCCATATTTGCCAGCATCTCCTTCTCCACAAGCCCGGCGATATGGGGGTGCAGGCGGAGTTCGCCCTCCTTCACCACCTGGCGAAAATTGGCGATCACCAGTCCTGCCGTCTTGCGGTCCGGCGCAATGACGTCGAGAAGCCAGTTGATGTTGCCCGATTGCCAGTCCTCGGGCTTGAGGCGCACCGGGAAGGTGCCCGCCTTGATCTGGTCGCGGATCTTGGCGTCCACCTCCTCCGAAACCGAGGCCCAGATCGCTGATGGTGAAACCGACGCTTCCATCAAGGAAGCAGAACTGCCCGTTCTGTGATAACTACGGTTCCCTCTGCAAAAGAAAAATGCGGCCGCGTCTCAGGCGTCGAGTTCGGCGTCCCAGTAGAGGAAATCGACCCAGCTGTCATGCAGATGGTTCGGCGGGAAGCGCCGGCCGGCGCGCTGAGCGTGTCCCAGCCGGCGCTCTCGGTCGTTCTGACCCAGTTCGAGGCGCAGATCGGCAAGGCGCTTTTGCTTCGCCTCGCCGGTGGTGATCGCCCTCTTCCAGGACCCGGCCTCGCTGATGCCGGCGCCGCTCCTCGCTCAGTAGCGCGTCGTCATCCGGTGGCCACGCGCGAAATGCAGCCGCACATGGGTGATCCCCTTGCCCTCCCACCAGGTCGTGCGCTCCGCGGTGAAGACCGGCTCGCCCGGTTCCATAGACAGGTAGCCGGCGATCCGCGGGTCCGCCGCGGTGGCGAGGAAGCTGATCTCGACCTCCGAATAGGGCACAGCCTTCACCAGCCATTCGTTCGGGCCGGACCCGGTGAAGTCGGCGTCCTCGGCCGCGGGAAGCGCGACGAGGCTGATCCAGCGGTCCTCGAACTGGTAGGGCGCGCCGTCAGCGCTATGGAGGCAGGCCAGATGCAGCGCCCGCGCGCCCTCGGCGAGGCCGAGACGCGCGCGCAGCCAGACGGGCGCCTGCCGCACGTCCCGCGACAGCAGCGCGTAGCGGTAGGTCGCGCCGCTCGCCTCGATCTCGGCGCGTACCAGGGGGATCTCGAACCGCGCGGAGCGCAGCGGCATCGGCCGCACCCGGGTGCCGGCCTTGCGCCGGCGCTCCAGCAGCCCCTCGTCAGTCAGCTCCCGCATCGCCCGGTTGACCGTCGCCCGCGCCACCCCGAAGCTTTCGGCAAGCTCCACCTCCCCCGGCAGGAGCGTTCCGGGCGCCCAGCCGCCCTCTGTGATCCGGCGCAGGATCGCTGCCTTCACGTCACGGTAGCTGGTTATCCCGGCGCTCGGATCATCATTCATGGACAGGAACCATCCTTGTGTTATTTGTCCAATCATATCGACATTTTGACTGAGGAAAAGCACAAGCGATGCAACTCATCCCGCCATCCGGTTTCGAAACGCAGCCGTGGAAGAACGGCGGCGGCATCACGCACGAGATCGCCCGGAAGGAGGAGCGGGGCCGGCTTCTGTGGCGGCTGTCGATCGCCGAGGTTGGCTCGGACGGGCCGTTCTCGGCCTTTCCCGGCCTTGCCCGGATCCTCACCGTGATCGCAGGCGAGGGACTTTTGCTCGACACGCCCGAGGGCCGGCTTTCGGCGCTGCCGCTCGCGCCGCTCGCCTTTCCGGGCGACCTGCCGGCCGATTGCACGCGGATCGCCGGCGCGGTCCGCGATTTCAACGTGATCTACGATCCCCGGCGCATCCGCGCCGCCGTGCGCGTGCTCGGCGCGGGAACGGAATCCGCGCTCGGGGCTGCGCCGGGGCGCCTGCATGCGCTGCTTTGCCTCGGGCCGGGCTGCCGCCTTGGCGACACCTCCCTTCCCGAGGGTGCGGTTTCGCTCGTCGACCATGACGCGAACGCGGTGGCCGAAGGCGCGCCGGCCCTCGTCGCGACACTCGACCGGATCTGAGCAGCCCCGCCTAGAGCCGCGCCACGAGACCGGCGACGGCCTTGCGGTAGGTGTCGGCGACTGACGCGCGCGCGACGTGCCGCCCGTCCCGGACCCGGTGACGCCCGGCGGACCAGAGGTCGGTGACCACCGCGTCCGACGCCGCGAAACAGAGCCCGTCGAGAAGCTGCGCCTCGCTCAGAGCGCAGAGCGCAGGGTGATCGGAGTCGATCGCGACCAGATCGGCCCAGAGCCCCGCCTCGATCGCCCCGGCCGTCCGGCCCAGCGCCTGCGCGCCGCCGCGCGCGGCTTCGGTGTAGAGGAACCCGCCGACGGACCCTGCCCCCGGCACCATCACGTTGCGCTCCAGATCGCGCAGCCGCTGCGAGTATTCGAGCGTCCTGAGCTCCTCGGTCAGGGAGATCCGCACGTTCGAATCCGACCCGACACCGAAGGCGCCCCCGGTGGCGATCCAACCCGGTCCGTTGAACGGTCCGTCCCCGAGATTGGCCTCGGTGATCGGGCACAGCCCCGCCACGGCCCCGCTCAGTGCCAGCGCCGAAGTCTCGGCCGCGGTCATGTGGGTCGCATGGACCGCGCACCAATCGGCGCAGACCGGCGCGTTCGCCATTAGCCATTCGACCGGCCGCGCCCCGAGCCAGTCGGAGATGTCCGTCACTTCCTTCGGCTGTTCGGCGATATGGATGTGGATCGGCGCGCCCGCCGCGAGTTCTGGTACCTCGGCCAGATCCTCCGGGCAGGTCGCGCGCAGCGAATGCGGTGCGACCCCGACGCGGGTGTCGGCCGCCGCGCCGCCCGCCGCGCGGCGCACCTCAGCCAGGAGGTCGGCGAACCCGTCAAGATCATTGCCGAAACGCAGCTGGCCGCCGCCGAGTGCCTGCCGCCCGGCGCCGCCGTAGGTGTAGAGGACCGGCAGATGCGTGAGCCCGATGCCGGTCGCCTCCGCCGCCGCGAGGATCCGCACCGACAGTTCCGCCGGATCGGCGTAGCGCGCGCCGCCCGGCTGGTGATGGACATAGTGGAACTCGCCCACGGCGGCATAGCCGGCCTCCTGCATCTCGACGAAGGCCATCGCCGCGATCGCCTCGACATCCTCGGGCGTGAGCCGGTCGAGGAACCGGTACATAAGGTCGCGCCAGGTCCAGAAGCTCTCGCGCCCCGCGGCCCGGTACTCGGTCATCCCGGCCATCGCGCGCTGGAACGCATGCGAATGCAGGTTCGCCAGCGCGGGCAGGAGCGTGTCGACAACGGCATCGCCGGGCTCGGCCGACCGGCCGGCCTCGACCCCGGCAATCCGACCCTCCGCCACCGTCACCCGGACATCCCGCCCCCAGCCCCCGGGCAGTAGCGCACGTTTCGCAAAGATCATGTCGGCCTCTTTATGTCTAGACATATTAGCTATACTGGCCTAGAACATGAGTCGGCAACCAAATTCGCCCAAACCCGGTATCCTTGATGCGACAGCCCAACGCCCTCTTCCTTAACTGCCGCGCCGCGACGCTGACGGGCGACGCGCCCTACGGGCTGGTCGATGACGCCGCGATCGCGGTCACGCCCGATGGCATTCTCTGGTCCGGCAAAGCCGACGAAATCCCTGCGGCCGTCGCGCACTATCCGCGCCACGATCTTGGCGGCAGGCTGGTGACGCCGGCGCTGATCGACTGCCACACCCATCTCGTCCACGGTGGCAACCGCGCCAACGAATTCGAGATGCGGCTCAACGGCGCGAGCTACGAGGAGGTCGCCCGCGCCGGCGGCGGCATCGTCTCGACCGTCCGCGCGACCCGCGCGGCGAGCGAGGAGGATCTGATCGCCGCCGCCCTGCCCCGGGTCGACGCCCTGATCGCCGAGGGCGTGGCGCTGATCGAAGTCAAGTCCGGCTACGGACTCGACATCGAGACCGAGCTCCGGATGCTCCGCGCCGCCCGACGGCTGGCCGCACTCCGCCCGGTCGAGGTGGTGACGACCTTCCTCGGCGCCCATGCTGTGCCGGCGCAGTTCAAGAGCCGCCCCGACGACTACCTTACCGAGATATGCCTTCCCGCGCTCAAGGCCGCCCATGACGAGGGGCTGGTCGACGCGGTCGACGGCTTTTGCGAGGGCATCGCCTTCACGCCCGCCCAGATCGCCCGCGTGTTCGACGCGGCCAGGGCGCTCGGCCTGCCGGTGAAGCTCCATGCCGAACAGCTTTCCAACCTCGGCGGCGCGGCGATGGCGGCCGGCTACGGCGCGCTCTCGGCCGATCATCTCGAATACCTCGACGAGGCCGGCGTCAAGGCGATGGCGGAGGCCGGCACCGTCGCCGTGATCCTGCCCGGCGCCTTCTACACGCTGCGCGAGACGAAAGCCCCGCCGATCGACCTCTTGCGCAAGCACGGGGTCCCGATGGCGGTCGCGACCGACCTCAACCCCGGCTCCTCGCCGTTGAACTCTCTGCTCCTGACGATGAACATGGCCGCCACGCTCTTCCGCATGACCCCGGAAGAGGCGCTGGCCGGGACCACCTGCAACGCCGCGAAAGCCCTTGGCCTGAGCGACCGGGGCAGGATCGCCCCGGGCCTGCGTGCCGATTTCGCAGTCTGGAACGCCGAGCATCCGGCCGAACTCAGCTACCGTTTCGGCTTCAACCCTCTCCATCAGCGCATCATCGGAGGCTGGATTGACATCCCTCTCGCTTAGACCCGGCGCCGTCACCCTCGCGGAACTCGCAAGGCTCTATTTCGAGGAACTGCCCGCCCGCCTCCACCGCGACGCGAAAGCGGCGGTGGACCGCGCGGCTGCCGCCATCGCCGATGCCGCCGCCGGCGACGTACCGGTCTACGGCGTCAACACCGGCTTTGGAAAGCTCGCCTCGGTCCGGGTTGCGCCCAAGGATACCGCGACGCTGCAGCGCAACCTGATCCTGTCGCATTGCTGCGGCGTGGGTCCAGCGATCCCGCGCGCACATGCCCGGCTGATGATGGCGCTGAAGCTTCTCTCGCTTGGCCGCGGCGCCTCGGGCGTGCGCTGGGAACTGGTGGAACTCCTTGAAAACATGCTGGAGAAGGGCGTCACCCCGGTGATCCCGGCGCAGGGATCCGTCGGCGCCAGCGGCGACCTCGCCCCCCTCGCCCATATGACCGCGGTGATGATCGGCGCCGGCGAGGCCGAGTTCGAGGGCCGCGTGCTGCCCGGCGCCGAGGCGCTTGCGAAAGCGGGCCTCTCCCCGATCCCGCTCGGGCCGAAGGAGGGCCTTGCCTTCATCAACGGCACCCAGTTCTCCACCGCCTTCGCGCTCGCCGGTCTCTTCGAGGCCTGGCGCTCGGCGCAAGCCGCGCTCGTCACCTCGGCGCTCTCGACCGACGCAGTCATGGGCTCCACCGCGCCCCTGCAGCCTGAGATCCACACCCTGCGCGGCCATGCCGGCCAGATCGAATCCGCCGCCTTCCTGCGCGCCCTACTCGACGGTTCCGAGATCCGCGAAAGCCACCGTGAGGGCGACACGCGCGTGCAGGACCCCTACTGCATCCGCTGCCAGCCGCAGGTCACGGGTGCGGCAATGGACGTCCTGCGCATGGCCGCAAGGACGCTCGAGATCGAGGCCAATGCCGCGACCGACAACCCGCTTGTCCTCACCGAGGCCGGGATGATCGTCTCGGGCGGCAACTTCCACGCCGAACCGGTGGGCTTCGCCGCCGACATGATCGCGCTGGCCCTTGCCGAGGTCGGCGCCATCGCCCAGCGCCGCGTCGCGCTGATGGTGGATCCAACGCTTTCCCATGACCTGCCGCCCTTCCTGACCCCCGACCCCGGCCTCAACTCGGGCTACATGATCGCAGAGGTCACGACGGCCGCGCTGATGAGCGAGAACAAGCACCTCGCCCATCCGACGGTGACGGATTCCACACCCACCTCCGCCAACCAGGAGGATCACGTCTCGATGGCCGCCCACGGCGCCCGGCGCCTCCGCCGCATGGTCGAGAACCTCGACCGCATCCTCGGCGTGGAGCTTCTCTGCGCCGTGCAGGGCATCGAGTTCCGCGCACCGCTGAAGACCTCGCGGTCGCTGCAGGACGTCATCGAGCGGCTGCGCCGCGACGTCGCGCCCCTTGCCGAGGACCGTTACCTCGCGCCCGACCTCGAGACCGCCGCGCGGCTCGTCTCGAGCGGAGAGATCGCCGCCGCCGCGGGCATCGCCCTGCCGGAGCTCGCCGCATGAACGTCTTCGAAGTGGAGCGTGGCGACAGTCCCATCGTGCTCGGCCAGCCGCATGGCGGGACCTGGCTGCCCGATGACCTGACCGCAAGACTCAACGAGAACGGCCGCTCGCTTGCCGACACGGACTGGCACATCACGCGGCTCTACGACGGTCTCCTCGACGGCGCGACGGTCGTGCGCTCCAACGTCCACCGCTACGCGATCGACGCCAACCGCGACCCGGCGGGTGTCTCGCTCTACCCCGGTCAGAACACCACGAGTCTCTGCCCGGTCACGGATTTCGACGGCAACCCGATCTGGGCCGAGGGCCAGGAGCCGTCGGAGGACGAGATCCTCGCCCGCCGCGACGCGTTCCACGCCCCCTACCACGCCGCGCTGGTCGAAGAGATCGCCCGCGTGAAGGCCCGCCACGGCGTGGCGATCCTCTATGACTGCCATTCGATCAGGTCGACCATCCCGTTCCTGTTCGAGGGCAAGCTCCCGGTCTTCTCCATTGGCACGAACAACGGCGCGACCTGCGCCGCCCGGATCCAATGCGGCACCGCCGATCCCTGCCTGAAAACCGAAGGCGCGGGCACCGTTATCAACGGCCGCTTCAAGGGCGGCTGGACCACGCGTCACTACGGCCGCCCCGAAACCGGCGTCCACGCGATCCAGATGGAGCTTGCCCAGCGCGCCTATCTCGCCGACGAGGCCGCGCCCTGGAGCTACTGCACCACGACCGCCCAGCCAACCCGCGCCACCTTGCGCCGGGTCCTGACCAATCTCGACCGCCTCGCCCGTTCGGGCGCTCTCATCTGACGGAGGCCCCAATGCTCGACCTCGACCGCAAGAACACCCGCGACATCTTCCCGCCCACCGGCACCGAGCTCAACGCCAAGAGCTGGCAGACCGAGGCGCCGCTCCGGATGCTGATGAACAACCTCCATCCCGACGTTGCCGAGAACCCGCACGAGCTCGTCGTCTACGGCGGCATCGGCCGCGCGGCGCGCAGCTGGGGCGATTTCGACCGCATCGTCGCAACGCTGAAGGACCTCGAGGCCGACGAGACCCTCCTCGTCCAGTCCGGCCGCCCCGTGGCGGTCGTCAAGACCCATCCCGACGCCCCCCGCGTGCTCATCGCCAACTCGAACCTCGTGCCGCACTGGGCCACCTGGGAGCATTTCAACGAGCTCGACCGCAAGGGCCTGATGATGTACGGCCAGATGACGGCTGGATCGTGGATTTACATTGGCACTCAAGGCATTGTGCAGGGAACTTACGAGACTTTTGCCGAGGCCGGCCGCCAGCACTACGGTGGCGACCTCACTGGCAAGTGGATCCTGACCGCGGGCCTCGGCGGCATGGGCGGCGCGCAACCGCTGGCGGCGGTCTTCGCCGGCGCCTCGTGCCTTGCCGTCGAATGCGACGAGACGCGCATAGATTTTCGCTTGCGCACCAGGTACCTGGACGAGAAAGCCAAGACGCTTGATGAAGCGCTCGCGCTGATCGAGAAATGGACCAAGGCCGGCGAGGCGAAATCCGTGGGCCTCCTCGGCAACGCCGCCGACATCGTCCCCGAGCTTGCCCGGCGCATGAAGGCGGGCGGCCCGCGCCCCGACATCGTGACCGACCAGACCTCGGCGCATGACCCGGTCCACGGTTACCTGCCGCTCGGCTGGAGCGTAGCCGAATGGCGCGCGGCGCAGGAGAGCGATCCGAAACGGGTCGAGCGCGAGGCCCGCGCCTCGATGAAGACCCATGTCGCCGCGATGGTCGCGTTCCACGAGGCGGGCGTGCCCACCGTCGATTACGGCAACAATATCCGCCAGGTCGCGAAGGAAGAAGGGCTGGAGAACGCCTTCGCCTTCCCGGGCTTCGTCCCGGCCTATATCCGCCCCTTGTTCTGCAAGGGCATCGGCCCCTTCCGCTGGTGCGCGCTCTCGGGCGACCCACAGGATATCGCCAAGACCGACGCCGCGATGAAGAAGCTCTTCCCCGAGAACCAGCACCTCCACCGCTGGCTCGACATGGCGGCCGAGCGCATCGCCTTCCAGGGGCTCCCCGCCCGCATCTGCTGGATCGGCCTCGGCGACCGCCACCGCGCCGGGCTCATGTTCAACGAGATGGTGGCCTCGGGAGAGCTGAAAGCGCCGGTCGTCATCGGCCGCGACCACCTCGACAGCGGCTCCGTCGCCTCGCCCAACCGCGAGACCGAGGCGATGAAGGACGGCTCCGATGCCGTCTCCGACTGGCCGCTCCTCAACGCGCTCGTCAACACCGCCTCGGGCGCGACCTGGGTGAGCCTCCATCACGGCGGCGGCGTCGGCATGGGCTTTTCCCAGCATTCCGGCGTCGTGATCGTCGCCGACGGCACACCGGAGGCCGCCAAGCGCCTCGAACGTGTCTTGTGGAACGATCCCGCCTCGGGCGTCTGGCGCCATGCCGACGCAGGGTATGACATTGCCATGGACTGCGCCCGCGACCACGGGCTAAGACTGCCGACGATCCTAGGCAACTAGTCCTCTTCATTGCGAAAATACCCCGGGAGGGTCCGGGAGGGCAGCGCCCTCCCGGCTCCCGCCGGGGCTCGCACACCCCTTGCCTTGCCCCGCCGCGGCTGGTCTAGTCCGCCCCGACCGCAACAAGGCCGGCCCGTCGTGCTCCTCTACCGCCTCCTCGCCCAGATCGTCTTCCGGCTCTACGCGTTCCGTCTGCGGCTCGCGGTCGCGACAGGCCGCCTTGCACGCGAGAGCTTCGACGAACGGCTCGGGCGCGGGCCGGAGCGCGACGGCGCAGCCCCGCTCATCTGGATCCACGGCGCGTCGAACGGAGAGCTGGCATCGGCCCGGCCGGTGATCGACACCCTCATCGCCCGCGCGCCGGACCTGTCGGTCCTCGTCACCGCGAATACCGAGACCGGACGCGCCCTCGCGCAAAGCTGGCAACAGACACGCCTCCATGCCGCGCTCGCGCCTCTCGATTATCCCGGCGCGGTCCGCCGCTTCCTCGACCGCTGGCAGCCCGCCGCGCTCGTGGTCATCGAGAACGAGCTCTGGCCCGAACGCCTCACCGCCTGCGCCGCGCGCGGCATCCCGGTCTTCGTGATCGGCGCCCGCATGTCGGCGCGCAGTTACCGCAACTGGACCCGCCTGCGCGGCCTCACCGCCCGGATCCTCGGCGCGATCCGCTATCTCTCGGCACAGGATTCCGGATCCGAAGGCCGGTTCCACGACCTCGGCCTTGCCTCCGCGCGGATCGGCCCGGTCGTGAACCTAAAATCCGCAACAACCGCCCGCAACACATCGGAATCGTTACCTTTCCAGCGCGAGACCACGCTCCTCGCCGCCTCCACCCACGAGGGCGAGGAGGCGGCAGTCCTCGACGCCTTCGCCACGGCGCGGCTGCAGATCCCCGGCCTCGCGCTGATCCTCGCGCCGCGCCATCCGCGCCGCCGCGACGCCGTCGAGGCGCTGATCCGCGCGCGCGGCCTTGCCTTCGCCACCCGCTCGCGCGGCGCGCGGCCCGACCGGGACACCCCGGTCTACCTTGCCGACACGATGGGCGAGATGGACCTCTGGTACCAGGCCGCCGGGATGACCTTCGTCGGCGGATCGCTCGTCGACCGCGGCGGCCACACGCCGTTCGAGCCCGCCGCCCACGGTTCGGCGATCCTGCACGGCCCCGATACCGCCAACTCCGCTCCCGCCTATGCCGCGCTCACCGCGGCCAGGGCCGCGATCGAGGTCGCAAACGCCTCCGAGCTCGCGGCCGCGACCGTCGCGCTTGCCGACGGGGAGGCTCAGGCACGGCTCGCCGCCGCCGCCACCGCGGCCCTCGCGCCTCTCGCGGCCGGAGCGGCACTCGACCCCTTCTACGCGGCGCTCGGGGAGGCCACCGGCCTGCCCTCGCTCGCCTCCTGAAACCGGAAAGACCGATGCTCTTCACGCTCCCCGAGATCGAGGACGCCGCCCGCCTCGTCCATCGTCACATGCCGCCGACGCCGCAATACGCCTGGCCCCAGCTCGCCGCGCGGACCGGCGCCGAGGTCTGGGTCAAGCACGAGAACCACGGGCCCACCGGCGCCTTCAAGGCTCGCGGCGCGATCGCCTTCATCGACTGGCTGCGGCGCACCCATCCCGACTGCCCTGGCATCATCACCGCGACACGCGGCAACCACGGCCAGGCCCAGGCCCGCGCCGCCCGCGCGGCCGGCCTGCGCGCCGTCGTCTATGTGCCCCGCGGCAACTCGGTCGAGAAGAACGCCGCGATGCGCGCCTTCGGCGCCGAGCTGCGCGAATTCGGCGAGGATTTCGACACCGCCCGCGAGGAGGCGATGCGCGCGGCCGAGGCCGAGGGGCTCTTTCCCGTGCCGCCCTTCCACACCGAACTGGTGCGTGGCGTCGCGACCTACGGGCTGGAGTTCCTCCGCGCCGCCCCGCCGCTCGATGCCGTCTATGTCCCGATCGGCTGCGGCTCGGGCATCTGCGGCGTTATCGCCGCGCGCGACGCGCTCGGGCTGTCGACCGAGGTGATCGGCGTCGTCTCGACCGAGGCCGCCGGCGCGAAGCTCTCGGCCGAGGCCGGGCGGCCGGTCGAGACCGAAAGCGCCCGCACCTTCGCCGACGGGATGGCGGTCCGGGTTCCCGTTCAGGCCGCGCTCGACATCTACGCACCCGGCGCGGCCCGGATCCTCGCCGTGAGCGAGGATGAGGTGGCCGCTGCGGTCCGGATCCTCTTCGCCGATACCCACAATGTCGCCGAGGGTGCCGGGGCGGCGGCGCTCGCCGCGCTCCTTCAGGAGGGCGAAAGGATGCGCGGCCGACGGGTGGGCATAATCCTTTCGGGCGGCAATATCGACACCGGGCCTTTTGCCGCTATCCTCGGCGGCACCACGCCCGCCCCGTGACAGTGGCGACGCCTGCATTTCCATGCTAGGGTCGTCACATTCCCACGAAAGAACGGGATGCAAAGAGCGGTATCTATTGAGGGACTGGGGTCTCCGAAGGCCTCGGGCAGCCAATGAAGAAGCATGACGGGAAATCCTCCGCCGCGAGAAAGGCGGCAACGCAGTTCGCGGCTCTGTGCTATCGGCAGACGAAGAAGAAGGGGGTCGAGATCCTCCTGATCACCAGCCGCGACACCGGGCGCTGGGTCATCCCCAAGGGCTGGCCGATGAAAGGCAAGAGCGATGCCGAAGCGGCTCGCCAGGAAGCCTTCGAGGAAGCCGGCGCCAGGGGCTGGGCCTGCGACCACTGCACCGGGCTCTTCACCTACGACAAGGTCATGGACGACGGCATGCTCCAGCCGGTCGTCGTCTCGGTCTTCCCGCTCGAAGTCGAAAAGATGTGCGCCGACTATCCCGAGAAGGGCCAGAGGCGGCGCAAGTGGTTCGCACCGGCCAAGGCCGCCGCGCGCGTGGACGAGCCGGAGCTGAAGGACATGCTCGCGGCGTTCGACCCGTCGAAACTGAACTGCTGCAACGCCGGAAACGCTTGATTTTTGCAGCGTTCTGCACAAATAGAGCAGTGACTCTTCAGGGTAGGACCATGATCCGCTACGCGCTTTCCTGCGCAGATGACCACAGCTTCGAAAGCTGGTTCCAGTCTGCCGAGGCCTTCGACCGGCTGCTCGTCGCGGGCATGATTTCCTGCACGGTCTGCGGCTCGACATCGGTCACCAAGACCCTGATGGCGCCGGCCGTTCGCCCGGCGCGCAAGGCGGCGGCAGGCGAGGCGCCACTCTCGAAACCCGCGAGCAAGGCCGAGGAAGCGCTTGCAGCGATGCGCCGCCAGATCGAGCAGAACTCCGACTATGTCGGCCTCAACTTCGCCGCCGAGGCGCGGGCGATGCACGAGGGCGAGGCACCCGAACGCTCGATCTACGGCGAGGCGCGGGTGGAGGACGCCAAGCGCCTGATCAAGGACGGCATCCCGGTCGCGCCCCTGCCCTTCATGCCGGCGCGAAAAACCAACTGACCCCTGGCCGTCGTCGTCGGCGGCGCGACGCCCGCAGGGTTCTCCACCGTCTTGCCTTTGGCTAGACTGAACTCCAACGCACCTTTCGGCCCGCGTTCGGGGCGGATGATCCAACGGGAGGGCACATGCGGATATTGATCACCGGCGCGAACCGCGGCATCGGAAGGGCGCTCTTCGACGCCTGCCAAACCCGCGGCGATGCAGTGACCGGCACGACGCGCCGTGATGCCGGCGAGGGCTTTCTCAACCTGGACGTGACCGACCCGGCGTCGATCCGGGCGATGGCCGAGGCGTTCGGGGCGGCACCGCTCGACCTGCTCGTGTGCAATGCCGGGGTCTACCTCGACCGGGGCGAGCACCTCGCGGACGGTTATCCCGCCTCGATCTGGGCCGAGACTTTCGCCGCGAATGTCACCGGCGTTTTCCTGACCGTTCAGGCGCTCCTGCCCAATTTGCGCGCCGCTCAGGGCAGGATCGCGATCATCTCCTCGGTGATGGGCTCGCAGGCCCGCGCGCCCGGCGGCAGCTATGTCTACCGCGCCTCGAAAGCGGCGGCCGTCAATCTCGGCCGCAACCTTGCGGCCGATCTCGCGCTCGACGGCATCGCCGTCGGCATCTACCACCCGGGCTGGGTCCAGACCGAAATGGGCGGCGCCGACGCGGATATCGACGTTGCGACCTCGGTCGACGGGCTGCTGAACAGGTTCGACGCGCTCGGCGTCGCGACGACCGGCTGCTACGAGGATTACGCCGGACGCCCCATTCCCCTTTGACGCGGAAGGAACAGACCATGACATTCCCGGACGAGGCGCAAGCCCTCTTCGACCGCATGGTGACCGCCTATCGCGCCGGCGACGCCGGGGGCTGCGCGGCGTGCTTCACCGAGGACGCGGTTCTCCTGTCGCCCTATGCGCCCGAGACGACGGGACGTGCGGCGGTCGAGGCGCTGCACCGCGACTGGACCGCGCCGGGCGGCGCCAAGACGCTGACCGTGATCGAGGCGGAATCGGCCGGCGACCTCGGCTGGTGCCTCGTGGCCTATTCCGAGGGCGACGGCTCGGATGGCGGCAAGTCGCTGAACGTGCTCCGGCGGCAGAAGGACGGCAGCTGGCTCATCAGCCATTGCTCGCTGGCGAGCGACGATCCGCCGCTGCTCGGCGCTTGACGCAACGTCGGTCGCCCCTTGCCCTCCGCCCCCCGCCCGCATAAGAAGCGCGCGACTTGACTCGGGGCGACAGGGGGGCCGGAATGCCGCTTCTCGTGATGAAATTCGGCGGCACCTCGGTGGCCGATCTCGACCGCATCGCCAACGCCGCCGAAAAGGTCAAGCGCGAGGTCGAGCGCGGCTATGACGTGATCGTCATCGTCTCGGCCATGTCGGGCAAGACCAACGAACTCGTCGGCTGGGTCGAGACGACCTCGCATCTTTACGACGCGCGCGAATACGACGCGGTGGTGGCGAGCGGCGAGAACGTGACCGCCGGGCTCATGGCCCTGCGCCTGCAGGAGATGGGCGTCCCGGCGCGCAGCTGGCAGGGCTGGCAGGTGCCGATCAACACCACCTCGGCCCATTCCTCGGCACGCTTCGTGTCGATCCCGCGCGAGAACATCGACGCCAAGTTCGAGGAAGGCTTCAAGGTCGCCGTCGTCGCCGGCTTTCAGGGCCTGAGCGAGGAAGGCCGGATCACCACGCTCGGCCGTGGCGGCTCCGACACCACCGCCGTAGCCTTCGCCGCCGCCTTCGGGGCGGAACGCTGCGACATCTATACCGACGTGGACGGGGTCTACACCACCGATCCGCGTATCACCTCGAAGGCCCGCAAGCTCGACAAGATCGCCTTCGAGGAGATGCTGGAACTGGCCTCGCTCGGCGCCAAGGTCCTGCAGACCCGCTCGGTCGAGCTGGCAATGCGCTACAAGGTGCGCCTTCGGGTGCTCTCCTCGTTCGAGGAAACCGACGAAAACTCCGGAACCCTGGTCTGTGACGAGGAGGATATCATGGAATCGAAAGCCGTCTCGGGCGTCGCTTACAGCCGCGACGAAGCCAAGATCACGCTCGTCACGGTCGAGGACCGGCCGGGCATCGCCGCCGGCATCTTTGGCCCCCTCGCCGAGGCCGGGATCAACGTGGACATGATCGTCCAGAACATCTCGGAGAAGAACTACGAGGGTCACACGATGGCGGTGACCGACATGACCTTCTCCTGCCCGACCAACCAGGTCGCGCGAGCCCGGAAGGCGCTCGAGGATGCCCGCGCCGCCGGCACCATCGTCTATGACGATCTCGTGGTGGACACCGAGGTCGCCAAGGTCTCGGTCGTCGGCATCGGCATGCGCTCGCAGTCAGGCGTGGCCTCTCGGATGTTCGCCGCCCTCGCGGCCGAGAATATCAACATCAAGGTCATCGCGACCTCGGAGATCAAGGTGTCGGTGCTGATCGACCGCAAGTACATGGAGCTTGCGGTGCAGGCGCTCCATGACGCCTTCGAGCTCGAGAAGGTCTGAGCGGTCCGGCGGCCCCGAACGGGCCGCCGCTTCTCTCGGTGACCGGGCTCAGGCAGCTAGATACCGAGTTGCTCCATCATCGTGGCGGAATCCATCACGCCCCAATGTTCGGCGATGCGTCCGTCTTCGATGCGCAGGATGTCGACCGCCTCGATGTTGAAGGTCTTGCCGGTCGCCGGCGCCCCCATGAACGATCCGAGCTGGGACCCGCTGACCGCGAAACGCCAGGTGACCATGTTGCCCTGCGCCACCGTCTGCAGCACCTCGACCCGGAAGTCGGGAAAGGCCTCGGTCATCTCCGCGAGCCCCGCGGTGAAGCCCGCCGCGTCGGGGGTATGGCCCGGCCAGGGCGCGTGATCGACGAAGCCTGGGCTGAAGAGATCCGTGGCAAGTGCGGCGTCATGCCCGTTCACGGCGGTTTCGAACCGGGCGACGAGATCGGTGAGCTGGGTATCGGTCATGGCGGGTTCCTCGGCAAGGGATGGCTGGCCAGCAACGAGCGTCACGGCAAGAATGCATGACGCAGCGGTTCGATGCACATGCATCGTTTCCTCCTTTCTCAGGCGGTATCCTGTTGTATCGTTGAGTTTTCTTGTGACCTCTTGGCCTGTGATCGAGTATCGCCGATGGCGGTACGCGTTGAAAACAAGTGATTTCACCGTTTCGGCGTGCAAAAATGCAGGCATGAACTGGGACGATCTGAAATACGTTCTCGCGGTGGCCCGCGAGGGTACGCTCGCGGCGGCCGCGCGCAGCCTGCAGGTCGATCCCACCACCGTCGGGCGGCGGGTTCTCGCGCTCGAGTCCCAGCTCGCGACGCGGCTCTTCGACCGGCTCACTGACGGCTACCGGCCGACCGCCGCGGGCGAGATCGCCGTCGCCCAGGCCGAGCAGATGGAGGAGATGGCGCTGTCGGTGGAGGGCCGTATTCAGGGCCACGACACGCGGGTCGAGGGGCCGGTGCGGCTGACCGCGCTCGACGCGATGATCGACGCGCTGATCGTGCCGAACCTGCCGCGCCTCCTGGCGAAGCATCCGGGGCTCGAACTGACGCTCGCCTCGGGCTTCGACGTCCTGCGCCTGTCGCGCCGCGACGCCGACATCGCGCTGCGCGTCATGCAGCCGACCGAGCCCGACGCGGTGGGCATCCGGATCGGGCCGACGGCGATGGCGCTCTATCGTGCGGCCGAAAGCGATTTCGGACCGGCCCCGCCGGTCGTCGGCCTGCCCCGCGAACGCGAGGCGCTCGGGTTCATGCAACTGCTCTCGCGGCACCTGCCAGAGAGCCGGGTGGCGCTGCGCGGCAACACCGAAGGCCACTTGATCGCGGCCGTGCGCGCGGGGCTCGGCGTCGGTTTCATCGACTGCGTCGTCGCCGACGCCGATCCGGGGCTGCGGCGGTGGCACCCTGACATCGTCGAACGCAGCACGCTCTGGGCCGTGACCCATATCGACATCCACCGGGCGCCGCGCGTGCGCGCTGTGATCGATTTCCTGGCCGAACTGCACCGCGAAAAGGCTGATCTGTTCGACGGTCGGTGCCCGTTTCTGTCCGGGTGACAATCCCTGCCCCGGCACATCATCAGGTTGTTTCGTTTTGGCTCATGCTGTGATCTAACCTTGGGCGGGCGCCGCGCGGGGCGTTGAGGAATGACGATGCCTGACCGTACCGAAAGCGAAAGCCGAAAGCTGCTCCGCCGCCTGCGCGACACGCTTGCCGAACCCGGCGCCGGGCAGGAACGGCTCGACCGAATTACCCATCTGATCGCCGATTCGATGCGGTCCCAGGTCTGCTCGATCTACCTTTTCCGCGACGACGAGACTTTGGAGCTCTGCGCCACCGAGGGCCTCAAGCCCGAATCGGTTCACAAGACAAGGATGCGGCTCGGCGAGGGCCTCGTCGGCCGCGTCGCCAAGACCTCGACGCCGATCAACACCGCCAACGCCCCCGCCGAGAAGGGCTTCCGCTACATGCCCGAGACCGGCGAGGAGATCTATTCCTCGTTCCTCGGCGTACCCATCCAGCGTCTGGGCGAGAAGCTCGGCGTGCTCGTCGTGCAGTCGAAACAGGCCCGGCTCTTTTCCGACGACGAGGTCTACGCGCTCGAGGTCGTCGCGATGGTGCTGGCCGAGATGACCGAGCTTGGCGCCTTCATCGGCGAGGGAGAGGCGCTGTCGGCCCTGCACCAGCAGCCGGTGCTCTATCGCGGTGCGACCGGCCAGGAAGGCGCGGCCGAGGGCCGGGTCTGGCTGCACGAGCCGCGGGTCGTAATCACCAACCCGGTCGGCGACGACCCGAAAAAGGAACGCGCCCGTCTCAAGGAGGCGGTGGACCAGCTCCGGTTCTCGGTCGACGCGATGCTGACCATGACCGACGGCCAGGACAAGGAGCAGAGCCAGGTCCTCGAGGCCTACCGGATGTTCGCCAACTCCCGCGGCTGGATGCGGCGGATGGAAGAGGACATCGCCCGCGGCCTCTCGGCCGAGGCGGCGGTGGAAAAGGAACAGTCGGCGGCGCGGGCGCGGCTCGAGTCGGTGCCCGACCCGTATCTGCGCGACCGGCTCCATGATCTCGACGATCTGTCGAACCGGCTACTCAGGATCCTCACCGGACAGGGCGCCGATACCGGCGCCGAGATGCCGGAGAACCCGATCCTCGTCGCCCGCAACATCGGCCCGGCCGAGCTTCTCGACTACGGCCGCAAGCTTTCGGGCATCGTGCTCGAGGAAGGTTCCGTCGGCTCCCACGCCGCCGTGGTCGCCCGCGCGCTGGCGATCCCTCTGGTGATCCATGCCGAGCGCATCACCACCGAGGCGCTGAACGGAGACGCGATCCTCGTCGACGGCGACCAGGGTGTCGTTCATCTGCGGCCCGAGGAGACGGTCGCCGCGGCCTTCCGCGACAAGATCGCGATGCAGGCCGAGGCCCAGAGCCGCTACGCGTCCTTGCGCGACCTGCCCGCGACCGCGAAATGCGGCACGACGGTCGCGCTGCTCATGAACGCGGGGCTGATGGCCGACCTGCCCTCGCTCGTCGGTTCCGGCGCCGAGGGTGTGGGGCTCTTCCGCACCGAGCTGCAGTTCCTCATCCGCGCCCATGTGCCGAAGCGGGGCGAGCTTGCGGAGATTTATGCCGGCGTCCTCGACGCCGCACATGGCAAGCGGGTGGTGTTCCGCACCCTCGACATCGGCTCGGACAAGGTGCTGCCCTACATGAAGCGGGTCGAGGAGCCCAACCCGGCGATGGGGTGGCGCGCGATCCGCGTCGCGCTCGACAAGCCGGGCGTGATGCGGATGCAGCTCCAGGCGCTCCTTCGCGCGGCCAAGGGGCGGCCGCTCTCGGTCATGTTCCCCTTCATCGCCGAGTTCGATGAATTCCGCGCCGCCCGCCAGATGCTGCTCGACGAGGTCAAGCGCGAGCGCCAGCTCGGCCACCAGCTTCCCGGCGCGCTCGAGATCGGCGCGATGCTCGAGACGCCCTCGCTCGCCTATGCCCCGGACGCGTTCTTCGAGCTTGCGGATTTCGTCTCCATCGGCGGCAACGACCTCAAGCAGTTCTTCTTCGCCGCCGACCGCGAGAACGAGCAGGTCCGGCGCCGCTACGACATGCTGAACGCGAGCTTCCTCACCTTCATCCGCCGGATCGTCGAGCGCTGCGGCGAGGCCCGCACCGACCTGTCGTTCTGCGGCGAGGATGCCGGGCGGCCGATTGAGGCGCTCTGCCTCGCCGCGCTCGGCCTTCGCACGCTGTCGATGCGGCCGGCCTCGATCGGCCCGGTCAAGCACCTGATCCGCAGGATCGACCTGACGGAACTGCGCGGAGTGATCGACCGCGAATGCGCCAGCGGCGTCACGAACGTCCGCGCCGGCGTGATGGGTTGGCTATCGAAGCAGGATATCTGAGAGCGGCCAACGGCGTCACCCGGCGCCGAGACGCCTCAGGTCGTCGCGGAATGCCAGGTCGACCCGCTCGGCGCCGTAGCGTTCCGCGAGACGTTTCAGACCGAACCGGACGTGGGCCATCTCCTGGTAATAGGACAAGAAGGTGTAGTTCACCCCGGCCCCGGCCGCCGCGCCGATCACCGGCACCGCCTGGCTCGCAAGCTTGCGTCCGATCACGGCCGCAAGAGTCGGCGCCACCTGCCGGATCAGCGCCTGGACCGAGGTGCCATTGACCGCGAGGCGCGTGCCGAGAAAGCTGGTGTTGACGCCGTCATCGCTTGCCAGAGGCCCGCCCGAGCCGAAGATCTCGAGGCACATCGCCCGCGTCTCTTGCGACGCCGGGTCAAAACCGTGCCGGGCCGCCACCTTCTGCATCGCCGCGAAAAACAGCGTCACCGTGGCTGGCAGCTCCACCAGCGCCGTGCCGAGCCCGCCTGCGCCGCCGAGCGCGCCGCCCGTCGCCGCGGCCACGCGGTGGCCCCAGTCGCCGGTCTCGGGCAGCGCGCTGTGCGTCCCCACCCGGCCGGCGATCTGGTAGGCGCCTTCGAGGATCTCCACCGTTCCGGTCTCGATGAGGCGCCGCAGGCCCGCTGGCAGCGCAGTCGCCCGCGCCTCCATCAGCCCGCCCAGCGCGTTCAGCGCCCCGATCACCGGCCCGTTGGCGCGGCGAAGCCGCAGCGCAAGCGCCGCGATCTCGGCCAGGGCGTCGGGCGGCAGAACCGTCGCGGGAACGCCATGCGGGGTCATCTCGGCAGGGGCGGGATCATTGGTCATCACCATGAGATATGTACCGCCCCGCAGGGCTTCAATCCGGCAGGTCCGCCCCGTACTTGGTGACCGTTCCCCGCACCCCGTCCCAGGCGCCGGGCCTGAGTGCGCGGCCAAGCACCCGGTCCGGGTTGGTCGGCGGCGGCATCTCGACCCCGTCGAGCTTCGAAAAACCGAACTTGCGGTAGTAGGGAAGGTCGCCGACCAATAGCACCCGTTCCCAGCCGAGCCGCGCCGCCTCGGCGAGGCTCTCGTGGATCAGGATGCCGCCCAGCCCCTCGCCCTGACGGGTCGGGTGCACGGCGACCGGACCGAGCAGCAGCACCCGCCGGCCGCCGACGAGGACGGGCCAGTAGCGGATCACCGCGGCGAGCGCGCCGTCGCCATCGCGCAGGACAAGGCACAGCTCCGCCACCTTCGCGACACCGTCGCGCAAACGGTAGGACGAGAGCGCCGTCCGGCCGGGCGCGAAGCAGAGGTCGTAGAGCGCCTCCACCTCCCACCAGTCCGCCTCAGTCTCCTCCTCGAGCCTGTACAAGCCGCGCCACTCCCCGAATCCGCTGGAAATCGGCCCTAACATGCGGGCAGGATCGGTTCAAACCCTATGAGGTCCGCAATGTTCTACCGCCCGGCCGAAGGCCACGGCCTGCCGCACAACCCGTTCAACGCGATCATCACGCCCAGGCCGATCGGCTGGATCTCCTCGCGCGGGGCGTCGGGCGACAACCTCGCCCCCTATTCCTTCTTTAACGGCATCGCCTACACCCCGCCGCAGGTCATGTTCGCCTCGACCGGCCGCAAGGACAGCCTTCGCAACATCGAAGAGACCGGCGTCTTCGCGGTCAACATCGTCGAATACGCGGCCCGCGAGCGCATGAACCTGACCTCGGGCACCTATCCGCCCGACACCGACGAGTTCACGCTTGCCGGGGTCGAGCGCGACGAGTGCGTGACGATCCCCTGCCCGCATGTGCGGGGTGCGCCGGCGGTCCTCGAATGCCGGGTCAACCGGATCGTGGAGCTGCTCGGCCGCGACAACCACCTGATTCTCGGCGAGGTCACCGGGATCCACCTCCGCGACGACTGCCTCGTCGAGGGACGCTTCGACGTGACCCGGTTCCAGCCGCTCGCGCGCGGCGGATACCGCGACTATTCGGTGGTGACCGAGGTCTTCGAGATGCTGCGGCCCGGTCAGGAGTAGCCGCCTCAAGCGGTCAATGCGCCGCGCCGAACGCCCCGGCCTTCACGTCGTAATCGACCGCGATCCCGTATTCGGGGTCGTCGTCGCTGTCGATCATGAGCTGGCCGGCACGATTGAGAAGCCGGTGGCAGTCGCGGCTGAGATGGCGCAACGACAGCGTTTTTCCCAAGGCCTCGTAACGCGCCGCCAGCGCCTCGATCGCGGCCAGCGCCGATTGGTCGGCGACCCGGCTCGCGGCGAAGTCGACGACGACCCGGTCGGGATCAGTCTCGGGCGTGAAAAGCTCGGCAAAGCCGTCGGTAGAGCCGAAGAATAGCGGCCCCTCGACCGCATAGACCTTCGCGCCGTCCTCGGTTTCGCGGATGGTCGCATGGATGCGCTTGGCGTTCTGCCAGGCATAGGCCAGTGCCGAAACGATCACCCCCGCGACGACCGCGGTGGCGAGGTCGGTCGCCACCGTGATCGCCGTCACCAGCACGATGACGACCGCATCGGTCGCGGGCACCTTCATCAGGACGCGGAAGCTCTGCCAGGCGAAGGTGCCGATCACCACCATGAACATCACGCCAACGAGCGCGGCGAGCGGGATCTCCTCGATCAGCGGCGCGGCGAAGAGGATGAACGACAGAAGGAACAGCGCCGCGGCAACGGCCGCGAGCCGGGTGCGCCCGCCCGAGGTGACGTTGATCATCGACTGGCCGATCATCGCGCAACCGCCCATGCCGCCGAAAAAGCCGGTGACGGTGTTGGCCACGCCCTGCGCCACGCATTCCTGGCTCGCCCCGCCGCGCTTGCCAGTGATCTCGCCGACGAGGTTGAGGGTCAGGAGGCTCTCGATGAGGCCGATCGCCGCGAGGATGACGGAATAGGGCAGGATGATCTCGAACGTCTGCCAGTTCAACGGCACGGCGGGGATGTGGAAGGACGGCAGTCCGCCCTGGATCGAGGCAAGGTCGCCGACCCGCGGCACGTCGATGCCGAAGCCAATCACCAGCGCCGCGACGATGCCGATCCCGGCCAGCGGCGCGGGAACGGCGCGGGTGAGCCGCGGCATCACCCAGATGATCGCCATCGTGGCGACGACGAGCGCCAGCATCGTCACGAGCGGCCCGCCGCTCATCCACGCGTGTCCGCCCTCTCCGTCCGGCAGGCGGAAATGCTCGAGCTGGGCAAGGCCGATGACGATGGCAAGGCCGTTGACGAAGCCGAGCATCACCGGATGCGGCACGAGCCGGATGAACTTGCCGAGCTTCAGAAGACCGGCGGCGATCTGGATCAGCCCCATCAGGACGACGGTGGCGAAGAGGTACTCGACCCCATGCGCCGCGACGAGGCTGACCATGACCACCGCGAGCGCGCCGGTCGCCCCCGAGATCATGCCAGGCCGGCCGCCGATTAGCGCGGTGATCAGCCCGACGAGGAAGGCCGCATAGAGCCCGACGAGAGGATGGACACCGGCGACGAAGGCGAAGGCCACCGCCTCGGGCACCAGCGCGAGCGCCACGGTGAGGCCCGACAGCATCTCGGTGCGGATCCCGGCGACGGAAAGCGGGAAGGCCGGCGCATGGGACGGCGAGACGGCAGCGGCAAAGGCCGCAAGCGCGGATCGGGGCATCGTGGACCTCGGGGATTGTCTGTTCGCGACGCCCCCTTTAACGGCAAAAGGCCGCGATGGGAACCCGCAAGCCCGACGGGACGGCCAGCCAACCGGGACCGGCACCGCTCATGGGCCCGGATCGGCAAGCAGCTGACCTCGTGCCGGCGACACGCCCGGATCCGGGCTCTGCCTGCGCTGATCAGCCAGCGGGGCTCCCCTGCCCTTGCCCATCCTCGTGGATGAGGTGGGAAAAACGGTCCAGGTTATCGACGAGGTAGCGCGGAAACGTGGCGTCGATCCCGGTCAGGTGGAAATGTGGATCGCTGCCCGACACCGCGCTGTCGATCTGGGCGGCCGCGACCTTCGCCGTGGCGAGGTCCGGCGGAAGCCGCGAATGGCTGCTGATTGACGCGGCCTTCTGCACGACCGCTTCGACGCCGCCCAGCCAGGTGAAGTGCCAGCCGGCATCGCGCACGACCCGGCGCCGCACGATCCGCCGCATCCCGATCGCCGCGCGAAGGCCACGCACCATGTCGCGCCCCTTGGCATCGACCGGGCCACGCACGTCGCGCAGGGATTCCATGTCACGCAGGTTGGCGTAACGCGTGAGGCGCGGGCCCTTTCGCAGCCATTTCTCGGCCCGCTCGAGATTGAAGAAGAAGAAAAACCAGCGCAGTTCGAAGGTCACGATGTCGCGCGATCCGATTGGCCGGTCCCGCAACGGCGCAAGGGCGCGCGCCGAAACGATCTCGTCCACGTCCGACAGCAGCACCAGATCATCGGGCCTTGCGTCGTGAAGTCCGCCGCGAAGGGCGTCGCGCTGGAACCTCTCGCGCGCCCAGCTTTCCATCTCCGGCGTGTCGTCGCGGATCACGACATGGCGGATCTTGGCCCGGAACCGCGCGAACCGTCCCTCGTTTTCCTCGAAATACAGCGGCTTGGGTTTGCCCGTAAACGTATGCGTCGCTTCGGCGATCACAAAGACGTCCACGACCGGATCCATCTCGTTGAGCCGGATCTCCAGAAGGTCCAGTTCGTTGAAGAAAAGGAAGCAGTCAAACAAGCGTGGGCGCATCGTGAGCATTTCCCTGACGTTTGGCACGATCGAAGGCCGCGCCCCGATGACGCGCCTTCCGTGGCATATGCGCGACGGGCCTTCATTGCAATCATGGCCGCCCGCAAGGCGCGCGATTGCCGCCAAAGACTTTAGCCTTTCGTTAAGGATTCCTTCGCTATCGTCGACCAATCCGGCGCGAGCCGGTCGAAGCTTGCAGCACATGTGACTTCAAATCGCCCGGGCCCCGTCGGTTTCTCCACCGGCGGGGCTTCGCGTCTCAGGGGGCGAGGACAGCGCCAGGGTTCATGATCCCGGCCGGATCTAGCGCAGCCTTGATCGCCCGCATCGCGGCGCGCTTCGCGGGGTCGCCATAGGTCTCAAGGTCGCCGGTCTTCAGTCGCCCGATGCCGTGCTCGGCGCTGACCGAGCCGCCGAGCACGTGGACGAGGTCATGTACCGCGCGCTGGATCTCGCCGGCCCTGTCGCGGTGGTCGGCGGCGCGCCCGCCCTTCGGCGGAAAGACGTTGTAATGCAGGTTGCCGTCGCCGAGATGGCCGAAGCAGTTTACCCGGAACGGGCCGATCCCGGACACCGCCGGCGCGGCGCGGCGCAGGAACTCGGCGATCTCGGAGAGCGGCAGCGAAATGTCGTGCGAAACGATCGCGCCGATCCGGCGGTTGCCTTCCGGCAGCGCCTCGCGCAGGTCCCACAGCCCCCGCGCCTGCGCGCCGCTTTGGGCGATGATGCCGTCGCGGACGAGACCTGCGGCTTCGGCCTCCTCGTAGAGGCCGGTCATCACCGCGTCGGGGTCAAGGCCCGGCGCGAGGCCGATCTCGACCAGCACCGACCAGTCGGGACGATCCGCGAAGGGCTGGCGCAGCTCGGGCATGACCTCGTCGAGGAAAAGGAGCCCCTGGGCATGGATCAACTCGAAGGTCGTGACCGCGCCGCCGGTCCGGGTCTGCGAGAGCGTCAGGAGCTCGAGCGCCGCCGCCGGCCCGGCCACCGCGAGAATCGCGGTGGCGGTCGCCGCCGGCTGCGGAAAGAGCCGCAGCGTGGCGGCGGTGATCACGCCGAGCGTGCCTTCAGAGCCGATGAGAAGGTCCTTGAGGTCGTAGCCGGTGTTGTCCTTCCGGAGCCGCTTCAAACCGCTCAGCACCGAACCGTCCGGCAGGACCGCCTCGACCCCGAGACAGAGCTCGCGCGCATTGCCGTAGCGCAGGACGGCGGTGCCGCCGGCATTGGTGGCGAGGTTGCCGCCGATCCGCGCCGTGCCCTCCGAGGCGAGCGACAGCGGAAAGAGCCGCCCGGACCCGTCCGCCGCAGCCTGCACCTCGGCAAGCGTCATGCCGGCCTCGACGATCATCAGGTTCTCCCCGGGCCAGATCCCGCGCAACCGGTTCATCCGTTCCAGGGACAGGATCACCGGGGCCGGCCCTTCGGGCTGGACCTGTCCGAGGACGAGCCCGGTGCCGCCGCCCCAGGGAATGAGGCCGACGCGCGCGCGCGCGCAGGCGGTGACGATGCGCGCGACCTCCGTGGTCTCGCGCGGGCGGGCAAGGAGCGCTTCCGGCGTCACGGCGCGGCGGCGCGGCTCCTCGAGATAGCGCGGCTCCGCCGGCGCGAGCGTGCCCTCCGGCAGGAGTGCTGCGAGGCGTTGGGCGAAGGCGGCGTCGGCGGGGTTCAGCATGATCCCTGATCAAGCACGGCCAGCGGCTTGCGGCAAGGGCGCTCAGTCGAGAAGCCGCGGCATAAGCACGATCACCGTCGGCCGCGCGGGCAGCGTGGCGAGCGAGACCTCGAGCGAGGTCTCCTCCCTGAGCTCGACCGCGAACGCGTCCTCCATGCCGGAGAGGAACTGCGCCAGCGTCACCGGGCCGAACCAGTGCATCGGCAGCACGATCGAGGCGCGAAGCCGCTTCAGCACCTTGATCATCGTCGGCAGGTCGAGCGTCATGCCGCCGTCAACCGGAGCCATCACCACGTCGAGCCGGCCGAGGGCGGCATATTGCGCATCATCCGGCTCGTGGTGGAGATGGCCGAGATGGCCGATGCAGAGCCCTGCGACCTCGAAGACGAAGATCGAGTTGCCGAAGGGCTCCACCCCGCCGCCGGGGCGGCGGATGTCGGTCGGCACGTTCCTGACCAGCATCTCGCCGAGATCGAGGTGGTGGTCGACGCGTTCGCCGGTCCAGTCCCAGCCCTGAAGCACATGCGGGATGCGCTCGTCTGGCTCGGAGGTCCAGTGCGAACTGTGGGCGCGGTTCATCGTGACCACGTCGGGAACCACGTCGGCGGGACCGAGCATCCCGGTATAGTCGGTGGCCACGGAAAGCCCGCCGTGGGTCTCGAGGACATAGGTCGAATGGCCAACATAGGAAAGCCGCACCACGTCCGCCGGCAGCGGGTCGCCGTAGCGGGCGCGGTGGAGATACGCAATGCCGGGAGCCGCGTCGGCGATGGCGATGCAATGGCTCGGCCGGCGGCTCTGGGCGGCGGCGGGCAAGGCCGCCGTCACAGCCAGTAAGACAACTAGAAACCGGATAAGGGTCATGGAAGCCTCCAGCGACAGAATAGCGCGTTTTGGCGCCGGATGCCGCGTCTTTGCCCCTCACCCGATGCCGGGCGCCGTCAGATCCCGGATTTCACCTCGGTCCAGAGCCGGGTCCGGCTGCGCAGCGGCCGGGCGTCGAGGCTGCGGTCCGGGAACAGGCGCGCCAGCGTTTCGGGCGGCGGATAGAAGCCGGGATCGGCAAGGATCGCCGGATCGACATGGGCATCCGCCGCGGCGTTGGCATTGGCGAAGAAGACCGTGTTGGTGACGTCGGCGATGACGTCCGGTCTGAGCATGTAGTCGATGAAGGCATAGGCCTCGTCGATGCGCCGGGAATCCACCGGGATCGCCATGAGGTCGATCCACATCAGCGTGCCCTCGCGGGGGATCGCATAGGCGACCTCGACGCCGGTGCCCGCCTCCTCGGCGCGCATCTGCGCGATGCCGGCATCGCCGCTGTAGACGAGCGCGGCGCAGATATTGCCGGAGGCGAGATCGGCGGTGGCCTTCTGGTTGCTGAAGTAGCGCACGGACGCTGTCGCCGCGGCGAGAAGATCGCGGGCGCGCTCCAAGTCGCCCGGATCCTCCGAATAGGGATCGGCACCGAGGTAGTTCAGCGCGACCGACACGACCTCGACCGGGGAATCGAGCATGGCGATGCCGCAGTCCGCGAGACGGCCCGCGAGGTCCGGCTTGAAGATGAGGTCGAGCGTATCCACCGGCTGATCGCCGATGCGCTCGGCCACCAGGGCGGGATTGTAGGCGATGCCGATCGTGCCCCAGGTATAGGGCACGCCGAGCTGGCGGCCGCCGGGCACGGCGTCGAGTGCGGCGAGGATGTCGGGGTTGAGATTGCCGTAGTTTTCCAGCCGCGCCGGGTCGACGGGCAGGAGCCCGCCTGCCTTGAACTCGCGCTCCGCGTTCACGGCCGCGGGGAAGACGACGTCATAGCCGCTTCCACCCGCGAGGAGCTTGGTTTCCAGCACCTCGTTCGAATCGTAGTAATCCAGCGCGACCTCGGCGCCGGTCTCGGTCTGGTAGTTCGCGATCGTGTCGGCGGCGAAATAGTCGGCCCAGTTGTAGATGGCGAGTTCCCCGGCCCCGGCGCCGCTTGCGGCGAGGACGGCGCACCCGAGCATGACGGCGCCCCGTAGCGTGGTCTTTGGCGTTGCCACCTTGGTGGCCCCTGTCCCTGAATTGGCGCGAGTGGCTTTGGCCATGCTTCCCTCCTGACAGCCGGTTCGGATCGGGAAAGCCTACACGTTATGGAATATTACCGTAAATTCAGCTACAGACGTATATCTATAGGGGTATATAGCGTCTGGAGTGTCGAGATAATGCAACGCGTACCTTTTCCGGCCGAATGGAGCATCGCTCTGGCCGAAATGATCGGAGCCCTGGGAAGCCCGCGGTTTCCCGCCGCGCTTCGCCGCGTGCTGGCGCTGTGCTTCAGCTTCGACTCGCTCGTGGTGACACGCTATGACGGCGGCGCCCCGCCGCAGGCGCTGTTTCACGATCTCGACGACGTGCAGGCGGCGATAACCGTCGCCTTCTACGCGACCGGGCCCTACCTGCTCGATCCCTTCTACAAGGCCTGCCGCACCGGTCAGGAGTCGGGCGCCTATCGCCTGCGCGACCTCGCCCCTGACGCGTTCTTCCGCTCGGAATATTACCGAAACTTCTACCGCAAGATCCGCATCGGCGACGAAATCGGCGTGCTGATCCCGGACGGGGCGGATCGCTGGCTGGTCCTGTCGCTGGCCCGCCGCCTGCGCCGGCCGGTCTTCGCCCCCGAGGATATCGCGGCGCTCGGCGCGGCATTCCCGCTGATCCGCGCCGCCGTTCTGCAGCAATGGGGTGCGGAGGGGACCGTCGAGGCTGTCGAGGCCGAGGCCATCGACGACCGGCTGGCGGGTTTCGGGGTAGATGTCCTCAGTCCGCGCGAGGCCGAAGTCGTCCAGCTGATCCTGAGAGGCCATTCGACGCCGACGGCGGCCGATGTGCTGGGCATCTCGCCGGGGACGGTGAAGGTGCATCGCCGCCACGCCTATGCGAAGCTCGATGTCGCCTCGCAATCGGAGCTGTTCTCGATGGCGACACGGTTCCTGATGACGCAGGAGGCGTGACGCACCGCAGCAGGCCCGGAAACCGGAAGGTCAGGCCAGCGGCGGTCGGTGCCGGAGGGCCGCGAACCACCCGGCGCGGCGGGTCTTGCGCTCATGCGGGGGCTCCTTGGGGACGGGCCGGTCAATTCGGGCGCCACGCTCGCGAGACGACGGGAACAGGAGATCGGCGGAGATGGGGGAAATGCGGTGGGTCATCGGATCACTCCTTGGCTTCTAAACCTGCCCCAAGAGTGCCCGAGCGCCCCGCGCCCCACCACCGACGCGATCCGGCGGAGGCGGAAGAACCCGTAACTCACCCGTAAGTCCCTTGGCAGACCCCCCTCATCGGGTCATTCTAGGAGCCCTCCGGCCGCCAACGACCGAGGCACGATGACCGATGGCTGCTCCCTCTTCGCTACCAAGCTGCGCGCCTGGCGCGCGCATGCCGGCGCGCATGGCCGCGTGACGCAGGAAACGCTCGCCGACATGCTCGGCGTCAGCGTCGATGCCATCGGCAAGTACGAACGCTCGCTCTCCTTCATCCGCGGCGACCTCGAACACCGCCTCGCCGAGGCGCTTGGCTGGAGCCACGACGAGATCGTCGCCTGCCGCGAGGACTGGGAGGCGCGGCGCGGGGCACAGGTCCGTGGCGCCTACCGGCTCCTTGACGATGAGGTCGTCGACGCGGTCTACAACGGCTCATGGCGGGACGCCGCACTGGCCTCGATCGCCCTCGCCATCGAGGAGTTCGATGCCCTGCCGGAAGAGCTTGCCGCCAATGAACGGGTGTTCCTGCCGATCTACGACGCCTTCCGCGATCACTGGGCGGTGGTGATGCGGGGCGACCGCATGGTGGCGAAATGGACGCTGCCGTTTCTCAACGCCGAGGACGAGGAACTGTTCCGCACCGGCCGGCTGATCGAGGCGGATCTGTCGCTCGAGCGGATGCGCCGGCCGATCCTGCCCGGCACCTATTTCGGCTACAGCCCCGCCGTGGTCATTCGCCGCGGCCACGAAGCGGTCGGTCCGCTCCTCTTGTCCTCCTTCGTCAGCTTCCTCGAGACGCTCGCGCGGCGCGAGGTCTTCCTTCACGGGATGGGGTCGATATCGGTGTCGCTCGGAGGCGCCCAGATCTGCCGTGATCTCGGGATGACGCGGCTCGGCACGCATTGCCTCGATCCTGGCTACGAGCTCTGGGAACTGCCGGGCTCCGCGATCCCCACCTCGATCTTCGGCCGCCGCAGCCCGTTCCTGCGCCGCTGCTACCGGGACGTATTCGGAAATTGAACGCGGCTCAGCCCGCCTCGGTCCGCCCGCGCCGGTCGCCGCGCAGGTTGGCGTAGAGCACATGGTTGCGCCAGCGGCCGTTGATCTGCAGGTAGCTCTGCGCCACGCCCTCGTATTTGTAGCCGCATTTCTCCAGCACCCCGCGCGAGGCGAGATTCTCCGGCAGGCAGGCGCTTTCGAGCCGCGACAGGTCGAGCTCGGTGAAGCAATGGTGGATCACCGCGCGCAAAGCCTCGGCCATGTAGCCTTGCCGCGCATGGTTGGCGCCGATCCAGTAACCGATCGTCGCCGCCTGCGCGGGCCCGCGGCGGATGTTGTCGACCGTCACCGCGCCGAGGAAGGTCTCGTCGTCGCGGCGGACCAGAAACAGCGGCAGCGCCGTGCCGCCGGACTGGGCGCGCTGCGCCCAGTAGACCCGGTTGGTGAAGGCCTTGCGCGTGAGGTGGTCGGGCGACCAGGACGGCTCCCACGGCGTCAGGAACGCGCGGCTCTGCTCGCGCAAGGAAACCCAGTCGCGGTAGTCGGAATGCGCGGGCAGGCGCAGGCTCATCCGTTCGGTCTCGATCCGGACCCTGCGTCGCCCGAAGAGCATCAGGCGGCGAGCCTTTCGCGGAGGCGTCCGAGCGCCGGTGCCGCCTCCACCGGGCCGTAGAGCGCGAGCGCCGCGGTCGCTCCTCCGGCGAGACGCTCGGCGAAGGCGCGCACGGCGCCGCAGCTCACCGCGTCGATCTCGGCCGTGGTCTCGGCCACGCTCTGGACCCGGCCCCAGATCGAGACATGCCGCGCCATCCGCTCGGCCCGGCCCGACGGGCTTTCGAGCCCCATCAGGAGCCCCGCCTTCATCTGCGCCCGGGCGCGCAGGATCTCCGCCTCGCTCATGTCGTCGGCGGCGCGCTTCAGCTCGTCCATCGTCAGCCCGCAGAGATCGCCGATCTCCTCGGCCGAGGTGCCGGCATAGATCGTCATCATGCCGGTGTCGTCATAGGCCCCGGCCTGTGCATAGATCGAGTAGCAGAGCCCCCGCTCCTCGCGGATCTTCTGGAAGAGCCGCGAGGACATGCCGCCGCCAAGCGCGGTCGTGTAGACCTGCGCGGTGTAGAAATCGTCATCGCGCACCGAGGGCGATTCGAAGCCCATCGCGAAATGGACCTGCTCCAGTTCCTTGACCTCGCGCCGCTCGCCCACCGACCAGCGCGCGGGCTGGATCAGCCCGCTGCCCACCGGCTTCAGCCCGCCGAAGATCGCCTCGGCCGCCTTGACGATGGAATCGTGATCGACCGCCCCGGCGGCGGACAGGATCATCTGGTCAGGCCCGTAGTGCTCGCCCACGAAAGTCGTCAGATCCCCGCGCCCGAAGGTCGAGACCCGCTCGGCCGGGCCGAGGATCGTGCGCCCCATCGCCTGGTCCGGGAAGGCCGCCTCCTGCAGCCAGTCGAAGATGATGTCGTCGGGCGTGTCGAGCGCCTGGCCGATCTCCTGCAGGATCACATGCCGCTCGACCTCGATCTCCTTCGGATCGAAGACCGGGTTCAGCACGATGTCGGAGATGACGTCGAGCGCGAGCGGCACGTCGGCCTCGAGCACCCGCGCGTAATAGGCGGTCATCTCGCGGCTGGTATAGGCGTTGATGTAGCCGCCTACGTCCTCGATCTCCTCGGCGATCTGCAGCGCCGAGCGCCGCTTCGTCCCCTTGAAGGCCATGTGTTCGAGGAAATGCGCGATGCCGTTCTGCTCGGGCCGCTCATGCCGCCCGCCCGCCGTCAGCCAGAGGCCGATGGCCGCCGAGGCGAGCCCCGGCATCCGCTCGGTCACGATCCTCAGGCCGTTGGGCAGCGTCGTCAGATTGGTGGTCAAACCTTGCGCCTTTCATGGACCAGCGCCTCCAGTTGGGCGAGGTCGTTCGGCACAGATGTAACACGTTCGGGGCGCGAGAAAAGGTCGGCCATGCGTTCGGGCAGCGCCGGGCGCTGACCCGTGGCCTTTTCGACCGCATCGGGGAACTTCGCCGGATGCGCGGTCGAGAGCGTGATCATCGGCACCGCGTCGTCCCGGCTGGCCTCCGCCACCGCGACGCCGACCGCCGTATGCGGGCAGAGAAGCTCGCCGGTGGTTTCATGCATCGCCGCGATGGTGGCGAGTGTTTCCTCTTCCGAGACGCGGCCCGAAACGAACAGCTCGCGCAAGGCCTCCAGCGCGCCCTGACTCACGGTGAAGCCGCCCGTCTCCTTCATCTCGGCCATGAGCTTCGCCACCGCCCCGCCATCGCGGCCATAGGCGTCGAAGAGCGCGCGTTCGAAGTTCGAGGAAATCTGGATGTCCATCGAGGGCGAGATCGAGGGCTTCACCCCGTCCATCTTGTAGCGCCCGGTGGTCAGGCAGCGGTGCAGGATGTCGTTCTGGTTGGTGGCGATCACCAGCCGGTCGATCGGCAGGCCCATGCGCTTGGCGATGTAGCCCGCGAAGATGTCGCCGAAATTGCCGGTAGGGACCGTGAAGCTCACCTTGCGGTCCGGCGCGCCGAGCGACACCGCCGAGGTGAAGTAGTAGACGACCTGCGCCAGCACCCGCGCCCAGTTGATCGAGTTGACGCCGGCAAGACCCACCGCGTCGCGGAACTCGAAATGGTTGAACATGTCCTTTAGCCGCGCCTGGCAATCGTCGAAATCGCCCTTCAGCGCGAGCGCGTGGACATTGGCCTCGGCCGGCGTCGTCATCTGCCGGCGCTGCACTTCCGAGACGCGGCCCTCGGGAAAGAGGATGAAGACATCGACATTGTCGAGGCCCCGGAACGCCTCGATCGCCGCCGAGCCGGTATCACCGCTGGTCGCGCCGACGATGGTCACCCGCCTGCCCTCGCGCCCCAGCGCGATCTGGAAGAGCTGGCCGATGAGCTGCATCGCGAAGTCCTTGAACGCGAGCGTGGGCCCGTGGAACAGCTCCAGCAGGAAATGGTTGGGCGCGAGCTGAACGAGCGGCGCCCGGGCGGTGTGGCCGAAGCCCGCATAGGCCCTGGCGATGGCGCTTTGGAACTCATCGTCGGTGAAGGCGTCGCCGACGAAGGGCCGCATCACCCGGAACGCGGCCTCCTCGTAGGAAAGCCCGCCGTGCGCCCTGATCTCGTCGGCCGAAAGCGTCGGGATCGTCTCGGGCACATAGAGCCCGCCGTCACGGGCGAGCCCGGTCAGCATCGCCTCGCCAAAGCCAAGAACCGGGGCCTCTCCCCGTGTCGAGATGTAGCGCATGTCAGTTCCTCAATCGGTCCGCTGCCTGATACGCCAGAGAAGAAACCCTGTCATCCCCGCCCAGACCCCGGCCAGCGAAAACCAAGTGATCGCGTACTGGCGGTGGTCGTTGGGGATGGTGGAGGTGTCGACCGGCACCGGGACGATACCCTGCGCGTCGCCCGTCACTTTGCGGGCAACGACAAGAAGCGGCATAGTGTTGACGTTTTCAGACATCGCCTCGACATCGCGGGCGAACCAGAGTCCGGTGCCGGGATCGGGCGGTGGGGTGTATCTGTCGGCATCCCTGGGCCAGTGCAGGTTGCCGGCGACCTCGAGCGCGACCGGCGGGCGGGCATCGTCCCGCGCCGCCTCGGGGATGAAGCCACGGTCGAGCAGCACACGCTTGCCGTCGTCTGTCTCGAGAACCGCGATCACCTCGAACCCAGCGCCCTCGCCCTTCCGGCCGGTGAGAACCAGAAGTTCCTCGCCCGTGGTGCGGCCCGAAACCGTCACCGGCCGGTAGAGATCGGCCGCCGGGTCCGGTGAGGCGATCGTCGAGAGCCGCACCGGTTCGGCACCGATCTGCGCCTCGATGGCGGCGATCACGCCCTCTTTCCACGCCAGCCGGTGAAGCTGCCAGACGCCAAGCGACAGCAGAACGGCAATGCCCAAAGCGCCGAGCATCAGGGCGGAGAGAGAGCGGCTCATATTGTCCTCAAAGTGAAACGCGGGAGGCGCTGCCCCCCGCGTTTTTTTCGGTTCGTCAGGGGTGCCGGTTCAGCGGCCCCAGATGTAGATCGCGGCGAAAAGGAAGAGCCAGACCACGTCGACGAAGTGCCAGTACCAGGCGGCGGCCTCGAAGCCGACATGCTGCTCGGGCGTGAAATGGCCCTTTATCGCGCGGATCATGCAGACCAGAAGGAAGATCGTCCCGATGACCACATGCGCGCCGTGGAAGCCGGTCGCCATGAAGAACGAGGCGCCGTAGATGTTGCCGGCGAAGCCGAAGGCTGCGTGGCTGTATTCGTAGATCTGGAAGATGGTGAAGAGCACGCCGAGGCCGCAGGCCAGCGCGAGGCCCCAGATCATGTCCTTGCGGTTGTTCTCATGCGCGATCGCATGGTGCGCCCAGGTCGCCGCGGCGCCCGAGCAGAGCAGGATCAGCGTGTTGATGAGCGGCAAGTGCCAGGGGTCGAAGGTCTCGATCCCGGCCGGCGGCCAGACACCGTCGATCGCGGGCGAGCCCTCGGTCATCGGGTAGAGCGCGTGCTTGAAGAAGGTCCAGAACCAGGCCGAGAAGAACATCACCTCGGACATGATGAACAGGATGAAACCATAGCGCAGGCCGATGCGAACGACCGGGGTATGGTCGCCGGTGTTGCCCTCGTGGACGACTTCGGCCCACCAGCCGTACATGACGTAGAGGACCAGCACGAGGCCGGCGAGGAACATGAACGGCGTTATGCCCTTCATCCACAGGACCGCGCCGAACAGCATGACGAAGGCACCGACGGCGCCCAGGAGCGGCCAGAGCGAGGGCTTGAGGATGTGGTAGTCGTGGTTCTTAGCGTGCGCCATGTCGGTTTCCCTGATTGGGCCTCAGTTATAGTTTTCACCCTCGGCGGGCGACAAAGCCGCCTGCGCCTCGGGCAATTCGGTCTTGAAGAAGGTGTAGCTCAGCGTGATGTTGCGGATCGAGCCCGCGTCGCGGTCCTTCACCAGCTCCGGATCGACATAGAAGACGACCGGCATCTCGATCCGCTCGCCGGGCTGCAACACCTGTTCGGTGAAGCAGAAGCACTGGATCTTGGAGAAGTAGTAGCCCGCGAGGTCGGGGGCGACATTGTAGCTCGCCGTGCCCGCGACCGGCTTGTCGGTCGGGTTGTAGGCCTCGTAGAAGGCCATCCCGGTCTCGCCGATCTTGAGCTTCATCTCGGTCTGCTTCGGGTGGAACTCCCACGGCATGTCCGGCGCGGTATTGGCGTCGAAGCGCACCGTCACGATCTCGTCTAGCACGTCGCCCGCGTTCTCGGCGCGGACGCTCGGCGTGCCGCCGTAGCCGGTGACCTGACAGAACCAGGAGTAGAACGGCACCGCCGCCCAGGCCAGAACGCCCATCGTCAGGACGACACCCGAAAGCATCGTGGCGATCCGGCCATTGCTCCGGGGCACGCTCATTGCGAGGCCTCCGCAGCGGGCAGCTTGCCTTCCTTCAGATGCGAGATCTTGACCACCGTCAGCCCGAAGACCAGCGCGACAAAGACGGCGAGCACCAGCCCGAGGCCGAGGTTCCGGCCAAGGCGGCGACCGTGGATCTCATGTGCCTGACGGATCGCCATCACCAGCCTCCTAGCCCGAAGGGCGCAAGGCTCGCCTCGACGAGGAGCGCGCCGAAATGCAGGAAAAGATAGGCGAGCGAGAACCGGAAGAACGCCTTCTCGGCCCGGTAGCCATCGGCCTCGGCCGCCGCGTCGTCGCGCCGGGCGATGCGGACAGCCCCCCGGATGAAGAGCGCGTTGAGCACGAGCGCCGTGACAAGCGTCACCGGCCCGCCGATCGAGGTGAGTGCGAGCGCCACCGGGAACGGCGCCAGCAGCAGCGTGTAGACGAGGATGTGCTTGCGCGTGGCGGCGCGGCCGTGGGTCACGGTCAGCATCGGCACGCCGGCGCGGGAATAGTCGTCCTTCATGAAGAGCGCGAGCGCCCAGAAATGCGGCGGCGTCCACATGAAGATCAGCGCGAACATCAGAACGCTCTCGACGCTGACGCCGCCGGTGGCGACGGCCCAGCCGATCATCGGCGGGAAGGCCCCCGCCGCACCGCCGATCACGATGTTCTGCGGCGTCCGCCGCTTCAGCCACATCGTGTAGACGACGACGTAGAAGAAGATAGTGAAGGCGAGGAACGCGCCCGCGAACCAGTTCGCGGCCAAGCCCAGCATCAGGCAGGACAGGACCGAGAGCGCGAGCCCGAGACCGAGCGCCTCGCCCGCGCCGACCCGTCCGGCCGGAACCGGGCGGCTCTGGGTGCGCCGCATCACCCGGTCGATATCGGCGTCGTACCACATGTTGAGGGCGCCCGAGGCGCCCCCGCCGAGCGCGATGAAGAGGATCGCGGTGAAGGCGACGAAGGGATGCACCGGCACCGGCGCCACGATCAGCCCGACCATCGCGGTGAAGACGACGAGCGACATCACGCGCGGCTTCAGGAGCTGGACGTAATCGCCGAAGCCCGCTTCCTGCCCGTGGTCAACGGCGCTCAGATCGCTCATCGCTACCCTCCCCTTGGCGGCGCGCGTCGCCGCGCGCCTCTCCGTCAGTTGGCCGAGGCCACCTCGACCGGCGCCGACGTGCCGAGACCGGCGGTCTTGGTCCGCGCGACCCAGTCGTCATAGACCTCCTGGCTCACCACCTTGACGGTGATCGGCATGTAGGAATGGTCCTTGCCGCAAAGCTCCGAACACTGGCCGAAGTAGATGCCTTCGCGGTCGGCGTTGAACCACAGCTCCGCGATCCGCCCCGGCACGCCGTCCTGCTTCACCGCGAAGGCGGGGATCGTCCAGGAATGGATCACGTCGGCGGCGGTGACCTGCACCACGACGTCCTTGCCGGCCGGCACCACGACCGCGGTATCGGTCGCGAGCAGGTATTCGTCCTGGCTGTAGCCCGCCGCCTCGAGCCCGTCGCGGCCGAGCATGAAGCTGTCGAAGGCGATGCCCTCGTCGGGATATTCGTAGGACCAGTACCACTGGTTGCCGGTCGCCTTGATCACCACGTCGCCTTCCGGGATCTCCTGCTGCTTGAACAGCGTCGGCAGCGAGAACGAGCCGAGGACCACGAGGATCAGAATCGGGATCAGCGTCCAGACGATTTCCAGCGGCGTGTTGTGGGTGAACCTTGCCGGCGTCGGGTTGGCGCGGCGGTTGTAGCGCAGGATGACCACCAGCAAGAGTGCCATCACCAGCGCGACGACGCCGAAGCAAAGGTAGAGCAGCACATGGTCAAGCCACTGCTGCTCCCGCGCGAGCTCGGTCGCGGCCGGCTGGAAGCCGGTGCCGTCGGCATGCGGTGCCCCGACGATCTCGAGCCCGGTGATCCCGTCCTGGGCCCGGGCCGCGACGGCCGCGAATGTGGCGGTGAGGGCGGCCCCGAGGCCGGAAAGAATGGTCGCAAAGCGCATATCGTGTTCCCGTTCCTGCCGCGGCTTGTCCTGCCGCTTCCAGCGCCGGCACGGTCCTCGTGTGAACCGCGGGCCGGGCCGGTTGTATCCGGGCCTTTTCAAATCATATTAGTGACAATGCGACAAGTGAAACCATCGCGGCCACGTGCCGCTTTTTGATCGAAGTCAAGGACAACGGACGGAGCGACTATGACAGATACCCGGTTTTCCCCGTTCGAGACCCATCTCGACCCCGACCGCGCGCTGGCGATTCTGCGCGAGGCGACCCGTGGCGCCGAGGATGGAGAGCTCTTCCTGGAGCGCCGCCGCTCCGAGGCGCTGGTCTTCGACGACGGCCGCCTGCGCAACGCGAGCTACGACGCCTCCGAGGGATTCGGCCTGCGCGCGGTCAACGGCGAGGTTGCGGGCTACGCCCATTCCACCGAGATATCCGAATCGGCCCTCAAGCGCGCCGCCGGGACCGCCCGGCTCGCCGTCGGCGACGGTGGCGGAGTGATGGCGCCGCCGCCCGCGGGCACCAACGTGAAGCTCTACACCGACGCCGACCCGATGGCCGACGCGGGCTTCGGTCTCAAGGTCGAGACCCTGCGCGAGATCGACGCCTTCGCCCGCGCGCTCGATCCCCGCGTGGTGCAGGTCTCGGCGACGATCGCGGCCTCGCTGC
This sequence comes from Defluviimonas sp. D31, assembly GCF_033436765.1. Taxonomy (NCBI): domain Bacteria; kingdom Pseudomonadati; phylum Pseudomonadota; class Alphaproteobacteria; order Rhodobacterales; family Paracoccaceae; genus Albidovulum; species Defluviimonas sp. D31. Next base: position 619,420 of record NZ_JAWQFN010000001.1, read on the forward strand.
AGGAGGTCTTCATCCTCAGGCCCGAGGGCGGTCTGGTCTCCGACATCCGCCCGATGACGCGGCTCAACGTCTCGGTCATCGTCGAGGAGAACGGCCGCCGCGAATCCGGCGGCCACGGCAGCGGCGGGCGCTCCGGCCTCGCGGGCCTGATGACCGCGGAGCACTGGCAGGCCACCACACGCGAGGCGCTCCGGATCGCGCTCGTCAACCTGCGCGCGGTGGCGGCACCGGCCGGCGTGATGGACGTGGCGCTCGGCGCCGGCTGGCCCGGCATCCTTCTGCACGAGGCGGTCGGCCACGGGCTCGAGGGCGACTTCAACCGCAAGAAGACCTCGGCCTTCGCCGGCCTCATGGGGCAGCAGGTGGCCGCGAAGGGCGTCACCGTGCTCGACGACGGCACGATCCCGGACCGCCGCGGCTCGATCAGCGTCGATGATGAGGGCACGCCCTCGGGCAAGAACGTGCTGATCGAGGACGGGGTGCTCGTCGGCTACATGCAGGACCGCCAGAACGCCCGGCTGATGGGCGTGCCGCCGACAGGCAACGGCCGCCGCGAGAGCTTCGCCCATATCCCGATGCCGCGGATGACCAACACCTACATGCTCGGCGGCGAGGCCGATCCCGCCGATGTCGTGGCCGAGGTCAGGGACGGCATCTATGCCGTGGGCTTCGGCGGCGGCCAGGTCGACATCACCAACGGCAAGTTCGTCTTCTCCTGCACCGAGGCCTACCGGGTGAAGGACGGCGTCGTCGGCGAGCCGGTGAAGGGCGCCACCCTGATCGGCGACGGCGCGACCGCGATGAAGAACATCCGCGCGATCGGCAAAGACATGAAGCTCGATCCCGGCATCGGCAATTGCGGCAAGGCCGGGCAATGGGTGCCGGTCGGCGTTGGCCAGCCGACCTTGCTGATCGGCGGGCTCACGGTCGGCGGCTCGGCGGCCTGAGCCGCAAGCTCAGTCGAGCTGGACGATCGCCAGCCGCACATCCTCGTCGCCGACGACGGTCGTGGTGTGACCGCTGCCGTCGACGTCCTCCATCCGCCAGATGCCGCCCGGACCGATCTCGCGGACCTCGCCGTCGCCGGCCTCGACCCGGAGCCGGCCGCCGAGGCAGAACGCGACTTGGCGGCACGGCGAGCGGTGCTTCGCCCCGCCCCAGCCAGCCGGAAGCGTCAGATAAACAAGCGCGCGCGCCACCTCGGAGGCTGAAACCAGCATCGGCGGGGCCGGCGGCGCGAAATCGACCATCGCAAGGCCGATGCCGGCATCGCTGAAATGAGACACGCCGTTCTCGTCCTCGGTGAGATGAAGAAGCTGCATCCATAATCCCTTTCCCCTGCCTGCGCGGTCCGCCTCTCCTCGGGAGAAGATTTTTTCGCACCCGCCGCAAATCGCCGCGAATCGTAACCAATGATTAACCTTGAGCCTCCAGATTGGCATTGCGAATGAGGCGAAGGCACGAGGGACAAAGGTTTGTTATCTTACCCCACCCCCTTCACCCCACCCACCACGGAAGACGACAGACTGTCGTGGCTCCGCCTCATTCGCTCCCGCAGGGTCGGCGCGGTGACCTTCTGGCGGCTGATCGGCGAATACGGTTCCGCCCAGGCCGCCCTTCACGCCCTGCCCGAAATCGCGAAGGCGGCGGGTGTCCAGGGCTACGAACCCTGCCCCGAACCCGTCATCCTCAAGGAATACAAGGCCGGCGCGGCCGCCGGCGCGCGCCTCCTCTGCCGCCACGAGCCCGCCTATCCCACCGCCCTCGCCGAGCTTGCCGACGCACCTCCGGTCCTGTGGTGCATCGGCGACCCCGGCCTTCTCTCCCGCCCGATGGTTGCCCTCGTCGGTGCCCGTAACGCCTCCTCGCTCGGGCAGCGGATGGCGCGCAAGCTCGCCGAGGGGCTCGGGGCGGCGGGGGTCACGGTCGTCTCCGGCCTGGCCCGCGGCGTCGACACGGCCGCACATGCGGCGGCGCTGACCACGGGCACCATCGCGGTGATGGCCGGCGGCGTCGACGTGACCTACCCGACCGAAAACGCCCCCCTCGCCCGCGAGATCGGCGAAAAGGGCCTGCGGCTTTCCGAACAGCCGATCGGGCTCGAACCGCAGGCCCGGCACTTTCCCCTGCGCAACCGGATCATCTCCGGTCTCGCCCGTGCCGTGGTGGTGGTCGAGGCCGCGGCGCGGTCCGGCAGCCTGATCACCGCAAGGCTGGCGCTCGACCAGGGCCGCGACGTGTTCGCCGTGCCGGGCCATCCCTTCGACGGTCGCGCAGCGGGCTGCAACATGCTGATCCGCGACGGCGCGACGCTGGTCCGCGGGGTCGAGGACGTGCTCGCCGCGTTGGCGCCCGTCACCGCCGCCGCCCCCGAACGCTCCGAACGCACCGCCCCCGACCCGGACCCGCAGCGAACATGGCGCGACATGGCGACGCTCCACAGCCAGATCCTCGACCGCCTCGGGCCGAGCCCGATGGCCGAGGACCAGCTCATCCGCGACCTTGCCCTGCCAAGCGCGACCGTCGCCCCCGAACTCCTCGCGCTGGAACTCGAAGGACGCATCCAGCGTCAGCCCGGCGGCCTCCTGTCGCGCCTCGACTGACCCGCCGGACCCGCCGCGCGGCATTTCCTCGCGCGCCCTTCATCTTGCCCGAAATATCTCGGGAAAGCCCCGGATCCGGTCCGGGACGCAGGGGCAGCGCACCCGACACAAGCCCCAAGCCCGGCGCCGCGAGAAGAAGAGCCAGTCGGCCGGTCATTGACAAGCCCCGCCCTTGCCGCCCATGTAACGCGCCCAGAGCAGACAATCCGTTTTCAAGAGGCAGTCATGGCCGTCGTCGTCGTAGAATCCCCCGCCAAGGCCAAGACAATCAACAAGTATCTCGGCTCGGACTACACGGTTCTCGCCTCCTATGGCCATGTCCGCGACCTGCCGCCGAAGGACGGCTCGGTCGATCCCGAGCAGGGATTCGACATGAAATGGGAGGTGGCGAGCGACAGCAAGAAACACGTTCGCGCCATCGCCGAGGCGCTGAAATCCGACGACACGCTCATTCTCGCAACCGACCCCGACCGCGAGGGCGAGGCGATCTCGTGGCACCTCAAGGAGGCGCTCGCCTCCAGCCTCAAGAAGGGCAAGACAGTCCGCCGCGTCACCTTCAACGCGATCACCAAATCCGCCGTGACCGAGGCGATGGCGAAGCCCCGCGATGTCGACGAGGCGCTGGTCGAGGCCTATCTCGCGCGCCGCGCGCTCGACTACCTCGTCGGCTTCAACCTCTCGCCCGTGCTCTGGCGCAAGCTTCCGGGCGCGAAGTCCGCCGGCCGCGTCCAGTCGGTCTGCCTGCGCCTCATCGTCGAGCGCGAGCTGGAGATCGAGGCCTTCAAGGCGCGCGAGTACTGGACCGTCACCGCCACCCTCGCCACGCCGCGCGGGCAGGAGTTCCAGGCCCGCCTGACCGTCCTCGGCGGCAAGAAGCTCGACAAGTTCGATCTCGCCAACGAGACCGCCGCCGAGCTTGCCGTGCAGGCGATCACCTCGCGCGACCTGACGGTGAAATCGGTCGAGGCCAAGCCCGCGAGCCGCAATCCCTACGCGCCCTTCATGACCTCGACCCTGCAGCAGGAGGCCTCCCGCAAGTTCGGCATGGGCGCCAAGGCGACGATGGCCGCCGCGCAGCGGCTCTACGAGGCGGGCCACATCACCTACATGCGGACCGACGGCATCGACATGGCGCCCGAGGCGGTGATGGCCGCGCGCGACGAGATCAAGCGCCGCTTCGGCGCGGACTACGTCCCCGACAGCCCCCGCATGTACAAGAACAAGGCCAAGAACGCGCAGGAAGCGCATGAATGCATCCGGCCGACCGACATGGGCCTCTCGCCCGACAAGCTGAAGGCCGAGGGCGAGCAGAGGAAGCTCTACGACCTGATCTGGAAGCGCACCATCGCCAGCCAGATGGCCGCCGCCCGGCTCGAACGCACCACCGTCGATGTCGCGAGCCAGGACGGCGAGGTTGTGCTGCGCGCGACCGGGCAGGTCGTGAAGTTCGACGGCTTCCTCAAGGTCTATGACGAGGGCCGCGACGAGGAGGGCGACGAGGACGGCGCCCGCCTGCCGCAGATCATGGAAGGCGAGAAGGCCGACAAACGCGCCATCGCCCCCGAGCAGCATTTCACCCAGCCGCCGCCGCGCTACACCGAGGCAACGCTGGTGAAGCGGATGGAGGAGCTCGGCATCGGCCGGCCCTCCACCTATGCCTCGATCGTCACCACGATCCAGGACCGCGACTATGTGCGGAAAGACAAGAACCGGCTCATCCCCGAGGACAAGGGCCGGCTCGTCACCGCGTTCCTGACGAACTTCTTCCGCCGCTACGTCGAGTACGACTTCACCGCCGATCTCGAGAACGAGCTCGACGAGATCTCGGCCGGCGACCGCGATTACAAGGAGGTGCTCGCCCGCTTCTGGCGCGACTTCACCGCCGCGATCGCCGAGACCGCCGATCTCCGGATCGGCGAGGTTCTGGAGAAGATCGACGAGTTCCTCGCCCCGCATCTCTATCCCCAGCGCGCCGACGGATCGGACCCGCGCGTCTGCCCGACCTGCGGCGAGGGGCGGCTCAACCTCAAGACCGCGCGCTCCGGCGGCGCCTTCATCGGCTGCTCGAACTACCCGAACTGCCGCTACACCCGCGCGCTGTCGGCGGTGAACGGCGAAGCCGAGGCGGGCGGCGACCGGGTGCTCGGCGAGGACGCGAACGGCGAGCCGGTCTCGCTTCGCACCGGCCGCTTCGGCCCCTACGTCCAGCGCGGCGAGGCGACCGAGGAGACACCGAAACCGCCCCGCGCGAGCCTGCCGAAGGGCTGGTCGGCCGAAACGCTCGACCTCGAGCGGGCGCTGATGCTTCTTGACCTGCCGCGCCCGATCGGGCCGCATCCCGAGGACGGCGAGCTGGTCGAGGCCGGGATCGGCCGTTACGGGCCCTACGTCAAGCACGGCAAGGTCTACGCCAACCTGCCCGATGTCGAGGAGGTCTTCACCGTCGGCATGAACCGCGCGGTCGAGGTGCTCGCCCAGAAGGCCAGCCGCGGCCGCGGAAGCTCCGCCCCCGCCCCGCTGCGCGAGCTCGGCGAGCATCCGGACGGTGGCGCGATCCAGGTCATGTCGGGCCGTTACGGGCCTTACGTGAAATGGGAAAAGGTCAACGCCACCCTGCCGAAGGAGATGGCGCCCGAAGCCGTCACCTTCGACGAGGCGCTGGCACTGATCGCCGAGAAGGCCGCCAAGAAGGGCGGCGGGCGCAAGAAAGCGTCGGCGAAAAAGCCCGCCAAGGCCGCGGCCGCGAAGAAACCGGCGGCGAAGAAACCAGCCGCGAAGAAAGCGGCTGCGAAGAAGACCGCCGCGAAATAGGACCGCCCCTTGCTGCGGCGCGGCGATTGACAGCGCCGCGCCCGCGCGCCACAACTTCGGCAACGAAAGTTCGGGGAGCGACCATGAAGAAAGTCTATGGCACTGCGAAGGAGGCCCTCGACGGGCTTCTCTTCGACGGCATGTTCATCGCGTCCGGGGGCTTCGGCCTCTGCGGCATTCCGGAGCTTCTGATCGACGCGCTGGTCGAGAGCGGCGTGAAGGACATCACCATCGCCTCGAACAACTGCGGCGTGGACGGCTTCGGGCTCGGCAAGCTGCTCGAGACGCGGCAAATCAGGAAGATGATCTCGTCCTATGTCGGCGAGAACGCGGAGTTCATGCGCCAGTACCTCTCGGGTGAGCTGGAGCTGGAGTTCAACCCGCAAGGCACGCTGGCCGAGCGCATGCGTGCGGGGGGCGCGGGCATTCCGGGCTTCTACACCAAGACCGGCGTCGGCACCGTGATCGCCGAGGGCAAGGAGCACAAGGACTTCGACGGCCAGACCTACATCCTCGAGAAGGGCATCGTCGCCGACCTCTCGATCGTCAAGGCCTGGAAGGCCGACGACACCGGCAACCTCGTCTTCAGGAAGACCGCGCGCAACTTCAACCCGCCGGCGGCGACCTGCGGGCGTGTCTGCGTCGCCGAGGTCGAGGAGATCGTGCCGCGCGGCTCGCTCGACCCCGATTGCATCCACCTGCCGGGCATCTATGTGCACCGGATCATCCAGGGCGAGCACGAGAAACGCATCGAACAGCGCACCGTGCGCAAACGGGAGGCCGTGTAATGGCTTGGGACCGCAACCAGATGGCCGCCCGGGCGGCGCAGGAACTGCAAGACGGCTGGTACGTCAACCTCGGCATCGGCATTCCGACCTTGGTGTCGAACTACATCCCCGAGGGCGTCGAGGTGACGCTGCAATCGGAAAACGGCATGCTCGGCATGGGTCCCTTCCCGTATGAGGGCGAGGAGGATCCCGACCTGATCAATGCCGGCAAGCAGACGATCACCGAACTCAATCGCACCTCCTATTTCGACAGCGCCCAGAGCTTCGCGATGATCCGCGGCGGCAAGATCGCGATGGCGATCCTCGGCGCGATGGAAGTGGCCGAGAACGGCGATCTCGCGAACTGGATGATCCCCGGCAAGCTCGTGAAGGGCATGGGCGGGGCGATGGACCTCGTCGCGGGCGTCGGCCGCGTTGTCGTGGTGATGGACCACACCTCCAAGCACGGTGAATCGAAGGTGCTGAAGGAATGCACCCTGCCCCTGACCGGCAAGGGCGTCGTCGACCGGATCATCACCAATCTCGGCGTTCTCGACGTCGTTCCCGGCGGGCTGAAGATCGTCGAGATGGCCGATGGCGTGAGCGAAGCGGAGCTGCGCGCCGCGACCGAGGCAACGATAGTCGGCTGAGACCCCATCGCACGGCCGGGCGCAAGGCCCGGCCGTCCGGTTCCGTCAGTCCTCCGCCCGGCCCGCGAGTGCCGCGAGCATCGCCTCGGCGGCCTTTGCGGGCGTGGCGCTCCCCTCCTCGACAGCGCGGCCAAGCTCGGCCATCCGCGCCCGCGCGGCCGGATCGGCGGTCAGCCGGGCCAGAAGCCCCTGCTGCACCTCCTCCTCGAACCAGTGGCGGGCCTGCTCCGCGCGGCGGCGGTCGAAATGCCCATGCAGGCGGCGCCATTCGACGAGCACCTGCATCTCGTCCCAGGCGGCCTCCAGCCCCTCCTCCTCCATCGCCGAGACGCACATCGCCTTCGGGAAACCTTCCGGGTCGCGGGCCCGCTTGCGCATGAGCCGGAGCGCCCCTGCATAGTCGGCGCAGGTCCGCCGCGCTGCCGATTTCAGCTCGCCATCGGCCTTGTTGACGAGGATGAGGTCGGCCATCTCCATGATCCCGCGCTTCACGCCCTGCAACTCGTCGCCACCGGCGGGGGCGAGCAAGAGGATGAAGAGGTCGGCCATCTCCGCGACCAGCGTCTCGGACTGGCCGACGCCCACGGTCTCGATCAGCACCACGTCGAAGCCCGCCGCCTCGCAGAGCGCGGCCGCCTCGCGGGTGCGGCGGGCGACGCCGCCAAGATGGGTCTGGCTCGGCGAGGGTCGGATGAAGGCAAGGGGGTCGCGCGACAGCCGCTCCATCCGCGTCTTGTCGCCGAGGATCGAGCCGCCCGAGCGCGAGGACGAGGGATCGACCGCAAGAACCGCGACCTTGAGCCCCTGCCCGGTCAGCATCGTACCGAACGCCTCGATGAAGCTCGACTTGCCGACGCCGGGCGTGCCCGAAAGCCCGATCCTAAGCGCCTGCCGCCCGCCACCGAGCGCGTCCAGAAGTGCCGCCGCCGCGGCGCGGTGATCGGGGCGGCCGCTCTCGACCAGCGTGATCGCGCGCGCCAGCGCCCTCCGGTCGCCCTGGGCCAGCCGGCCCGCAAGTTCGGTAATGTCCATGTTACGGTTCCGGCGGCCTTTCGCTGATCCAACGCGGTCGTGAATTGACCTCTCGGTGGTTTTCTTGCCTGCTTGGCGACGCCGATGTCCAGTGGCTCGGCGCGAAAAACGACGAGCGGTGCCATGAGGATCCTTCTTCGTTGCCTTGCCGGGGCCGCGCTCGCGGCGGCCCTTGCATCCGGTCCCGGTCATGCAGGGCCGAAGGAAAGCGCCGTCTTCGACCTCACGCTCCGCGGCCTCCCGGCCGGGTCGCTCTCGGTCAGCGGCACGGTCACGGGCGCGCGCTACGCCGCCGCGGGCGTGCTGCAATCGGGCGGGTTTCTGGCTCTGGTGAAGAAGATCCGCTACGACGCCCGCGCGAGGGGCGTGGTGCGCGACGGCGTGTTCACGCCCACCCGCTACGAGGAGGATGCCGACACCGGCAAGCGCCAGTCGCAATCGGTGATGCGCTACGAGAACGGCGTGCCGCAGGTGAAGGTCCACAATCCGCCGAAGCCGCCGCGCCCGGACGACATCGACCCCGCGACTCAAGGTGGCACCGTGGATCCCTTAACCGCGCTCTATGCCGCGCTGCGCGACGTGCCGGAAGCCGAGGCCTGCAAGCTGAAGCTCTTCCTCTTCGACGGGCGGCGGCGCAGCCAGGTGATGCTGACCGATCCCCGGCCCGTCGAAGGCGGCCTCACCTGCACCGGCGAATACCGCCGCCTCGAAGGCTTCTCCGAAAAGGAGCTGGCCGAGAAGGTCCGTTTCCCCTTCACGCTCCACTACGCCCCCCTCGGCAACGGGCATCTCCGTGTCGTCGAGATTTCGATGGACACGCTCTATGGCAAAGGCCGACTGAAACGGCGATAAGCGCGAGGTGCGCGACCGGCTCCCCATAGATGCGGCCCTGCCCGGGCTTGTCACCGCCCTTGAGGCGGAGGGCCGCGCCGTGCTGATGGCGCCCCCCGGCGCCGGCAAGACGACGCGGGTGCCGCTCGCGCTTCTCGAGGCCGGTCTGACCACAGGCCGGATCGTCATGCTGGAGCCGCGCCGGCTCGCCGCCCGCGCCGCCGCCGAGCGCATGGCCGAGACGCTCGGCGAGCGCGTCGGCGAGACCGTGGGCTACCGCATCCGCGGCGAGGCCAAGGTCTCCGCCAAGACCCGGATCGAGGTCGTGACCGAGGGCATCCTGACCCGGATGATCCAGTCCGATCCCGAGCTTGCCGGCATCGGAGCGGTGATCTTCGACGAGTTCCACGAACGCTCGCTCAACGCCGATCTCGGCCTGGCGCTCACCTGGGAGGTGCGCGGCGCGCTCCGCCCCGACCTGATCCTCGTGGTGATGTCGGCGACGCTCGACGCCGGTCCCGTTGCCGCCCTTCTCGACAATGCGCCGACCGTGACCTCCGAGGGCCGCGCCTATCCGGTCGAGACGCGCTGGCTCGCCCGCCCCGTGGACAGGTCCATGCGCTTCGAGGCCGCCGTCGCGGGCCTTGTCTCGGAGGCCGCCGCCGAAACCCCGGGCGGCATCCTCGTCTTCCTGCCCGGCGAAGGCGAGATCCGCCGGGTCGAGGCGGCACTCGCGGGCCGCCTGCCCGGCGATTGCGTCGTGCGGCCGCTCTTCGGCGCGATGGACTTCGCCGCCCAGCGCGCCGCGATCGCGCCCGCCGCGACGGGCCGCAAGGTGGTGCTCGCGACCGCGATCGCCGAGACCTCGCTGACGATCGAGGATGTCCGCGCCGTAGTCGATGCCGGCCGCGCGCGCCGGGCGCGGTTCGATCCCGGCTCGGGCATGTCGCGGCTCGTCACCGAACGGGTGACCAGGGCCGAGGCCGAGCAGCGCCGCGGCCGCGCCGGCCGGGTCGCCGAGGGCACCTGCTACCGGATGTGGACCAGGGGCGAGGAAGGCGGCCTCGCCGCCTTCCCGCCAGCCGAGATCGAGGCGGCCGACCTCGCCGGGCTCGCGCTCGAACTGGCGCTCTGGGGCTCGGACGGGGCGGACCTCGCCTTCCTCACCCCGCCCCCCGCCCCCGCGCTTGCCGAGGCGCGCGCCCTTCTGGCGGCCCTCGGCGCGCTCGACGACGCGGGCCGGATCACCGTCCACGGCCGGGCGCTCGCGGCGCTGCCGCTGCATCCCCGGCTTGGCCACATGCTGATCACCGCCGGGCCGGAGGCGGCGGTGCTCGCCGCCCTTCTGGCCGAGCGCGACCCCCTGCGCGGCGCCCCGGCCGACCTCGCGCTGAGGCTCGCCGCGATCCGCGATCCGAAGGGCTACGAGGCCGACCATCCGGACCGGGTCGACCGCGGCACCGTGGAACGCATCCGCGCCGAGGCGAAGCGGCTTGCCCGCATGGTCGCGCCCGTCGCGGAGGGCTACAGCCCGGCCGAGATGGCGGCCCTCGCCTATCCCGACCGGATCGGGCTTAGGCGCAGGGGCGACCAGCCGCGCTATGTGCTCTCGGGTGGCAAGGGCGCCATTGCGGCGGAGGGTGATCCGCTCGGCGCCGAGCGGCTCTTGGTCGCCACCGATCTCGACGGCGACCCGCGCGAGGCGCGGATCCGCCAGGGCATCGCGATCCGCGAGGCCGCGCTCCGCCGCCTCTTCGCCGACCGCATCGGCTGGCATGACCTCTGCGAATGGTCGCGCCGCGAGGGCCGCGTCACCGCCCGGCGGCAGGAGCGGCTCGGCGCGCTCGTCCTCGACGACCGCCACTGGCCCGACGCGCCCGCCGAGGCCACCGCCCGCGCGGCACTCGACGGGCTCCGCCAGATCGGCCTGCCGTGGAGCGAGCCCGCCCGCCGCTTCCGCGCGCGGGTGGAGCTCCTGCGCCGCGAGGGCGCCGACCTGCCCGACTTCTCCGACGCGGGCCTCCTTGACCGGGCCGAGGACTGGCTCCTGCCGCATCTCAAGGGCAGGCGCACCGAGGGCGAGCTGCGCAACCTCGACCTGGCGGAGCCGCTGCGCCACGCGCTCGGCTGGGACGGGCTGCAACTCCTCGACCGGCTCGCCCCGGCGCAGTTCGAAACCCCGCTCGGCCGGCATGTGCCCATCGACTACGAGGGCGACCATCCCTCGATCTCGGTCCGGCTCCAGGAGCTGTTCGGCGTGACCCGGCACCCTACCGTCGGCCCGAAGCGCCTGCCCCTGCGCATAACGCTGCTCTCGCCCGCCCAGCGCCCGGTCCAGACCACGCTCGACCTGCCGGGGTTCTGGGCCAGCTCCTACGCCGATGTGCGCAAGGACATGCGCGGCCAGTATCCCAAGCACCCCTGGCCCGAGGATCCGACCGAGGCCGAGCCGACGCTCCGCGCCAAGCCGCGCCGGGGCTGATTGCCATCCGGCTCAGGCCGGGCCGAGCCGCCGCCGGTTCAGCGCGTGCCAGAGGAGGCCAAGGAGCACGAGGTTGGCGATCCCGGCGATCGCCGCGTTCGCGAAGGGCACGGTATAGGCGCCGGTGAGGTCGTAGAAGAGCCCGCCCTGATAGCCCCCGACCCCGTGGCCGAGCCAGGCGAAGGCGAGCACGATGCTCATCGCGGTCGCCCGCCGCGCGGCCGGGGTAAGGAGCCGCGTCGTCGTCAGCACTCCGGTCATCACGCCGCCATAGCCGAAGCCGTAGACCGGCGCGAAGACGAGGAAGGTGCCAAGATCGCCGATCTGGACGAAGCCGAAGACCAGCGCCGTCTGCCAGGCAGAGGCGGTCATGTAGGCGCCGAGCGCGCCGATCATGTCGGCGAGACGGCCGAAGGCGACCCGGCCCAGGGTCGCCGCCACGAGCGTCAGGAACAACACGCCGCCCGCCTCGGGCGCCGAGATGCCGCAGCCCTGGATATAGGGAACGAGATGCATGAGCGGCACCGACATCAGCGTGCAGCAGAAGAGCGCCGCCGCACTCAGCCACGGCACGACGACGGAGAGCGGCAGCGGCATGTACTCCGCCGCAGCGGCCTGTCCCGGCAACCGGGCTGGCGGCGCGCGCAGGAGCGCCGCGAGCGGGACGAGGATCACGAGCGATATCAACCCGGTCGCGGCGAACGCGCCGCGCCAGCCGAGCCCCTCGATCAGGTAGACGGTCAGGAACGGAACGACGCCCTGCCCGACGCCCTGCCCCGCCGCTACGATGCCGATCGCGAGACCCGAGCCGACCGCGAACCAGTTGCCGGTGAGCGCGACGAGCGGCCCGGCCAGCGCACCGCCGCCGAGCGCCCCGGCGAGGAAGAAGATGACGTAGAACTGCCAGAGCGCCGAGGCCTGCGCCGCCAGCAGCATCGCCCCGCCGACCGCCGCCGCGCCGACAAGGGCGACCCGCCGTACACCGACCCGGTCGGCGAGCGGCCCCATCAGGAGCCCGCCGAGGCCGATCCCCACGACGCAGGCGGAGTTGATCAGCGCAATCGACCCGCGCGCCCAGCCGAACTCCGTCTCCAGCGGGATCACGAAGACCGAAAGCCCGTTGGCAAGCTGCCCCACCGCGACGGCGAGAATCGCGGCCGAGGCGGCGGCAATCACCCAGCGGTAGGCGGGCTGCGGCGGTGAGCTGGCGGCCAAGGGCAGTCCTCCCTCGCGACGCGACGGGCGAAGGTTTCATGCTACCAGCGGAGCAGCCGGTTGTCACATTGCCGCGAAGGTTTCCCTAGGGGCACCCGCCCCCGAACGAGCCGTTGCCAATGGATTGCAGAGTGATAGGGTGCCGCCCCAAGCGCCACGGGCTCGGGGAATCATGCAACTCTATCTGCCGATCGCCGAAGTCTCGGTGAACTCGTTCCTTCTCTTCTCGATCGGCGGCGTGGTCGGCCTCCTGTCCGGCATGTTCGGCGTCGGGGGCGGCTTCCTGATCACGCCGCTCCTGTTCTTCATCGGCGTGCCGCCGGCGGTCGCGGTGGCGACCTCGGCCAACCAGATCGTCGCCTCCTCGGTCTCGGCGATCCTCGCCCATATCCGGCGCAAGACCGTCGATTTCCGCATGGGCTGGACGCTGCTCGCGGGCGGGCTCGCGGGGTCGGGCCTCGGCATGGTGGTGTTCAACCACCTGAAGGCCCTCGGCCAGGTCGATCTCCTGGTGCGGATCTTCTACGTCGTGTTTCTCGGCGCCATCGGCGCGCTGATGTTCGTCGAGAGCCTGCGTGCCATCCGCCGCGCGAGCAAGCCGGGCGCGGTGCCGGCGCGCAAGAAGCACAACTGGGTCCACAACCTGCCCCTGAAGATCAAGTACCGCACCTCGGGCCTCTATATCTCGGTGATCCCGCCGCTCGGCGTCGGCGCGGCGGTGGGCTTTCTCGCCGCGATCATGGGGGTGGGCGGCGGCTTCATCATGGTGCCGGCGATGATCTACCTTCTGAACATGCCGACGCGGGTCGTGGTCGGCACCTCGCTTCTGCAGATCATCTTCGTCTCGGCCTTCACCGCCCTCATGCACGCGACGACGAACCACACCGTCGACATGGTGCTCGCGGTGATCCTCCTCGTCGGCGGCGTGATCGGCGCGCAGATCGGCGCCGGGATCGGGCTGAAGCTCAAGGCCGAGCAGCTCAGGATCCTACTGGCGCTCCTGGTGCTCGCGGTCTGCGCCAAGATCGGGCTCGAACTCGTGATGAAACCCGACGAGCTCTATTCGATGACCTGGAGCGCGAGCTACTGAACCTTCCGCCGGAAGGGCGTTCAGCGTCCGAGCTTTTGCCGCCGGATCCTCATCATCTCATGCGCTTCGGACGTGCCGTCGTGGAACGAGCCGAACCACTTGTCCCACGGCATCTCAAGATTGCCGTAGTTCACCTCGAAATAGCGGTGGTGCATCTGATGGTGAAACGTGCCGAGCGCAAGACGCTTGCGGTCCTTGACGAGCAGGTTCTCGAATCCGGTATGAGAGGTCGCCGCCGTCAGCGACTGGTGCTGCATGTGAAACAGGATGTGCAGAGGATGCGCCGGGATCAGGAAATGGATCAGGATCGAAGAAAAGAAGATCAGATGCTCGACCGGGTGCATCGACAGGCCCGACCAGGGGCCGACATTGACGTTCCGGTGATGCAAGCTGTGGGCGATCCGGTAGAGCGGTCCCCAGTGCAGCGCCCGGTGAACCCAGTAGAAGTGAAACGAGATCCAGACCGGGGTCAGGAGAAAGAGCGCAACGAACCACAAGGGATGCGCTGACCAGGCCAGCACCGGCGCCCAGCCGTTGGCCATCGCCCAGAACATCAGCACCTCGTAGGCGGTCCAGAAGCCGACGCCGCTCGTCAGGGTCCAGAACATGTTGTCGCGGACCTGCCCGCCGAAGCTGAACTGCCGACCGGACCGCGCAAGGTCGCGCGGGTCGTACTTCAGGCGATCGCCCTGCCGACGGAGGGTGAAGAAGAACAGGTGAAGCCCCCCCGCCACGAGCGCGATCAGGACGAAGTTGCGCAGCCAGATTCCGGCGATCCAGCCCGGTGCCAGCGTCCGCGCGACCTCGAGCGACGGCTGGAACCAGGCCCAGGAGATCAGCGCCACGCCGACGAGGATCGAGTTTTCGGCAAGCGCCAGCCAGCGCACCGCAAGCCAGCGCACCATCCGCGCCGGATCCGGCGGCCAGGTGAAGAACGGCGAGACGCGGATCGGCACGTCCGGCACATGGTGCCAGCCCTTGAGGGCGGATCCGGAAGGATCTGTTCGGTCTGACATCGGCAACTCCCCGTTACGCGGCCCGATCATGCGTCCAAACGATTCCCTTGAAAAACAGATTTATACTGTCATCTAATTCTGAAAATCAGAGGATACGGGATGCAAGGAGACCTTCGGCTGTCGCTGCGCCTGCTGCGCGCCTATCTCGCCGCGACCGAGCATGGCAGCATCACCGGGGCCGCGGCGGCGCTGCATGTCGCGCCCTCGGCGGTCGCGACCGCCATCGACAAGATCGAAGCCGAGTTCGGCACGGTTCTTGTCACCCGCAACCGTGCGAAGGGCATCGCGCCGACCACCGCCGGGCGGGCGCTGGCGGCGCGGATCAAGGCCCTTCTGGACGAATACGACGCCGTGATGTCGGAGGGTCACGCGCTCGGCGCCTCGCTCGCGGGCGACCTTCGGATCGGCTACTACGCCCCGGTCGCCCCCGCGTTCCTGCCGGAAATCCTGCAGCCGCTCATGGCCGCGAGCCCTGGCCTCAGGGTCGATCTGCGGGACTGCGACAATGACAGCGCGCAAGCCGGGCTGATCGACGGGCGGCTCGACGTGATCCTGTTCGCCGGTGGCGAGGTCCGGCCCGGCATCGAGACCGAGGCGCTTCTCGACATACCGCCCTACATCCTCGCGCCGGCCGACCATCCGCTCGCGCTGCGGGGCGAGGCGACGCTTGCCGACCTGAACGGCGCGGACCTGGTGCTGCTCGACCTGCCGCTTGCCGGAGCATATACGCGGCGGCTCCTCGAGACGGGCGGGATTGCCCCCCGGATCGTCGCGACGTCATCCTCGACGGAAATGATCCGCAGCCTTGTCGGCGCGGGGACCGGACTCGCGGTTCTCAACATGCGGCCGAGGACAAGGTCCAGCTATGGCGGCGCCGAGCTCGCGGAGGTGCCGTTGCGGCCGCCGCTGCCGGGCCTGACGCTGATGGCGGGGCGGCTGGCTGGCCGCCCGCGCCGGGCCGTCACCGTGTTCCTGGACGCCGTCCGCGACTGGTTCGCCGGTCCGCAGGCCGCGGAGCTCGTGGTGCGAGAGGCCGGCGCTCAGGCTCCGAGGCAGTAGCGCAGGATCGCCTTCTGGGCGTGAAGGCGGTTCTCGCTCTCGTCGAAGATCACCGATTGCGGGCCGTCCATCACCTCGCTCGTCGCCTCCTCGTTGCGGTGCGCGGGCAGGCAATGCATAAAGAGCGCGTCGGGCTTGCCCTGGCCCATCATCCGCGCGTTGACCTGGTAGGGGCGAAGCTGATTGTGCCGCCGCTCTCGGGCGCTTTCGGGATCGTGCATCGAGACCCAGGTGTCGGTGACGATCGCGTCGGCACCCTCGGCCGCGACAAGCGGGTCGCGGTGGATCTCGACGGTCGAGCCCCTGGAGCGGGCGAAGGCGACCGCCTTCGGATCGGGATCGAGCGTCTCGGGGCCGGTGAAGGTGAGGTCGAAGCCGAACTGGCCGGCGGCGTGGAGCCAGCTCGAGCAGACATTGTTGCCATCGCCCGACCAGACGAACTTGCGGCCGGCGATCGGCCCGCGATGCTCCTCGTAGGTGACGATGTCGGCCATGATCTGGCAGGGATGCGACGAGTCGGTGAGCCCGTTAATCACCGGCACGGTGGCGTGTTCGGCCATCTCCAGAAGCGTCGCCTCCTCGAAGGTGCGCAGCATGATCAGGTCGACATAGCGCGACAGGACCCGCGCGGTGTCGGCGATAGATTCGCCGTGGCCGAGCTGCATCTCCTTGCCCGAGAGCACCATCGTCTCGGCCCCCATCTGGCGGGCGCCGACATCGAAGGAAACGCGGGTTCGGGTCGAGGGCTTCTCGAAGATCAGCGCGATCATGCGCCCCGAAAGCGGCGTCGCGTCATCGGCCATGCCCTTGGGGCGGTTGTTACGCGCGTCCTTCATCGCGCGGGCCTGGTCGATCATCGCCCGCAGGTCGGAGGGCGAGGTCTTGTGGATGTCGAGGAAATGGTTCATCGGCGTCGTCCTTTGTGGAGAGCGCCGGGGGCTGCCTGCCCCCGGACCCCCGGGGGTATTTTCACAATGAAGAAGCGGCAGGCGCGGTTTCCAGGTCCGCTGCCGCGGCGTCGAGGCGGGTGACGGCCTCGGCGATCTCCTCCTCGGTGATCGTCAGCGGCGGCAGGAGGCGCAGCGTCTCGTCGGCGGCGGGCACGGTCAGGGTGTGCCTTGCGTAGCCCGCCTTGACCACCTCGGCCGGGGCGACCTTGCATTTCAGGCCGAGCATGAGGCCCTGGCCGCGCACCCCTTCGAAGATGCCGGGATGGGCGGCGACGAGGCCTTCGAGCTTCTGGCGCAGGAGTGCCGCCTTGCGGTTGACCTCGGCGAGGAAGCCGGGGTCGGTCACGATCTCCATGACCTTGGCCCCGACCGCGCAGGCGAGCGGGTTGCCGCCGTATGTCGAGCCGTGGGTGCCCGCGGTCATGCCGCTGGCGGCGGTCTCGGTGGCCAGCACCGCGCCCAAGGGGAAGCCGCCGCCGATGCCCTTGGCGATCATCATGATGTCCGGGGTCACGCCCGACCATTCATGGGCGAAGAGCCGGCCGGTGCGGGCGACGCCGCACTGCACCTCGTCGAAGATGAGAAGCGCGCCGGTCGCGTCGCAGAGCTGGCGGATCGTCTTCATGTCGGCGTCCGAGAGCGGGCGGATGCCGCCCTCGCCCTGGATCGGCTCGACCATCACGGCGCAGGTCCTGTCGCCGATCGCGGCCTTCAGCGCCGCCATGTCGGCCCAGGGCAGCTGCCGGAAGCCCGGCATCAGGGCCCCGTAGCCCTTGACCATCTTCTCCGACCCGGCGGCCGCGATGGCCCCGGTGGAGCGGCCGTGGAAGGCGCCCTCGAAGGTCAGGATCTCCTCGCGCGGGGCGCCCTTCTCGTACCAGTACTTCCGCGCCATCTTGATCGCGAGCTCCGCCGCCTCGGTGCCGGAATTGGTGAAGAAGGCGGTGTCGGCGAAGGTGTTTTCCACCAGAAGGTCGGCCAGCCGTTGCTGCTCGGGGATCTGGTAGAGGTTCGAGACATGCCAGAGCCTGCTCGCCTGTTCGGTCAGCGCCGCGACGAGGTCGGGATTGGCATGGCCGAGCGCGTTGACCGCGATCCCGGCGCCGAGGTCGAGGTATCGCGTCCCGTCGGCCTCGATGAGCCAGCTGCCCTCGCCCTTCACGAAGGAGAGGGGCGCGCGGTTGTAGGTGGGAAGGATCGACGGGATCATGGATGGACTCCGGATGGGAAGGTCAATGGGTGCCTGAGCGGGGGGCCCGAGTCAACGTTGTGAAGGAGATGTGGCGAGGCCACGGGGTGACGGACGTCAGGCGCGGGTGCGGCGGCGTCGGGGACGGGCAAAGGCTTGGGTCCGGTGCGTCATGGTCCGCCGCATAGCGGCTAAACCCGCGCCTGTCCACAAAAACCGTCGGCCGCCGCGCTCCGCCCCCGTTTGTGTTACCATCGCCCGGTCAAGGGGAGAGGAACACATGAAAGTCAGCATCGTCCAGGAGCCGCCGGTCTATCTCGATCTTGAGCGATCGCTTGAGCGGGCCGTGTCGCTGATCGGCGCGGCCGCCGCTGGCGGGGCCGAGATGGTCGTCTTTCCCGAGGTCTGGCTGCCGGGCTACCCGACCTTCGTCTGGCGGCTCCTGCCTGGGCGCGGCATGGCCGCGACGGATGCGCTTTTTCGCCTGTCGCAGGCCAATTCGGTCGATCTCTCGCGCGACGGCCTGCGCCCCGTGCGCGAGGCCGCCCGCGAGCACGGCGTCGTCGTCGTGATCGGCCACCAGGAGATCGACGGCCGGTTCAGCGGCAGCACGCTCTTCAACAGCTGCGCCATCATCGACGCCAACGGCACGCTTCTGAACAACCACCGCAAGCTGATGCCGACCAATCCCGAGCGCATGGTCTGGGGCAGCGGCGACGGCCAGGGCCTGCGCGTGGTGCCGACCGCCGTCGGCCGGGTCGGCGCGCTGATCTGCTGGGAGAACTACATGCCGCTCGCGCGGTTTACGCTCTATGCCCAGAACCTCGACATCTACGTGGCGCCGACCTGGGACAGCGGGCCGACCTGGCTTGCCACGATGCAGCACATCGCGCGCGAGGGAGGCGTCTGGGTCATCGGCTGCGCCACCGCCATCGAGGCGGCGGACATTCCCGCCGACCTGCCCCACCGCGACGAGATCTTTCCCGACCCCGGCGAGTGGATCAATCCGGGCGACGCGGTCGTCTACCAGCCCTTCGGCGGCGTGGAGGCCGGACCGATGCATGCCGAGAAAGGCCTCCTCTCGGCCGAGATCGACGTCGCGCGCGCCCGCGCGTCGCGGCGCAAGTTCGATGTGGCGGGCCATTACGCGCGTCCCGACATCTTCACGCTCTCGGTCAACCGGGCGGCGCAGCCGCCGGTGCGGTTCGGCCCGGACGACACGGGGGGCGCTTGAAACTCCCCGCCCTTGCTTGTATCTCGGCGCGTCCCGGATAGAATGGGGCGAAATTCATTCGAGGCCGGACGGCGCATCGCCCGATGAGCGCCGTCTTGTGCCTTGCCAACCCGAGGGTCAGTCATGTCCTGGACCGACGAGCGCGTCGAGACGTTGAAGAAGATGTGGGCCGAAGGCCAGTCGGCGAGCCAGATCGCCAAGGAACTCGGCGGCGTCACCCGCAACGCGGTGATCGGCAAGGTCCACCGGCTCGGCCTGTCGAACCGCGTCGGCGGCGCGCCCGAGCCGAAGGCCAAGGCGCCCGAAGCCGCGCCGAAGCCCGAACCGCGCCCCGCGGCGGCGGCGAAACCGGCCGCCCCCCGCGCCGAGCCGAAGCCCGCCGCCCAGTCCGCGGCGGCGGCGCCGCAGCGTGCCGAACCGGCCCAGCCCGCCGCGGCCCAGCCCGCGACGCCCGCGCGCAAGCCGATCATCCCGGCCGGCCAGCCGCTGCCGCCGCAGCCCTCGGCTGGCGAGATCAGCCCCGAGGCGCTCGCCTCGGTCCGCGAGGTCGAGAAGAAGGCGCGCAAGATCGGCCTGATGGATCTGACCGAGCGCACCTGCAAATGGCCGATCGGCGACCCGGCGACCGAGGATTTCTGGTTCTGCGGCCTCTCCGCCCAGCCGGGCAAGCCCTATTGCGAGGCCCATGTCGGCGTCGCCTTCCAGCCGATGTCCTCGCGCCGCGACCGGCGCCGCTGATCCCGGCGGCAGGCGGCAGGAGGGTGCTTTCCTTCGCCGCCGCCTGCGCGTAGCCTCCGCCCGCGAACAGGAGGCCCCATGCGACCGATCATCGAGGTCCGCGACCTTTCCAAGACTTATGCCAGCGGCACCCATGCCCTGTCGGGTGTCACGCTCGACATCGCCGAGGGCGAGATCCTCGCCCTTCTCGGGCCGAACGGCGCCGGCAAGACCACCTTCATCTCGATCACCTGCGGCCTCGTCACCCCCACCGGCGGCTCGGTCAGCGTCGGCGGCCACGACATCATCCGCGACTACCGTGCGGCGCGGTCGCTTATCGGGCTCGTGCCGCAGGAGATCACGCTCGAATTCTTCGAGACCGTGATGAACACCGTGCGCTTCTCGCGCGGGCTTTTCGGCAATGCCCCCGACGACGCCTACCTCGAAACGGTGCTCCGGGCGCTGGCACTCTGGGACAAGCGCGACGCGAAGCTGCGCGAGCTGTCCGGCGGCATGAAGCGCCGGGTGCTGATCGCCAAGGCGCTCGCCCACGGCCCCCGCATCCTCTTTCTCGACGAGCCCACCGCCGGGGTCGACGTGAACCTCCGCCGCGAGATGTGGGAGGTCGTGCGCGGCCTGAAGAAGCAAGGCGTCACGATCATCCTGACGACGCATTACCTCGAAGAGGCCGAGGAGATGGCCGACCGCGTCGGCATCATCGACAAGGGGCGTCTGCTGCTCGTCCGCGACAAGACCGAGCTGATGCACGAATTCGGCCAGAAGATCCTCACCGTGGAGCTGACCGACCCCGTCGCCGCGCTGCCCGCCCCCCTCGCCGGCCTCGGGCTCGACCTCGGCGCCGACGGGCGCACGGTGCGCTTCCGCTACGACACCCATGCCGACCGCTCCGGCATCGCCCGGCTGCTCGCGGAATTCGCAGGCCACGGGCTCGCGGTGCGCGACCTCTCCACCGAACAGACCTCGCTCGAGGAGGTCTTCCTGCGGCTCGTGAGGGACATGGCATGAACGCGCGCTCGATCCTGACGATCTTCAACTTCGAGATGGCCCGGTTCTGGCGCACGCCCTGGGAATCGCTCGCCGCCCCGGTCGTCTCGACCGTGCTCTACTTCGTCGTCTTCGGCGCGGCGATCGGCAGCCGCATCCAGTCGGTCGAGGAGATCAGCTACGGCGCCTTCATCGTGCCGGGGCTGATCATCCTCACTGTCCTGCAGCAATCGCTCTCGAACGCCGCGAACGCGATCTTCATGCGCAAGTTCGTGGGCACGATCTACGAGATCCTCTGCGCCCCGGTCTCCTTCCTCGAGGTCGTCGCGGGCTTCGTCGGCGCGGCGGCGCTGAAATCGGTGATCATCGCCATCGTGATCTACCTCACCGCGCTCTTCTTCGTCGACCTGCCGCTCGCCCACCCGGTTCTGGCGCTCCTCCTCCTGATCCTGACCTCCTTCGGCTTCGCGCTCTGGGGCTTCCTGATCGGGATCTGGGCCAAGGACTGGCAGCAGCTGCAGTTCATCCCGATGATGGTCATCACACCGCTCGTCTTCCTCGGCGGCGCCTTCTATTCGACTTCGATGCTGCCGCCGTTCTGGACCGCGGTGGCGAAGCTCAACCCGGTCCTCTACCTCGTCTCGGGCTTCCGCTGGACCTTCTTCGGCCAGGCCGACGTGCCGCTGGCCGCCTCGGTCCTGGCCCTCGCGATCTTCCTCGCGCTCGGCTTCCTCGCGGTCTGGGCGATCTTCCGCACCGGCTGGCGGCTGCGCGCCTGACCCTTTCCTTGCCGGGCGCGAACGCGTATACGCCGCCGCCATGACCCAGAACCCGCCGAACCTCCGCCCCGACCTCGCGCCGAAGCCCGTCTTCGACGGTCCCGCCAGCCCCGGCCAGCCGCGGATCGGCATGGTCTCCCTCGGCTGCCCCAAGGCGCTGGTCGACAGCGAGCGCATCCTCACCCGGCTCCGGGCCGAGGGCTACGCGATCAGCCCCGACTACGCGGGCGCGGACGCCGTCATCGTCAACACCTGCGGCTTTCTCGACAGCGCCAAGGCGGAAAGCCTCGAGGCCATCGGCGAGGCGCTTACGGCCAACGGCCGGGTGATCGTCACCGGCTGTCTCGGGGCCGAGCCCGACTACATTACCGGCGCGCATCCTTCCGTCCTCGCGGTGACCGGCCCGCATCAGTACGAACAGGTGCTCGACGCGGTTCACGGCGCAGTGCCGCCCGCGCCCGATCCCTTCGTCGACCTCATGCCCGCGACCGGCGTGAAGCTCACGCCCCGGCATTATAGCTACCTCAAGATCTCCGAGGGCTGTAACCACAAGTGCCGGTTCTGCATCATCCCCGACATGCGCGGCCGCCTCGTCTCGCGCCCCGCCCATGCGGTCGTCCGCGAGGCGGAAAAGCTGGTCGAGGCCGGGGTGCGGGAACTGCTCGTCATCAGCCAGGACACCTCAGCCTACGGGCTCGACCTGAAACACGGGGTCAGCGCCGGCCGCGGCGGGCGCGAGCACCGCGCCCATATCACCGACCTCGCCCGCGACCTCGGGCAACTCGGCGCCTGGGTCCGGCTGCACTACGTCTACCCCTACCCCCATGTGCGCGACCTCATCCCGCTGATGGCCGAGGGGCTGGTGCTGCCCTATCTCGACATCCCGTTCCAGCACGCCCATCCCGATACGCTGAAGCGCATGGCACGCCCCGCCGCCGCCGCGAAGACGCTCGACGAGATCGCGGCCTGGCGCGCCATCTGCCCCGAGATCACGCTCCGCTCCACCTTCATCGTCGGCTATCCCGGCGAGACCGAGGAAGAGTTCCAGACCCTTCTCGACTGGATGGACGAGGCCCAGCTCGACCGCGTCGGCTGCTTCCAGTACGAGAACGTCGCCGGCGCGCGCTCGAACGCGCTCCCCGACCACGTCCCCGACGAGGTCAAGCAGGAGCGCTGGGACCGCTTCATGGAAAAGGCGCAAGGGATCTCGGAGGCGAAACTCGCCGCCAAGGTCGGCACTCGGCTGGAGGTCATCGTCGACGAGGTCGACGCCGAGGGCGCGACCTGCCGCACCAAGGCCGACGCGCCCGAGATCGACGGCAACCTCTTCATCGACGAGGGGTTCGAGACGCTCACCCCCGGCGACATCGTCACGGTCGAGGTCGACGAGGCGGGCGAATACGATCTTTGGGGGCGGATCGCCTGAAGGAATGACGGCGCTCAGGCGATCCGGCTCTCATTGATGCTACGCGGGCGGCTTGTAGGCCGCGGCGATGGCCTTGGCCTTTTCCTGCGCCGCCTTGAACTCGGCGGCGGTGAAGGCCTGGACCGTCCGCATATGGCTGATCTGGCCCGAGGCGCCGACCGCCATGAGGCTCGGCAGCAGATCCTGCATCGAGGGTGCCTCCGAGATCACCATGAAATCCCGGTCGCCCGAGGTCAGGTAGAAATGCAGAAGCTTTCCGCCCGCAGCCTCGATCAGCGCCCGCGCCGCGGCCTCGCGGTCCGAGGGACTCGCGATCATGCCCCTGATGGCGCTGCTCTCGTAGTTTCCGGTGAGAATGAATGTCGGCATGCTGTCCTCCCAAACAGTTGAACGCCCGATCAAGCGCCGGACGATGCACTTAAGTGTCTGTAGGCAAGTGCCCTTTTCTACCACACGAACGCGATTCACGCCATGCGGGACGAACGGGAGGGTTCAGCCGAGAAGCACCACGAGCCAGGCCACCCCGCCCGCGATCGCCGTCGCCGCCACCGCCGCCGAGCCGCAGTCCTTGGCCTTGCCGGCCCGCGGATCGTGCTCGGGCGAGGCGAGATCGACGATCTCCTCGATTGCCGTGTTGAACAGCTCCGCCGCGAGGATCAGGAGGCCAAGCGCGAGGATCATCGCCCGCTCGCCCGGCGTCAGGTCGAGCGCGAAGGCGAGCGTCGCGGAGGCGAGGTTGACCACCGTCCACTGGCGCAGCGACTTCTCGCTCGCCCAGGCCGCCGACCAGCCCTGCCAGGACCAGATGCAGGTGTTGGCGAAGCGCCGGAGCTCGGCTGTGACGATGGCGCGCATGGGTTCCTCCGGTCGGTCCTCCCGCGACCTTAGCGCCGCGCCGGGGCGGCTGCCAATCGCCGACCTTTGCCCGACGGAATGCCGACGTTTTGCCGCCCGCGCCGCAGCGGCCTCAGCCCCGCTCGGCCAGGTAGACCCGCACCGCCTCGGTGACATGACGGAACCGGTCGCCGCCAAGCTTCACCCCGCCATACCAGCGGGTGACGACGACGATGTGGTTGACCAGCCCCTCGCGCTCGAGCATCCGCAGGATCACCGCCCCGGCGCCGGCCTCGCCATCGTCGTTCTTCACCCCTTCGCGCCGCCCATCCTCCTCGAGGAGCAGCGCCCAGCTGTTATGGGTGGCGCGCGCGAACTTCTTCGCCCGTGTGAGTTCGGCCAGAAACGCCGCCGCAGCCTCCCGGCTCGCCGCCGGGCCGCCCGACACGGCGTATTTCGAGCCGCGATCGCTCAGCACGTTCTCGATGATCCGCATGGCACCTCCGCCGCCGGGAATAGAGCCTGCGGCGGGCGCTGCCAAGCCTGCGGCCGGGCTTTGTTCAGACGATGCCGCGCAGGCCCTCGAGCACGGCGCGGTTCGCGCACCAATCGGGCGCCACATGCGCGTGGCGGTCATGGCCGGGCTCGCGGCGCAGTTCCCGGCCTTCGTTGCAGTCGCGGCACAGCGCCAGGATCGCGCGGAAATCGTCGGGCGTGAGGATCCCCGACTGGATCGCCTCGCCGATGTCGACGCCGTGGCGCCGAGTCTCCTCCTCGGTCAGGAAATAGGGAAGCTCGGCCCCGGCCCCGCCGGACTTCGCCGCCATCCTCACGACACTACCCATCGCGCCTTCCTCCGATCCGTCGCGTTTGCGCCACCATCGCGCGATGACCATGGCTGACGCCTTGATTCAAATCAAGAGCCGTCGAAACCGCGGTCAGCGCAGACCAGCAAGCGTGCGGCGCACCGTGTCGATCCGGCTGGCGTTGGGCGGATGGGTTCCGAGGAAGCGGTTGCCGGGGTCGGGAATGCGGGTGAAGAACTCCGCACCGCGTTCAGGGTCATAGCCGGCCTGCCAGGCGAGGACGGTGCCGAGCGAGTCGGCCTCAAGCTCGTGATCCTTGGCGAAGCGCCGGGCGCCGAACGTGCCGCCGATGTTCTGAGCGCCGCGGATCGCGCTCGAGTCGGCCCCGGTTGCGGCGGTCAGCACACCGGCGATCAGCGCGCCGGTCATCGCCTCCTGCTGCTGACGCGGGATGTGGCCGGCGATGTGATGCGCGGCCTCGTGGCCCATGACGAAGGCAAGCTCGTCGGTGTTGCGCGCTTCGGCGATCAGGGGAAGCGTGAAGGCGATGATCGGCCGTCCCGAACGGTCGAGCGTCTGGAACGCGTTCGGCGGCTGGCCGGGCCGGTCGTCGACGACGATGCGGAAATCGCAGTTCCCGACGCCGAGGTTCCAGCACTCGCGCTCGATCACCGGCTCCATGCGGCTGACGACGCTCGCGAAGTTACGGGCCGCGATCCGCGGGGGGACGACCGGACCGGAATCGGCCACAGGCCCGGCCGGATAGGGGGCTTGTGGATAGGGCGCTTGCGGATAGGGATAGGGAGCTTGTGGATAGGGTGACTGCGGAACGGTCTCGACGCAGCCCGCCAAGGCGACGGCGGCAAGGATTGCCAGTTTTTTCATTCGCCTCTCCCGGGCCGATTTGACTGCTCGTTGCAGTGTCAAATTACCGTTGCGCCGAAGTCAGCGAAAGACCCATATCCACCCGTTCACGATCCCGTGCGGACATCCGCTTTCCGCTGCGGCACCGGCACCCCCACGACCGGCATTGAGCCCGGTCGCGGGCCGCGCTAGGCTGGCACTATGTTTACAATCGAGCACGATTTCGACGCGACCGTCATCACCCTCGTCGACGAGGGCAGTCCCAACCTCGAAGAGGATGTGACGATCCAGGGATTCGCCGAATGCGTGACGATCGAGCAATACGATCCGCGCAAGGACGAGGTCTGCAAGATCGTCATGTCGATGGCCCAGGTGCGCGAGCTCGCCGCCGCGCTGAACCTGCCGGAGGGCGTCTACCGGCTGAAGCCGAAAGGCTGAACGGTCAGGCTCCGAACCATTTGCCCCAGAGTCCCGCCGCCTGAAACATCAGGCCGAGCGTGATCATCAGGATGCCGATACCGAACCTGTCGCGCATCGCGAAGACGATCGGATCGTAGTCCTGCTTGCCGACCCATCCCAGCATCACCATGCGGACCAGCCAGATCGCCATCGGCAGCATCGCGAGCCACAGGACCCAGGTCGCAGGATAGAGCATCCGGCCTTGCTCGCTGATCGAAAAGAGGAAGAAAACCAGGAGCGCGCCTACCGTTCCCAGCCCGGCGACGTTCAGAAGGTCGCCGCGGTCCGGGCGCCCGTAGCCCCGCCCCGGCAGACGTTCATTGTTGGAGGCGAGCGTAAGCTCGGTCAGCCGCTTGACGCAGCCGAGCGTGATGAACATCGGGAAGACGAAGATAAGCGCGTAGATCGACACAGCGACCGCGCCCGCCGCCGCACCGGCGATGACCCGGATCGTGTAGAGCGCGGCGAGCGTCGCCACATCGACCCAGCGCATCCGCTTGAGCTTCAGCGAATAGGCCAGCGACAGCGCCATGTAGAGCACGACGACGCCGAAAAAGGCCCCGTTGATCGCCGCCGCCATGCCAAGTGCGAGGAGACCGAGCGCCGCGGACGCGGCCATTCCGATCGCGATCGGAACCTCGCCGCTCGCGAAGGGGCGGCGGCATTTCGTCGGGTGCAGCCGGTCCGCCTCGAGGTCGAGAAGGTCGTTGACGACGTAGATCGACGAGGCGGCGGCCGAAAAGGCGACGACGCCCCACAGGATCGGCACCAGCGTCGCGAGGTCGAAACTGAGCGACACGATCATCGCGAGCAGCAGGAGCAGGTTCTTGACCCAATGATGCGGCCTGAGCGCGCGGAACAGGGCCGCCGGGCTCCAGCCGCCGGGCAGTTCGACGACGTTCCGGCCCCGCGCGATCAGCGCCCGCGCCGACGGAACCCGGCCCACGACGAGCGCGTTCTCGGCGCGCTCCCACACCGGCATGTCCACCGCCGCGTCGCCGGCATAGTCGAAGCCGCGCTCGCCGTACGCCGCGACCAGCGCCTCGGCCTTGGCCGGACCCTTGAGGTTGACCTCGCCGTCGGAGGCGAAGACCTCCTCGCTAAGTCCGTAATCCGCGGCGAGCCGCTCGACCAGGACGCGGTCGGAGGCCGAGGCGAGCACCACCTCGCGACCGGCCATGCGTGAGCGCAGCGCGAGATCGGCGATCTCCGGATTGACCGGCAGGAGGTCGGTGCGCAGGGGTGCGATCGCCGCCAGCTCGGCCTTGAGCCGCTCGGGCCGGCGGAAATTCCGCGCGAGCACACCAAGGGTCGCGACCGGATCGCGCCCGAGCCCGTCCCAGAAGGTTTCGAACAGCATGTCGGTCTTGAGAAATGTGCCGTCGACATCGAGGACGAGCGGCTTCACCTCGGTCATCGCAGGCCACTCATCCTTCGACCACGAAGACGCAACCGTCGGACACCAGCATCGGCGGCGTGCGGCAAAGGCCGCGCGCCACCGTCCAGGCCGCGAGCACCTTCGGAACATAGGCGCGGGTCTCGGCATAGGGCGGCACGCCGCCGTTCTTCTTCACCGCATTCTCGCCAGAGTTGTAGGCCGCGAGCACCATCAGCGGATCGCGGTTGAACTCGCGCATCAGCCAGTCGAGATAGGCGACGCCGCCCTTGATGTTCTGGACCGGATCCTTGCTGTTGCGCACGCCGAAGCGGTCCGCGGTCGCCGGGATGAGCTGCATCAGCCCCACCGCGCCGGCCGAGGAAACCGCATCGGCCCGGCCCGCGCTTTCGACCGCGATCACCGCGAGTGCGAGCGCGGGAGAGACCTCGGTGCCAATCGTCGCGCTCAGGATCTCGCTGCCGTGACGCGCCGCGATGTCGCGCAGGTGCTGGAGCCGCGGCGCGGGGACGACCGTGCCGTTTGGTCCCTGGCTCAAGGTGGCGAGCGCGACGTCGAACCGTCCCGCCGAGTTGCCGAGCGATGGCGACACAGATTTCCAGTACCAGTCGTATTCGCTCGGAGACGGCGGCCCGGACGGAACCGCCGGCTCGAGGCCGGGCGCCCGCCCGCCGCGCGGGATCGGGTTCTCCGGCGGCGGCAGCGGCGCGGATGCCAGCCGCAGCGCCTGTTCCGCCGGGTCGATCTGCACCGTTATGCGCTTGGCGCCAGGGGCCGAGCCCGCGGATTTCGGCACGCCGATCCGCTTGAAGGTGAATTCCGGATAGGGGGCCGCGACGGTCTCCGCCTGCAGCGCCCCCGCAATCAGCGCCGCGGCGACGCTGCATGAAAGTGCCTGTCCATACCGACGCACGATTTGCCCGCCCTGCCTGCTTGATGTTGTTCTTGATCCCTTTTTCTCAGAATCCGGCTTCCGGAACCAGCTTTTCCGGCATCGCCGTCCGCCAAAAACATGCCGATTCGGCCTTTTGGCAACAGATCGAGGCGCGACAAGATTTCATATCGATTTTTTTAATTATTTAAAATCAGAGCCTTAACGGATTTCAGGAGAATACTTAACGCAGCCATAAAAAGTACGATCACTGCCCAAATCATGCCACGTTTCCAGAGCCAGATTAGGCCATGCCGCGACCGGGACGGGACTTTGAAAAGACACCCCGGAAGATCGGATGCGGATGGCGAAACGGGCGAAGCAAACGGAGAGAAACATGAAATTCTTCAAGATGTTCAAGAAGTTCCACAATGAGGAAGACGGCGCTGTGACCGTTGACTGGGTCGTGCTGACGGCCGCCGTCGTCGGACTCGCTGTCGCCGCGCTGGCTGCGGTCAAGACCGGCAGCGACGGTCTGGCCCTGAAGATCCAGACCTGGCTGACCACCTCGGAGGTTCCCTCGGACCCGCTCGCGAAGTGACGATCTGAGGTCTCGGTCAAACCGACCGAACGAGAGCCGCGCCTTCCGGGCGCGGTTTTTCGTTTCCGAAGCGGGCGGTGACGCAGCCCAAGGAATCGGGCGCAAAAATGACCGACGCCCGCCGTTTTAGCGCCATGTTGCGCGGCTCTAGTGGGTCAGGGGCGAAGACTGGAATGGCGTTCAGTCGCAGTATACATCGCGCGGCGCTTACGAGGCACGATATGAGAATGTTCAGAAAGTCCACACGTTTCGCCACCGACGAGGACGGTGCCGTCACTGTCGACTGGGTGGTGCTGACTGCTGGTGCAATCGTTCTGTCCGTGGCCGCGATGATTGGCATGAAGGGAAGCATGACCAGCGTCGGCGACGCGGTGCGGCGCTCTCTCGACAACCGGACCGTCCCCGAAACGCTGAAGGCTCCCTGATAGACGCAACGCTCCGCCCGAGGGCTTTAGGGCCAGGCAGCCCGCGCCCCTTCTTCTCGGGCGACGACGCGCGACATAACACGGCATCTTTCTGCCGAGTGTTTCCGGAAATCGGGATATTCCACCCCACCGGCTCGCTTTGACCACCATTTCGCCGTATTCCCCACCGACAATCCAAGATAAGCAGGCGGACGGGCGCACCCCGCGGAGGAGCGGTGCCTGCTGCCTATTCGACGAAAGGAATCGACATGCGTCTGGTATTTGGTCTGGTCCTGGTGCTCGGGGTCGCCCTCGCAGGCTTTGCCGTATATATGGCGCAAGGGTATATTGCGCAGGCTCAGGCGGAACGTGACATGCTCGCCGCGCAGCAGGCCCAGGCGACGAAGCTCGTGGACGTCGTCGTGACCAAGCGGCAGTTGAGATACGGCGACCGGTTTACGGTCGACGATCTCGAGGTGATCAAGTGGCACGAGGGCAAGGTGCCCGAAGGCGCCTTCAATACCATCGTGGCCCCGCAGGGCGGCGATCCCGCGATCGTTCCGGTTTTCTGGGAGGGAGAAACCCGCCCCCGCGCCGCGATGCGCACCTTCGAGCCGTTCGAGCCGATGCTCGCGTCCAAGATCACCGATCCGGGCACCGATGCCGGAATCACCGCCACCCTCACACCCGGCATGCGCGCCTTCGCCATCAATGTCGACGTGACGACGGGCGTCTCCGGCTTCCTGCGCCCCGGCGACAGGGTCGATATTTACTGGAGCGGCAACATCAACGGCAAGGACACCGCGAAACTCATCGACACCAATGTCGAGCTGATCGCGATCGACCAGTCGGCCGATGCCGACCGATCGGAAGAGACCATAATCGCGCGTACCGTTACCGTAGAGGCAACGTCGGAGCAGGTGGCGGCGCTCGCGCTGGCCCAGCAAACCGGGCGCCTGACGCTGGCCCTGGTCGGCAGCGGTGACGAAACGGTCATCGGCGCGGTCGAGATCGACCGGGACAAACTGCTTGGTATCGTCGAGGCCGCGCCGGCGCCGGTCGCCGCGCCGGCGCCCGTGTGCAGCATCCGCACCAACAAGGGCGGAGAGATCGTCGAGACGGTAATCCCCTGCACCAACTGAACTGCCCGCGCGGAAACGAGGGCGCGCCGGTCACCCTATGTGGTGGCCGGCGCTTATTTTTTCACAACGCATACCAGAGTGTTGCCACATCCCCACATAAAGAAGTTTGTGCAAACACTTGATAGTTGCAAACAAACGCGGGTTCCCGCAAGCTTGCTTCAAGCCGGGCAAATTCGACCCGTTCCTGAAGAAGTGATCGGAGAGGCAGGTCACATGAGCACGAAAAAGATATTTGCGGCAGGGCTGCTGGGCGCGACGCTCACTGTGGCCGTTCCCGCATGCGTTACAGCGGAAACACTGAAGATCATCGACGGTTCTATAGCGAGTGCACTTGTCGTTCCCATGAACCGCGCGGTGGTGGTCGAGTCGGACCAGCCCTTCGCAGAACTTTCGATCGCCAACCCCGGAATCGCCGACATCTCGACGCTTTCGGACCGGACGATCTACGTTCTCGGCAAGGCTCCCGGGCGCACGACGCTCACGCTTCTCGCCCCGGACGGAAAGCTGATCACCAACGTCGATGTTCAGGTCTCGCTTGATGTCGCGGAATTCAAGGAGCGCCTTGAGCAGATCCTTCCCGGCGAGAAGATAGAGGTTCGGACCGCAAACGACGGCATCGTCCTGTCCGGCGTCGTCTCATCGACGCAGGGGCTCGACCGGGCGCTCGATCTGGCCGAGCGCTATGCGCCGGGCCGGGTGTCGAACCTGATGGGTGTCGGCGGCGTTCAGCAGGTCATGCTGAAGGTCCGGTTCGCCGAAGTCCGGCGCGGAGTCTCCAAGCAGCTTCAGGCCGGCGTTGCCGCCGGGTTGTCGACTTCCGACATTAACGGCGCGTTTGGCCTCGGACCAGGGGCCGGGCTCGTGCTCGGAGAGGCGAATGATGCAACCGGTCTCTCCCAGATCAGTCCCGGTGTGTTGCCGAACTCGCAGAACACCGGGCAGGCGCTCCTCGGATTCTCAGCCGGCGCGTTCGAGTTCGGCATCCTGCTCGAGGCGCTCGAGAGCAAGGGCCTGGTGCGCACGCTCTCCGAGCCGAACCTGACGACGCTGTCGGGCCAGGAAGCCAGCTTCCTTGCCGGTGGCGAATACCCGATCCCGGTGCGCGGCGACAACAACACGGTATCGATCGAATACAAACCCTTCGGTGTCGAACTGGCCTTTACCCCCCGTGTGGTCGAAGGCGATGTCATCAACCTGATGATCAACGCCGCGGTGTCCGGAATCGACCCGACCATAAGCGTCACGGCCGCCGGCATTTCGGTCAGCGCCTTCCGTCGCCGCGAAGCCGAGACTACGGTTGAGATGCGCGACGGCGAGAGCTTCGCGATCGCGGGCCTTCTTCAGGACGACTTCACCGACCTGAACGACCAGGTACCGTGGCTCGGTGACATTCCCGTCCTCGGGGCGCTGTTCCGCAGCGCCGACTACCAGCGCAACCAGTCTGAACTCGTGATCATCGTCACGCCGCATCTGGTCACGCCAGTCAACGGCCAGGCGCTGGCGCTGCCGACAGACCGCGTCAGGCCGCCCAGTGAGTCCGAGCTTTTCCTGTTCGGCAAGACCGCGTCGTCCGGCGGTGCCGTCGGCGAGGTCGCCAAGCAGGACTATTCCGGTTCCTACGGCTATGTGATGGAGTAAGACGATGCCAATGCAAAAGAGCCTCCTCCTCCTCGCGGCCGGTTTCGTTGCACTCGCTGGCTGCTCGAAGGAAACCAACACGGCCCGCGCCTTCTATGCCGAGGCCGGATCCGAGATCGAGACCAACGACTTCGGCAACGCGACGATGAACAACACCCTCGTCCAGACCGGCCAGCAGTCCTATGCGATCGACCTCACGCGCCGCTTCGCCGCCGATGTGCCGAACACGGTGAACTTCGCCTTCGACAGTTCGCAACTTGACGGCGAGGCGCAAGCGGCGCTGCGGCAGCAGGCCCACTGGATCCGCCAGTTCCCCGAAGTGCGGTTCCGCGTCTACGGCCATACCGACCTCGTCGGATCGCAAGCCTACAACAAGGCGCTCGGCCTGCGTCGCGCACAAGCTGTCGTGGCTTACCTGTCGAGCCAGGGCATCAGCCGCTCGCGCCTCGAGGCCGTCGCCTCGTTCGGCAAGACCCAGCCTCTGGTCTACGTCCAGGCGCCCGAACGGCGCAACCGTCGCACCGTCACCGAGGTGTCCGGCTTCGTCGAAAAGCATCCGACGATCCTCAACGGCAAGTATGCAGAAGTCATCTGGCGCAACTATGTCAGCAGTGCCGAACCGGTCCACAGCCAGGCGCAAGTGACGGAAGGTACGGCTGCGGTTGGCTCTGGCGGCTGATTCCTGCCTAGACTGTTTCGACGAATGGGCGGACTTTGGCGACAAAGTCCGCCCATTTCATGCCATCGTCCACCAGCAACGCATAATTACGATCTTTTAGCCCCAATATTGCCAAGATTCTCACGGAGTTTCGAAACTCGGGAGCAATGGCGCGGCGCCCGAGTCGCGCCGGGTGAACGGAATTGGCCATATGGGATCGGGCGCGGACGCGCGACGACCCGGTTTAAAGACGCACCCGCGTAGAGAAGGACATGTGTTAATGAGCAGCGTAGCAGCATTGCAGCCGGAGCCGGCGCCGATCGTCGCTTGCACAATTTCGCGCGATGTCAGCAACTTCGACCTCCTCATCGAGGATATGGAATCCGAACTCGGAGAGAGTTGGGGGGACCTGACGTTTGACGACGCGGCGCAGTTCCTCAATCAGCCGGACGCCGATTCGCTCGAATTCGTCGCCATTGCGGTCGACACGCAGGACGAGAACGACCTCGCACGGATCTCCGGCATCATCACGACGGCAAAAGACAAGGGCGTGAAGGTCATCCTGATCGCCGAAGAGGTCAGCCCGATCGCGCTGCACCAGCTTCTGAAGCTCGGCGCGGACGATTTTGTCCCCTACCCCCTGCCCGAGAACGCCCTGCGCGAGGCTATCGAGCGGGTGAACCGAGCGCCGGCCGTCGCCCAGATCATGCAAGAACCCGCCCAGACACCGGGCTACAAGCCCAAGGGCGACCGGAACGGCGTGATCCTGGCGGTCCACGGCCTCGCCGGCGGAGCGGGGGCGACGACGCTTGCCGTGAACCTCGCCTGGGAGCTTGCGACCATCCAGAAGAACGACGCCCCGCGGGTCTGCCTGCTCGACCTGGATTTCCAGTACGGCTCGGTCTCGACCTATCTCGACCTGCCCCGGCGCGAGGCGGTCTACGAGATGCTGTCGAACACGGCTTCTATCGACAATGTCAGCTTCCTGCAGGCGCTGCTTCCATTCAACGACAAGGTCCATGTAATGACCGCGCCGTCGGAGATGCTGCCGCTCGACATCGTGACCTCGGAGGACATCAACCGGGTGCTCGAGGTGGCGAAAGCCAACTTCGACTTCGTCGTGGTCGACATGCCCTCGACCGTGGTGCAGTGGACCGAAGCGGTGCTCAACCAGGCTCACGTCTATTTCGCGACGATGGAGCTCGACATGCGTTCGGCGCAGAACGCGCTGCGGATGATCCGGGCGCTCAAGGCCGAGGAACTGCCGTACGAAAAGCTGCGTTACGTCCTGAACCGGGCGCCGAAATTCACCGACCTGTCCGGCAAGAGCCGGGTGAAGCGTCTGGCGGAAAGCCTTGGGATCACGATCGAGCTTCAGCTTCCGGATGGCTCCAGACAGGTCACCGAGTCGAACGATCACGGCCTTCCGCTTGCGGACACCGCCGCGAAGAACCCGCTGCGGCGCGAGATCGCCAAGCTCGCGAAGTCGATCTTCGACTTGAACAAGGCCGCTGAAGCCGCCCTGTAACCTGGAGAGATCGCCATGTTTTCCCGTTACAAGAAACCGGCCAGCCCTGCCCCGGCGGCGACCGAA
Organism: Defluviimonas sp. D31; assembly: GCF_033436765.1. Classification (NCBI taxonomy): domain Bacteria; kingdom Pseudomonadati; phylum Pseudomonadota; class Alphaproteobacteria; order Rhodobacterales; family Paracoccaceae; genus Albidovulum; species Defluviimonas sp. D31. The sequence goes on from NZ_JAWQFN010000001.1 coordinate 653,543, forward strand.
CCGTCCCGGCCTGCCGCGGAAGCGCCGAGCGCCGTCGCTGCCGTCCGGCGCCAGCCGCTCGCCGCGTCTCCGACGGCCCAGTCGATCGCGGCCGACAAGGAGAAGAAGCGCAAGGAGAAGATGAGCGAGTTGAAGGTCGAACTGCACAAGCGGCTACTCGACAACCTCAACCTCGCCGCGCTGGAACATGCCACGGAATCCGACCTCCGCCAGGAGATCGTCGCGATCTCGACCGAGGCGCTCGACGAACTGAGCGTCGTCCTGAACAAGGACGAGCGCGCCAACCTGGTCCAGGAACTCTATCACGAGGTCATGGGCCTTGGCCCGCTCGAGACGCTGCTCAAGGACGACAGCGTCAACGACATCCTCGTCAACGGCCCCCAGCAGATCTTCGTCGAACGTGACGGCAGGCTCGAACTGACCGACGTCACGTTCAAGGATGAGCGCCATCTCTTGCGCATCATCGACAAGATCGTTTCGGCCGTGGGCCGGCGCGTCGACGAATCGAACCCCTATGTCGACGCCCGCCTTGCCGACGGCTCGCGTTTCAACGCCATGGTGCCGCCGATCGCGGTCGACGGCTCGCTCGTCTCGATCCGGAAGTTCAAGAAGGAAAAGCTCGGCGTCGACGATCTCGTCCGCTACGGCGCCTTCACCGAGGAGATGGCCGCCTACCTTCAGGCCGCGGTGTCGACGCGGCTCAACATCATCGTGTCGGGCGGTACGGGTTCGGGCAAGACAACGTCGCTGAACGCGCTGTCGTCCTTCATCGACAACTCCGAGCGGATCCTCACGATCGAAGATACCGCCGAACTCCAGCTTCAGCAGGTGCATGTCGGCCGGATGGAAAGCCGTCCACCCAACGTCGAGGGCAAGGGCGCTGTCACCCAGCGCGACTGTCTCAGGAACGCGCTCCGGATGCGTCCAGACCGCATCATCGTCGGCGAAACCCGCGGCGAGGAAGTGATCGACATGCTGCAGGCCATGAACACCGGCCATGACGGATCGATGACGACGATCCACGCCAACTCCGCCCGCGACGGCATCTCGCGCCTCGAGAACATGATCTCCATGGCCGGGATCGAGATGCCGATCAAGGCGGTGCGCGCCCAGATCGCCTCGGCCGTCAACCTGATCGTGCAGGTCTCGCGGCTTCAGGACGGCTCCCGCCGCATGGTCTCGATCACGGAACTCACCGGAATGGAGGGCGACGTCATCTCGATGCAGGAGATCTTCCGCTACGAGCGGCTAGGCATCGCGCCAGACGGCAAGATCGTCGGCCGGTTCACCGCGACCGGCGTACGGTCGGCCTTTGCCGAGCGTTTCCGCCAGTGGGGATTCGATCTGCCAGCCTCCATCTACGACCCCATCGCCGCGGAGTAAACGCGCATGATCATCAGCCCCACCCCGATCATCTACGCTCTGATCTTCCTGGCCGTTCTGCTTTTGGTCGAGGGCATCTACCTGGTCATCTTCGGCAAGTCGATCTCGCTGAATTCGAAGGTGAACCGGCGGCTTGACCTCTTGGACAAGGGCGGCAAGCGCGAGCAGGTTCTCGAGCAGCTTCGCAAGGAGGCGAGCCAGCACCTGAAGGCCCGGGGTATTCCGCTCTATTCGATCCTTGCGACCAAGGCGCAGAGGGCCAACATCGCGTTCTCGCCGAAGGCCCTGATCGTCATGATGGTGCTCCTGTCCTTCGTCGCTTTCCTGGGGCTGAAGATCGGCACCTCCGCCTCGACCCCGATCCAGATCGCCGTGGCGATCGTGATGGGCGTCGGAGCGGTCTATTTCTGGATCCACCGCAAGGCCAAGAAGCGCATGGACCTGATCGAGGAACAGCTGCCGGATGCGGTGGAACTCATGGTCCGGTCGTTGCGCGTCGGCCACCCCTTTTCCTCGGCGATCCAGATCGTCGCCAAGGAGGTCGCCGACCCTCTCGGCTCCGAGTTCGGCATGATCGCCGACGAAAGCGCATACGGTCGCGACATCTCGGAATCCCTCAAGGATCTGGCCGAGCGCATGGACATGCAGGATCTTCGGTTTCTCTCTGTCGCGGTTACGATCCAGCAGCAATCGGGCGGAAACCTGGCCGAGATCCTTGACGGTCTCGCCAAGGTGATCCGCGCCCGCTTCCGTCTCTTCCGGCGCGTCCGCGCCATTACCGCCGAGGCGAAATGGTCGGGCGCGTTCCTGTCGTTGTTCCCGCTCGGCGTGCTCGCGGTGATCCAGATCTTCAAGCCGACCTATTTCGACACCGTGAAGGACACGGATGCCTTCATCCCGGCGGCGCTGATCGTCTTCACCTTCCTCGGCATCAACTTCGTCTTCATGAAGATGATGGTCAACATCAAGGTCTGAGGGGAACCGACCGCTATGCTCAATGCGATCAACAATTTCCTGATCGAGAGCTTCGGCCCGCTCGGCCCGCTCTTCGCAGTTGCCGTGCTCGGCGTGTTGCTTATTGCGGCGGCCCTGCCGACGATCCTGAAGAAGCGGGCCGATCCTTACGCGAAGCTGCGCGACACCGCGACCCCGGCCTCCCGGGCCGTCCGCGCGACGGAAAAGAAATCGCTTCGGGCCGCGCGCGGCTCCGACAAGCTCGACAAGTTCGCGACCTTCCTGGAACCCAAGACCGCGGAGGAAATGAGTTCGTCGCGGCTGAAGATGACCCGCGCTGGCTATCGTGGCCGCGAAGCGGTTCGAACCTTCCACGCGATCCAGTTCATGCTAGGCATCCTCTTCCTGCTTGCTGGCGTGATCTATGCCATCTTCGCCTCGGCCGGCGACGAGGTATCTTCGACCAAGCTGATCCTTTCAGTCATCATACCCGGCGCGATCGGCTACTACCTGCCGCGATACTGGGTCGAGCGCCGGATCCAGACCCGTCAGCAGGAGATCCAGAACGGCTTCCCCGACGCCCTCGACATGCTTCTGGTCTGCGTCGAAGCGGGCCAGTCCCTCGACCAGGGCATCATCCGGGTTTCGAAGGAACTGGCGGCCGGCTATCCGGCTCTCGCCGAGGAGTTCGAGATCGTCTCTCAGGAGGTCAAGGCCGGCAAGGACAAGTCAACGGTCCTGCGCGCCTTTGCCGAACGTTCCGACGTGCAGGACGTCGGCTCGTTCGTCACCGTGATGATCCAGTCACAAACATTCGGCACATCGATCGCCGAGGCGCTGCGTGTCTATGCATCGGAAATGCGCGACAAGCGCGTGATGCGGGCCGAGGAGGTTGCGAACAAGCTGCCCACCAAGATGACCCTCGGCACCATGTTGTTTACCGTGCCGCCGCTCCTGATCATCCTCGTAGGGCCGTCGCTCTATGATATGATGCAGCTGTTCGCGAACTTCGGCCCCTGACATCATGCCAGCTAGAATCATTGGACTTGTGGTCGCAGTCGGCCTGCTGGCGGGCTGCGACTCGACCGGTAGCCAGACCGCGAAGGGCGCCTCGCCCTTCGCGCCGTCGGGTCCGGTCAAGGGCGAGGAGGCGGTCGACGGTCTCATCGTCGGTCACCGGCTGATGGAGGCCAGGGAATACGAGATGGCGCTCAAGGCCTACATGCGCGCCGCCTCCGAACATGGCCTGACCGTCGACGTCTTGTCAGCGATCGGATCTGCCAACCTCCAGCTCGGCCGGCTCGGCCAGGCGGAGACGATACTGCGCCGCGCGATCGACACGGACGAGACCTTCGTTCCCGCATGGAACAACCTCGGCGTCGTGCTGATGGAGCGCGGAGAGGTCGGGGAGGCAAGCCGCGTCTTCAAAGCCGCCTTCGCGCTTGACAGTGGCCGATCGGACGCCATCCGCGATAATCTGCGTCTCTCGCTCGCCAAGCTCGACGAACCGGCCTATGATGACTCCGACAATAGCGAATTTTCGCTGGTGCGGCGCGGGCACGGGCAATACCTGCTCCTCACCAAACACTGAGGCACGAGGCAGCAAAGGACGCAGCAAATGCGCCATCCTATCTTGATTTCACTCTGCATCGCCGGCGTGTCGGTTCTTCCGGCCTGTGAAAAGAACTCGGATGCCGACGTCAAGCGCGCGATCGAGAGCGTCAACGTCATCGACGAGAGCAACCTCAACGACGTTATGCTCACGGTGGCCGATCCCAACGAATCCGTGGCTTACTTCCAGAAAACGATTGCACAGTATCCGGACCGGATCGACTTGAAGCGCGGCCTTGCGAAGTCGCTCGTGCGGGCCAAGAAGCCGACCGAAGCCGCGATCGCCTGGCGGGCCGTCATTGCCAGCCCCGAAGGCACCAACGAAGACCGCATTGCACTGGCCGACGCGCTGATCCGCGCCAACGAGTGGAAGAAAGCCGAGGCGGAACTCGCCCAGATCCCGCCGACTCACGAGACCTATGACCGCTACCGGATCGAGGCAATGGTGGCGGACGCCAACAAGAAGTGGTCCAAGGCCGACAGCTTCTACGAAACCGCCGTCGGCTTGACCACGCGGCCGTCGGGCGTGCTCAACAACTGGGGCTACTCGAAGCTGACCCGCGGCGATTTCGCTGGCGCCGAGAAGCTGTTCGGCGAGGCGCTGGCCTACGACAGGTCGTCCTTCACGACCAAGAACAACCTCGTCCTCGCCCGTGCGGCACAGCGCAAGTACGATATGCCGATCGTGCCGATGACGCAGCAGGAACGGGCGGAGCTGCTCTATACGGCGGGTCTGACCGCGATCAAGCATGGCGACGTGACCATCGGACAGGGGCTTCTCGAGGATGCTGTCGAAACCAGCCCGCGCTATTTCGACCAGGCGGCTCGCGCGCTGGAGACGCTCAACGCCAGCGTGACGAAGGGTTGAGCAGGTGCTTGGCCTGTCTGCGTCGCATGCTTATCTGATCCTTCTGATCTGCGTTCTGCCGGTCTGTGCCTGGGTTTGCTGGTCGGACCTGCGTTCGATGCGGATCCCCAACAGAGCGGTCCTGACGCTGGTCGGAATCTATGCGGTCGTGGGCGTTCTCGTCCTGCCGTTCGAGCCATGGGCCTGGCGCTGGATCAACCTCGTCGTGGTTCTAGCGATCGGCTTCGTCCTGAACGCAATCGCCAATTTCGGTGCCGGCGACGCCAAGTTCGCCGCCGCCGCGGCGCCGTTCATCGCCGCGTCCCATTCGGCGCTGGTGCTGCCGATGTTCGCGGCCTTCCTGCTCGGCGCCTTCAGCGCGCACCGCCTCCTCCGGGCGATCCCCGCGATCCGGCGGATGACCCCCGACTGGGTATCCTGGACGCGCAAGGACTTCCCGATGGGCCTCGCGCTCGCCGGCACACTGGTCGCCTACCTCGCGCTCGGTGCCTTTCTGCCCGGAGCATGAGCCGATCCGGGCGCGATGAACTCGACCGCTTTGCAGAGCAGGCTGCGGCGCCGCCGGAAAGGCGGCGCACCGCCTCATCCGTGCCGCTACGTCAACCATTTGCAGCGACCATGGGCGATGAGCGCCACCCATGAGCAGGATGGACCTTCGGGCAATGACGTCTGCGACGTCCTGCAGGCTCTGCCAATTGCCGCATCGATCCGAATTTGTTTCCATTTTTTGGCCACAATGGCCCGGCACATTGCCGGTATGAATCCCGTTGCAGACTGAAGGTTGTCGCGCGTGTTACAGCCCGTGCGATTGCAGCTGTCTGGTGTCTAAGGAGGCCACGACCCGATGAACATGCAGGTACCCAACGTCGTCGCGCCCTCCCCGCCGCGCTCTTTGGCCGAGACCGGCCTCTCCGTCGTGATGATGCGCGACATCCTCCTCAAGACCATGTTCCGCATGAATCTGGAACGTGCCTCGGAAATATCGCGGATCATCGCCCTGCCGTTGCCCGTCACGCAGGAACTGATCGACCTTGCGCGCGGCCAAAAGCTACTGGAGGCGACCGGCACGCTGCATGCGAATTCCGGCGGCGAGATGGGGTATCAGCTCGCCGATGCCGGGAAGGCGCGCGCGCTCGACGCGCTGAGCCAGTCGGAGTATTACGGCGCGTTGCCGGTCCCGCTCGAGGTCTATCGGGAGCAGGTCAGGAAACAATCGATCCGCAACGTGCAGATGACGCGCCAGCAGCTGACCGGTGCCATGGGCCACCTGATCCTGCCCGACGAGCTTCTCGACCACCTCGGGCCGGCCGTCGGCGCCGGGCGTTCGATCCTGATGTACGGACCACCGGGCAACGGCAAGTCCTCGATCTCGAACGGCATCCGCGACGCGATCGGCGACAAGATCTACGTTCCGAAGGCGGTCGAGTATTCCGGCCAGGTGATCACGGTCTACGACCCGATCGTGCATTCCGCGGCCGAGGCCTCGGTCGACGATCCGACGAGCCTGCGCCGCAGCTCGAACCGCTTCGACAACCGCTATGTGCTTTGCGAGCGCCCGACGGTGATCACGGGCGGCGAGCTGTCTCTGGACATGCTCGACCTGACCTACAACCCGACGGCCCGGACCTATACCGCGCCGCTGCAGATGAAGGCCACCGGCGGCGTCTTCATCATCGACGACCTCGGCCGCCAGCAGGAGCCGCCGCAGAAGATCGTCAACCGCTGGATCGTGCCGCTGGAAGAAAACCGCGACATCCTCGCGCTGCAGTCGGGCGAGAAGTTCGAGGTGCCGTTCGACACGCTGGTGATCTTCTCGACGAACTTCCACCCGAACGAGATCTTCGACAGGGCGGCGCTGCGCCGGATCTTCTTCAAGATCAAGATCGACGGCCCGAACCAGGAGATATTCCTCAAGATCTTCGCGATGGTCGCCAAGAGGAGGAACATGCCCCTAGACGAAAAGGCGCTTCTGCACCTGCTCAAGGTCAAGTACCCGACGATCGACAATGTCTATGCGAACTACCAGCCGATCTTCCTGATCGACCAGATGATCGCGATCTGCACTTTCGAAGGCATCCCCATCCAGATGTCGCCCGAACTGATCGACCGCGCATGGGCCAACATGTTCGTCCGCGACGAGAAGATCATCCACTGATGCGGGGAATTGGAATCGCCGGGTCGGCCCGCGTCGCACGCCCCTTTCTCGCGCGGCTGCACGCCGCTGAAATCACAGCCGAGGCCTTCGGCCTCGCACCGCTCGATGGCGCGGGCCACGAGGCAAGCGCCGCCGAGGCACAGGCCTTCGCGGACGGGCTTTCCTGCCTGATCATCGCGCCCCGCGGCATCGCCGAGACCGAGGCGCTGCTGTTCGAGGGGCCGGCCTTCGCGAAACGCGCGGCCAGGCTCGAGACGATCGTGATCGCCGCGACCCTTTCGCCGCGCTATGTGCGCGCGCTCCGCGGCCGGATCGACGCCAGGATCGCGCTGATCGACGCGCCCTTTAGCGGCTCGTTCCGAGCGGCGGAGGAAGGGCGGCTGTCGTTCTTCCTCGGCGGAGACGAAGATGAGATCGGCCGCATCGCGACCGTCTTCGACCAGATCGGCCACCAGGCGACCCGAATGGGCGGCTTCGGCACGGCGATGGCGGCGAAGGTGATGAACGATTTCCTGGCCGCCTCCGCGACCGCACTGACCCGGATCGCGCTCGACTGGGCCGAGGCCCAGGGCATCGACGAGGCGCGGCTGATCGAAATGACCGGCGACACGCTTGACGGCCTCCTGTTGCCGGGCCACGACATCGCCGACCCGGTCGCGCCGGAAAGCGGCACGGCGGACTGCGTCACGACGCTGGTGCGCGAGGTCGAGACCGCGCTCGACACCGCACTCAAGGGCGCGCATCTGACCCCGCCGCACAAGGTGCAGGAAATGTTTCGCAGCATGAAGTCGCGGGCGCTACACTGAGCTTGGCGCGGGCCGGATAGCGCGCCTAGACTGGGGCCATGCAGCCCCTGCCCGCCTCTTTTTCTGACTGGTTCGCGTCCCGCGGCTGGCAGGTCCATCCGCACCAGCAGGCGCTTCTCGATCGCGCCTGCGAGCCTGCGCTCCTCCTCGTGGCGCCGACCGGAGGCGGCAAGACGCTCGCCGGGTTTCTACCGACACTTGCAGAGTTGGCGGATGGAAGGCGGGCTGGCCTGCACACGCTCTACATCTCGCCCCTGAAGGCACTTGCGGCCGATATCCGTCGCAACCTGACGGTACCGGTGACGGAGATGGGCCTGCCGATCCGGATCGAGGACCGCACCGGCGACACCTCCCAGGCGAAGCGCCGCCGCCAGCGGGCCGATCCGCCGCATATCCTTCTCACGACGCCGGAAAGCCTCGCACTGCTCCTGAGCTACGAGGACGCGCCGCGCATCTTCGCGGGACTGTCCCGCGTGATCGTGGACGAGGTCCATGCACTCGCGGAATCGAAGCGCGGCGATCAGCTCATGCTGTGCCTCGCCCGTCTTTCCCGGCTTGCGCCGGGGCTGCGGCGCGTCGGGCTCTCGGCCACGGTCGAGGATCCCGCCACGATCGCCCGCTTCCTCGCGCGGCATCCCGATCCTTGCGCGATCATCCATGCCGATCCTGGCCCCGATCCAGATATCGCGATGCTTCGGACCGACACCCCGCCGCCCTGGGCAGGTGGCGGCGGGCGCTACGCGATCCCGGAAGTGCTCGCCGAGATCCGCCGCCACCGCACGACGCTGATCTTCCACAACACCCGCGCCCAGGCGGAGCTCTTCTTTCGCGACCTCTGGATGGCGAACGACGAGGGCCTGCCGATCGGCATCCACCACGGCTCGCTCGCCCGCGAGGCGCGCGAGAAGGTCGAGGCGGCGATGGTCGCGGGCGAGTTGCGCGCGGTGGTCTGCACCGGATCGCTCGACCTCGGCATCGACTGGGGCGATGTGGACCTCGTGATCCAGGTCGGCGCGCCGAAGAACGTCAAGCGGCTCGTGCAGCGGATCGGCCGCGCGAACCACCGCTACAACGCGCCGTCGAAGGCGCTGCTGGTGCCGGCAAATCGCTGGGAGGTGGTCGAGTGCGAGGCCGCCCTGCAAGCGGTGAAGGCGCATGACCTCGACGGAGACCCACGCGGCGCCGGGCCGCGCGACGTCCTCTGCCAGCACATCCTCATTGCCGCCTGTTCTGGGCCGTTCGAGGCCGACGCGCTCTACGCTGAGGTTACCTCGGCGGGCCCCTACGCCGCGCTCACGCGGGCCGGGTTCGACGCCTGCCTCGATTTCTGCGCCACCGGCGGCTACGCGCTGAAGGCCTATGACCGCTGGCGGCGGCTGATGTCGCGCGACGGGCTATGGAGCCTGCGCGATCCGCGCGCGACCCGCGATATCCGAATGAACATCGGCACGATCACCGACACCGAGATGGTCAAGGTGCGCTGGCAGAACCGGCTCGGCGGCCAGCCGCTCGGCGAGGTCGAGGAGAGTTTCGCCTCGACGCTCTCGCCCGGAGACACTTTCCTGATCGGTGGCCAGGTGGTGCGCCATGTCGGCTTGCGCGAAATGGTGCTCGAGGTGTCGCCTGCGCCGGGCCGCGAGCCGAAGATCGCGGTTTTCTCCGGCACCAAGTTCTCCACCTCGACCCAGCTTTGCGAGCGCATCCTCGCAATGCTCGGGCAGGAAAGCTGGCCCGACTTGCCAGCCCACACCTCGGAATGGCTGGATCTGCAGCGCACGATGTCGCGCCTGCCCGCACCCGACCGGCTTCTGGTCGAGACCTTCCCGGCCGAGGGCCGCGCGCATCTCTGCGCCTACGGATTTGCTGGCAAGGCGGCGCAGCAGACGCTCGGGCTTCTGCTGACCAGGCGTATGGAGGAGGAGAGCCTGAACCCGCTCGGTTTCGTCGCGACCGATTATGCGACCCTGATCTGGGGTCTCGACACGGTCGCCGACCCGGCCCGGCTCTTGGATCGCGCACGGCTTCGCGAGGGGCTGGAGGGCTGGCTCGCCGGCAATGCCGTCATGAAGCGCAGCTTTCGCAACGTGGCGCTGGTGGCGGGGCTGATCGCCCGCAACCATCCCGGCACGCGCAAGTCGGGACGTCAGGCGACATTTTCCTCCGACATCCTCTACGACACGCTCCGTCGCTACGATCCCGACCATCTGCTGCTCGAGGTCACCCGCGAAGAGGCGATGCGCGGGCTCGTCAGCTTCGGCAGGATCGAGGCGATGCTGGATCGCGTTGCAGGGCGGATCGAGCATCTCGCCCTGCCACGCGTGACGCCCCTGGCCGCGCCACTCTTCCTCGAGCATGGGCGCGTGCCGGTCGAGGGCGCGGCGCGCGAGCGGCTTATGGATGCGGCGGCGGAGCGGTTGATGGCAGAGGCCGGGCTTGGCTGAACCGGCGGCCGGGGGCGCTGCCCGTCGTCCATTGGTTCTCGAACCAATGGCGCACCAATGGACGACCCCCGGGGTACGTGGGCAATGAAGAAGACGTAATTGTCTTTTCAACTGCCGCGAGGCAGGAAGAGGGCATGAACGCCTACACATTCACCCTTTCAGGCGCGGCGCTGGCGGCGCTGCCTTCCGGAGCGCTCCACTGGGCGGCGGAAGGGTGTCTGGTGGTATCGGACCTGCATCTCGGGCGCTCGGAGAGGTACGCGAGACGGGCCGGGGCGCTGTTGCCGCCCTATGAGGTGGACGAGACACTCGCGCGGCTTGACGCCGACATCGCGGCGACCGGCGCGGGGATGGTTATCTGTCTGGGCGACACGTTCGACGATCTTCGGGCGGCGGAGCTCGGCGAGGCCCATGCGCTCTGGCTGGCGCGGCTGATGGCGGGGCGGCGCTGGGTCTGGATCGAGGGCAATCACGATCCTGGCCCCGTGGCGCTTGGCGGCGAGCACCGGGCGGATCTGCGGCTCGGGCCGCTCACCTTCCGCCATGTCGCCGAGACGGGGGCGGGGGGCGAGGTCTCGGGCCATTACCATCCCAAGGCGCGGCTTGCGGGTCAGGCGCGGCCCTGCTTTCTTGTCGATCGGACGCGGGTGATCATGCCCGCCTACGGCACCTATACCGGCGGGCTCAACTGCAGCGATCCGACGCTCGCCGGGCTGATGGCGCCGGGCGCACGCGCGGTTCTAACCGGCAGGGTCGCGCGGGCGGTGCCGATGCCGCAACGGAAGGGGGACGGATGAACGGGACTGTCGACCCCGGCCGAGAGGCCAAGGTGCGGGCGAGCTTCGCCCGCCAGAACCTGATGGCGACCTTCGGCGCCGAGATCGCCGCGCTCGGGCCCGGCGAATGCCGGATCGAGGCGCCGATCCTTTCCACCGCGCGCCAGCAGCACGACGTCGGCCATGCCGGGCTGACCTTCGCGCTCGGCGACACCGCTGCGGGCTATGCCGCGCTTATGCTGATGCCGGAGGAGGCGGAGGTGATGACCGCCGAGATGAAGATCAACCTCCTCGCGCCCGCGCGCGGCGAGCGGCTGATCGCCACCGGCCGCGTCGTGAAGGCCGGCCGGCGGCTCACCGTCGTCACCGCCGAGGTCGCCGTGGAGGCGGCGGGCGAGCTCCGCCTGATCGCCGTCCTCCAGGGCACGATGGTCGCGGTCATGCCGGGCTGAGAGCGCCGCCCTCAGCCGTGGGTGCGCGCCTTCTCCGGATCATGGAACGGCAGCGGCGCGACCAGGGCGGTCGTGGTGACGCCATCCGCAATGACCTCAAGCACCGTGCCGTCGGCAATGTCCGCCCGGACATGGCCGAGCGCCAGCGATTTCTCCATCCGGTGCGACCAGCAGGGGCTGTTGATCACCCCCACCTCTTCGCCTGCCAGCGCCAGCGTGCCCGCCAGCATGTCGCCGTGATCGACGATCAGCCCGACGTTGCGGATCGCTTCGCGCCCCTTGGCGGCCATCAGCGCCTCCCGGCCCCGGAACGCGCCCTTGTTCTGGCTGACCGTGAAGCCGAGCCCGACCTCCCAGGGCGTGTGCGCCTCGGTCATGTCGTAGCCGTAGAAAAGGAGCCCCGCCTCGATCCTGACCTTGTCGAGCGCGGTGAAGGAGCAGGGCATCACGCCTGTCTCGGCGAGCCGGTCCCAGATCGCGCCGGCCACCTCGGCGCGGGCGAATATCTCGTAGCCGCGCTCGCCGGAATAGCCGGTGCGCGAGATCCGGCAAGGATGGCCGAAAAGCCGGGTCGGCTTGTGCTGGAAGTATCCGAGCGCGCCGATATCGTCGGGGGATGCCGCGTCCAAGAGGCCAAGCGCATTCGGCCCCTGCACCGAGATGTCGTGGAGGTCGTCGTCGAGCGCGAAGGTCACGTCGCGCCCGGCGGCGGAGGCCGCGAGCAGCGCCATCGTGTCGCCCGAGCCGTGGACGATCATCCAGTCATCGCCGCCGTTGTTCGACACGATCGCGTCGTCGGCCATCGTGCCCGCCTCGGTCAGGACCGAGAGATAGGCCGACCGGCCGGGCAGGATCCGCGAGATGTCGCGGGTCGTAAGGTGATCGAGCACCGAAGCGGCCTCGGGCCCGCGCACGAAGACCTTCTTCAGGGGTGACATGTCGAACATTCCCGCCGCCTCGCGCACCGCGTCGTGCTCGGCCTCGGGGTCGGTCGCGTAGGTCCAGGCGGTGCCCATGCCGTTCCAGTCCTCGAGCCCCGATCCGAGCGCGCGGTGGCGCTCGGCGAGGACGGAGGTGCGGCTGAGGGGTGCGGTCATGGGGATATCCTTTCGGGGTCAGTACCATTCGTCCGACGCCGCCGTCTTGCGGCGCGCCACATAGTCGTCGAGCGCCTCGGCTGTGGCGAGGTCCATCGGCGGCGCTTCGTAGGCCGCGAGCATCGCCTTCCAGAGGTCGTTGGCGCGTTCCTCGGCGGTCCGGCACCCGGCCTCGACCCAGCTTTCGTAAGGGCCGGCCTCGGCGATGTCGGGCATGTGGTTGGCACGCGCGAAATGCCGCATCGTATGGCTGGTGGAGAGGAAATTCTGCCCCGGCCCGGCCTCGTGGTAGCTCTCGCGGGTGAGCGTGTCAGCGGAGACCTCCATCCCCGAGGCGAGCGTCAGCATCGCCCCGCAATGGTCGAGATCCATGACGAATTTCTCGTATCCCATGGTCAGCCCGCCCTCGAGCCAGCCCGCCGCGTGCCAGACCTGGTTCGCGCCGGACATGACCGTCGCCCACATCGCCGAAGCGCTGTCCTGCATCGCCTGGCCATCGGGCGAATTGGCCGCCGTGATCTGCCCGCCGCCGGATCGCACCGGCAGCCTCAGCCGCCGCGCGAGCTGGCCGAGCGCCATCGTGACGAGATTGGCCTCGGGCGTGCCGAAGGTCAGCGCGCCGGACTTGAGGCTCATCGTGTTGTGGAAGCTGCCGTAGACGACCGGGCAGCCGGGCCGGACGAGCTGCGCCAGCGCGATCCCGGCCATCGCCTCGGCATGGGTCTGGGCGGCGACGGCGGCGGGCGTGACCGGCCCCATCGCGCCGCCGAAGATCGCCGGCGAGACGCAGACGCATTGCCCCGCCGCCGCATAGGTGCGCAGCGCCCCGGTCATCGTCTCGTCGAAGACCAGCGGCGAGTTGACGTTGATGTTGCCCTGCATCACCGCGTGCTCCGCGACCGTATCGGCGCCGAAGGCGATCCGCGCCATCTCGATCGAGTCTTCGGCGCGCGATACCGAGGTCACGGCGCCCATGAAGGGCTTCGCCGACAGCGTCAGATGCGCGTGCATCATGTCGAGATGGCGCTTGTTGACGGGGATGTCGGTCGGCTCGCAGACGGTGCCGCCTGAGTGATGAAGCCAGGGCGACATCCAGGCCAGCTTCACGAAGTTGCGGAAATCCTCGATCGTCGCGTAGCGCCGGCCACGGTCGAGATCGGTCACGAAGGGCGAGCCGTAGCCCGGCATCAGCACGAGGTGATCGCCGCCGAGGATCACCGAGTGGCGCGGATCGCGGGCGTGGAGCGTGAACTCCGCCGGCGCCGTGGCGCAGAGCGCACGTGCCTGTCCGGGCTGGAACCGCACCCGCTCGTCCGTCACCTCGCAGCCCGCCGCCGCGAAGAGCCTGAGCGCCTCCGCGTCGCCGCGAAAGTCGATGCCGATCTCCGCGAGGATCCAGTCGGCCTGCTCCTCGAGCTTAGCGAGCGCCTCCTCGCCGAGAAGCTCGTAGGCCGGGATCCGGCGCAGAAACCGGCCCGCCCCGGTCGCCGCGATGTTGCCCGCGGCCCGCCGGGCTCGGCCGCCGCGCCGCCGCTCGGGACCGGTATCGGTGGTTGCCGGCGCTTCATGGGTCAACACGGCTCGCCTCTTGGCTGGATCGCCGGATGCGGAATTGCCCGGATACGCCCATAGAAAAGGCCAGTTCAGCAAATCGACAAGCGAATTGATTTGCTCTTGTTGTATAGTTTTCCTATACGCAAATGATGCGGTTCCGCCATTACGACAGCCTGCGCGTTTTCGCCACTGTCGCGCGTCATGCGAGCTTCGCCGCCGCCGCCGAGGAGTTGAACCTCACAAAGGGCGCGGTGAGCCACCAGATCCGCGGACTCGAGGACGTGCTCGGGTTCGCGCTCTTCACGCGCCTGCCGCGCGGCATCGCTCCAACGGCCAAGGGGCAGGAACTGGCGGCCACGCTGAAGGCCGCCTTCGACACGGTCGAGGCGCGAATCGCCGATCTGCGCGAGGCGTCCGAAAGGCCGGTGACGGTCGGCGTGACCACCTATTTCGCCTCGCGCTGGCTCTCCCCCCGGCTGATGAACTTCCTCGAGGCCCATCCCAGGGTCCGAATCCGTATCCAGCCAATGGTCGACCTGACCGAGTTGCAGGGCGAGGGCATCGACCTCGCGATCCGCTGGGGCAAGGGCGACTGGAGCGACGTGGCGATCCGCCCGCTCTTTCTTTGCCCTGCCTTCGCCACCGGAGCACCTGCGGCGACGGCGCTCGTGCGCGACGCGGGGCTTGCTGCCGCGCTCGGGCGGCTCACCCTGCTCGCCGACCGCTCCGGCAGCGCCGCCTGGGCCGACTGGCACCGCGCCGCCGGCCTGCCCTTCGCGGCGCGGAGCGCGGTCCTCACGGTCGCCGACCCGAACGTGCGCGTCCAGGCGGTGATCGACGGCCAGGGAATCGCGCTCAACGACGCGCTGGTGCAGCCGGAGATCGACAGCGGCCGGCTTTGCCGCCTGTCGGAGCATGCCCTTGATGATTATGGCTATTTCCTCGCCTATGAGGCGGGAACGCTGGCAAATCCGGACGTCGCGGCCTTCGCAGACTGGCTGATCGCGGCGGCGGAGCGAGGATGATGTCTGTCTGGAGGGGAAGTGGTGGCGAGGGGGGGACTCGAACCCCCGACCCCGTGATTATGAGTCACGTGCTCTAACCAGCTGAGCTACCTAGCCACTGCGCGGGCTAGGTATGCCAGCCCCCGCGCCCCGTCAAGGGCGAATCTCGGCCCTCACACACCATGATAGTCGCGGTACCAGCCGACGAAGGCCGCCATCCCGGTACGGATGTCGGTTTCCGGCCCGTAGCCGGTGAGTCGCCGCATGAGGCTGTTGTCGGCCCAGGTCGCCTGCACGTCGCCCTTCTGCATCTCCATCAGGTTGCGTTTCGCGGGTTTGCCCGCCGCGGCCTCGATCGCGGCGATGAAATCGCCGAGCGCCACCTTCTCGCCGTTGCCGATATTGACCACCCGCCACGGCGCCACCGGCGACAGGCTGTCGCCCTCTGCGATCGCCTCGGGGCCCGCAGGCCGCTCGGGCACGGCGTCGATGAGAAGCCGCACGCCGCGCACGAGGTCGGTCACATAGGTGAAGTCGCGGTACATCTGGCCGTGGCCGTAGACGTCGATCGGATCGCCCGCGAGAATCGCCTTGGTGAACTTGAACGGCGCCATGTCCGGGCGCCCCCAGGGGCCGTAGACGGTGAAGAACCGGAAGCAGGTCGTTGGCAGGTGATAAAGATGCGCCCAGGAATGGGACAGCGCCTCGGTCGCCTTCTTGGTCGCGGCATAGAGCGACACCTGCAGGTCCGCCTTGGCGGTCTCGCGGTAGGGCATCTCGGTATTGGCGCCGAAGACCGAGGAGGTCGAGGCGAGCAGCAGGTGCTTCACGCCGAGGTCGCGCGCCGCCTCCATCACGTTGAACGTGCCCTCGATGTTCGACGAAAGGTAGCTCCGCGGCGCCTCGAGGCTGTAGCGCACGCCGGCCTGGGCGGCGAGATGGACGACGACATCGGGCTTGAACGCGCCCATGTCCGCGACGAGCGCCGCGCTGTCCTCGAGCATGCATTCGGTGAAGCCGAATCCCGGCGTTTGCATCAGTATGCCGAGACGCGCCCGCTTCAGCGCCACGTCGTAATAGTCGGTCATCCCGTCCATGCCGTGGACCCGGATCCCCTCGTCGAGCAGGAGCTTAGCGAGGTGGAAACCGATGAAACCGGCCGCCCCGGTGATGTAGACGCGCATGCTGTCCTCCCTGCCCTCGCGCGATGAATAGCCGGTCGGCGCGCGGGGGCCAAGGCCGGGCATCGCCAAACGCCGCGCGCCGCGCTAGGGAGAGCGGGAAAGGAGCCCCGATGCAGCCCCAGATTCCGCTCACCCGCGACCTCGTCCTGATCGGCGGCGGCCATACCCATGCGCTGGTGCTGCGGATGTGGGGGATGCGACCCCTGCCCGGTGTGCGGCTGACGCTGATCAACCCGGCGCCGACCGCGGCCTATTCCGGCATGTTGCCCGGCCATATCGCCGGGCATTACCCGCGCGAGGCCTTGCAGATCGACCTGGTGCAACTTGCCCGCCACGCCGGGGCGCGGCTCATCCTCGGCCGCGCCGCGGGGATCGACCGCGCGGCGCGCCGGGTGATCGTGCCGGGGCGGCCCGACGTGGCCTATGACATCGCCTCTATCGACATCGGCATCACCGCCGAGATGCCGCGCCTGCCGGGCTTTTCCGATTTCGCGGTGCCGGCGAAACCTCTCGACGCCTTCGCCGATCGCTGGGAGGCCTATGTCGGCCTGCGTCCCGCCGGCGCGGCCGGCGCCAGGGTCGCCGTGGTCGGCGCCGGCGTCGCGGGGGTGGAACTCGCGCTCGCGGCCCGCCACCGGCTCGGTTCCGAGGCTTCGGTCACGCTCGTCGAGCGCGATCGCGCGCTCGCCGCGCTCGGCAGAGGGGCGGGCCGGGCGCTCCGGGCGCATCTCGACCGCGCCCGGATCACCCTGATCGAGGAGATGCCCGCCGCGGCGGTGGAGCCTGACGGCGTGCGGCTCGCCGACGGCCAGCTCGTCCCGGCCGATTTCGTGATCGGCACTGCCGCGGCGCGGGCGCCGGGGTGGCTCGCCACGACCGGGCTGCCGCTCAAGGATGGATTCGTAATGGTCGGTCCGACGCTGCGCTCGACCGGCGACCCGGCGATCTTCGCCGCGGGCGACATCGCGCATCTGTCCCACGCGCCGCGCCCGAAGGCCGGGGTCTTCGCCGTGCGCCAGGCGCCGGTGCTCCTGCGCAATCTCGGCGTCGCGCTGACCGGCAAGGGGCGGATGCGGCGCTACCGGCCGCAATCGGACTATCTCAAGCTCATCTCGACCGGATCGAAGCACGCGGTCGCCGACAAGTGGGGTCTGCCGCTCGACGGCGCCTGGCTCTGGCGCTGTAAGGACCGGATCGACCGCCGCTTCATGGCGAAGTTCCACGAGCTGCCGGCGATGGACCCGCCCGCCCTGCCCGCGCGCGTCGCGGCCGGGGTGCGCGAGGAGCTTGGCCGCGGCAAGCCGCTCTGCGGCGGCTGCGGCGCCAAGGTCGGCCAGGCCGATCTCAAGGCAGCGCTCGCGGGCCTGCCCGCGCCGCATCGCCCCGACGTGATATCCGGCCCCGGCGACGACGCCGCGGTCCTCGCCCACGGCAAGGGCCAGCAGGTGATCACGACCGACCATGTCCGCGCCTTTACCGAGGATCCCTGGCTCCTGGCCCGGATCACCGCGATTCATGCGATGGGCGATGTCTGGTCGATGGGCGCGCGACCGCAGGCGGCTCTCGCCCAGGTGATCCTGCCGCGCATGTCGCCGCGGCTCCAGGCCGAGACCCTGCGCGAGATCATGGCGGCGGCGGCCGAGACCTTCGGCGTCGAGGGCGCCGATGTCGTCGGCGGCCACACGAGCCTCGGCGCCGAGCTGACGATCGGCTTCACCGTCACCGGCCTGTCGGCCGGCGCGGCGCTCGCCCAGTCCGACGCGCGTCCGGGCGACTGGCTGATCCTGACCAAGCCGATCGGCACCGGCGTGATCCTCGCCGCCGAGATGGCCCGCGCCGCGCCGGGCGACGTGGTGGCCGGGGCGCTCGCCTCGATGGCGCGGACCCAGGGCGCGGCGGCGCGCATCCTCGGACCCGAGGCCCATGCGATGACCGACATCACCGGTTTCGGCCTCGCCGGCCACCTGATGACGATGCTCGAGGCCTCGGACACGGCAGCGCGGATCTCGCTCCGCCACGTTCCGCTCCTTCCCGGCGCCGAGGCGCTGGCGGCGGCGGGGCATGGATCGACTCTGTTGCCCGCGAACCGCGCGGTGATGGCGCGGATGTTCCTGACAGAGAGCCCGCGCGCCGACCTGCTCTTCGATCCGCAGACCGGGGGCGGCCTTCTCGCCGCCGTGCCGGCAGAGGCGGCGATGGATCTCGTCCGCCGGCTGCGCGATGCGGGTGAACCGGCGGCGGTCATCGGCGAGCTGACCGAGGGTCCCGCCTTCCTGACGGTCGAGGACTGATCCGGCTGATCCGGCGGAGCGCCCGTTCCGGGCGCACGCGATCTCTCGCGCCCGTCGTAAAGGCGACGGGCACTCGGGCGGGGTCAGTCCCGCGCAGGTACCGCGAGGCGCCGCGCGGCCGCGGCCACTGCGCTTGCGAGCGGGGGCAGCGCATCCGGGGCGAGGCTCGGGGTCTCGACCACGGCCTCGCGGTCCGGCTCGAAACGCGCCCGGTGTTTTTCGTAGCGCGGGTCGTAGTGGCGCTGCATCAGGTCGCGCGCGAGATCGGGATAGGCGCCCTGCCCCGCGAGCCCGAGCCAGGTCTCGATCACCTCGGCGGAATGGACCGGCCGCAATCGCTCCACCACGGCGGCGAGCCGCGCCGGATCGTCGGTGACATCGGCATAGGCCCGCGCGAGATAGTCCGCCCGCGCCGCCAGCGGCGCCGATATCCGGACCCGCGGCGCGGCGCACATCGCCGCCCAGAGCTGCTTCGGCACCGAGAGGTTGCCGACGCGCGAGCTTTCCGCCTCCACCACCACCGGCCGGTCCGGATCGAGCGCGGCGAGCGCCGTGGCGAGCCGCCCCTCGAACGCCTTCTGCGAGGGCTGGCCGCCGGGCATGTCGCCGAAGAGCGAACCGCGATGGTTGGCGAGCCCTTCGAGGTCGATCACCTGCAGCCCCTCGGCCGCGAGGAGCCCGAGAACCTCGGTCTTGGCCGAGCCGGTATTGCCGTCGAGCACCACGACCGGGGCCCGGACGGGGCGTTCCTGTAACTCCTCGACCACGAGCGTGCGCCAGGCCTTGTAGCCGCCCTGCACCAGTTCCACCCGCCAGCCGACCTGGCCGAGGATCGTCGCGAAGGAGCCCGACCGCTGGCCGCCGCGCCAGCAATAGACCAGGGGCCGCCAGCCGCCCGGCAGATCCGCAAGCGGCCCTTCGAGATGCCGCGCCGCGCTCCGCGCCACGAGGGCGGCACCGAGCTTGCGGGCGAGGAAGGGCGAGTCCTGCTTGTAGATCGTGCCGACGCGGGCGCGCTCATCATCGTCGAGCACCGGCAGGTTGATCGCGCCCGGCAGGTGATCCTCGGCATATTCCGAGGGCGAGCGCACGTCGATCACCATGTCGAAATCGAACGCGGCCACTTGGGCAAGGGAGGTGAGGGTCAGCGCCATGGCCCCTCATAGCGCCCCGCGCGCTGCGCCGGAAGGGGGGGCTTCAGTAGACCGTCACCGGCGCGCCGAGCGCGACGCGGTTGTAGAGGTCGACGACATGGGAGTTGACCATCCGGATGCAGCCGTTCGAGACCGAGCGCCCGATCGAGTTCGGCTCGGTCGTGCCGTGGATCCGGATCGCGGTGTCATGGCCGTTCTGGTAGAGATAGAGCGCCCGCGCGCCCAATGGGTTGTTCGGCCCGCCCGGCATGCCGTCGGCATATTTCGCGTAGGCCGCAGGATTGCGTTCGATCATCTCTGGCGTCGGCTTCCAGCTCGGCCACTCGACCTTGCGCCCGACCACGGCCTGACCGCGATAGACGAGCTCGGCCTTGCCCACCGCGACGCCGTAGCGGACCGCCCAGCCGGGCTTGTCGATGAAATAGAGGAAATGCTGCGACGAGAGCACATGAATCGAGCCCTGCACGAAGCTGCGCTTGACTCGCATCACGGTGGGGTAGAACTCCGGCGCGATCGTGAGGCCGGGCACCGGCTGGGCGGACGTCGCTGTCGCTTGCCCGGCGGCGGCGCGAGCGGCGGGCGGCAGGGCGGCGAACATCCCCGCGGCGAGGGCTCCGGTCACAAGCGCACGACGGTCGGGCATCGTCTCGATCTCCTCTGCAGCGCCGCCCATGCAGGGCGGTATTTTCCATTCTAACCCAAAAACAGCACCGTTGGATCGGTTTTTTCCGAAGAATATGGCCTCGTTACGGCACGGACATGCCATTATGGATTAAGACACCGCCACGATCGTCGTCTCCAGATTGCGCCAGATCAATGACGCGGCCCGCACTCCGGGCGATAGGATCGCAAAGGACTTGCCATGGCCCCGCCTGTCTTCAGAACCGAAAGCCTCACCAAGATCTACGACACCGGCAAGGTGAAGGTCCACGCCCTCGCCGGCGTCGATCTGGAGCTTTACGAGGGCGAGCTGACGGTCCTGCTCGGCCCCTCCGGCTCGGGCAAGTCGACGCTTCTGAACATCCTCGGCGGGCTCGACGGCGCGACCTCGGGCCGGGTCTGGTTTCGCGACCTGGAGCTCACCGGCATGGGCGACCGCCAGCTCACCGCCTACCGGCGCGACCATGTCGGCTTCGTCTTCCAGTTCTACAACCTCGTCGCCTCGCTCACCGCCCGCGAGAACGTCCAGCTCGTCACCGATGTCTCGAAACACCCGATGCGCCCGGCCGAGGCGCTGGCGCTCGTCGGGCTCGAACCAAGGCTCGACCATTTCCCGGCCGAGCTTTCGGGCGGCGAGCAGCAGCGGGTGGCGATCGCGCGGGCCATCGCCAAGCGGCCCGAAGTGCTTCTTTGCGACGAGCCGACCGGCGCATTGGACAGCAAGACCGGCGTCCAGGTTCTCGAGGCGCTGCAGACCGTGAACGAGCAACTCGGCACCGCGACCGTGGTGATCACCCACAACGCGATGATCCGGAAGATGGCGCACCGGGTCCTCCGCTTTCAGGACGGCCGCATCTCCTCCGTCGAGACCAACGACACCCGGCTCGCGCCCTCGGAGATCGAATGGTGATGCACGCGCTCGACCGAAAGCTCCTGCGCGACTTCTTCCGCCTCTGGGCGCAGGTCCTCGCGATCTCCATGGTTCTGGCCTGCGGTGTCGCGGCGCTCCTGACGTCGTTCGGCATGTACCAGGCGCTCGGCGACAGCCGCGACGCCTATTACGGGCGCAACCGCCTCGCCGATCTCTGGGCCCCGGCGCGGCGCGCGCCGATGTCGCTTCTGCCCGAGATCGCCGCGATCCCCGGCATCCGCACCGCCGAGGCGCGGACCGAGGGCATGGTGATGCTCGACCTGCCGGGGCGCGAGGAGGTCGCGGTCGGCCAGATCCTCTCGCTGCCCGCCTCGGGGGAGCCGCTTCTCAACCTGCCGATCCTGCGCTCGGGCCGCCTGCCCGACCCCGATGCCGAAGCCGAGATCGCGGTCAACGAGCCCTTCGCGCTCGCCAACGGCTACCGGCCCGGCGACCGCTTCTCGGCCAACCTGAACGGCGCAAGGCGCGAGCTCACGATCACCGGCACCGTGCTCTCGCCCGAGTTCATCTACGCGCTCGGCCCCGGCGCGCTGATGCCCGACAAGGAGGGCTTCGCGGTCATCTGGATGCCCGAACGCGCGGTGCAGGCCGCCTTCGACATGTCGGGCGCCTTCAACAGCGTGACCATCGCGCTTTATGCCGGCGCGAGCGAGGCCGAGGTCATAGACCGGCTCGACGCCCTGCTCGACCCCTATGGCGGCACCGGCGCCTACGGCCGCGACCGCCAGATCTCCGACAGTTTCGTCTCCTCCGAGATGGACCAGCTCTGGACCATGACGGTCGTCCTGCCGCCGATCTTCTTCGGCGTCGCCGCCTTTCTCGTGAACATGGTGCTTGGCCGCATCGTCGCGCTCGAACGCTCCGAGATCGGGCTCCTGAAGGCCCTGGGCTATTCCAACGCCGCGATTGCGATGCACTACCTCATGCTCGCCGGGCTGACGGCGGTGGTCGGCATCCTCGTCGGCTGGGGCTTTGGCGCCTGGATGGCACATGGGCTCGCCACGCTCTATGCCGACTTCTTCAACTTCCCCTACCTGATCTTCCGCGGCTCCTGGACGGTCTACGCGATCTCCGGCCTGATCGGTCTCGGCTCCGCCGCCTTTGGCGCGCTCAGGGTGGCGCTCAAGGCCGCGCGCCTGCCGCCAGCCGTCGCGATGCAGCCGCCCGCGCCGCCGCGCTTCCGCCGCGGGCTCATCGACCGGATCATGGCCCGCCTGCGCCTGTCGCAGCCGGCGATGATGATCCTGCGCAACCTCGTTCGCTGGCCGCTCCGCGCGGCGGCGAGCGCGCTCGGGCTTTCCATGGCCGTCGCCGTCCTCGCCGCGGCGAACTTCTTCGACGACGCGCTCGACAAGATGCTCGACACCACATTCGGCCTCGCCAACCGTCAGGATGTCGTTCTCATGTTCACCGAAGACCTGCCCGAGATCGCGCTCGACGAGTTGCGCAGCCTGCCCGGCGCCCTCCAGATCGAGGGGCAGTTGAGCGAAGCGGTGATCCTCCGGAACGGCCATCTCCAAAAGCACACCGGGATCGAGGCGCGCCGCCCCGATTCCGATCTCTCGCGCGTCGTCACCGACGCGGGCCGCGTCACCGCGGTAGCGCCGGGCGGGCTCGTCCTCACCGAGCGGCTCGCCGAGCAGCTCGACCTCGCCATCGGCGATCCTGTCGAGGTCGAGTTCCTGTCGGGCCGCCGCGAGACAGTGTCGCTGCCGCTCCACGCGACGATCCCGCAATACATCGGCCTCGGCGCCTATGCCGATTTCGAGACGCTGAACGCGATCCGCCGCCAAGCGCCGCGCGTCTCGGTCGCCAACGTGACCATCGACGAGGCGCACAGGGCCGAATTCCACCGCGCGCTCAACGAGATGCCGGCGCTCGCCGGGACGGCGATGCTCACCGACATGCTGCGCTCGTTCAAGGACACGATCCAGAAGAACATCGACATCACCGCGACGGTCTACATCGTCATCGCCGTCTTGATCACGGTGGGCGTCACCTACAACGGCGCCCGCATCCAGCTTTCCGAGCGCGCCCGCGAGCTCGCGAGCCTCAGGATCCTCGGCTTCTCGCGCGGCGAGGTCTCCTTCATCCTCGTCGGCGAGACGATGGTGCTGGCCCTCCTCGCCCAACCCTTCGGCTGGCTCGCCGGCATGGGCATCGCCTGGGCCTTCACCCAGGGCGTGACGAGCGACCTTTACGAGATCCCCTTCGTGATCGTCCCCTCCACCTTCGCCCGCGCGAGCCTGATCGTGCTCGTCACCGCGCTCATCTCGGCGCTCATCGTGCGCCGCCGCATCGACAGGCTCGACCTCGTCGCGGTCATGAAAACAAGGGAGTGACCCATGGCCCTGCAACCGCGCCACTACATCATCGGCCTCATTGGCGCAGCGACGCTGGCCGGGCTCGGCTGGATCGGTTTTCGGACCGAGCCGGTGCCGGTCGACATCGCCGAACTCGCGCGCGGGCCGATGATGGTCACCGTGAACGCCGACGGCGAAACCCGGATCCATGACGTCTTCGATGTCGCAACCCCGATCTTCGGCACCGCGCGCCGGGCGCCGGTGGAGGTCGGCGATCCGGTGGTCGCGGGCGAAACGGTGGTCGCGGTGGTCGAACCCGCGGCTCCGGCCCTCCTCGACGCGCGCTCGCGCCAGCAGGCCCAGGCCGCGGTGCAGGAAGCCGAGGCGGCGCTCCGCTTCGCCGAGGCCCAGCTCCGGCAGGCGGAGGAGGAGCTCACCCATGCGCAAAGCCAGTTCGACCGCGCCCAGACGCTCGCCGAGCGCGGTGTCACCTCGCTGACCCAGCTCGAGGACGCGAGCCAGATCCTCTCGATCCGCCTCGCCGCGCGCGAAGCCGCGCAGTCGAACGTGGCGATGTCGACGAGCGCCCTGCAACGCGCCCGCGCCGCGCTGATCGAGCCGGGCGCGGCCTCCGGCCCCGGCGAGCAATGCTGCGTCACGCTCCGCGCGCCGATCACCGGCACCGTTCTTTCGGTCGACATCGTCAGCGAGCGGCCGGTCCTTGCGGGCACGAGGCTCGTCTCGCTCGGCCGCACCGACGATCTGGAGATCGTCGCCGACCTTCTCTCAGCCGATGCGGTGGGCCTCGAACCCGGCACCCGCGCCATCGTCGAACGCTGGGGTGGCCCGGTGCCGCTCGAGGCGACTTTGCGGCGCGTCGAACCCTCGGCCCGCACCAAGGTCTCCGCCCTCGGCATCGAGGAGCAGCGCGTCGACGCGATCTTCGACATCACCAGCCCGCCCGAGACGCGCAAGGGCCTCGGCGACGGCTTCGCGGTCTATCTGCGCATCGTCACCTGGGAAGGCGCCGATGTGCTTCAGGTGCCGCTTTCGGCGCTCTTTCGGCGGGACGGCCAATGGGCGGTCTTTCGCGAGATGGACAGCGCCGCCCGCCTGACCCCGGTCGCGATCGGCCGCCGGAACGGCACCGCGGCCGAAGTCACCGACGGCCTCGCCCCCGGCGACCGGGTGATCCTGCACCCCTCCGACGCCATTGCCGAGGGCACGCCGGTCACCGACCGCGGCGCACCCTGATCGGGCGGTCCTGCGGCGACACGCGCGTTTGACTTTCCCCCCTCCGCCCCACATCTATCGGCGGAAGGAGGCCCCATGACCACCCACACCACCTTCACCGTCGAGGGCATGAGCTGCGCCTCCTGCGTCGGCCGCGTCGAGCGCGCGCTAAAAGCCGTCTCAGGCGTCGAGGACGCGCAGGTGAACCTCATCGCCGGCACCGCGAGCGTCGATTTCGACGGCACCGATGCGGTGACGCTCGCCGCGGCGCTGAAGGCGGCGGGCTACCCCGCCACGGAGATCGAGACCCGGCTCGAGGTCGAGGGCATGACCTGCGCCTCCTGCGTCGGTCGGGTGGAACGGGCCTTGAAGTCCGTTCCGGGCGTCGCGGAGGCCGAGGTCAACCTCGCCACCCAGTCGGCCCGCATCCGCTACACCTCCGGCACCACGACGCCCGAGGCGCTCGCCGCAGCCGTCACCGCCGCCGGTTATGCTGCGAAGCCGGCCCTCAAGGCGGCACCTTCGGGCGACCGTCAGGCCGACGAGGCCGCAAAACTCCGCCGCGCCGTCGCGATCTCGGCCGTGCTCGCGGTCCCGGTCGTCGTGCTCGCGATGGGCACCCACATGGTGCCCGCGTTTCACCACTGGGTCATGGGAACGCTCGGCGAAGCCAATTCCTGGCGCATCCAGTTCGTTCTGACCGCGGCAATTCTCCTCGGCCCCGGCTTCCTCTTCTTCCGCCACGGCATTCCCGCGCTCCTGCGCGGCGCGCCCGAGATGAACTCGCTCGTGGCGCTCGGAAGCCTCGCCGCCTTCGCCTATTCCGCGGTCGCGACCTTCGCCCCCGGCCTTCTCCCCGAGGCCGCGCGCGGCGTCTATTACGAGGCCGCCGCCACCATCGTCACGCTGATCCTGCTCGGCCGGCTCCTCGAGGCCCGCGCCAAGGGCCAGGCCGGCGAGGCGATCCGGCGGCTCATCGGGCTCCGCCCCGACACCGCGCGGGTCGAGCGCGACGGCGGCGTCGAGGACGTGCCGGTCGAGGACCTCGCCCCCGGCGACATCATCCGCCTCGCCCCCGGCGAACGCGTCGCGGTCGACGGCATCGTGACCGCGGGGCATGGCTGGATCGACGAATCCATGCTCACCGGCGAACCCGCCCCGGTCGAGAAGGACGCGGGCGCCCCGGTCACCGGCGGCACCGTGAACGGCGCTGCGGCCCTCAGCTTCCGCGTCACCGCCACCGGTGCCGATACCGTCCTTGCCCGGATCATCGCCATGGTCGCCGATGCGCAGGGCGCGAAACTCCCGGTCCAGGCGCTCGTCGACCGGATCACGCTCTGGTTCGTCCCCGCGGTGATGGCGCTTGCCGCGCTGTCCTTTCTCACCTGGCTCCTGGTCGGCCCCGCCCCCGCGCTCACCCATGCGCTGGTCGCCGGGATCTCGGTCCTGATCATCGCCTGTCCTTGCGCGATGGGGCTCGCCACCCCGGTCTCTATCCTTGTCGGCACCGGCCGCGGCGCCGAGCTCGGCCTCCTCTTTCGCCGCGGCGACGCGCTCCAGCGGCTCTCCGAGGCGCGCATCGTCGCCTTCGACAAGACCGGCACCCTGACCGAGGGCACGCCGCGCCTCACCGATCTGATCCCCGCGAACGGCTTCGATGCCGACACCGTCCTCGCCCTCGCTGCCGGCTCCGAGGCGCGCTCCGAACACCCGCTCGCCCGGGCGATCCTCGCCGAGGCGGAGGCGCGCGGCCTCACCCCGCCCGAGGCGGAGAACGCGAAGGCGCTGCCCGGCCGCGGCCTCGCCGCGCGCGTGGGCGGCCTCGAGCTCCTCATCGGCAATGCCCGCGCGCTCGCCGAGGCCGGGATCGACGCGGCTCCCCTCGCCCCCGAGACCGCGCGCCTCGCCGCCGAGGCCAAGACCCCGATCCTGATCGCCGTCGACGGAAGACCAGCCGCGCTCCTCGCCGTCGCGGACCCGGTCAAACCGGGTGCCAGGTCGGCAATCGCCGCGCTCCACGAGATGGGCGTGAAGACCGCGATGATCTCCGGCGACACCAGGGCCACGGCCGAGGCCATCGCCGCCGGCCTCGGCATCGACCATGTCGAGGCCGAGGTCCTGCCAGAAGGCAAGGTCGCGGCCCTCGAATCCCTCAAATCGCAAGGCACGACCGCCTTCACCGGCGACGGCATCAACGACGCCCCCGCCCTCGCCGCCGCCGATATCGGCATCGCCATGGGCACCGGCACCGATGTCGCGATCGAGGCCGCCGAGGTGGTGCTGATGACCGGCGACCCCGGCGCGGTCGCCGACGCGGTCCGGCTCTCGCGCGCGACGATGCGCAACATCCGCCAGAACCTCTTCTGGGCCTTCGGCTACAACGTGCTCCTCATCCCGGTCGCCGCCGGTCTCCTCTACCCGGTGAACGGCATGCTGCTCTCGCCGATGCTCGCCGCCGCCGCGATGGCGCTCTCCTCGGTCTTCGTGGTGACGAACGCGCTCCGGCTCCGCCGCGCCGGCCCATGGCGGCAGGCACGCGCCTGATCCCTTCTTCATTGCCGAAATACCCCCGGGGGGTCCCGGGGGGCGGCGCCCCCCGGCCTCGCCGTCAGTCCCGCGCCCGCAGAACCTGCGCCGGCCGCGCCGCGAGCGGCCGGAGCGCGAAGAGAAGCCCCGCGGCCAGCGTCGCCAGCGCGCCACCGAAAACGATGGCCACCGCCGAGACCGGCTCGAAACGGAACGCCCCCTCCATCACGAAGACCATCACCGCCCAGCCCGCGCCGGCGCCAAACCCGACGGCCACCAGCCCCGCGGCCGCCCCCATCAGCGCCGAACGGAGCGCGAAGCTCCTCAGCACCAGCCCGCGCGTCGCCCCGAGCGTCTTCAAGACCGCCGCCTCGAAGATCCGCGCCCGCTCGCCCGCCGCCGCTGCGCCAATGAGCACTACGACCCCGGTCAGAAGCGTCACCCCGGCCGCGATCGCGGTCGCCCGGGCGATCGCGGCGAGCGCCTCGGAGACCCGGTCGACCACGTCGCGCACCCGGATCGCGGTGATGTTGGGATAGGCCGAGGCGAGATCGCGCAGGATCGCCGCCTCGGCAGTCGGATCGGCATAGACGGTGGCGATCCAGCTGTGCGGCGCGCCGGCAAGGGCGGCGGGGTTCATAGACATCACGAAGCCGATGCCGCCGGTGCCGAAATCCACCTCGCGGAACGAGGTGATCCCGGCCTCGATGTCGCGGCCGAGGACGTTCACCGTCACCCGGTCGCCGAGCCTCAAGCCCATCTCCGCGGCCTCCTCGCGCGCGAAGCTCATCTGCGGCGGCCCGGCGTAATCCTCCGGCCACCACGCCCCCGCCACCACCTTCGTGCCCTCCGGCGGCACCGCCGCATAGGTCAGACCGCGATCGCCCCGCACCACCCAGTGATCGCCCGCCACCTCGCGCGCGTCACGGCCGTTGATCTCGGTCACCACGCCCCTCAGCATCGGCGCGGCCTCGACCCTCGTCACCGCCCTGTCATCGGCGAGCCGGGCGCGGAAGCCCTCGATCTGGTCGGGCTGGATGTCGACGAAGAAATAGGACGGTGCCACTTCCGGCAGGTCCTCGGCGATGGCGCCCCTGAGATTGGCATCGATCTGGCCGACGGCGGCCAGGACCGAGAGCCCGAGCCCTAGCGACAGAACCACGGCGCGGGCCTCCTCGCGAGGCCCCCCGATGGCCGAGAGCGCGAGCCGCAGCGCCGGCCGCCCGCGCGCGCGCTTGCCCATCCGGCGGGCGATCCGGCTGAGTGCGAAGGCCGCGAGGGCGAGAACGACAAGCGCCGTCGCGACGCCGCCGAGCGTCCAGAGCGCGAGGGTCGGCACGCCGGACAGGGACGTGGCCACGGCCACCAGGAGACCGGCGATGGCCGCGAGCACGAGCCCCAGCCGCCAGCCCGGCCATTGCCGCCGCCCCGGACCGAGATCTCGAAAGAGCGCCGCCGCCTTCACCTCCCGCGTTCGCGCGAGCGGCCAGAGCGCGAAGAGGGCCGCAGCAAGCGCACCGTAGACACCAGCTTCGGCCAGAGGCCGCCAAGCCACGACAATCTCGACCGGGATCGGCAGCCGCGCGGCGATGAGCGGGCCGGCCAGAACCGGCAGCGCCGCGCCAAGGGCGAGCCCCAGGGCGATGCCGATCCCCGCCAGCATGCCAATCTGGACGAGATAGACCGCGAAGATCATGCGGCTTTCCGCGCCGAGCGCCTTTAGCGCCGCCATCGTCTCGACCCGGCCCTCGAGGTAGGAGGTCACCGCCGCGCCGATGCCGACACCGCCGACGGCAAGCCCTGCAAGCCCGACCAGCACCAGGAACGAGCCCATCCGCTCCACGAACCTCTGCATACCCGGCGCGCCGCGCCGCGCGTCGCGCCACCGGAGCCCGGTGTCGCGGAACGCGGCCTCGGCCTCGCGCTTGAGCGCGTCGAGGTCGCTCCCCGCCGGCAGCAGGAGCCGGTAATGGGTGTCGAAGAGACTGCCGGGTTCCAGCAGCCCCGAGCCCGCGAGCGCCTCGCTCCGAACGATGCTGCGCGGCCCGAAGGTAAATCCCGACGTGGCGCCGTCCGGCTCGCGCAGGAGCCGCGCGGCGACGCGGAACTCCTTCAGCCCGAGCCGGAAGCGGTCGCCGACCGCGAGCCCGAGCCGGTCGGCCAGCACCGGGTCGAGAACCGCGCCCGGCACCCCGTCCACATCCGCCAGCGCCTCGGCGGGCGGCATGTCGGGATCGAGCACCAGCCGCCCGGTCAGAGGGTAGGCGTCGTCCACACCCTTGACCTGGGTCAGCGCCCGTTCGGCCGTCTCGCCCTCGCCCGCGACCGCCATGGAGCGGAAATCGACGACCTCCGCCACCCGTTCCGCCCGGCGCTCCATGAAGGCGCGCTCGGCCTCGCTCGCGTAGCGATAGGTGAAGGACATCTCGGCATCGCCGCCCAGGAGCACCGCGCCCTGGTCACGGATCGCCACCTCGATCGCCGACCGCACCGTGCCCACAGCGGCAATGGCGGCGACCCCGAGCATCAGGCACAAGAGGAACACCGTGAACCCGCCGAGCCCGCCGCGCATCTCGCGCCGGGCGATCCGGGCGGCGAGCGCGAGCGTCATTCGGCCACCTTGCGGGCCAGTTCCTCACCGGCGATCCGCCCGTCGAGAAGCCGCACAACCCGGTCGCAGCGCGCCGCAAGCTCAGGCGCGTGGGTGACGAGGATAAGCGTCGCGCCATGCCGGTCGCGCAGGCCGAAGAGAAGCTCCATGATCGCCTCGCCGGTCGCCCCGTCGAGATTGCCGGTGGGCTCGTCGGCGAGGAAGATCGCCGGGCGCGGCGCGGCGGCGCGCGCCAGCGCCACGCGCTGCTGCTCGCCGCCCGAGAGCTGCGCCGGATAATGATCCATCCGCGCGCCGAGACCCATCGCCTCCAGCTCCGCCGCCGCGCGGCCGAAGGCGTCGCGCTTGCCCGCCAACTCCAGCGGGATCGCGACGTTCTCCAGCGCGGTCATCGTCGGAATAAGGTGGAAGGACTGGAACACGATCCCCATATTGCCCCGGCGGAACCGGGCAAGCTGGTCCTCGTCCATCGCCGTCAGGTCCTGGCCCAGAGCCTCGACCCGGCCCGATGTGGCGCGTTCGAGCCCGCCCATCAGCATGAGGAGCGAGGACTTGCCCGACCCGGACGGACCGACCAGACCGAGACTTTCGCCGCGCGCCACCGACAGCGTGACGCCGCGCAGGATCTCCAGCGGTCCGGCATTGCCCTCCAGCACCAGCCGGGCCGCTTCCATCTTCAGGATCGTCTCGCTCATCCGGTCTATCCGCCCGTTCCGCCTTCCAAATCCATATGGGGTCCGGGGGCGCGCTGGCAACCTCGCCCGCGCCACAGCCCTGCTTGCGGCGCTCGTTCCGGCGGGGGCGGCGGCCGAGCCGCTGACCCTGCTCGCCTTCGGCGACAGTCTCACCGCGGGCTACGGCCTGCCGCCCGAAGAGGGGTTCGTGCAGCAGCTGCAGGGCTGGCTCGCCGAGCATGGCGCCGAGATCACGGTCCTGAACGGCGGCGTTTCGGGCGACACGACGGCCGGCGGGCTGGCGCGGATCGACTGGGCGCTGACGCCCGAGGTCGATGCGATGATCGTGACGCTCGGCGGCAACGACCTCCTGCGTGGCCTGCCGCCGGAGGAGGCACGCGCCAATCTCGACGCGATCCTCGACCGCGCGAACGAACGTCGGCTTCCGGTCCTCCTCGTGCCGATGACGGCGCCGGGCAATTACGGGCCCGACTACAAGGCCGCCTTCGACGCGATCTATCCCGATCTCGCCGAGGCGCACGGCGCCCGCCTCGCCCCGCCCTTCCTCGCCCCGATCCTCGCGCAGGAGGATCGCGCCGCCGCGATCGCCGCCTACATCCAGCCCGACGGGCTGCACCCGAACGCCGAGGGCGTGGCGCTCGTGGTCGAGGGGCTCGGGCCGGAGGTGCTGGACATGCTCGACAGCGCAGAGTGAGGCACCCGGCGCGCCTCACGGGCCGAGCTGCGGCCCCGGCGCGTCGGGATTGATGAACTCCGCGTCGATCCGGATCGCGACCTCGTCGCCCACGCCGAGCGTGGTGCCGGGCGCGGGAAGGCCGAAGGTGATTCCGAAATCCGACCGGAAGATCGTGCCGCGCGCCGAGAACCCGACCCGCGCCCCGCCGGGATCCTGCGGATGACCGGCATAGCCGCCGTTGAAGGTCACGCTGAGCGTGATCCGGCGGGCGACGCCGTGGAGCGTCAGGTCTCCCGTCACCGCCGCCCGCTCGGGCGCGACGAGCCGCACCGAGCGGCTCTCGAAGGTGATCTCGGGGTAACGCGCGGCGTCGAGGAAGTTCGGTCCTGCCAGAATGGAGTCGAAATCGACCTCGGGATCGGGGTGGAGGGTCCGCACCGAACCCGGATCGACGCGCGCCTTCAGTTCCATCGCCTCGGGATCGGCCGGGTCGAAGGCCAGCGTGGCCTCGAGTCCGGTCAGAAAGAGTGTGTAATTCGAGAAGCCGAGATGGCTCACCGCGACGCTGAGACGCGCGTGGGCCGGATCGAGGCGGTACTCCCCCGCGGGCGCGAGCGTGGCGACCGGCACGATAGCCGGACGATCCTCGGCGGCGGCGCCCGCACCGGCTAGGAGGGCGGCGATCAGGAGGGCGCGGGAACGCGCGAACGGCGGCAAATGTGGTCTCCCTCGGCATGGGCTCCGGGGGCCACGCTCCACCGGCCTCGGGCGGCTGTCAACGCGCGCGTCCGGACCGCGCTCCGGATCGGCGCCACCCCGCGCGGCGCGAGTTAGTTTCCGCTGGCCAATGCCGCGACCATGCCAGAGAGTGGCGCCCGAAATCCGGAGGCTCCCCGCATGACCCTTATCGAGCGGCTCGTCGAAATCGTCGGTCCCGCGAACGTCCTGACCGGCGCCGACATGGCCCCGTACCGCGACGACTGGACCGGCCGGTACCGGTCCGAACCGCGCGCCGTCCTGCGCCCGGCCACGACCGCGGAGGTCGCCGCGATCCTGCGCCTCGCCAGCGCCGAGGCTTTTGCCGTCGTCCCCGCCGGCGGGCGCACCGGCCTCACGGGCGGCACCGAGGCCGAAGGCGCGCTCATGCTGTCGCTCGAACGGATGAACCGGATCCGCGCGATCCGCCCCGAGGCGCGGACCGCCGTCGTCGAGGCCGGTGTCATCCTGTCGAGCCTCCACGACGCGGCCGCGGCGCTGGACCTCTACTTTCCGCTCTGGTTCGGCGCGCGCGGGTCGGCGACGATCGGCGGGGCGCTCTCGACCAATGCGGGCGGGTCCAACGTGCTGCGCTACGGCTCCACCCGCGCGCTCTGCCTCGGGCTCGAGGTGGTTCTGGCCGACGGGCGGGTGATGGATCTCATGTCAGAGCTTCACAAGGACAACTCCGGTTACGACCTGAAGGGCCTATTCATCGGCGCGGAAGGCACGCTCGGCGTCATCACCGCGGCGGTGATGAAGCTCGTTCCCGCCCCGCGCGCCCATGCGACGGCGATGCTCGCCGCGCCCTCGCTGGCCGCGGCGCTGGCGCTCCTCAACCGGCTGCAGCGGGCGACCGGCGGCCTCGTCGAGGCTTTCGAGTTCATGCCGCGCGACTACATGGAGCAGCTCCGCGACCGGCGTCCCGATCTCGGCCAGCCCTTCGCGGAGATCCATGACGTGACTATCCTCGTCGAGCTTGGCGCGACCGCGCCCCGCGACACCGACCCCGGCGCGGACGGCAGCGTTCCCCTGACCGGCCTCCTCGAGGAGACGCTCGGCGCCATGCTCGAGGAGGGGCTGGTTCTCGACGCCGTCATCGCCACGTCCGAGGCCCAGCGCGCGGCGATCTGGGCCCGGCGCGAGGCAGCGGCCGAGATCGCGACCGGGGTCGGCCACGCCGTCGATCTCGACGTGGCGCTGCCGCTCGACCGGGTAGAGACCTTCCTCGCGCGGCTGAAGGACGGGCTTCACACCCTCGCCCCCGGCGCCGTGACAAACACGGTCGGCCACCTCGGCGACGGCAACATCCACCTCGCGATCTTCCCCGGCCGCGAGGACTCGGCACTCGACGACAGGATCACCGAGGCGGTGGAGGACATCGTCGCCGACCTCGGCGGCTCCTTCTCCGCAGAGCACGGCATCGGCCTGTCGAAGCTCGGCTCGATGCGGCGGCGCAAGGATCCCGTGGCGCTCGACATGATGCGGGCGGTGAAGGCGGCCTTCGATCCCAAGGGCATCCTCAATCCGGGAAAGACCGTGCCCGAACCCCAGACCTGACCGCAGCCCCGATCCGCCGCTTACGACGGCTCGGCTTCACGATCTGCGGTCGGAGGGCGGCACCGCGGCCAAAGTCACCTCAGCGCCAGTCGAAGAATCCCGCGGGCGCATGCGCGAGTAGATCGCGCGCGAGGTCCGCCCCGGCCTCGGCCCCGTCCCTGACCCCGCAGCGCCGCTCGCCGCGGATCACCTCGGAGCCGTCCGGCCTCAGGATCTCGCCCCTGAGCAATAGCCCCGCGCCGTTATGGATCGCGAGCCCGGCGATCGGCGTCTCGCAGGAGCCGTCGAGCGTGGCGAGATAGGCGCGCTCGGCGGCCAGCCGCTCGCCTGTCGCGCGGTCGTGGATCGCCGCGAGCAGCTCCGCGGCGCGGGTGTCGGCCAGGCGCCGTTCGATCCCGATGGCGCCCTGCGCGACGGCCGGCAGCATCTCGTCGACCGAGATCGCCCCCCGCGCGACCCCGGTCATGCCGAGCCGGTTCAGCCCCGCCATTGCGAGGAAGGTCGCCGAAGCCACCCCGTCCTCGAGCTTCCTTAGCCTTGTCTGCACATTGCCGCGGAACTCGACGATCCTCAGGTCCGGCCGCCGGTTGGCAAGCTGGGCGCGCCGGCGCAGCGAGGAGGAGCCGACGACCGCGCCCTCGGGCAGATCCGCGAGGCTCCCGGCCGACGGCGACACGAAGGCATCGCGCACGTCCTCGCGCGGCAGGTAGCAGTCGAGCGTCAGCCCGCGGGGCTGGGCGACCGGCATGTCCTTCATCGAATGGACCGCGATGTCGATCTCGCCCGACAGGAGCGCCTCTTCGATCTCCTTGGTGAAGAGCCCCTTGCCGCCGATCTCCTTCAAGGGACGGTCGAGCACCTTGTCGCCGGTGGTCTTGATGATCACGATCTCGCAGGCGTCATCGGGCAGCCCGTGCGCGGCCATCAGGCGCGTACGGGTCTCGAAAGCCTGCGCCAGCGCCAGCGGCGAGCCGCGGGTGCCGATCTTCAGCGGTCGGTTTGCGTCGGGCATGTCCATGAGCCCGGCATAACCGCGACAGAATGCCCTTGCAATGGGCCGCGCCGGCGCATCCGCTTGACATCCCGTCGCAGGGCGGGATGAAAGAGGCCGAGAGGTGAGAGATGACCAAGACGATCCTGCGCGCCCTAGCCGGCGAAACCCTGCCCGTACCGCCGGTCTGGATGATGCGCCAGGCGGGCCGTTACCTGCCGGAATACCGCGAAACTCGCGCGAAGGCCGGTGATTTCCTGTCGCTCTGCTATAACCCCGACCTCGCCGCCGAGGTCACGCTGCAGCCGCTTCGCCGCTACGGCTTCGACGCCGCGATCCTCTTCGCGGACATCCTCCTGCTGCCGCAGGCGCTCGGTGCCGATCTCTGGTTCGAAACCGGCGAAGGGCCGCGATTGTCCACGATCACGGGACAAGCCGACCTCGCCCGGCTGAAGGACCGCGACGCGATCCACGAGACGCTGGCACCCGTCTACGAGACGGTGCGGATCCTCTCCCGCGAACTCCCGAAGGAGGTCACGCTGATCGGTTTCGCCGGCGCGCCCTGGACCGTGGCGACCTACATGATCGCCGGGCGCGGCACGCCCGACCAGGGTCCGGCCCATGCGCTGAAGGCCGCCGACCGTGCGACCTTCGCCGCGCTCATCGACCTTCTGACCGAGGCGACGATCGACTACCTCTCGGCCCAGGTCGAGGCCGGAGCCGAGGTCATCAAGCTTTTCGACAGCTGGGCCGGCTCGCTCAAGGGCCGGGACTTCGACGATTTCGCCGTGACGCCCGCCGCGCGGATCATCGCCGCGCTCAAGGCGCGCCATCCCGGCCTGCCGGTCATCGCCTTCCCGCGCGAGGCGCGCGGGCGCTATGTCGGCTTCGCAAAGGCGACCGGCGCCGATTGCGTGGCACTAGACAATTCGGTCGCGGCCGACTGGGCGGCCGAGAACGTGCAGAGGGACGGCTGCGTGCAGGGCAATCTCGACCCCTCGCTCCTCGTCACCGGCGGCGAGGCGCTGGTGACCGAGACGCGGCGCATCGTGAAGGCCTTCTCGAACGGCCCCCACATCTTCAACCTCGGCCACGGCATCACGCCCGACGCCGATCCCGAGAATGTCCACCGGATGCTCACGGCGATCCGCGGCTGAGGATCAGCTTTCGATCCGGGCGCGGTGCCGGGCGTTGAACGCCGCGAGCTCCGCCGCCGATCCGGGACGGCCGGTGAAGGTCAGAAGATAGGTCGGGATGCGCCGAAGCCGCGTCTCGAGCGTCTCGGCGGTGCCGAGCGCGAGGTAGCCCACCTGCGTCAGGTAGACCGTGTTGGCGCGGATATCGGCCTCCTCGGCGCTGTAGCCGTGGCGCTGGAACATCGCCCGGATCGCCGCGAGGCGCGTGTCGTCCGCCGCCTCGAATGACAGCCCGAGGTCGTAATCGGTGCGCGCCCAGTTCCGCATCGCGACATCGAGCGCGGCATCGAACAACTCCGGCGTCACCCAGCAGTCGAAGAGGTTCAGAACCGCCTCGTTGATCGTCGCCGTCGCGATCTCGGTCTGGCGCACGAGGTTGCCGGTGTTCTTCTCCTGCCACCGCTTCACCAGCGCCGCCAGAAGCGCCTCGCGGTCGCTGAAATGCCAGTAGAAACTCGTGCGCGACAGCCTGAGGCGCCGGGCGAGCGGCAGGATCTTCACCGCCTCCACCCCGCCTTCGATCAGGAGCTGATAGGCGGCCTCGATCCAGCCCGCCTCGGTTCCGCGCCAGCCGCGCCCAAGCGATTCCATGTCTTCCATGCCGCTTCATAACCAGATCGCGGCAGCGCGGGTCGAAAAAAATCGACACATGTGTCGGTTTTTGCCCTCCATCGCCGGCAAATCCGTCGTAGAACCGATTCCGCAACCGCCCGGACACGACCCGGGCGCCTTCGGACAGGAACCCGCCATGGCCTCGAACGACCCCCTCCTCCAGCCCTATCAGCTCAAGCACCTGACGATCCGGAACCGGATCATGACGACGAGCCACGAGCCAGCCTATCCCGAGGCCGGGATGCCCAAGGACCGCTACCGCGCCTACCACGTCGAACGCGCGAAGGCCGGGATCGGCATGACCATGACCGCAGGCTCCGCCGCCGTGTCGAAAGACAGTCCGCCGGTCTTCAACAACATCCTCGCCTACAAGGACGAGGTCGTGGGCTGGATGAAGAAGCTCACCGACGAATGCCACGACCACGGCGCGGCGGTGATGATCCAGCTCACCCATCTCGGCCGCCGCACGCACTGGAACAAGGGCGACTGGCTGCCCGCCGTCACCCCCTCGCACCAGCGCGAACCGGCCCACCGCGCCTTCCCCAAGAAGATCGAGGACTGGGATATCGCCCGCATCATCCGCGACTATGCCGACGCCGCCGAGCGCATGGCGGAAGCCGGCCTCGACGGGATCGAGCTCGAATGCTTCGGCCACCTGATGGACCAGTTCATGTCCTCGCTCACGAACGAGCTTGAGGCGCCCTACGGCGGCAGCCTTGAAAACCGCGCCCGCTTCGCGCTCGACGTCGTCGCGGCGATCCGCGAGCGGGTCGGTCCGAAACTGCTGATCGGCCTGCGCTACACCGCCGACGAGCAGGAGAACGGCGGCATCACCGAGGAAGAGGGCGTGGCCATCGGCCACCTCTTCAAGGCCTCGGGCAATGTCGATTTCCTCAACATCGTGCGCGGCCGCATCCATACCGATCCGGCGATGACCGACATGATCCCGGTCCAGGGCATGAAATCGGCGCCGCATCTCGACTTCGCCGGCCGCATCCGGGCCGAGGTCGGGCTGCCCACCTTCCACGCCGCGCGAATTCCCGATGTCGCCACCGCGCGCCATGCGGTCGCCGCCGGCAAGCTCGACATGGTCGGCATGACCCGGGCGCACATGGCCGATCCGCATATCGTGAAGAAAATTCTCGAGGGCCGCGAGGACGATATCCGCCCCTGCGTCGGCGCGACCTACTGCCTCGACCGGATCTACCAGGCGGGCGACGCGCTGTGCATGCACAACGCCGCGACGGGCCGC
This sequence comes from Defluviimonas sp. D31, assembly GCF_033436765.1. Classification (NCBI taxonomy): domain Bacteria; kingdom Pseudomonadati; phylum Pseudomonadota; class Alphaproteobacteria; order Rhodobacterales; family Paracoccaceae; genus Albidovulum; species Defluviimonas sp. D31. The sequence goes on from NZ_JAWQFN010000001.1 coordinate 691,275, forward strand.
GAACTGACGATGCCGCACACGATCCCGACGGCGGCGGAGAAGAAGAAGGTGGTGATCGTCGGCGCCGGCCCCGCCGGGCTCGAAGCCGCCCGTGTCGCCGCCGAGCGCGGCCATAGCGTCACCGTTTTCGAGGCCGCCTCGAAACCGGGCGGGCAGATCCGGCTCACAGCCCAGAACCCGCGCCGCAAGGAGATGATCGGCATCATCGACTGGCGCATGGCGCAATGCGCCGCCCGCGACGTCGAGTTCCGCTTCGACACCTGGGCCGAAGCCGCCGACATCACCGCGCTCAATCCCGATGTGGTCGTGATCGCCACCGGCGGCCTGCCGCAGACCGATGTCCTGGAGGCCGGCAACGATCTCGTGGTCTCCTCCTGGGACATCATCTCGGGCGATGTGAAGCCGGGTTCGAACGTCCTCGTCTATGACGATGCGGGCGACCACTCCGGGCTTCAGGCCGCCGAGGTTGCCGCGAAGGCCGGCGCAAAGGTCGAGATCATGACGCCGGACCGCAGCTTCGCCCCGGACGTTATGGCGATGAACCTCGTGCCCTACATGCGCTCGCTTCAGGACAGGGACGTGACCTTCACCGTGACCTTCCGCCTGACCTCGGTCGCGAAGGACGGCAACCAGCTCAAGGCGGTGATCGGGTCGGACTACATGCCGCTCGCCAAGGAGAGACACTTCGACCAGATCGTGGTGAACCATGGCACGCTGCCGATGGACGAGCTCTATTTCGAGCTGAAGCCCCTGTCGGTGAACCTCGGCGAGGTCGACTACGACGCGCTCATCGTCGGCAAGCCGCAGACGGTGAACGGCGGCCCGAAGGGCGGCTTCCGGCTCTTCCGGATCGGCGACGCGGTCGCCGCCCGCAACACCCATGCGGCGATCTACGACGGCCTGCGCTTCCTGAAGGACGTCTGACGCCCTTCCCCTTTTCGCCTCGTGCGGTATTGTGACGTCTCGGGACCGGTCCGCACCTTCGGGTGACGGACCGGTCCACGCGCCGCAACGACGGTCGGGAGGAAAGGGAATATGCGATATCTGGCTGCGACAACCGCCGCCGAGGCCGCTGCCGCTTTGGCGGCGGAAACCGGTCTCACGCGGGTCCTGGCGGGCGGGACGGACGTGCTCGTCCAGCTCCGCTCGGGGCTCGTCGAACCCGACCTCGTCGTCGACATCAAGAAGATCCCCGGGATCCGCGAGATCACGGCGGAGGCCGGCGGTTTCCGCATCGGCGCCGCGGTCTCGGGCGCCGAGATCGGTGAGCATACGGCGCTCTGCGCCCTCTGGCCCGGCGTGACCGAGGGCCTGCAGCTCATCGGCTCGACCCAGGTGCAGGGCCGCTGCACCATGGCCGGCAATCTCTGCAACGGCTCGCCGGCGGGCGACGCGGTGCCCTCGCTCATCGCGGCGAATGCGGTCGCGCGGATCGCCGGGCCTCAGGGCGAGCGCGACTGCCCGGTCGCCGAGATCCCCTCCGGCCCCGGCAAGACCACGCTGAAGAAGGGCGAGATCATCACCTCGATCTTCCTGCCGGCCCGGCCCGAGCGCGCCTCCGACGCCTACCTGCGCTTCATCCCGCGCACCGAGATGGATATCGCCGTCGCCTCCGCCGCCGTCTCGCTGGAGCTGGACGCGGGCGGCACCGTGAAGGCCGCGCGCATCGCCCTTGGCGCGGTGGCGCCGACCGTGGTCGCGGCCGACGCGGCGGCCGCACTCCTCGTCGGCACCAGGCTCGATGACGAAACCCTCGCCAAGATGGCACGGGCCTGCGAGGCGGTCTGCAAGCCGATCGACGACAAGCGCGGCACCGTCGCCTTCCGCACGAAGACCGCCGGCACGCTCGCCAAGCGCGCCGCGCTCATCGCTTACGCCCGCGCCGGAGGTTCCAGATGACGAAGATCCATGTCTCCACCACGATCAACGGCGACGCCCACGAGTTCCTCTGCGCGCCGGACGAGACGCTCCTCGACGTGCTGAGGAACCGGCTCAGCCTCACCGGCGCCAAGGAAGGCTGCGGCACCGGCGATTGCGGCGCCTGTTCGGTGACCGTCAACGGCCGCCTCGTCTGCTCCTGCCTCGTCCTCGGCGCCGAGGCCGAGGGGGCCGAGATCGCGACCATCGAGGGCATGGCCGACGGCGACGACCTGCATCCCCTGCAGCGCCATTTCATCGACGGCGCGGCGCTGCAATGCGGGGTGTGCACGCCCGGCATCCTCGTCGCCGCCAAGGCGCTTCTCGAGAAGAACCCGGACCCGACGGACGAGGAACTGCGCTACTGGCTTGCCGGTAACCTCTGCCGCTGCACCGGCTACGACAAGATCATCCGCGCCGTCCAGGCGGCCGCGGCCGAGATGAGGGGGGCCTGAGATGTCCTTGGACGAATACCGCAAGCGCGAGTTCACGCAGGTCGGCACGAGGGTCCGCCGCCCCGACGGGGTCGACAAGGTCACCGGCCGCGCGATGTACGGGGCCGACGCCACCGCGCCCGGCATGCTCTGGGGCCGCATCCTGCGCTCGCCCCATGCACATGCCCGGATCCGCTCGATCGACGCCTCGGCGGCGCTCGCGCTGAAAGGCGTGAAGGCCGTGGTCACGGCCGCGGACTTCGCCGTGCCGGAAGACGACTTCACCCGCGACGTGCAGGACAACTGCATGGCGCGCGGCCGCGCGCTCTATGACGGCCATGCCGTCGCTGCGGTCGCCGCCGTGGATCAGGCGACCGCGCGGGCGGCGCTTAAGCTCATCAAGGTGGATTACGAGATCCTGCCGCATGTCACCGATGTCGACGCGGCGATGCAGCCCGGCGCGCCGGTGGTGCAGGAAGGCCGGGTGCAGGAGAACGTGCCAAAGGGCTTCTCCGACAACGTGACCGCGCATTTCGAGTTCGGCCACGGAGACCTCGACGCGGGCTTCGCCAAGGCCGACAAGATCGTCGAGCGGTCGTTCAAGACCGCCGCCACCCATCAGGGCTACATCGAGCCCCATGCCTGCCTCGCCTCGGTCACCTCGGACGGCAAAGCCGACCTCTGGTGCTGCACACAGGGCCATTTCTACGTCCGCACGCTCTGCGCCGAGATCCTCGGGATGGAGGCGAGCCAGCTCCGCGTCACCGCCTCCGAGATCGGCGGCGGATTCGGCGGCAAGACCACGGTCTTCATCGAGCCCGTCGCGCTGATGCTCTCGAAGAAGGCCGGGCGGCCGGTCAAGCTCGTGATGAGCCGTGACGAGGTCTTTCGGGCGACCGGGCCGACGGTGTCCTCGTCCTCCGACGTCAAGATCGGCATGACGAAGGACGGCCGGATCACGGCAGCGCAAGCGACCCTGCGCTATCAGGGCGGCGCCTTCCCCTGCGGCACGACCGAGTTCGGCACCCAGGCGGCCTTCGCGGCCTATGACCTCGACGCCGTGCGCACCTATGGCTGGTCGGTGATGACCAACCGCCCGAAAGAAGCCGCCTACCGCGCGCCGGGCGCGCCGGTCGCGATCTACGCGGTCGAAAGCGTCGTCGACGAACTCTGCCAGCATTTCGGCCTCGACCCGCTCGATGTGCGCCTGAAGAACGCCGCGCGGAAGGGCACGAAATCCTCCTACGGGCCGACCTTCCCCGATATCGGGCTTGTCGCGACGCTGGAAGCCGCCAAGGCGCACCCGCACTACAAGGCGCCGCTCGGCCCGAACCAGGGCCGCGGCCTCTCCTGCGGCTTCTGGTTCAACTTCGGCGGCAATACCTGCGTGAGCCTCAACGTGAACACCGACGGCACCGTCGGCATCACCGAAGGCAACCCCGACATCGGCGGATCGCGCGCCTCGATCAGCCTGATGGCTGCCGAGGAACTGGGCATTCCCTATGACAACATCCGCACCATCGTCGCCGACACCTCGTCCTTGGGCTACAACGACGTGACCGACGGCAGCCGCGTGACCTTCGCGGTGGGCCTCGCCACGATCAAGGCCGCGCGCGACGCGGTCAGGAAGATGTGCGCCCGCGCGGCGAAGATCTGGGGGATCGACGAGGAAGCCGTCCAGTGGAAGGACGGCGCGGCAGTACCCGCCGGCCCCAATGCCGGGAAGTTCCCGCCGATGACGCTGGCCGAGATCGCCGCCGTCTCCGCCGAGACCGGCGGCCCCATCGCCGGCCATTACGAGGTCAACGCCGATGGCGCCGGGGTGTCGTTCGGGGTTCACCTCTGCGATGTCGAGGTGGACCGCGAGACCGGCGCCACCAAGGTGCTGCGCTACACGGTCTTCCAGGATGCCGGCAAGGCGGTGCATCCCGACTATGTCGAGGGCCAGATGCAGGGCGGCGCGGTGCAGGGCATCGGCTGGGCGCTGAACGAGGAGTATATCTATGGGCCGGACGGGCGGCTTCAGAACCCGACCTTCCTCGACTACCGGGTGCCCGTGGCCTCGGACCTGCCGATGATCGAGACGGTGATCCTCGAAATCCCGAACCCCGGCCATCCCTACGGCGTGCGCGGCGTCGGCGAGACCGGCATCGTCCCGCCGCTCGCGGCGCTGTCGAACGCGGTCTCGCACGCGATCGGGTTGCGCATGAGCGAACTGCCGATGTCGCCACCGCGCATCCTCAAGGCGCTCGGGGGCTCCTGATGGTCAAGGTCCTGCTCTGGGGCTCGCTCCGGCAGGCAACCGGCGGGCTCGCCGAGGTCGAGGTCGAGGCGGCGAATTTCAAGCAGCTCCTCGACCGGCTCGCGGCCGAATATCCCGGCCTCAAACCCCAGATCGCGCGCGGCATCTCGCTGTCGCTCGACGGCGTGATCTACCGCGAGGCCTGGTTCACCGAGATCGGACCGGACAGCGAGGTTGTGCTCATGCCCTACATGACCGGCGGATGATGCGGCACCGGCATTGCAGCGAATCGAATCCGCGACGGGTTGACGCAATCACGTCGCTTCTTGGAACCATTCCGTCGCAATACGAACAAACTTTACCCATGCCGCAAGGGAAACACGGTTCCAGACACCGGACTGAAACAACATGTTGAAAATGGGGATCGGTTCCGATTTAGTCACGACACGGGTAAAGAAGACACCAATACACCAACGGGGAGCCCGACATTGACCAGCGCCAAAGCAAGCGGTTCGCCCGCATTTGTTTCGTTTGAGCACGTACAGAAAAGCTATGACGGCGAGACGCTCGTCGTCAAAGACCTGAACCTCTCGGTCGGAAAGGGTGAATTCCTGACGATGCTCGGGCCGTCGGGGTCCGGCAAGACCACCTGCCTGATGATGCTCGCCGGGTTCGAGACCGCGACCCACGGCGAGATCAAGCTCGGCGGCCGTCCGATCAACAACATCCCGCCGCACAAGCGCGGCATCGGGATGGTGTTCCAGAACTACGCCCTCTTCCCGCACATGACCGTGGCCGAGAACCTCTCGTTCCCGCTCGAAGTGCGCGGCATGGGCAAGTCCGAGCGCGAGACGAAGGTCAAGCGCGCGCTCGACATGGTGCAGATGGGCGCTTTCGGCGGCCGCCGCCCGGCACAGCTCTCGGGCGGCCAGCAGCAGCGGATCGCGCTGGCCCGCGCGCTGGTGTTCGAACCCGAACTGGTCCTAATGGACGAACCGCTCGGCGCGCTCGACAAGCAGCTGCGCGAGCACATGCAGTTCGAGATCACCCGCCTCGCGCATGAGCTTGGCATCACCACGGTCTACGTCACCCATGACCAGACCGAGGCGCTGACGATGTCCGACAACATCGCGGTCTTCGACGACGGCCGGATCCAGCAGCTCGCCCCGCCCGCGGTGCTCTACGAAGAGCCGGAAAACAGCTTCGTCGCCCAGTTCATCGGCGAGAACAACACGCTGCTCGGCACCGTGAAGGAGATCAAGGGCGACGTCGCGCTGATCCAGCTCGACGACGGCGAACTGATCGACGCGAAGCCCGTCAACGTCTCCAAGCCGGGCGAGCGCACCCGCGTCTCGATCCGGCCCGAGCGGGTCGAGTTCAACAAGGCCCGGCTCCAGCCCGGCGCCCACACGCTCAAGGCCGAAGTACTCGAATTCATCTACATGGGCGACATCTTCCGCACCCGGCTCAAGGTCGCGGGCAACGAAGAATTCATCGTCAAGACCCGCAACGCGCCAGACCAGGTGCGGCTCGAGCCGGGCAGCCAGATCGAGATCGGCTGGTTGCCGACCGATTGCCGGGCGCTCGACGCCTGAACTTCCGGGCGCGGGGCGCATGCCGCCGCGCCCGCAATCAGTTTGGCCTGACAGCTTGTCCCGGAGCGGGGGCCAGATCAACCATTCGGGAGCATATAGGGAGTATGCAATGAACGTGACGAAGACCCTTCTGGCGACGACCGCGCTGACCTTCGTGGCCGGCGCAGCGTCTGCCCTCGACCTGACGCTGGTGTCCTGGGGCGGTGCCTACCAGACCTCGCAGCTCAAGGCCTACGCCGAGCCCTACATGGCCGAGAATCCGGACGTGAACATCATCTGGGACGAAAGCTCGGCCGAGGCCGTGGCCAAGCTCCGCGCGATGAACGAAGCCGGCAACATCACCTGGGACCTGGTGGACGTGACCGTCTCCGACTCGATCCGTCTCTGCGACGAGGGCCTCGCCCGCGAGATCGACTTCGACACCGAACTCGCCGCTGCGCCGGACGGCACCTCGGCCACCGACGACTTCGGCGCCACGCTGAACAACGACTGCTTCGTCCCGCAGATCGTTTATTCGACCACCTTCGGCTACCGCACCGACCTCGTCGGCGACACGGCGCCGACCTCGGTCTGCGATGTCTTCGACCTCGAGAAGTTCCCGGGCAAGCGCTCGCTGCAGAAGCGTCCGATCGACAACATGGAATGGGCGCTCTACTGCGACGGCGTCGCCAAGGAAGAGATCTACAACGTCCTCGGCACCGATGAAGGCCAGGCCCAGGCCTTCGCCAAGCTCGACACGATCAAGGACAGCGTCGTGTGGTGGACCGCCGGCGCCGAGACGCCGCAGCTCCTCGCCGACGGCGAAGTCGTGATGGGCTCGACCTTCAACGGCCGTCTCTTCTCGGCGATCGCCGAGCAGAACCAGCCGATCGCGATGCTGTGGGACATGCAGTCCTATGACCTCGACGGCTGGATCGTCCCGGCGGGCCTGTCCGAAGAGAAGGAAGCCGCCGTCATGGACTTCCTGAAGTTCGCGACCGACACCCAGCGTCTGGCCGACCAGGCCAAGTACATCTCCTACGGCCCGGCCCGCGCCTCTTCGGCGCCGCTCGTCGGCCAGCACGCCGATCTCGGCATCGACATGGCGCCGCACATGCCGACCGACCCGGCCAACGCGACCAACGTCCACGTCTACGACTACGGCTGGTGGGCTGACAACCGCGACGACCTGGACGCCAAGTTCCAGGCCTGGCTGGCGCAATAATCGCCGAACGCCTTCGGAAGGGGCCTCCGGGCCCCTTCCACCCCATTCGTTTGTGACTTTGAAGAACCAGAAGCTCTGACGGGGGAGACATGAGCGACACAACCCAGACCGGCCCGATGCGGGCCGCAGACGGCACGCCGCTGAAGACGAGCCTCGCCCGCGCGCTCCGGCGCCAGAAGCTTCGGGCGCTGATGCTGATCGCGCCGCTTCTCATCTTCGTGCTGGTGACCTTCATCGCGCCGATTGCGGACATGCTGTTCCGCTCGGTCGAGAACCAGATCGTCGCCGAGACGCTGCCCAACACGGTGCGCGCCCTGAAGGACTGGGATCCGAAATCCGGCGCCTCGCCGGACGAGCCGGTCTTCGCCGCCCTCGGGGTGGACTTCCAGGTCGCGGCCGAACAGAAGATCCATACCAAGCTCGGCTCGCGACTGAACTACGAAGATCCGGGCATCTCCTCGCTCTTCCGCAAGACCGGTCGCGGCGCGGACGACATCGGCAAGGAGTTCATGGACCGCTTCACCGACGCCGACAAGGCGTGGAAGGACGGCGAGACCTGGGCCGCGCTCATGGGCTCGGACGCCTGGCTCGAGAAACAGGCAGAATGGGCCGCCGCCAAGGAAGACGGCGGGCGCGAGCCGCGCTTCGCCCCGCGCAGCGAGGCGGCCGACGCGCTGCCGCTGACCGCGGAGGCCTACCGGATCTTCGCCCGCGACACCCAGAACACCGGCCGCAAGGGCGTGCCAGACACCAAGCCGTGGCCCGCCCTCTTCACCGCGCTGGCGCAGGACCTCGCCACGGCCTCGCCCGAGGCGCTCGCCGCCGTGGGCGGCCCGAGCGCGGGGCTTCTCGCCCCCGCCGCCACGGCCGTCGCCAGCTTCGAGCCCTTCTCCTACAAGGAGACCTTCGTCGGCATCGACAAGGACTGGGACAAGGTCAGCAACTGGGAGACGATCCGCCTTTACAGCGGCAACTACACGCCGGGCTACTTCCTGAACGCGGTCGACCTCGAAAAGGGCGTCGACGGGGTCCAGACCCGGCCCGAGCAGCAGCGCATCTACCTCAAGCTGTTCTGGCGTACGATGTGGATGTCGATGCTCATCACCTTCTGCTGCCTCCTGCTCGGCTATCCGGTGGCCTGGCTTCTCGCCAACCTGCGCGCCTCGACGGCGAACGTGCTGATGATCCTCGTCCTCCTGCCGTTCTGGACTTCGCTTCTGGTGCGGACCTCGGCCTGGAAGGTGCTGCTGCAACAGCAGGGCGTGATCAACGACATCCTCGTCTGGCTCGGCCTCGTCGATGACGCGAACCGGCTGGTGATGATCAACAACCAGTTCGGCACGATCGTCGCGATGACGCACATCCTGCTGCCGTTCATGATCCTGCCGCTCTACTCGGTGATGCGGACCATTCCGCCCTCGTACCTACGCGCGGCCAAGTCGCTCGGCGCGACCAACTGGACGGCGTTCTGGCGGGTCTACTTCCCGCAGTCAGTGCCGGGCATCGGCGCGGGCGCGATCCTGTGCTTCATCCTCGCCATCGGCTACTACATCACGCCGGAACTGGTGGGCGGCACCCAGGGCGTCTTCATCTCGAACCGGATCGCCTTCCACATCTCGTCCTCGCTGAACTGGGGACTTGCCGCGGCGCTCGGCTCGATCCTGCTCGGAGCGGTGCTGCTGCTCTACTACGTCTACGACAAGATCGTCGGCATCGATAACGTGAAGCTGGGGTAACCGACATGAGCAGCCTTCATTCCGAAATCCCGACCCCGAGCCTCACCGGCTTCACCCTGCCCCTGATGGCGGCCGCCGGCCTCGGCTTCGGCTACATCGTCGGCACCGCCCACGGCCAGCCGCTGATCGGCGCCCTGGCCGGCGCAGTGCTCTCCGCCGCGCTCGGCTATGTGCTCGCGAGCTTCGTGCCGGACCGCCGCACCGGGCGGCTCGGCACCGCCGCCGTGGCCGGCATCGCCGGCTTCGCGATGGCCGGCACCTCCGGCCTCGTCGCCGGGGCGATCATCGGCCTCGTCCTGAGCTGGTTCGCCTACTGGCTCTCGACCGGCGACTACCGCCGCTCGGTCCCGTCCTACGCGACCGCCGGCGACGTCCTTTGGAGCAACAGCTTCAAGTTCATCTGCGGGCTGATCTTCTTCTTCCTGATCGCGCCGATCGTCGTCGTGCTGCCGCTGAGCTTCAACGCCCAGGACTTCTTCACCTTCACGCCGAAGATGCTGGCCTTCGACCCCGAGGGTTATTCGCTGAAGCACTACCGCGACTTCTTCAGCAATCCGGACTGGACGCGGCCCTTGAAGAACTCCTTCATCATCGCGCCCCTCGCGACGATCATCTCGGTCTCGCTCGGCACGCTCGCCGCGATCGGCCTCAGCCAGAGCCACGTGCCCGGCCGCCGCGCGATCATGGCGGTCCTGATCTCGCCGATGATCGTGCCCCTGATCATCTCGGCCACCGGAATGTTCTTCTTCTACTCCAAGCTCGGCAACTGGATGGAAGGCAATCTCGGCATGTCGAAGGACTTCATCGGCTACGTCAAGGTGATCCTCGCCCATTCGGTCCTCGGCATTCCCTTCGTCATCATCACCGTCACCGCGACCCTCGTCGGCTTCGACCGGTCGCTCACGCGGGCGGCGGCGAACATGGGCGCCGGGCCGGTCCGCACCTTCTTCAAGGTGCAGATGCCGCTCATCCTGCCGGGCGTGATCTCGGGCGGTCTCTTCGCCTTCATCACCTCCTTCGACGAGGTCGTCGTCGTCCTCTTCGTCGGCTCGGCGGCACAGAAAACGCTGCCCTGGCAGATGTTCATCGGGCTTCGCGAGCAGATCTCGCCGACGATCCTCGCGGTGGCGACGGTGCTCGTCACCTTCTCGGTCCTCCTACTGGCCACGCTCGAGCTCCTGCGCAGACGCTCGGAACGCCTGCGCGGCATGAGCCCGACCTGAGGCGGTCGGAACCGAAAGGAAAGGCCGGCCTTCGGGCCGGCCTTTTCGTTTGACCGGACAGTGGCCGCGTTCCGAGCGGAAGGGCACAAACCGCTTTGGCGGGCCGGTCCGCGAGCGTGGCCATCCGGGGGGCCGATATTGCCGCCGCATGTGTGCTAGACTGGACCACACGACGGGATGCGCGTTCTGGGAGGATGGCAAGGCTTCAAATACAGTTGCTGGGCACGCTCAAGGTGGGGATCGGCGGCAAGGATCCGCTGCCCCTGCCCCGCAAGGTGCGCGCCCTTGTCGCCTGGCTTGCGCTCCAACAGGGCACGCCAGTGGGGCGCGAAGCGGCCAGCGGCCTGCTCTGGGGCGACAGCGCCCAGAAACAGGCGAACGCATCCCTGAGTCAGGCGATTTACGCCTTGCGCAAGGCACTCGGAGACCATGCGGACGTTATTTCGGTTAACCCAGAGACGATCTGCCTCTCGACCGCCGATATCGAGGTCGACGCGCCGGAGTTTTCCCGGCGCGCCCGAAGCAGCGACCACGACGACCTCCTGGCGGCGCGGGAGCTCTATGCGGGCCCGTTTCTGGACGGCTTTCCGGCGCCGACGCCGGCGTTCGGGGACTGGCAGCTTGCCGAGGAGCGGCGCCTGCGTCTGGAAGCCATCGACGCGCTGACCCGGCTTCTGGCGCTGCAAACGGCGCAGGGCCACGAGGAGGAGATCGTCGCGACCGCCCACAGGCTGCAGGAGCTCGATCCCTACAGCGAGACGGCTGCGCGCAGCCTCATGTCCCACCACGCGGCCGCCGGTCAGATTGGACCCGCCAGCGACGAATACGAGCGGTTGCGCGAAAGCCTTGCTGACGAGCTTGGGACCGAACCGGAGGCGGAGACGACCGGGCTTTACCAGCGCATCCTCGAGCAACGCTCCGCGCCGCGGACGCCGTCCAGCAAGCCAACGCCCGAACGACCCGCTCCGGGCCCGAGACCCGCTCTCTGGATCCGCGCCGCCGGCGCCGCACTTGTGGCCCTGCTCGCGGCGGGGGCCTACATCGTGCAGACTCGCCCGGAGTTCCAACCGGTCGATGCCGCGACCATGGCCTATCCGCTTCCCGACAAGCCCTCCATCGCCGTTCTCGCCTTCGACGACCTGAGCGCGGGCGCGGATCAGGGCTATCTCAGCGACGCGATCAGCGAGGGTATCATCCATCACCTCTCGCGCTTTCCCGAGCTCTTCGTGATCGCCCGCAACTCCAGCTTCCACTATCGCGGAACCGCCACCGATGTGCGCCGGATCTCGCGCGACCTGGGCGTGCGCTACATTCTGGAGGGCAGCCAGCAGAAGGACGGCGACCGGCTGCGCATCACCGCCCAGCTCATCGACGCGCTGGAGGGCAGTCACGTCTGGGCGGAACGCTATGACGGTGACATTCTCGACCTCTTTGCCGTGCAGGACGAGATCACGAATACTGTCGCGGCAACCGTCGTCACCAAGCTCAAGATACGCACCGGAGAGGAGGCCAAACGCGCGGACCCCGCCACGCTGAACGCCTATCAGTTGCAACTGGAGGCGCGTCAGTACTTCCATGAGTTCACGCGCGAGGGAACCGAGAAGGCGCGGCAGGCGAACCTTGCCGCCCTGCGGGCCGATCCCACCTTTTCCCTGGCCTATGTCGGGCTGACCTATGTCCATCTCAACGGCTACCGCTGGGGGTGGTCGGACCTCAGCCGCGACGAGGCGCTTAAGGCGGCGCGGGATACGGCGCGGAAGGCGCTCGATCTCGCCCCCAACGATTACGCCTCCCATGAAGCGATGGCCTATGTGCACGTTCAGGCCGGAGAGCTTGACGCCGCGATCGCCCGCTACGAGACCGCGCTTGAGCTCAATCCGAACGCGACGATGGTCATGGCCTCCCTGTCGGAGCCGCTCGGATATGCCGGGCGGACCGAAGAGGCCGAGGATCTGGTACTCAGGGCGAGCCGCCTCGATCCGTTTCACCCGGACTGGTACGAATGGAATCTCGGCTGGATCCGCTGGCTGCGCGGCGACTGCGACGGCGCCCTGCGGGCGATGAACGAAATATCAAGAATGCCGCCGCTCGCCCGCCGCGATCTCGCGATAATTCATGTCTGCCGCGGCGACCTCGACGCCGCGCGGCACGAGATCGGCAGCCTGCTCGACACCTATCCCGACTATTCGATCGAGGCGGTGTGGCTCAATTTCCGCGGCAAGTACCGCGATCCGGCGGACGAGCGACGATATCTGGACGACTTGCGCAAGGCCGGATTGCCGGAGCGGGCCGCAACGCAGCAACCGGAGCGATCGGCCGAGTAGTACCGGCGCGGCCGCCTCCCCGCACACCGCCCGTCACGAAAATCTGTCAGGAAAGCCGGTTTCAGGCGTTCTTTGAGAGCGGCTTGACCGCGCACTGACGCCGGTTTGAGACCGGCGCGCCATCTTCCCCCGGTTCCCTACGACGGAGGAAGACCCATGCGATTCCCGTATCTTGCGGCGCTCGTCGTCACGGCGGCGCTTGTCGCGGCGGCGCTGCCCGCTCAGTCCGAAATCACCGTTGTCGGTGCCAGGACCCACACCGAACTTGCCGCCATCGAGAAGGCGGCTCCCGTCCTCGAAGCCTGGATCGACCACTTCGGGACCTATCCCCGCGCCGAGGGGCCGCCACCGCGCATCGTCATGGTCCCGGCGGGCAAGATGGCGGCGATCAGCGCCGAGACCGCGCATCACGGCCCCGCGACCCGCGGCGCCTATGATGCCGAAACCGCCACGATCTACCTGCAGCGCCCGTGGTTCGCGGACAAGGTCTACGACCGCAGCATCCTGCTGCACGAACTCGTCCACCATCGCCAGGCCCACGCGCGCCACTGGTACTGCGATCAGGCGATGGAGTGGGATGCCTACAAGCTTCAGGAGACATTCCTTGATCAGGCGGGCCTCGAAAGCGGGATCTTCTGGCTCGCCATCGCTTTGGAATCCAGTTGCGCGGTGCGCGACCACCATCCGGACTGAAACCGCTCCGGGCACGGTTCGGCGCGAAGCCTCAGCCGAGGATCGTCAGCCAGACCGACACCGTGAGGATCGACAAGGCCGTAGCAACCAGCACCGCCGTCGCCGCGACGCGCTTGGCCACGCCGTACATGTTGGCGAAGATGTAGGAGTTGATCCCCGGCGCCATCGCCGCCGTCAGCACCGCCGACCGGAACGGCGCAGGCTCGAGCCCGAAGGCCGAGCCGAGGCTCCAGGTGATCGCCGGATGAAGGCCGAGCGCCACCGCGCAGATGAAGAGAACCGTCAGGAGGTCCCCCTCCGGCCGGTAGCGCACCAGGACGCCGCCAAGCCCGAAGAGCGCCGCCGGAAGGGCCGCCCGCACCATCAGGTCCACCGCCTCGGTGAAGACGCCGGGCAGCTGGGTTCCCGTGAGATTGACCGCGAACCCGAGCGCGATGCCGATCACCAGCGCGTTGCGGAACATCGCCGTCAGCACGGCCTTTATCATCGTGAAGATGCCGCGCCCGCCGTGGCGCACGATCTCCATCGTGGTGATGCCGAGCGCATAGCAGAACGGCGAATGCACCGCGATGATCGCGTAGTTGGCGGCGAGCGCCCCGGCGCCATAGGCACGCTCGGTGATCGGCAGGCCCAGGAGAACCGAGTTCGAGAAGAGGCAGCAGAAACCGATGGCGATGCTGTCCGGCCAGGGCCGGTTGAAGATCATCCGCGCACCGAGGATGCCTGCCACGAACCCCGCCGTCGCGCCCGCGTAGAACGAAAGAAGCAGCGGCCATTCGAAGGTCTGGCCAAGGTCGAGTGTCGAGATCGCTCGAAAGAGCAGGCAGGGGATCGCGAAGTTCTGGGTGAACTTCATCAGCCCGTCGACACCGGCATCGCTGAAGGCCCGGAACCGCACCGCGAGATAGCCGAAGCCGATCACCAGGAAGACCGGCAGCGTGACCTCCAGCAGCGCCTGGATCGGCAGCCCCGGCAAGAGGCTCAGACCTCGACTTCCAGCACCATCCCGTCATAGGCGGCGCTGACATGGTCCGGGGTCTCGGCCTCGACCGTGGCATGGTCGATATCGACATGCATGTTGGTGAGGATCCCGCGCCGCGGCTTTGCCCGCGCGATCCATTCCAGCGTCAGCGCCAGATGGGCATGGGTCGGATGCGGCTTGCGGCGGAGCGCATCGACGATCCAGACGTCGAGATCCTTCAGGTGGCTTTCCCAGACCGGTTCGGGGATCTTCAGCACGTCCGGCAGATAGGCGAGCCCGCCGATCCGGAAACCGAGCGCGTCGATATCGCCGTGATCGACCTCGAACGGGTCAAGCTCGATCACCCCGCCCGCGCCCTCGATCCGGACCGGTCCCCGGATCGTGTGGAGATCGCAGATCGGCGGGTAGGAGGACCCCTCGGGCTGCACGAAGGCATAGGCGAAGCGCGCCAAAAGCTCGTACTGCGTCGGCCCGTCGGCCCAGACCGGCACCCGGCGATGGGTCAGGAACACGATCTGGCGCAGGTCGTCGAGCCCGTTGACATGATCGGAATGCGAATGCGTGTATACGACCGCGTCGAGCGCATCGATCCCGGTGCGCAGGAGCTGCTCTCGCATGTCGGGCGAGGTGTCGATCAGGACCCGCGTCGTGCCGCCGTCCCCGATCCGCTCGACGAGCAGCGAGCAGCGGCTGCGGCGGTTCTTCGGGTTGGCCGGATCGCAGTCGCCCCAGTTGTTGCCGATCCGCGGCACCCCGCCCGAGGAACCGCAGCCGAGGATGGTGAAGCGCATCACCGCCATGTCACGCCACCTTCGCGGCTGCCGCCGCCTTGGAGAAGAGCCGCTCGAAATTCGCCTCGGTCCGCGCCGCGAACTCGGCATGAGAGAGGCCATAGACCTCCGCCCCCACCTTCGCGGTATGGGCGACATAGGCCGGCTCGTTGCGCCGGCCCCGATGCGGCGGCGGCGCGAGATAGGGGGCGTCGGTCTCGACGAGGATCCGGTCCACGGGCGCGGCGGCGAAGATGTCGCGCAGCTCCCCGCTTTTCGGGAAGGCGGCGATGCCGGACATCGAGAGGTAGAAGCCGAGATCGAGCGCGGCCCGCGCCAGTTCCGGCCCCGAGGAATAGCAGTGCATCACGCAGGCATAGGCCCCCGCCCGGTGCTCTTCGGCCAGGATTCGCGCCATGTCCTCGTCCGCCGCGCGGGCATGGATGATGAGCGGCAGCCCGGTCTCGCGCGCCGCCGCGATATGGATGCGGAGTGACTGCCGCTGCACCTCGGCGCTCTCGGCGGTGTAGTGGTAATCGAGCCCGGTCTCGCCGATGCCGACGAACTTCGGGTGCCGCGCCAGCGCCACCAGTTCCTCGACCGTCGCCATCGGCTCATCGGCGGCACTCATCGGATGGGTGCCCGCGGCGTAGAAGACCCCCTCGTGCGCCTCGGCGATGGCGCGGACGGCGGGCTCGTTTCTCAGCCGCGTGCAGATCGTCACCATGCGGTGGACCCCCGCCGCGCGGGCGCGGGCGACGATCTCGGGGAGTTCCTCCCCGAAATCCGGGAAGTCGAGATGGCAATGGCTGTCGGTAAGGCGCGGACTATCGGTCATGGCCTGCCATTAGCGCGTTTCGCCGCAGAAGAAAATCGCAATACCGCGCCCCATGTCCCGCCGCTTCCCCTTCATCTTGCCCGAAATATTCCGGGGAAACGCGGTGCCCCGCACCGCGTGGGGGCTGGCCCCCTGCCCTCTATCCGCCAAGCCGCTCCCGCGCGGTCTCGTCGATCTTCAGCACCATGTCGAGCACCAGCGCCGCCGGGTCGAGGTTGACCGCCCGCGCATGCCGTGCCCGCGCGCCGAGGCTCTGGTGCAGCTCGGCCCAGGCCCGCGCGGCACCGGCGTCCGGCGCGAGACGGGCGAAGAGCTGCGCCTCGCCCGGCGCGGCCTCGGCACCCGTCGCCCCCAGCGCGCCGGCGCGGGCAAGGCGCGACAGGAACAGCTCCATGAGCGTGAGAAACAGCGCCAGCCGCTCCTCCGCCCCGCGCTGCGCCGCGCTTTCGGCGAGCCTCAGCGCCTGCGGCCGGTCGAGCCGCGGCAGCGTCGCAAAGAGCCCGACGATGGCGGCGTAGGTCTCCAGCCCGTCGAGGTTGGTGAGCCGGATCGCCTCGCCGACCGAGCCCCCCGCCAGCGCCGCGAGCGCCCCCGTGTCGCCCGCCTCCGCCCCCGCCGCCGCCATCGCCTCGGCGAGACCCTCCGGCGACAGCGGCGCGAGCCGCAGCTCCCGACAGCGCGAGCGGATCGTCGGCAGAAGGCCCGAGGGCTGGTGGCTGATCAGCAGGAAGGTGACCGCCGCGGGCGGCTCCTCCAGCATCTTCAGAAGCGCGTTCGCGGCCGCGGTGTTCATCTCGTCGGCCGGATCGACGATCACCGCGCGGCGGCCGCCATCGGTCGCAGAGAGCTGCAGGAAGCTCTTCATCCGCCGCACCTCGTCGACCGTGATTACCGTCTTCAGCCGCTTCTTGTCCTCGTCCCAGGCGCGGCGCAGCGCGAAGAGCCGCGGCTCGGCCCCGGCCTGGAGCCGCCGCGCGACCGGGTGGTCCGGAGCGATGTCGAGCGTGTCCGGCACTGGCGCGGGATCCCCGAAGAGCCCGCCCCCGGCCTCCTCCGGCGTGGCAAGGAGGAAGCGCGCGATCCTCCAGGCGAGCGTCGCCTTGCCGACCCCGCGCGGCCCGGTCAGAAGCCAGGCGTGGTGCAGCCGGCCGGTGCCGTAGGCGTCGAGAAACGCGGCTTCCGCAGCCTCCTGCCCGATCAGCCGCTGCGTGTCGCGCGGATGCGGCGCCCCCTCGATCCGGTCGGGTTCCGGATGCCCCGCTTCGCTCATGCCAGCGCCTTCGCCGCGATCGCGGCGACCTCGGCCGCGACCGCCTCGGGCGCGCGGTTGCCGTCGATAACAAGGCAACGGCCCGGAAACTCGGCGGCGAGCGCGAGAAAGCCCTGCCGCATCTGGCGCTGGAGGTCGGCGCCGAAATCCTCGAACCGCTCCTCGGCCCCGTTGCGGCCCTTGGCGCGCGCAAGCCCGAGCTCAGGGTCCATGTCGATTACGAAGGTCAGGTCCGGCTCGCGCCCGATCATCATCGCATGGAGCCGGTCGACGGTCGCCCGCAGGTCGCCGCGCGACAGCCCCTGATACATCCGGGTGGAATCGGCGAAGCGGTCGGAGATGACGATCTTGCCGGCCGCGAGCGCCGGCAGGATCGTCCGCTCCATGTGGTCCCGCCGCGCCGCCGTGAAGAGAAGGATCTCGGTCTCGGCCGACCAGCGGTCGGGATCGCCCTCGAGCACCAGCCGCCGGATCTCCTCCGCCCCGGGGCTGCCGCCCGGTTCGCGGGTCAGCACCACGTCATGTCCGGCACCGCGCAGATGGTCGGCCAGAAGCCGCGCCTGGGTGGACTTGCCCGACCCGTCGATCCCCTCGAAGGTTATGAACATCCCGCCCGTCAGCTTCCGATCTCGGCCATGACCCGGGTGGCGAGGATCCCGAAAGCGGTCTTGATCCGGGTCGGGAAGCCGCCCTTCGCCACCGCGTTCTCGGCCACCAGGGGGACGGTCATCGGCGGAATGCCCGGCACCTCGATCACCATGTCGGCGAGTTTCTGTCCCGCTTCCACCGGCGCCTCGATGGGCCCCGTGTACACGACGCTCGCACTCAGCTTGTCCTGCGCGAGCGAGGGCAGGAGCAGGGAGAGGTCCTTGCCGACGACGAGCCCCACGCGCGACGAGGACCCGAGCCAGACATCGGCCTCGGCGATCCGGGAACCTTTCGTGGCGACCGTCTTCTGGATGAACTCCCGAAACGCCCAGCTGGTGATCGCCTCGGCCTCCTGCGCGCGTTCGGCTTCGCTGGCCATCCCGGTGATGACGAAGACGATGCGCCGGCCGCTCTCATGCACGGCCGAGCCGACGAGCCCGTAACCGGCCTCGGACGTATGGCCGGTCTTCAGCCCGTCCGCGGTCCAGTCGCCGCTGCCGCCTGTCCGCAGCAGCGGGTTTCTGTTGCGCGAATTCGCCGGCACCCGATCCTTGTAGTTGTAGTCCGTCATGGCGAAGAACGGATAGAGGTCCGGGAACTCCGTGATCAGGCGGGTGGCGATCAATCCCAGATCGCGCGCGCTCATCTTGTGGTTCGGGTCCGGCCACCCCGAGGAGTTCGTGAAGTGCGATTGCGTCAGGCCCAGATCCTTGCCGCGCTGCGTCATCAGCGCGGCAAAGTTTTCCTCCGAGCCTGCCAGTCCTTCCGCGACAACGACACAGGCGTCATTGCCCGAGTTGATGATGATTCCGTGGATCAGCTCTTCGACGGTGGGACGGTCGTCGGGCTTCACGAACATCTTGGACCCGCCCATTTTCCAGGCCTTCGTCGAGACGGCAAACTCCGTGTCCATGCTGACCCGCCCATCCTTCAACGCCTCGAACAGCATGTTGATGGTCATGAGCTTCGACATCGACGCGGGCGGAAGCGGTTGGTCCGCGTTCTTTTCCAGAAGCACGGTTCCGGTTGTGATGTCATAGACCCAGGCAGCACCCGCAAGCGTTTCGAACGCGCGGGCCGGCAGGGCGGCCAGAAGGCCGAGGATCAGGAAAGCGGCAAGACGGGTCATTCTGGTATCATGCTCCTTCTTTATTTCGACACCGGGTAGGCGTCGGAATAGCCGAGCTTCTTGACCCGCGCGATGAGCGTGTCGCGCTCGGCGACACTCGCCGCGGGGCCGACGAGAACGCGCCAGATCGGCTTGCCGCCGCTCGTGCCGGTGCGAGCGGTCGCGGTCATTCCGGCAGCCCTGAGCTGGCTCGCGGCACTCTGGGCATTCGCCTCGGTGCTGAGGATCGCGACCTGGACATAGGGGCTTTTCGGCGCCGCCCCCGCGGCCGGCGCGGTGGCCGCTGCCGGTTTGGCCGCCGTGGCAGGTTTGGCCGCGGCCTCGCTCTCGGCGCGGTCGATCGCCGCGGCTGCGGCGGCCGTGACCGGCTCAAGCGTGGACTGCTCGATGCCAGAGCCGCTGTTGCTCGCCGCGGCCGGTGTTTCCACAGCGGCGGCGGGCGCCTCGGGCTTCTTGCGGAACAGGCCGAAGAAACCGCCGGTCTTGGGCTCCGGAGCGGCGGCGGCAGCAGAAGCAGCAGCCGGCGCAGTTGCAGAAGTTGCGGCGCCGGCCGCTGCCGGCTTCGCGGCTGGCGGCTCGGCCGCCTTCGCGGGAACCGCGGCTTCCGGCTCTGCCGGCGCCGCCGCCGGCACTTCCTTGGTGCGGAGCGCGACCACGCTCAGCTTGGCCGGCTGGCCGGCGAGCATGCCAAGCGCGTCGGCCGCGTCGGAAGAGACCTGAAGGCTCGGCCCCGGATTCTCGCGCTCACGCCGGAACAGCGCCCCGACGACGGACTTGCCGTTGACGGTATTGCGGATCATCACCCGTTCGGGATCGGTCACGGTCGCATGCGCCACCCAGACGCCACCGAGCGAGGGACGTCCGTCCCACAAGCCGTCGCCGGTCAGGTTGAAGACCTCCGGCGACTCGACATCATGCTGGACCGCCGCCGCTTTTCCTGTTGCGCCCGATGTCGGTCCGGCGCCCGAGGTCTGCCCAGTGTTCTGGCACCCCGCAAGTGCCACCATGGTCGCAATCACCACGCAGCCTCTCGCCATCGCCTGCCTATTCATCCTCGCCCCCGATTTCGCGCGAACTCTCCCGTCGCGCTTGGACTGCCAAGAAACAGAAGCCCGGAGGAACCCCGAAGGAGACCGCCCGACCTTCACGCCCAACCCTATGCGCCTTTGCCGCGCTTGCGCCGGATTGTAGCGGCTCGCCGCAGGCAAGAAAAGGCCAGCCATGTGTCCGGGCGGAAATCGGCGTGGGCCGCCCATCAGAATCGCCCGGCCCCCGGCAAGGCGGCGCCCCGGCAAGGCCTGGACAGGTGACTGCGCGGCCCGACACCATCTGGCGGACGGACCCTCCCGGACCCGCTGGACCGCGAAACCGGAAACGGGTAGAAGCTCCTCCGGTCGGGCCTGCGGGACGCGATCACGGCGATCGGGCTCCGGCCTCGATGACTGACACGGATGAGTGGCCGAGTGGTTTAAGGCACTGGTCTTGAAAACCAGCGAACCGAAAGGTTCCGTGGGTTCGAATCCCACCTCATCCGCCACAACTCTCTGATTAATAATGCAATATCAGAGACTTGTGCCAATTCCAGGGGTTGCCGCAGGTAACACATGGGGTTACACAAGGTGACACTGCTGTTTGAAATCGGGGCCTTCAGGGTTATGTGCAAGCACATCCAACTCAAGGACAACACTTGGTATTACCGAAGGCGGGTTCCTGAGGACGCTAGGAGCCTCCACAAGGATTCCAGGACAGGTAAGCCGAAGCCCCAGCTTTTCTTCAGCCTCAAGACAACAGACAAGGCCGAGGCGGCTCGGCTTGCGAACAGCCATACGAGGCGGCTTGATGCGCTTTGGAAGGCGCACAGGCAGGGTCACGGCAATGACGCCAATCCCAAGGTTTCCATCGCGATGCTGGAGGCTTACGGCTTGAAACCGGGTGACGCCAAGCGCTTCCCTGACCACGATGTCATTTCGGACTTCGTGGATAGCTTGGTTGCGCCTTATGAGCCGGATGACGAGCCGCCCCATGTCTCGCCTCAGGACCATCTCACCATTGAAATCCTCCGTGGAGCGCCCATTCCTCGGACGCTGACTGACGCCAGGGAGAAGCATTTCGAGCTTGGCAAGGGACCGAAGAACAAGGTGGGTGAGCAGCAATTCGACCGGGCATGGAACCTGCTGCTTGAGATCACGGGGGACATGCCCCTAGACGGTCTTCGCCGCGAACATGCGAACGAGTTTGTTCGGAGGCTGGTCGCTACCGGCGTCGGCGCAGAGACCATCAAACGCTATCTGTCGCAGGTCCGACCGGTCATCAATACCGGCATAAGGGAGTTTGAGCTTCAGGCTACGAACCCCTTTGTCGAGGTCACCATTCCCAATCGGGATGAAGGTCCTAGGAAGCCACGGGACGTCTACACGATGCCCCAGCTTGACGCGATCCAACAACGCTGCCGTGAGGTCGATGACCAGCGGCGCTGGGCGATTGCAATGATTTCGGACACGATGGCGCGTCTTGCTGAGGTCGCTGGGCTGCGCAAGGAAGACGTGATCCTAGATGATCCCATTCCTCACATGAAGCTTCGCTCCACCGAGGAGCGTCGCCTTAAGACCAAACAATCCGAGCGCCTTGTGCCTCTGGTGGGTGAGGCTCTTTGGGCGGCTCAGCGGGCCATGTCTACGCCTGGCGACTTCCTCTTTCCGGTCCTACATCCGAAGGACGCAGCGAAGCCCTTCAACGCCAATTCCGCCTCCTCGGCGCTGAATAAATGGCTGAAGGAAAACAAGCTCGCAAAGGACGGGCAAGGGCTTCACAGCTTCCGGCACACGATGCGGGATCGGCTCAGGGACGTCCTTGCGCCAGCGGACTTGATCGACCGCATTGGGGGCTGGAAGCGCCTTGGCGTTGGCGAGGGTTATGGCAAAGGGCATAGCTTGGAAATGATGCACACCTACATGCTGAAAGTCGTCAGGCCTGCACGGCAAAGCAGTCAAGAGGTCGCTTCGACGCAAGCAGCCTGAACCTCTCTTGGACCGATTCAATCGACATTCATCCCTGGACGTTGTGCGGGCCAAGCAAGGCCTGCCCAGCGCTTTGGGTGCTGGAAAGGACGAAAAATGGCGAACGACCTATCACTCAGTGGCCACGCGCGTCTCATCGAGACGTATACCAAGGACCATCTCAACAAGGCCAAGATGGCCGAGTTCCTCTATGTGCCGAAGACCGACGAGGCCAAGCGCTTCACTGAGGCACTCACGCGCCTGACCATTGAGCACGAGGTCAAAGCAAAGCCCAGGTCTCGTCAGCGTCGGGCGGACGATCTGAGGGCCTTTACGGGGGCTGTAGGGGCGTTTGCGGCAGACCTTCTCCGTAATGCAGGTAACTCCGAGGCCGCTGGCTTCATGTACAGATCAAGCGACAGAGAAGCCTTGGGAGACACCTTGGTCTCATCCCGGAGCTTCGATCTGTTGGTGGCCTTCTGGCCGGTCATGGGGCTTATCCAAGCTAGCGGATACATCCAAGCCAGAGAGGTCTGGGAAGGCGAGCCAATTGACGTGGGACACTATGTCAAAGCCCGTCGGTTCAGGGCTCTTCCCTCCCTCCTGTCGCTTGCTGAGGAATGCGGACTCACACCCGACACCATCCAAGACCACTTCTGCAAGGAGGAAGCACTTATCCGCCCCGTGACGGTGCGCGATGAGCGTTACGACGCGAAGGGAAAGCGGAAGCAGCCTCGGAACATTCGCCTAAAGGGTCCGAGCTACGAGGCGGAGGCCCAGCGCGTCAGGCGGCTCAACGGTATCCTCGCCAACGCCGGGTTTGACCTTGCGGAGGCTCCAAGGGTCTACCGCCTCTTCAACCGTGGCAATTGGCCAGGATTCGATTTCAATATGGGTGGTCGGTTTTATTGCTGCTCTGAGGGGGACTGGCAGCAGATTCCGAAGGAAGAGCGCGCATGGATCACCTGTCGGGGTGAGCCGACTGTCGAGATCGACGTGAGAGCAAGCCACCTCTTCATCCTCAGCGCTTTGAACGGGAGGAAGCTTCCGATTGACGAGGACCCCTATGACATCGAAGGCATCGACCGGGACGTGGTGAAAGGGCTGTTCTCAGCCATCGCTGGAAAGGGGGAGATTCCGACCCGGTGGCCGCAGAAGCTAGGCAAGGATTACGAAGCCAAGCGGGGTAGAAAGCTGGGCAAGACCTACAAGCTCAAGGATGTCATCGAGGCTCTGCTAAAGCGTCACCCCGTTATCGGCTCCATCCGCCGGGGAAGCCTTGATTGGGCTCGCCTACAATATGAGGAGTCGGAATGCTTCCTCGCTGCCATGCTGGAACTTGGAGACCACTTCCAGGTGGGGGCGCTTCCTGTCCATGATAGCCTTATTGTCGCCGAGCGGGACCGAGAGCTTGCCATAGACATTCTGGGGTTGGCCTACGAACGCCGGTTCGGTGCTCGTCCCTTCATCCGGGTTAAGTAAGGGGCGATGGGCTAAGGAGCTGTGGGGCTAAGGATGTTCTCAAGGAATGCCTCATTGAGGTGGATGCAGACATAGTTGGTACTCTCAGCGCAATGAAACTTGGGCCTTGAGTTCAGGGCTAATGTCTCTCTCTGAGTATACCTAATCGAGATAGATAACCCCCTTAATGACACTCTCTGGGCAGGACAGAGAGAAGACCATATAAGAACACTCAGGGCATTACCTTGAAACGTAAGGCCCTGAGTATCTCAGCCCCACACTATTTGGGTCCGGACTACTGGCAATTAAAGCGCCACATCTGCCCACCCGCCCAGAGACTCTGGGAGAGTCACTGAGGCGCATACAGCCGCCTCGGCGTGGGGGTGGCAGCCCAAATACAGAAGGCCGCTCCTGAGTCACCCCAGAGACTCTGGGAGGCCCCTGTCAGGCGTAGAACCTATTCCCGAAGAGACGCTCCACCTCTCCGGCCCGAGTCAGCCCCTTCGCTTCTAGTTCCTCGTCGCTCATTGCGTTCAGGCGTCGGAGAGCATCCATTCGAGGTCCCGCTTCGGCCATCATGATGAGGAACCTAGCGACCGCCATCAGAGGCGCGGTGACGGCACGGAGAATGCCGGAAAGAAAGGATGTGGTAGTAAGGCTTGCAGCGCGTTCCAATGGAAACTCCTTGTATGGTCACCGGATGTTTCCTCCCTGGTTGGTAGGTTGACTGCCTGAGGTTTCCTGAGCAAGGCGACTTAGGCGTAAACCCGCCTTGCGTTTGGAGCAATGCGTCCTGGACGCATCGCTGATGCGAACGTCTGCTTCGAGCCCTCTCCAGACCTCGGTGTCTCATGCAGCATTGGTCGCCGTGTGCGGCAAGCGGACATCTATTTTACGGACTCAGGGTGCACTTGCACCCTGAGTTCGCGCTGAAATATCATAATGTAGTCCGACCTCTTCCCGCATTACCTGGTGTTATTCGCATTTCAGGAGCTGGCCGGTAGGTTGGATCGGTATGTGATACGGTGGTGTTCTTGTACAGCTCACCGTCTTTCATGATGAGCTGCAACTTTTCCTCATCTTCAATAATTTTGATATCCTTCGTCGGATCACCGTCCCACAACAGGATATCCGCATAGGCACCCTCTTTGATTACGCCCAGTGGTCCCTCTCGATAGGGGTTTCTCGCTGGTCCAGACATTTCAAGGACGATCCCTGCATTCCCTGTAGCATGGCGCAGCGCCTCAATCGGCGCGAACTCGAACAACTCCACCTCGATGGTGATGTTTTTCTTCGTGATGGGCCACTGCTCAGCGAACATGTCGGAACCGCTAACAATGAACACGTCGTGCTCGCGCGCCCATTTCACCATTTGCAGGGTACCGGTATGAACCGACTTTGCCTTGCGGATCTGTTCAGGGGTGTACCACGGAACACTTTCCGGATTTGCAAAGGCAACTCCTGCCATATATCCCTGTAGTGAAAGGATAATATCTTCTTCCGCCATTCTCTTGATGGTTTCTTCCGAAACCAGAAAGTTATGCTCTATGACTTTGACGCCCGCATCAATCGCACGGTTGACCGCGTCATCACGATAGGCATGGGCTGCGACATAGGTTTTCTGGTCCTCGGCGATCGCAACGGCAGCTTTCATTTCGTCCAACGTAAGACTGATGACTTCAAGAGGGTCAAACTCTGTTGATACGCCGCCGCCTGGCATGACTTTCAGGAAAGCCGCTCCTTTTCGAAAGTTCCATCGTGCTTGCTTGATGACTTCGTCTACCGTGCTGGTCAGCGCGAGGTTGCCCATTAACACCGATTCATCCGGACCAAGGTGCTGGTTCCAACCGCCAACATCACCATGGCCGCCAAGAGGCCCGATCGGCGGGCCGGCCGAGTATATGCGCGGGCCCGTCATCCAGCCCATTCTCACGCCCTTGGCCAACCCGAGGGAATTGCCCCCGATATCCCTCACGGTCGTGATGCCTTTCATTAGGAGGTGCGCATACATGTTCTGCGCAGCGATGGCCCCGGCAGTGGCGAAATCGATCTCTTCGCCCGTCGAAAACAGCCCAGCGGGGCCGCCCAGCATAAGGTGCTGGTGCATATCGATGAACCCTGGGGTCATTGTGCGACCAGTGCCATCGATCACGATCGCGTTGTCCCCTGCTGCCAAGCCGCTCCCGATTTGTTTGATCAGGTTGCCTTCAACGAGCACATCCTGGCCCTCTAGCAGCGCATCGCTGCTGCCATCGAAGATGCTCACGTTCGTTATGAGGACTTGCCCGTTCTGGCCTTCTTGTGCGGCCGCAAGCGATGACGTCATCACCGTGAGAATTGCGGCAAAGATCCTACTAGTCGATGGTCTCATTTTCGTCTTTATCCTTGCTTGTCCTTCGCTCCGAGCGAAACGCGCCGTCAGTCATGCTGCTTTCGTCTCCCTCGCCAGCATCGCTGACGCGAAGCGCTCCTGTTTTGAGCATGCCAGAAGTTGACGAAGCCGAGGTGTCATTTAGAGTTGGCGCGAAAGATTCTTGCGACGAAATGACACTTGGAAGCGTTGTTTTGTTTGCAGCGCCTTGAACTGACCGACAGATGGCGCAACCTCCGAAGATCAGTTGGCACAGGAGCCGACATGACCAAACGACTTCCGCTCGCGAAGCTGAGCTTGTTGCGTCCCTTCGTTGCTGCGCTCAGCGAACGTGGGGTCGACCCCGAAATCGTGTTCGAGAGAGTCGGTCTAACCGAAGCCGCGGTCCTACACGGCGACGAGTCCGTGCACATTATGGTGGTCCACCAATTTCTCGAGGCTTGCGCCGATGCGGTGGAGGATTTGACATTCTGCGCGTCTGTCGGCGCGCGTCTGGATCCCAAGGGCTGGCCAATGATTGAAACTGCGCTCGCTGCAGGGGGCTCGCTGGCCGATTTTCTCTCGACCTTTGTCAGCCAGGCGAACGAGGTCGCAAGCTCGGTGACGACCTATCTGGAAGTCAGAGGAGGTCAGGCAACTTACGGCGAAACTCGTCTTTTTCACCCAACGATTTTGCCGGCACAGAACGACGGTTTTATGGTTGGCCTGGCCGTGACAATCCTAAGCAGCGTCCTTGGCCCCCGGTTCGACGCCGGCCAGGTAAGCATTATCCTCTGCAATCCAGACGTTCTCCCTGCCAGTTTTTCAGATTTCAAACGGCTCAAGGGCGACGAGATGGGCTTCCGCTTGAAGTTTCCCTCCAAGTGGCTTGCCCATTCTGTCGATCACAAGGCGTTGGGAAACTCAGTCGGTGCATGCAACCAGCCAGAAAACGGGAGCAACTTCCTCACCGACTTCCGAGCAATAATCGCGCATAAGATCGGCCAAGGCGGTCTCAGTGCCAATGACGCGGCCGCCCTGGTGTCAATGAGCCGAGCGACTTTGGCTCGGCGCCTTGCCAAGGAAAAGACGAGCATTTCGGATGAGCTACGTCGGGCCAAGATTGCTTTAGCAAAGGATCGTTTGCGTTCGAGCGACGACTCTGTGGATGAAATTGCGGCCGCGCTCGGTTACTCCGATCGCTCAAACTTCTCACGCGCATTCCGAGCGGCCGTAGGACTGAGCCCTCGATCCTTCCGATCACAGATCGATGCAAACGGAACCGATCCCAAGACGTGAAGCATGGTTCGAGATCATTTTTGTGATTGCGAAGCAAACATTCCTAACCCCGGCGCTATCGTTGGCTCGACGAGAATTAGATAGTCGGCTACTCGTCGGCTAGGCGACGACCGCCGAAGTCGCGAACTGCACATAGCGGCCTTTCAAGGGGAAGCACCGACCGGCAGTTTTGTCCCGCATTCCGGTCATTGCGAGCCCTCGGCTCGCCACGCCTTGAGCGACAACGGCCCGTCGAAAATCCAACAATAATAAGAGCAATAATAACCCCCGTTTTTTGAAGTCACTTCTCCAGACCCCCGCCCCCTTCCAACGCAATACGTTTCGTAACAGAGACTTAGCGTCCGCCAATAGGGCTTGCCCGTGTGTCAGGGTCAGAGGGAGTCAAAATAGGCCGACAATGGAGTGGGTTCTGACTTTTGGCAGACCCAGGGCTCCGACCTCTTAGACATCATTGGCAGACAGGAGACCGACAGAATGCTGATCGGATACGCAAGAACCTCGACCCTCGAACAGAAGGCGGGCCTGGAGGCTCAGAGAGAGTCACTGAGAGCCATAGGCTGTGAGCGGCTATGGGAGGAGCAGACAAGCTCTGTCGGCCCCAGGGAGGCTCTCAGAGCCGCTATGGAGTTCTGTCGGGAGGGGGATACCCTAATCGTCACCAAGCTCGACCGCTTGGCGCGCTCTGTGCGGCACCTGGGAGAAATCGTAGAGGCACTTGACGGTAAGCGGGTGGGGCTGAGAATCCTCGACCTTGGCCTGGATACTTCGAACGCCACTGGGAAGCTCATGCTCAACGTCCTGGGGGCCGTGGCTCAGTTCGAGCGAGAGATGATGCTTGAGCGGCAGCGGGAAGGTATCGCCAAGGCGAAGGCAGAGGGCAAGTACAGGGGACGGAAGCCGACGGCTAGGGCCATGGCTGAGGAGGTCAAGAGGCTTCTGGCTGAAGGGGTGAGCAAGCGAGAGGTTGCAAGGCAGCTTGGGGTGTCTGAGCGGTCGATCTATCGGGTGTGCTGAGAGATGAACGATGGGGGCTACGTGCCCCCATGGCTCGGCAAAGGCGGGAAGCGGAAGTTCGCTGCCCGCAGAGCAAATGTCTGCTTTCCTTACTTCCAGTTCGGCGCATAAGTTCGTGGGCTATAGACAGTAGTTATGCTGGTGGACCGCCGGATACCAATTTCCAGATGCCATCCCTGTCTTTCTCATATAACTGAGCCTTTCCCCAGCCTATTACTGGCGAATATTTATGTGCACAAATAACACAGATATTGCCCCACAAAGGGCCTCGTCCCGCCGCACAAGGACCATCTATCATGAATGGTTCGTCTCTCATTGGCCGTGAGCAAACATCACAATTGTCGATTTCGCCATGCCATTGAAGGTCCGGCCAACTCTTTTTTTTCCGCAGTTGCGATTGCTTTAAAGTGCTCAGTCGCCAGCTGATGACGGCGACCCATCACAAAAAACCTCTGTCCGGAGCACCAAGGAAAATTGGCGATGCCAAGGCAACCATAGCATCAGTGTCGATGGACGCTATGTGCACCAGAGCAATTGTTTTGAAGGTGCCAGAACTTAATGTTACCGAAGCTGTAGATGTCGTTAGCCACCGCGGATCGATCATGCAAATCAGCCGCCACCCATCGAATTTCCGATATATGATGCATTCCTGCTTTTTCCAGGCCTCTGGCACGGCGTCGGTGTAAGTGTCGAGGACCTTTTTGCTGCGAAAGGTAGCTTCGGGTGAGTACCAGTATTCGCCAACTTGCAGGTCGGCCAGCGCAGTGTCGTCACTCAGTTCGTTCGCATATAGGTCTTCATGGTTAAGCACGTTGACATAACCTGCCATGAGCCTGCCTGATCCCATGCCAAGGTCTCTGATGCTCCGAGCCGTGCCGAACTGTGGTTGAGGCAGAAAAATTGAATTAGCGGCCGCATACATATCCGCCCGGGGAACGTTGATGTATGACAAGTAATGAAATGGTGGACGGTCACCAACCACATCACCCAAGCAGTCGTCGACCCAATTGTAGTGCTCTTCTTGCATCCGCAACAGAACCTCCACGGGAAACCGCTTCGGTTGCTGATCTACTTCAGCATGGCAGTTTTTACAGAGTAGCATCACATTATTTGGAGCGGCCCTGCGTTGCGCGTCAAGACCACTTTCACCTCTCGGTCCATCCGCCGATGCAGCAACTATGTGGGCATCATCTCCAAGACGTGCCTTCTCACCGAACGCGTTTTCCAAGAACAACCGCATCTTACACTTGTTGCAGCATCCGCCCGAGCGGGCAATAATATGCCTCCGGTCCGCTTCAGTGATATTAACTCTTTGCAACACCATTTGATCTTCCGCGTCATCTCTAAGTTGGGGTGTGAGTTGTCAAAATTAATCTAACTCGTTCGAATGATTGTCAAAGAGCTTAGGGCTTTGATGCAAAACCGCATTGAATACATCCAAGTCTGAGCATGTAAAATTAATGCCGCCATTCGCCGCGCCTGGCCGGAATGTCCAGTTCGGACCGCTCTTGCTCGCCGCTACCCACTCTATTCACAGCCCAGACCAATCTCTGTGCCTACGAAGCGCCTCTCTCGACGGTTGCTGCGCTGTTAGCTGCGGTACACTTATGGGCTGCCCATCAAACGGGCTGAAGCCTGCGCTCGCCTTAGCCTTCGACGAAAGGACCACCCTAAAGTTCTCGCTGATTGCCAAATGGCCGAGGTCAAACAGCGTGTGCAGGTCGGCCCGTAGTAGAAGGCCGTTTTGCGGATGGTTCGACTGCGGCCCGCGGTAGGGCGCTATATGGGCTGCCTCCAAGGCCTCTGTGAAGTCACATCCCGAGATACAGCATCGGCCCTCGTAAGCTTCCAGAAGCTCGGCTCTGAACCGGGCTTGGCCACGTCTGCGAGCCACCTGAGAGATGACTTGCTCTCGTAGGTCGTCCTCGGAGGCGGCAACATCGAAGTGTTCTGCCGGATCACTAGCGCTAGTAGCAGCCCGAGCCCGTGCCTGTGCGGCGTCATGCTGCCCAGCGCCAGTGTGTGCCTCCCCGTCGTCCGCGAAGCCTTCTATCGTGAAGTACCCGTTAGTCCAATCGGTAACGAGCCCAAGCCCCAGGACTTCATAGGTAACCCCAGGCTTGGGCTTCCGCTTGATCAAGAAGCCAACAGGTACGCTGTCTTCCATGCAGGCCATGAGCCCACGATTGGTCGCCTCACGGTCTCTTAGAGTAGAGTCTGGGTTCTCCTGGAAGTACTGTGTGACCCAACTCCCATCGGAGCGATACTCGACTTCCTTGTCAGGGTAAGGGCCGTCCGCAAGGGTCCGGACACTGAGCGCATAATGCGTGTAGTGGGGCTTGTAGATGCCCTTAGCCTGGGCGACGAGTCGGGCGTCATTCTCAGCATGGGCTTTGATGTCAGACCAAGAGACTTTATTTCCCTTGCGTGCATTGAACCAGTCTAGGGCTGACCTATGTTCGCCGGAGATTCTGCTTAGTAGGTCGGCAAGGGTGGTCATTGGCCCGCGTTAACCCTTTAGTAATGCACACTCGTGGAATTGATCTTTATGCGTGTATTGAGGTTGGAAGCAAGCGGAACCGTCGAAAGGCACCCAAGTAGTTGGGGTTAAGCCTTCTCCATTCCAGTCAGGGCTGCACAACCGCCGAGAAACGTTACGTAGGTCGGTGTAGATTTTCGCAGCAGGCCAGGCTCTCGGTGGCCGAACCATCTGAAAACAAACCATGATGCTCCACTTGCAAGCTCGCGCGAAAACGGAAAAACTCCGACCGTGCAGGTTGTGCACTTTTCAGAAGGGTAACCAACAATGAAGCTAATGCTCACACTACCGGTCATTGCAATTCTGTCTGCTGGGCAAGCACTTGCCACGCCAATCATGCATGTCGAGCAAGGTGAACTTGTCGAGCACAGTGGTGGCTGCCGCAAGGATTCGCCTGCCGGGCAATGCTGCCATGCCGGCTCCGAGCCATATCACTGCCACTAGGTCCTTTGCTTGAACCACTTTGCCCGCCCCTGGAGTTGGGCGGGCAGACACAACACTTATGATCGTCATTCCCGGTTATCGTTGGCTTAAAGATCATGCCGTAGCTACTTGCCTTGGGCTGATGGCGATTTTGGTGGTCTCCCTTTCTAGCGCGCCATCCGTGAGCGCTGATGCCGTTGCTGGCATTGCGACTGTCATTGACGGTGACACGATTGAAATCCATGGAGGTCGTATCCGCCTACATGCCATCGATGCGATTGAAGCACGTCAAAGCTGCGTACTCCCAGATGGTGCTGAGTGGCGCTGTGGACGCGATGTAGCCTTTGCCTTGGCGGATCGAATCCTGCGTTTGCCTGTCTGGTGCGAAATCCGAAACACGGATCGCTACGGTCGGCTGGTCGGCGTGTGTTATCAGAGTGGCGAAGATCTTAATGCCTGGATGGTAGAGAATGGTTGGGCGGTTGCCTATCAACGCTATGGATTGGACTATGTTGACGAGGAAAAGTCGGCACGTTTCAATCAGAGGGGAATCTGGAAGAGCAGGTTCATGATGCCTTGGGATTGGCGTCGGAAGTGAAGCGTGAAAGCGACAGCCGACTCTCTGGCGGCGGTGGGCGCATTAGAATTTCAAATGCAGTGCGTCGCGAAAAGAAGATACTACGAGTGCACGAAGCGGAAAGGGCGACCGAAAGGCCGCCCCCCCAAAAAATCGCTATTTTGCTTTGCGCGTAAGTGCCTGCTTGGCCTTAATCTCTTCCATAGTCGCGATTACAACCGCGAGGCGTTTCGCGTCTGATGGGTGGGTTCCCCAGAAAGATAGCTGACCGGCTTTTGAACGTGCTGCCTCGTCACGGGCAAAGAACTTCGCTCCTTTGACGGCATCATAACCCGCCCAAGTTGCAATCCGCGTTCCTAGCATGTCGCTTTCGAGTTCATAGGTTTGAGAAAAGGCGCGCTGCCCTACCGCTGCACCAAGTTCCACCGACCTACTCACGTCGTTCGGGTCATAGTAGGTACCAGCTGAGGCAGCCTGGGCGTTAGAGTAGGCAGCAACGGCTCCAAGCAGGAGCGCCCCAGCAATTGCTTGCTGCTGCTGCTTTTGGATGTGTTGCCCGATAAGGTGGCCGTACTCATGACCCATGATGAAGGCGACCTCGTCGTCGCTTTCAGCGTCCTGCAAAATCGGCAGCGAGAAGCGAATCACAGGACTCTTATTCCCCGCTTTCGCATAAGTGAAGTAGGCGTTGCGTTCCTGCATTTCGCGATCAAGTTCAAGGCGGACGTTACAGTCGATTGTTTTGTCTGCCGCTAGTTCGCGTTCGCAGAGTTGTCGAGCCACGGGCTCAACGCGATGGGCAACACGTCGAAATCTGTGTTCCCCGGTTGAAGGGCTCGCGAGTTTGCGTGGTGGTGCAGCCTTCGCATCTGCGAACATCGAACTAGCGCGGCTTGTGACGCTTTCGTCGATCCCTGGAAGGTTGTAGGTCGTGCCACAGGCGGAGAGAAGAATTGCAATTGCCATCGGGGTGGCAATTCGCAGTACACGAGACACGTTCATGCTGTTTAACCTTCTAGTAATGCACGCCCCCTAAACTGATCTTTATGCGTGTGCGGAAGCTAGAAGCAAGCGGAACCGTCGATAGACACCCAAGCCGTTGGGGCCACGTCTTTTCTGCCACTGAAGAGGAAGCCTTAGCCATCTGCAAGGCGACGAGCGGTCAGCCGTTGAATTGGGTGCATGAGAAACACCCAGAGACCGTGTGTCCTGGCATCAAAGGCGAGCGGGTTGTCTGGAAGTACTGAGGGTTTCTCTCTTCGGTTAGCTGCTGCATTGAACACCTCAGGCGGCTATTGGACAGCAGGAAACGGAAAATATGATCAAATCACAGCATCGTGCTTTTCGAAGTGCGCCCTCCACGGGGCGTGAGAGAGGTTACACAAATGGTACATACAAGTAACACAGCCTCGGAGGTGGCGTTGTAAGCGACTGGAAAATAATGGTATTAAAGGTATGTTCGAAACTCTCCGCGCACACCTCATCCGCCATATCATCTAAATATAACTATTAAATTCAATGGCTTGGCTCTGGATGGATATTCTCAATCCCCCATTTTGACCGCCATTCCGATTCCGCATGGCCTTGGGCGCGGCGAAAAAATGTTGCGGTTTATGCCCGCCCAAAGCTCGCAACGGTCCCGAGCCAGCAGGTCACAGGGACTGAACCCACCCCTGGTCGTCCATAGTCACCCCGCCACTGATTTCCTCTGGTTGTTTTGGCCATGTCTGCAAGCCGTGCCCGTCCGCTTTGCGGGACAAACAAGACATCCGAGAGGACACATGCTAAATTGAAATGGTCAGCGTTGCATTCGGAGGTGAGTATCGGGGGCGTTGGATCAGCTTACACAATCGATGCGTGGTCCACAAAATTCCGGAGGAAGTGTCTTGAAAAAGAATGTTCTAATTTCGGGCGCCGGTACGGGGTTAGGTCGAGCGGCGTCGATCGCCTTGGCTAGGAATGGCCATCGTGTATTCGCGACGACTTTTGACGAAATGCAAGCCGAGGAGTTGAAACATTTTGCCGCGTCCAATGCGCTTGAACTGGAGAGTTTCAAACTTGATGTAACTTCGGAGCAAGACCGCGAACAGATTCGTGACATAGAGATCGACGTACTGATCAACAACGCGGGCATCGGATATTCTGGCTCAATCGCTGAAGTTGATGTCGAGCTAGTCAGGGAGAATTTTGAAGTAAACGTGTTTGCGGGCATTGAGTTGACGCAATTGGCCCTTAAGGGAATGATTGCCAGAAGGCGCGGCTCGGTCATATTCATCAGCTCAATTGTGGGAAGAATGTCAGTCCCATTCTTGGGGCCTTACTGTATGACGAAGCATGCGATTGAAGCGGCAGCGGAAGCTCTTCGAGCAGAGATGGATGTACTGGGTGCAAATATTCAGGTGGCTTTGATCGAGCCTGGTCCGTACTACACAGGTTTTAATCAACAGATTATGGGCAACAAGTTCTCTTGGATGAGCCAAGAATCCTACTTCTACGATCAATTGGACTCATTGAAGGCACAGGACGAAGATACATTGAAGGAATTGGAAACCACGGACTTAGGAACCATTGTCGAAAAAATTGTTGCCGCCGCCGAGGCGAAACGTCCAGATTTGCGGTACTTCGCCCCTGAATGGTTGTTGAGAATTGTGAAAGATCACGAGGCCGAAAAATAGGAACAAACTCTCGGTCGAACGTTGGGGCATAGAGTTGTGAAACGTCCACGAGCCAGATTTCTCCCCTGCAATCGTAGCGTTCCAGCCTGTGGGGTCTGGGCAGGGTGCCGATGAATCGATTGCGCCACCTATACCGAACGTGATGACGAAGATGCCAGACAGAAATGGCCTGATGGGCTCGAAGCGGACCAACAGGTTTCGAAACATGGCCATTATTTTGGTGCTGCCCGCTCGGCCCGCCACCGCGCCCAGCGCCGCCGCTGTGCCTCGGCAATCCGGGCGACGCCCTTTGGCGTTCTCGGCCCCGTGCTCTTGCCCCCGTGAAACCGGCACCGCTTCCGGCCCGGCTCAGACTTCGCTCGGCACGGCGTACCTTTGCGCGTCTTGGCTCCGCAGATGAGGCGGCGGTTAACCATCCGGCGCAGCCGTCGCCGCAGCGCCCCCGCGAAATAATGGTCTATGGCGGCAAGCTCCGCCTCGCGGTCTAAGACCCCATATCGCGCGCGTGCGTACTGGTGCGGGGAAATTCGCCAGCCGAACGCCCGCACGATTGCCTGGACGGCATGGGCGAGTGGATTGATTTCCGCTTGCCCTTCCCAATACTGCACCGAGCGATGATGCAGCCCGGCGCGGCGGGCCAGGTCGCGCTGGCTCCACCCACGTTCGAGCCGTTCCCGTTTCAAGTCATCGCCTGTCATGCGTGCCTCGCCTTTGCATTGAACCTCGCCCGCTCTGCCTATGGCTAGATGTAGATATGTCCCAATTATCCGGACAGGCTCGCCGCCGAATTGGCCGAAAGCGTGCGAAAATCTCGGACCGTTGAGCCGCCAGAAGCCCCGTTGACGCTATCACCGTCCGAAATTTCGGGACGGGGTGTGCGGGATATTCGGACGGGGTTCTGTTTTTCCGCCTGCCAGCGCATGAACGATTTGGTCGCGGGTTTGCCATCCCGCGTCGGTTCCTCCTCCAACGCCCACTTCGCCGCCTTGCCGATTCCGGACGGGCCAAGATGCCCGCCCTCCGTCAACCGGATGAAGCCGCGCGCGATCAGGTCTCGGAACGCGGCGTGCGCCGTGTCCTTGCTCACGTTGAGCGCCCGCGCGGCGTCCCGCACCGAGAGGAAGATGTCGCCGTTGTTCGCGCCGTTGAAGCGGCGGCGAAGCTCGATGTAGAGCGCGCGCGGCGTCGGCTTCATCATCGCCCAGGCTTCGCTTGCCTGCACATACTCCGCCAACTGCACATGCCTGCCGGTGCCGCGCTTGCCGTGCTTGTAGGGTTTCTTCGTCATGCCCGCGCCCCCCGCTTGATGCGCTCGGGCAGGGCGTCCAGATCCTCACAGGCGGCCCCGGTTTTTGCATGCCACAGCCGCACGAGGGCCTCTCGGGTGGTGAAGTAGCCCAGCGCCCGCCATCGCGGCGCAGCACGGCCCCCGATGGGGGCCATGCGCTTCTGAAGTATCCACTGAATGCCATCCCGGCAAAGGATGACGCGGTCGCCGTCGCGACGGGCAATGACGCCGTGATAGCCGTCGGCGGTTTCCCGGTGATCAAGGCGCGCCGTCATTCGCAGTTCCCGCCATAGGCCCAGAATGCGACCAGCCGCGCGCTCGGCTCGGGCAGGCCATGCTTGGCCATGATGCGGCGAATCTGCGCCGCAAGACGGGACTGGCGCGTGTCCAATGCGTTGCTCATTCGTGGCCCTCCGGGTTCGAGACGATAAGGGACACGTCGCAAGCGAGCCTGTATCGTGCGTGTCGGCCGCTGTATGCCCCGCTGTGCTCCTCCATCTCGGTGTCAATCGGGACGCCCTTTTGACGGAGCTTGTGGACGTAGCTCGACCACCTGAGCGCCGGGCATTCGAGCGGCGTCACGCCGCGCTGACCGGCCTTGAAAAGCTGATACAGGGTCCAACCCAATCGACCACAGAGTCGGAATGTGCGGGGGCCATCGCCTCCCGAGAGGGTGACGTTCACTTTCATCCGAAAGCCTTTCTATGAAAGGCGCGATGCTGTATGGCTCTATACGTTGACTACAAAGCCCAGCGCCCGCGCCCGTGATTCAGGGGTGTGGGCGTTGGTTTATGCGGCGCTGCGCTGGGCAAGCCATTCCGCAACCTTGCTTTCCGGCCACGCGACGGCGCGGGCGGTCAGCTTGACCGGGCGGGGGAACTCGCCCCTGTACATGAGTTCGTACAATGCGCTGCGGCTGAGGCCGGTGATTTCTTCGACGGCTCGGCGGCGGTAGTGCTTTTCGATCATATGTTGTTCCTCTCTCCGCATTTGAAATTGCGGAATCGATCCATGTTTGCGAGAAAGAGGACGGGTGTCAGGGAGTAGCATTCCGAACCTGTCAGGCCGTCCTTTTGGCTGTTGGCGCAGCCGGGGACGGCCATTTCACTTTCCCAGAAGGTAGCTGCGATTCTGGGAGCGTCCCTTCGAGTCCGAATCTACTGTGGAGCAGGGGGTCGCTTCACGTGTTTTCTCGCAATTCTAGAAAAAAGTGGATCTTGGCGGCACAACCCATAGCGCCGCACGTTCCAATCGCACGAATATCTGGGATGAAATCGGAGCGATTTAGCGGTCGCTTGAATCGGTGAAGCGTCAACCGAGCCGATGGATAGTTGCGTCGGACTTGGCAACGAACCCGGACCAAGTATCCATCATCTTCCGGCGCTTTTCAAAAAGGTTTGAGCGTGCATAGGCAGCTTCGGCCTTGTCCTTGATCGTGTGCGCCAGCGCCGCTTCGGCCACTTCGCGGGGATAGTTCGTCCGCTCCTGCGCCCAGGTCCGGAAGGACGTGCGGAAGCCGTGCACGTCGGCGTCAAAGCCAAGCTCCTTGACCAGCTTCGAAAGCGTCATGTCCGACAGCGGCTTGCCCTTCTTCGTGCCGGGAAAAACGAGCCCGGTCCCGGCATCCAACTTCTGCGCTTCTTCAAGGATGACAATGGCCCGTTTGGAGAGCGGCACAACATGATCGCGCTTCGCCTTCATGCGGCTTGCCGGGATGGTCCAGGAACCGGCCTTCGTGTCGATTTCGTCCCAACGCGCGCCGCGCGCCTCGCCCGAACGGGTCGCAGTCAGAACGAGGAATTCAAGCGCCAACTTCGTTGACGGATCTGCACCCGACGCCTTTACCGCTTCGATGCAGCCCGCAACATCGGCATAGTGAAGCGCCTTGCGGTGCGCCTTTATCTTGTCCTGCTTCGGAAGCGCCTGCGAAATCGCGTCGGCGGGATTGTCGTTGCGCCAGCCCTTTGCCACGGCCCATTTCATCACGGTTCCGATGCGCTGCCGCACCCGCCGGGCGGTCTCGGCCTTGTCGAGCCAGATCGGCGTGAGAACGGCGAGAACGTCGGCGGTCGTCACGTCGGAAACCTTCGTCTTGCCCATGCGCGGGAAGGCATAGGTTTCGAGCGTCGAAATGAACTGCGCGGCGTGCTTTGCGTTGCGCCATGACGGCTTGTGCAGATCGTAGACCTTTCGCGCGGCTTCCTCGAAGGACGGGACTGCCTTTTCTCGCCTCTTTTCGGCAAGCGGATCGCCACCCACGCGCGCCAGCTTGCGGTTTGCGAATGCCGCCTCGCGCGCCTCCGTCAATGAGACCAGAGGGTAAGAGCCAAGCCCCATCTCCGTCCGCTTGCCACGAATAACAATGCGCTGCACCCATCGCCGCGCGCCTGAAGCGTCCACCTTGAGGAACAAGCCGTGGCCGTCGACATACTTGCCCGGCTCTGTCACGGTGCGGACGAAGGCCGCAGAAAGCGCCTTCTCGGGATGCTTCCCGCTCTTTAGGGTAGTCTTAGGGTTATCCGCCATTCCATCCCCCATTCATTTCTGGAATATGGGGGATGCCAGCGGAACCCACAAGACGATTACTAACGCAATTTCAAACCGTTACTGGACGTGTCCGGAATGCTCAGGAACCTATAGGGGCGGACACCTCATCCGCCAGCATCTATGGTATTGACATAAAACTATAACTTTCGACCGGCCGGCATCTTTCCAACCACATCTTCAACCACGCCATTAACGTCCGCAATGCACGCGCGAGCGGGCTTGTTGCGTAGTTCCCGGTTCGCTGTAAAAAAAACAGACAGGTATGCCCGATCAGAATCCTGGGGAAGAGGCCGGGCACCCCTGCCCGCGGGAAACCGGCGCGTAAATTTCGCCTCCCCGCTGCTTGGCACCACCCGGTCAAGCAGGCGCCAAGCATCCCCTCTCCGAATCCAGAGTACCCCCCCGGCGCGGCAATCTTCACAGCGATAACGGGGCGGAAGGGGATGCTCATGTGTAGTAACACCGCCCCATCTGGCCTTCTCGGGAGCGACGCGTCTTTGACGATTTTGACGCCCCCGACGACATAGATGTGCCAAAGTGGATCCGGGATGATCCACAAAGGAGAGTGGTCACTCCACAAGCACCGGGGCTGGAGGAATCCCGGTCTCAGGCCACTCCGGCGCTCAGGCCGCCACCTGCTCGGCCCTCGGGTAAAGCAGCGCCATCGTCGTCCCCCGCGCGACGTTGAGCACCATCAGCGCCGCCCAGAGCCCGTGATTGCCGAAGGCCCCCGGCAGGACCGCGAGCGCCGCGCCATAGATCGCGACCGAGACCAGCATCGCATTGCGCATCTCGCGCGAGAGCGTTGCGCCGATGAAGATGCCGTCGAACATCCAGCTTGCGACGCCGATCACCGGCGCCAGCGCGATCCAGGGCAGGAAGTCGCGCGCGGCAAGGCGCACCTCGGGTGCAGTCGTCATCAGGTCGATGAGCGCGGGCCCCGCGAGCCAGAAACCGGCGCCCAGCGCCAGCGCCCCGCCGATCCCCCATTGGCTCGTCACCACCGCCGCCCGCCTGACCGAGACCGCCGAGCGCGCCCCCACCGCCTGGCCGACCAGCGATTCCGCCGCAAAGGCGAAACCGTCGAGGCCGAAGGCCGTGATCTCGAGGAACTGCAGCAGCACCTGGTTCGCGGCGAGCGTCACGTCGCCGTGGCGGGCACCGAGGAAGACGAAGCTCGTGAACGCTGCCTGCAGCAGCACCGAGCGCACCATGATGTCGCCGTTGACCCGCATCATCCGCGCGAGCCGCGCCCGGTCGAAGACCCGGGCCCAGTCGCGCCACTGGCCGCCCGCGAACGCCCCCCGGCAGAGCCAGAGCCCGAGCCCGAGCCCGGTCCACTCCGCGATCAGCGTCGCCACCGCGACGCCCTCGACGCCCCATCCGAAGCCGAGCACGAAGAGGAAATCGAGCCCGATGTTGAGCCCGTTCATCCAGAACTGCAGCACCAGCACGCTGCGCGTCCGCTCGACCGCGATCAGCCAGCCGGTGACCGCATAAAGCGCGATCGTCGCGGGCGCCCCCCAGATCCGGATCGCGAGATAGGAGCGGGTCAGCGCCTCGACCTCCTCCGAGGCCGGTGCGAGCGCGAAGGCAGCGCGGAACAGGGGCGCCTGCAGCAGGATGAAGACCAGCCCGGCCGCAAGACCGATCATCAGCGCCCGCATTAGCAGGGCTCCGGTCTCGGCCGGATCCCTGCTCCCGTGCGCCTGCGCGACGAGGCCCGAGGTTCCCATCCTGAGAAAGCCGAAGATCCAGTAGATCGAGGCCAGCACCACGGCGCCCACGCCGACCGCGCCGATCGGCGCCGCCTCCCCCAACTGGCCGACCACCCCGGTATCGACGGCGCCGAGCAAGGGAACGGTGGCGTTCGACAGCACGATCGGCAGCGCGATCCTCAGGACGCGCCGGTGGGTGATCTCATCCATCCCCGCGGCCCGGCATCAGGAAATGCCCGGTCGCCTGCGCGAAGAGCCGCGAGCGGTTGTCCTGCCAGGCCTCGACATGGACGCTCGCGTAGCGCCGCCCCGAGCGGTTCACCCGCGCCCGCGCATAGGCGTCGCGCGGCAGGCCGGTGCGCAGGTAGTCGACGGTGAAGTCGATGGTCTTCGGCAGCCGCGGCAGATGCCCGGGATCGAGCGTCCTGGGGTCGAGCCGGCCGCTCTCCATCTCCTCCCAGATCAGCGACCACGACAGTTCGATGATCGAGGCGACCTCGAGAAAGGCCGCCGTCGCCCCGCCGTGAAGTGCCGGCAAGAGCGGATTGCCGATCAGCCGGTCGCCGAAGGGCAAAACGGCGGTCAGCTCGTCGCCGCGGCGCTCGAACTCGATGCCGAGGAACTGGATGAAGGGCACCCCTTGCACGATCGCCCGCAGGGCCGCGTCGCGGCGTTCCTTCACGACCTGAACGGGTTCGGGTTTCGGCCGCTTCGTCATCCCCTTCCCTCCGCGCGTTCGACGGTGAAGGCGCCGGTCGCGGTGGCGACCGGGCGGCTCAGGTCCTCGTCATGGGCGGTGGCGCGGACGAAGGCGACAGTGCGGGTGATGTTGTAGCATTCCGCCCGCGCGGTGATGCGCTGGCCGGGCTTCGCGGGCCGCATGTAGTCGATCCTGAGGTCGATCGTCGCGGTGCCGCCGGGATTGGAGGGATGGCTCATCACCGCCGCCCCGCCGCAGGTATCCATCAGGGCCGAGACCGCGCCACCGTGGATCACCCCTGTCTCCGGGTCGCCGACGATGCGCGCGTCATAGGGCATCGAGATCACCGCCACCCCGTCGCCGATCTCGTCGAGCACCATGCCGAGCGCGCGCGAATAGGGGATCGCCTCGATGAACTGCCGCGCAAGCGCCTGCTTTTGCTCATTCATGCCCTCGCTCCCCGCATCATCCCGCCGGCCGATTTATTGGCGCTCGCCAATTTCGCCGCAAGTGCTATCTTCCCCTTTTCAGAGTAATTCTGAACTGCACAATGCCATTTCCAGACCGGACGTGAGCCCTTCCACCCTGGCCTCTGGCGCCTCGGCCAGCTCCGCCCGCGCCGGCTTTTCCTGGTGCCGGCCCTAGTCGCTTTGGCCATCGCGCCGGGCGGCTTGGCACGCTTGCCCGTCACCTGACCGGACATCTCATCCGAGTTGTATGGCGGTTCTCCTGCGGCTAGGGTCGCGCCAGGAGGACCGCCATGCCGGAAGAGCGCCTGAGCTTCAAGGAGATGTGCGCGCGTTTCGACGTCACGCCGCGCACATTGCGTTACTACGAATACATCGAGCTTCTGGCGCCGCAAAAGGACGGCCGGTCGCGCTTCTACACCCCGCGC
Source organism: Defluviimonas sp. D31 (assembly GCF_033436765.1). NCBI lineage: Bacteria > Pseudomonadati > Pseudomonadota > Alphaproteobacteria > Rhodobacterales > Paracoccaceae > Albidovulum > Defluviimonas sp. D31. Next base: position 732,762 of record NZ_JAWQFN010000001.1, read on the forward strand.
GAGGTGGCGCGGATGACGCTGATCCTGCGCGGCCGCCGCTTCGGCTTCAGTCTCGAGGAAATCCGCCAGTGGCTCCTGCTCTACGACGCGAAGGGCACCGACAAGCAGTACCAGGTCTGGATCGACCTCGCCGACCGACAGCTTGCCGAACTTGCCCGCCAACGTGACGAGCTGGACGCGGCCATCGCCGATCTCAAGGCGCTGCGCGACGAGACCGCCAACTCGCTGAAACGCTGATTCCGGGGCCTTCGGCGGCCTAAGAAAATGTCCCTGACGCTGGGGCAATCATTAACGACATTACGTCACGATTTTTCTGACGCCACGTTACAGTGACGTGCGCGTAAGCTTCACTTGTATGGTGTGGGCAACTGACCAATTTCCCGTACCATGACGTTACGACAACCATGGGACGGCGACCGATGACAGATGCACTGATGACCATTCGAGAAATGTGCGAGACCTTCGATGTGACCCCGCGGACGCTTCGCTTCTACGAGGCGAAGGAGCTTCTGTACCCGATCCGCGACGGCCAGAAACGGCTCTTTACCCGGCGCGACCGCGGCCGGCTCAAGCTGATCCTGCGCGGCAAGCGCTTCGGCTTCAGCCTCGAGGATATCCGCCAGCTTCTCGATCTGTACGACATGGACGCCCAGCACCAGCTCCAGATCCGCGAGGTCGTGGCCAAATCGCGCGAGCGGCTCGCCGAGATGCGGCGCCAGCGCGACGACCTCGATGTCCTCATCTCGGAACTCGCCGAGATGATCGAGATGGGCGACCGGCTAATGGCCGAGAAGGCCGCTATTACCGAATAACAACCCTGAGAGAGACCCGACATGAGCTACACGGCACCGACCCGCGACATGCAATTCGTCCTGAACGAGGTTCTGGAGGTCTCGTCGAGCGACGTGCCGGGCTACGGCGAGCTCGAGCCGGATTTCACCTCGGCGATCCTCGAAGAGGCGGGCAGGCTCGCCCGCGACGTGCTGGCCCCTCTCAACGCGAGCGGCGACCGCGAGGGCTGCCGGCTTGAGAATGGCGTCGTCTACACGCCCGAGGGCTTCAAGGCGGCGTTCGAGGCGATGAAGGCGGGCGGCTGGAACGGGCTCGACCTGCCCGAGGAATACGGCGGGCAGAACCTGCCGACGATCATGTATACGGCGGTGGGCGAGATCTTCGTCTCCGCCAACATGGCCTTCAACATGTACCAGGGCCTGACCCACGGCGCGGTCGGCACGATCCTCGCCCACGGCACCGAGGCGCAGAAGGCGACCTATGCGCCGAAGATGATCAGCCTCGACTGGACCGGCACGATGAACCTGACCGAGCCGCATTGCGGCACCGATCTCGGCCAGATCCGCACGAAGGCCGAGCCGCAGGGCGACGGCAGCTACCTGATCACCGGTCAGAAGATCTTCATCTCGGCGGGCGACCACGACATGGCCGAGAACGTCGTGCATCTCGTCCTCGCCAAGGCGCCGGGCGGCGGCGAGGGCACCAGGGGCATCTCGCTCTTCATCGTGCCGAAGTTCCTCGTGAACGAGGACGGCTCGCTCGGGGCGCGCAACGGCGTCTCGGTCGGCAAGATCGAGGAGAAGATGGGCATCCACGGCAACGCCACCTGCGTGATGAACTACGACGGTGCCGTGGGCTATCTTCTCGGCGATCTGCACCGGGGCATGTCGGCGATGTTCACGATGATGAACGAGGCGCGGCTCGCGGTCGGCATCCAGGGCTACGCGGTGGCCGAGCCCGCCTACCAGGCGGCCGTCGCCTATGCCAGGGAGCGGCTCCAGGGCCGCGCCGTGACCGGGGCCGAGAACCCCTCAGGCCCGGCCGACCCGCTGATCGTCCATCCCGACATCCGCCGCAACCTGATGGACCAGCGGAGCTTCCTCGAGGGCGCGCGGGCCTTCGTCCTCTGGGGGGCGGCGCTTCTCGACCGCGCCCACCGGACCGGCGACGCGGCGGCCGAGGGGTTGATCTCGCTCCTCACGCCAGTGATCAAGGGGTTCCTGACCGACAAGGGTTTCGAGGCGGCGGTGAACGCCCAGCAGGTCTTCGGCGGCCACGGCTATATCGAGGAACAGGGCATGTCGCAGTTCGCCCGCGACGCCCGGATCACCATGATCTACGAGGGCGCGAACGGCGTTCAGGCGCTCGACCTCGTCGGCCGCAAGCTCGCGGCCGATGGCGGCAAGCCGGTGATGGCCTTCTTCGAGATGGTGAAGGGCTTCATCAAGGAGAACGAGGGCGACGAGGCGCTGGCCGCCGACTTCCTCGAACCCCTGAAGGCCGCCTCCAAGGATCTTCAGGCCGCGGGCATGTATTTCATGGCCGAGGGCATGAAGAACCCCAACGCGGCGCTGTCCGGCTCCTACGACTTCATGCATCTCTTCGGCCATGTCTGCCTCGGCCTGATGTGGGCCCGCTCCGCCAAGGCAGCGCAGGCCGCGCTCGCGAACGGCGCCTCCGACGGCGCCTTCTACGAGGCCAAGCTCGCGACCGGGCGCTACTACATGGCACGCCAGCTGCCGCTGACCGCGACCCATCTCGCGCGGATCCGCTCGGGTGCCGAACCTGTGATGACCCTGCCCGCGGAGGCGTTCTAAGCTTTCGCCGAAGACCTCGTACACGACCGGGCGCCCGCCGGGGGCGGGCGCCTCCCACGCCGGAGACGAGAATGCCGAAACGCCTGCGCCTGACCCGCCGCTTCCCCGCCGCGATGACCAACGACGCCTACCGCAGGCTCACCCGTTTCGCGGCGGAAACCGGGCTGACGACCGACGAGGCGCTGACCTTCGTCTTCGAGCATTTCGGCAGCGTGACGGACCCCGAGACGCTCGGCCACCGTCTGCGGCTCTTCAAGGCCGGGCTCGAGGACCGGCAGGCGTGAGGCGCGGGATGGAGAGGGTGGAATGGGTATTTGGACAATGAAGAAGCAGAAGGCGCGCCCCGGCTTCCCCGCCGCCCCGACCGATGCGGGTGCTTCTCGGGAAAACCGGGGCGACTTCTCCATTGGCGGTCATCGGCTCCCCAGCCTGTACCGCACGGAAAGGGTCGCCCGATTCTGGTTAACAACCCGTTCTTCTTCATTGCGGAAATACCCCGCGGGGGTGTGGGGGCGCGAAGCCCCCACTCCCGCCGCCAGCCAAGGGAGCGCGGCATGACGGCGAAACTCCACTGCTTCGGCGAGAGCGGCAATGCCTACAAGGCCGCGCTGACGCTCGAACTGTCGGGCTATGACTGGGAACCGGTCTTCGTCGATTTCTTCAACGGCGCGACCCGCAGCCCGGAGTTCCGAAAGCTCAACGTGATGGGCGAGGTGCCGGTCTTCGAGGAGGAGGCCACGGTGATCAGCCAGTCCGGCGCGATCATGTACCACGCCGTGACCCGGACCGGCCGGCTCGGCGGCGCCGCGGGCGAGGCAGAAGAGGTGCTGCGCTGGGTGCTCTGGGACAATCACAAGATGTCCTCCCAGGCCGGCACCACCCGCTTCCTGATGAATTTCCTGCCCGAGGCGAAGCGCCCGAAGGAGGTCATCGCCTTCCTGCAGGCGCGCCTGAAAACCGCCTGCGCAACGCTCGACACCCATCTGAAGTCGCGCGACTGGATCGTCGGCGCGGGCCCGACCATCGCCGACATCTCGGCCTGCGGCTACCTCTACTATCCCGAGCCCTTCGGCTTCGCGCGGAAGGATTGGCCCGAAATCGACCGCTGGCTGGGCAACATCTCCGCCCTGCCCGGCTGGAAGCACCCCTATGACCTGATGCCCGGCAATCCCGCCGACCGGGCGCCGAACTGACCGGAGGACTTTATGACCGAAGCCTTTATCTACGACGCCGTCCGCTCGCCCCGCGGCAAGGGCCGCGCCGATGGCAGCCTGCACGAGGTGACTTCCGTCGCGCTCTCGGCGAAGATCCTGAACGCGGTGAAGGAGCGCAACGGGCTCGACGGCCACGCGGTCGAGGACGTGATCTGGGGCAATGTCACGCAGGTGGGCGAACAGGGCGGCTGCCTCGCGCGCTCCGCCGTCCTGCTCTCCGATCTCGACGAGCGCATTCCCGGCCTCGCCATCAACCGCTTCTGCGCCTCCGGCATGGAGGCGGTGAACCTCGCCGCCAACCAGGTGAAGGGCGGCGCCGGCCAAGCTTACATCGCCGGCGGGGTCGAGATGATGGGCCGCGTCGCGATGGGCTCGGACGGGGCGGCGATCGCCGTCGATCCGAGCCTCGCGATGAAGACCTATTTCGTACCGCAGGGCATCTCGGCCGACATCATCGCGACGGAATACGGCTTCACCCGCGACGAGGCCGACGCACTTGCCGTGGAATCTCAAAATCGCGCCGCAAAGGCTTGGGAAAACAAGCGTTTTGCGAAGTCCATCGTGACGATCCGCGACCAGAACGGGCTGCCGATTCTCGACCATGACGAATACATGCGCCCCGGCACCGACATGCAGACCCTCGGCGCCCTCAAGGCGAGCTTCCGGGACATGGGCGAGGTCATGCCCGGCTTCGACAAGATCGCGCTGATGAAATATCCCCATCTGGAGCGGATCAACCACATCCACCATGCCGGCAACTCCTCCGGCATCGTCGACGGCGCGGCCGCGCTCCTCATCGGCAACGGGGAGTTCGGCGCGGCGCACGGGCTGAAACCCCGCGCCCGGATCCGAGCGACCGCGAAGATCGGCACCGATCCGACGATCATGCTGACGGGCCCCGTTCCGGTGACGGAAAAGATCCTGAAGGACTCGGGCATGAAGGTCTCCGACATCGACCTTTTCGAGGTGAACGAGGCCTTCGCCTCGGTCGTCCTGCGCTTCATGCAGGCCTTCGACGTGGACAGCTCGAAGGTCAACGTCAACGGCGGCTCGATCGCGATGGGGCATCCCCTCGGCGCTACCGGCGCGATCATCATCGGAACGCTTCTGGACGAGCTCGAACGCTCCGGCAAAGGCACCGGTCTCGCCACGCTCTGCATCGCCTCCGGCATGGGCGCGGCCACCATCATCGAGCGGGTCTGACCGATGCCCGTCACCGCCCGGACCACCCCCCACCCTCTCCCTCCCCACGAGGGGGAGGGAAGCGCACACCCCGACGCTCTCGCCTCCCCTCCCCCTCGTGGGGAGGGGATGGGGGCGGGGGGCCGCCTTTCCGACAGGAGTTGAGCCATGCCCGTGATCGACAAGTCGAAGGTTCCGGTCAAGACCGGCTCCATCTACCCCGAGCCCTATGCCTGTCAGATGGCGGGGCGCTCCTCGCTCCGCCTCGGCGACGCGGGCGGGCTGACCCAGTTCGGCGCGAACGAGGTGATCCTCGCGCCCGGCGCCCTCTCGTCTTTGCGCCACTGGCACCACCGCGAGGATGAGTTCGTGATGGTTACAGAAGGCGAATGCACGCTCGTGCAGGACGCGGGCGAGACGGTGATGCGGGTGGGCGACTGCGCGGCCTTCCCGGCCGGCGACCCGAACGGCCATCACTTCATCAACCGGACCGACCGGGAGGCACGGTTCCTCGTGATCGGCTCCCGCATGAACCCCGAAAAAGCCACCTATTCCGATGTCGATCTGGAAGTGGAGCTGAAGGACGGCAAGGCGACCTTCACCCACAAGGACGGCACGCCCTACCAGGGAGACAGAACATGAGCGACTTCACCTATTCCGTGGACGCCGACGGCGTCGCCACCCTCACCTGGGACGTGCCCGGCAAGTCGATGAACGTGATGACCCGCGAGGCCTTCGGGCTGGTCGACGAGATGGTCGACAAGGCCCTGTCCGACGACAAGGTCAAGGGCATCATCATCACCTCCGGAAAGAAGGACTTCGCCGGAGGCATGGACCTCAACGTACTCGCCTCGATCCGCGAGGAGGCGGGTGACGATCCGGCGCAGGCGCTCTTCGATTTCACCATGTCGGGCCACCATATCCTGCGAAAGCTCGAACACGCCGGGATGGATCCCAAGACCCTCAAGGGCGGCAAGCCCGTGGTCTGCGCCATCCCCGGCACCTGCGCGGGGATCGGCACCGAGGTGGCGCTCGCCTGTCACCGCCGGATCATGGCGGACAATCCGAAGGCGAAGATCGGCCTGCCCGAGATCCTCGTCGGCCTCTTCCCCGGCGGCGGCGGCACCACCCGATTTTCCCGCATGGTCGGCGCGATGGCGGCGGCACCGGTGCTCCTGGAAGGCAAGATGCTCGATCCGAAGAAGGCCAAGGCCTCCGGGCTGATCGACGAGGTCGTGGCGCCGGAAGACCTCCTGAAGCGCGCCAAGGAATGGGTGCTCGTGGCGACCGACGCCGAGATCGTCAAGCCCTGGGACCAGAAGGGCTGGAAGATGCCGGGGGGTGCCCCCTACCACCCGGCGGGCTTCATGACCTTCGTCGGTGCGAGCGCGATGGTGCTCGGCAAGACGCAAGGCGTCTACCCGGCGGCCAAGGCGCTTCTTTCGGCGGTCTACGAGGGCGCGATGGTGCCCTTCGACACCGCGCTGAAGATCGAGGCGCGCTGGTTCACGCAAATCCTGATGAACCCCTCGTCGTCGGCCATGATCCGGTCGCTGTTCCTCAACAAGGAGGCCTTGGAGAAGGGCGCGAACCGGCCCGCCGTCGCGGACCAGAAGGTGGCGAAGGTCGGCGTGCTCGGCGCCGGCATGATGGGCGCGGGCATCGCCTATGTCTCGGCCAATGCCGGCATCGAGGTGGTGCTGATCGACGCGAGCCAGGAATCCGCCGACAGGGGCAAGGCCTATTCCGACGGGCTTCTCGACAAGGGCATGAAGCGGGGCAAGGTCACGGCGGAGAAGAAGGCCGAGGTGCTCGGCCGGATCACCGCCACCAACGACTACGCCGCGCTTGCCGGCTGCGACCTCATCGTCGAGGCGGTGTTCGAGGACATGGGCGTGAAGGCAGAGGTGACGGCCAAGGCCGAGGCGGTGATCCCCGAAGGCGCGGTCTTCGCCACCAACACCTCGACGCTGCCGATCACGGACCTCGCGAAGGCCTCGACGCGGCCCGGGCAGTTCATCGGCATCCACTTCTTCTCGCCGGTCGACAAGATGATGCTGGTGGAGATCATCAAGGGCAAGGAGACCGGCGACGTCGCGGTGGCCAAGGCGCTCGATTTCGTGCGCCAGATCCGCAAGACCCCGATCGTCGTCAACGACGCGCGCTTCTTCTACGCCAACCGCTGCATCATCCCCTACATCAACGAGGGCATCCGCATGGTGGCCGAGGGGGTGGAGCCGGCGCTGGTCGAGAACGCGGCCAAGCTCCTCGGCTTCCCGCTCGGGCCCTTGCAGCTTGTCGACGAGACCTCGATCGACCTCGGCGTGAAGATCGCGAAGGCGACGAAGGCGGCGATGGGCGCGGCCTACCCCGACAGCGCAGTCGACGAGGTGCTCTTCGCGATGGCCGACAAGGGGCGCTTGGGCCGCAAGGCGGGTGCCGGGTTCTATGCCTATGACGACAAGGGCGGCCGCACCGGGCTCTGGGAGGGGCTCGCGGCGAGCTGGCCCGTCGCCGGGGCGCAGCCGGACCTGACCCAGGTCCAGCACCGGCTGATGATGGCGCAGGTGCTGGAGGCGGTGCGGGCGCTGGAAGAGGGCGTGCTCGAGGATATCCGCGAGGGCGATGTCGGCGCGATCCTCGGCTGGGGCTTCGCGCCCTGGTCGGGCGGGCCGTTCTCCTGGCTGGACATGATCGGGGCGGAGCGGGCGGTCGCGATCTGCGAAGGGCTCGAGGCGGCGCATGGCGCGCGGTTCGGAGCACCGAAGCTGCTGCGGGACATGGCGGCGAAGGGCGAGGGCTTCTACGGGCGCTTCGCTTCGGAGGCCAGCGCCGCCTGAGAGGGCGAAGCCGGGGGTTTCACACCCCCGGACCCCCGTGGGGTATTTTCGAAATGAAGAAGATCAGGACGGCTCGAAGGTGTAGCCGAAGCGTTTGATGTCGGCGGCGCAGACATCCGCGACCGTGCCGGCATCCGCGTCGCTGTAGTAGCGGCGCCAGTCGCGGGCGCGGTCGGACGCATTGGCGACGGCCAGCGGCGCGAGGCGGAAGCCGAGATGCGTCTCGAACGGGCGGATGTCCTCGCCCAGATGCTCGAGACGGAGGAAAAGGTCGCAGCGTTCGCGGCCCGCCCCGGTCGTGACATAGCGCGCATAGGGGTGGCCGGCGAGCGCCGCGCGCGTTTCGGGGGCGTTCAGAAAGCCGCTGAAATCGCGCCGCCGCGCGAGCGTCACGGCGGGATGGTCGAAGCTCTGGGCCTTCAGCCAGTGGTAATAGCTCACCACCCGATCCCAGGGGTTGCGCACGAGCGTGACGACGAAGAACGCCGCGATCTCGTCGGGGCTCGCCAGCCCCTCGATATCGGCGAGCGTCGCGTGCTTCCAGAGCCGCCCGGCGGTCTCGACGCCCTTCAGCCGGCGCCGGCGCTGCTTCGCCTTCGGCGTATCGCCCACGAGCACGTCGTCCTTCATCGCCCGGCTCTCGAGCGCGAGCGCCAGCGCCGTGCCGCCGGTCTTCGGGATATGGATGAAGATGTAGCGGCGGCCGCGCGACAGGATCATGGCGCCGGAGGTTAGCGCCCCCGGAGCGCGATGATAAGGCCCGCCGCGAAGATCAGGCCGATCCCGGCCACCGCCCGCAGGTCGAGGACATCGCCCCAGAGCACGAAGGCCCAGAAGGCCGAGGCCGGCAGGATCACATATTCGAAGATCGCCACCCGGCTCGCCTCGGCGATCTGGTAGGCCTTGATCATCAGCCCGACGCCGATCAGCGATCCGGCCGCCTGCACGAAGGTCCAGAAGAGGAAATCCGGCGAGGGCCAGACCAGCCCGCGCAGGATGAACCCGTCCGCGCCCTCCGGCACCGCGGGTTGCCAGAGCGCCAGCACCGCGCAGCCGATCAGGCCGAGGAACCCGAGCATCGCGAAGAAGCCCAGAAGCAGCGTCTCGGCACTCTCGCCCTCGCACCATTGCCGCGTCGCGATATTGCCAAGCGCATAGAGCGCGCCCGCCGCGATCGGCAGCACCGTCGCCAGGCCGATCGCGCCGCCCTGCCCCGGCCCGAGCACGAGAATCGCCCCGGCGAAGCCGAGCACGACGCCGGCGATCCGGAACGGGCCGATCGGGATGCCGAAGGCGAAGCGCGAGATCAGCAGCGTGAAGATCGGCGCGGTGAAGAGCCCCGCCGCCACGGTCGCCACCGGCAGGAAGGCGAGGCAGCCGAAATAGATGAACATCGCGACCCCGTGGATCGCGCTGCGCAAGGCGACAGCTCCGGGCTTCCTCGGCAGGAGCCTGAGACCGAGCGGCACCGCCACCAGCGCCACGATCGCGAAGGCCATCACGGTGCGGGTCGCGTGGAACTGCCAGAGCCCGGCCTCGCGCGCGATCACCTGCACGTAGTTGTCGGTATACCCGATCGCCAGCGCATAGCCGAGGATCGCGACGGCGGCGAGCATTGTGCGGTTGGTCTCGGGCATGATCGTCGCGGTCGCCATGATGTCTCCGGATGTCGGTTCGCGCTTCCCAACAATCGCAGCCATCGGCAATAATCGCGCCCGTTAGCGACACGGAACCGGTCGGGGAGGACCAAATGGGCTGGATGGCGGACGAAACCGGGCTGGAACGCAATGCGGCGAATTTCGTGCCGCTGACGCCGCTCTCCTTCCTCGCGCGGGCGGCGGATGTGTTCGCGGGCCATACCGCGCTGGTCTATGGCGCGACCCGGCGCAGCTACGCCGAGTACCATGACCGGGTGAGCCGGCTCGCCTCGGCGCTCGCGGCGCGCGGCATCGCGCCGGGCGACGTCGTCGCCACGCTCCTGCCGAACGTGCCCGCCCAGGCCGAGGCGCATTTCGGCGTGCCCGCCGCGGGTGCGGTCCTCAACACGATCAACACCCGGCTCGATGCCGACACGGTCGGCTACATCTTCGGCCACGGCCAGGCGAAGCTCGCGCTCGTCGATACCGCGTTCCTGCCGCTCGCCGAAGAGGCGGTCGCGCTGATGGAGGGGCCGGCGCCCGAGATCATCGAGGTTCCCGACCCGCACGCCGGCCATCCGGCAAGCGGCCGCTACACCGACTACGAGGCGCTTCTCGCCACGGGCGACGCCTCGGCGCCGTGGAAGATGCCCGAGGACGAATGGGAAAGCCTCGCGCTCAACTACACCTCCGGCACGACCGGGCGGCCGAAGGGCGTCGTCTACCACCACCGCGGCGCCTACCTGCTCGCGATGGGCACGGCGGTGAGCTGGAAGGTCGGCATCCATCCGGTCTACCTCACCATCGTGCCGCTCTTTCACTGCAACGGCTGGTGTCACACCTGGGCCATGCCCGCGGTCGGCGGCACCATCGTCTGCTGCCGGGACGTCACGGCGAAGAACATCTACGACGCGATCGCCGACGAGGGCGTCACCCATTTCGGCGGCGCGCCGATCGTGCTCAACTCGATCATCAACGCGAAGGACGGCGACCGCCGCAGCTTCGACCACGTGGTCGAGGTCTACACCGCCGGCGCGCCGCCTCCCGCCGCGACCCTCGCCGCGATCGAGCCCTTGGGCTTCCGCGTCACCCAGGTCTATGGCCTGACCGAGACCTACGGCCATGTCACCGAATGCATCTGGCGCGGCGACTGGGACGCGCTGCCGCAGGAGGAGCGCGCGGCGATCAAGGCCCGCACCGGGGTCCTGATGCCGATGATGGAGGACATCACCGTCCACGACGAGAAGGGCCATCCGGTGCCGCGCGACGGCCAGACCGTGGGCGAGATCGCGATCCGCGGCAACGCGGTGATGAAGGGCTACTACCGCAACCCCAAGGCCACGGCCGAGGCGTTCAAGGGCGGCTTCTTCCGCTCCGGCGACATCGCCTTCCAGCACGAGGACGGCTACATCAAGATCACCGACCGCGCCAAGGACATCATCATCTCGGGCGGCGAGAACGTCTCCTCGGTCGAGGTCGAGGGCGCGCTGATGCACCACCCCGCGGTGTCGCTCTGCGCGGTGGTGGCGAAACCGGACGACAAATGGGGCGAGGTGCCTTGCGCCTTCGTCGAGCTGAAGGAGGGGCGCGAGGCGACCGAGGCCGACCTCATAGCCTTCGTCCGCACCCGGCTCGCCGGCTTCAAGACCCCGAAGAAGATCGTCTTCTGCGACCTGCCCAAGACCTCGACCGGCAAGGTCCAGAAATTCGAACTCCGCGCCCGCGCGAAAGACCTCTGAGCGCGCCCCGCGCCTTCATCTTGCCCGAACTATCCTCGGGGGGCGCGGGGGGCAGACAGCCCCCCGCCGCCACTCACACGCGCGCCCTCCCCGATTGTTCGCCCCCCGCCGATCGGTTATCCTCACCGCGAACGAGGCAGCGAGCAGGCCCGCCCCGCCCATGACGGCGCTCAAGGAATATCAGCGGCTGGAATGCACCGGCCTGTGGCGCGACGCCGCCGACGGGCAACGGCGCGAGGTCATCGTATCCTTCGGCGACGCGACGCTGGTGATTTCCGAGACCCGCAGCGACCGCGCGATCACCCATTGGTCGTTGCCGGCGACCCATCGCCGCAATCCCGGCCGCCGCCCGGCGATCTACAGCCCCGGCCCCGACGCCGGCGAGGAGCTCGAGATCGACGACGAGGCGATGATCGCCGCGATCTCCAAGGTCCACCGCCTGATCGAGGCGCGCCGCCCGCATCCCGGACGGCTGCGCGGCATCCTCCTCGGTGCACTCCTCGTCGCGGTCCTCGCGCTCGGCCTCGTCTGGATGCCGCAGGCACTGATTCGCCACACCGCCGAGGCGCTCCCCTTCTCCAAGCGCCAGGAGATCGGCCGCGCCGCGCTCGCCGACCTCACGCGGCTCACCGGACCAGCCTGCGCCTCGCCCGAGGGCCGCGCCGCGCTGCAGCGCCTGCGCAACCAGCTCGTCGGCGCCTCGGGTGACGTGATCGTCCTGCCCGAGGCGCTCGGGCGCACGGCGCACCTGCCCGGCGGCCTGATTCTCGTCGCCCGGCCGCTGATCGAGGCACAGGACACGCCCGAACCCGCCGCCGGCGCGATTCTCGCGGAAAGTCAGCGGCTGCTTGCCGACGACCCGATGATCGAAGTCCTTGACCATGCCGGGCTGCGGGCGACGCTGGCGCTTCTCACCACGGGCGACCTGCCCGCAAGCGCGCTCGACGGCTACGGCGAGCGCCTCCTGGCCCGCGCTCCCGCGCCGGTCGCGGACCAAGGGCTCCTGAAGCGGTTCGCGGCCGCGGGCCTGCCCGCCACGCCCTACGCCTACATGCTCGACCCGAGCGGCGAGAGCGTGCTCGGCCTGATCGAGGCCGACCCGTTCCGCAAGATTGTCCCGCCCGGTCCGATACTGTCGGACAGCGACTGGGTCGCGCTTCAGGGGATCTGTGCCAACTAGGGGCGCGGGAAGGCGTCGCTGAAGCCCGCCCTGCGCACCATCTGCAGCGCGGCGGCAAGCGCGTCGGGGTCATCGAACGGCCCGGCGAGTACGGTATTTATCTTCCGTCCCCTCGCGCGCTCCTCGACCACGGCCGCACCAAAGCCGAGCTCGAAAAGCCGGGCGGCCGCGCGATCGACCCGCGGCATTCCGACGAAGGCGCCCACCTGAATATAGCGTCCGCCCGCCGCCTCCGCGCGCGAGAGCGATGCGATCTCCCCGACCCGGACCTCCGGCTCGGCGACGGCGGCCGGTTCCGGCTCGACCGGCTCCGCCACCGCAGGCGCTTCGGCCTCGGCCGACTCGGCAACCTGCGGCTCGGCCTCTGGCGCCTCGATCTCGGGCGCCTCGATCTCGGGCGCCTCGGTTTCGGGCGTTTTCGCCGTCAGCAGCTCCGCCGGTGGACCATCGGGAAAGGTCGGCTCATCGCCGCAGATCGGCGTGCGGTCGCGCGCGAGCCGGGGCTTCCATGCCACCGTCCCGCCGGCGTCCTCGCGCAGGAAGACGCAGCCCGCCGTGTCGACGTAGCGATGCCCTTCAAAGCCCGCCGGCGGCTCCTCCGACGGAGCGTGAGGCTCCGTGCCCGATTGCGCAATGGCGCCGCCCGCCGTGAGGAACGTCACAAGAGCGGTCGCCAAGACCTGCCTTTTTACCTGCATTGCCCGCCTCGGTTCTTGGTCCCGGCAGGATGCCAAAGGCCACCGGAAACGTAAAGGACAAAGCCCTATCTGGTGCCGAACATGCGGTCTCCCGCATCCCCTAGGCCGGGCACGATATAGCCATGTTCGTTCAGCCGCTCATCCACCGCCGCCGTCACGATCGGCACATCCGGATGCGCCTCCTTCATCCGGGCAATGCCCTCCGGCGCGGCCAGAAGGCACATGAAGCGGATGTTGTTCGCCCCCGACTTCTTCAGCAGTTCCACCGCCGCGGCCGAGGAGTTGCCGGTCGCGAGCATCGGGTCGAGCACGATCACCAGCCGGTCCTCGAGCTCGGTCGGAACCTTGTAGTAATACTGCACCGGCTGAAGCGTCTTCTCGTCACGGTAAAGCCCGACGAAGCCCACCCGCGCCGCCGGGATGAGCTCCAGCACCCCGTCGAGAAGCCCGTTCCCGGCCCTCAGGATCGAGATCAGCGCGAGCTTCTTGCCGGTGATCACCGGCGCGTCCATCGCGCAGAGCGGCGTCTCGATCCGCTTCGTTCCCATCTCCATCTCGCGGGTGATCTCGTAAGCCAGGAGCTGGCTGATCTCGCGCAGGAGCCGGCGGAAGGAATTGGTCGAGGTTTCCCTTTCGCGCATGATCGTCAGCTTGTGCTGGACGAGCGGATGGGTGACGACGGTCAGATGCTCAAGCATGCGCTTTCTCCAGTCTCTTCAGTATGTTTTCGCGCGTTTTCTCATCGCAGAACGCGGCCTTGGCCGATGTTTTCGCGATCTCGTCGAAGACGCCCTCGTCCCAGTCGAAGGCCGTGGCCAGACGGTCGTATTCGCGCGCCATCGTGGTGTGGAAGAAGGGCGGGTCATCGGTCGAGACGGTCACCTTGACGCCGCGCTCGCGCAACGCGTGGATCGGATGGGACCGCCAGTCTCGATAGAGGCCGAGCGCGATGTTCGACCCCGGGCAGACCTCGAGCACGATGCCCCGCTCGGCAAGCTCGTCCACGAGCGCCAGATCCTCGATGGCGCGGACGCCGTGGCCGATCCGCTCCACATTGAGGTCACGAAGCGCGTCGCGGACGCTCTCCGGCCCGCCCCATTCGCCGGCATGGGCGGTGAGCCGCAACCCGGCCTCGCGGGCTGCATCAAAAGCCCAGGCGAAATCCTTGGGTTTGCCTGATTTTTCGTCACCACCGAGGCCGAACCCGACAACCCAGTCGCCCGCCGTCTCGGCGGCGCAGAGCGCCACCTCCTTCGCCTTCTCGGGGCCGAAATGCCGGATCGGCGTGACGATGCCCCTGAGCACGATCCCGTCGCGCCGTTCGGCGAGGTCCGCCGCCTCGCGGATCGCGTGAAGGTATTCCCGCCAGGCCGAGAGATCGCGGCCGCCGCAGAAATCCGGGCTGAGGAAGGTCTCGGAATAGATCACGCCCGCCGCCGCGCTTTCCTCGAGCACCGCGAGCGTCAGCCGGTGGTAATCCTCCGGCGTCTTCAGCGGCTCGGTCGCCGCCTCGTAGACCTTCAGGAAGTGCCAGAAGTCGTCGTAGGCGTAGTTGCCCCGCTCGTCGAAGATGCGCGCGATATCGACCTTCTTCTCGGCGGCGAGGCCGCGGATGAAGGAGGGCGGGGCGGCACCTTCGAGATGCAGGTGCAGTTCTACCTTGGGCAGCAGGCCACTCATGCGCGCCCCTCGTGTCGGGACGTTGGCTGTACGGCGGCTGTACGCGCGCTGCACCCCGGGACGACGGGATTTTCGAAGGCAGGCTGTCTCACAGGAAGCTCCTTCCGGGTCCCTGCGACGGAACCCCGAGATGGGCCGCGATCGAAGCGCCAACGTCGGTGAAGCCGACATGGCCGATGCCGCGAGCCCCCGCGCCGTGGGCGACGACCGGCACCCGTTCGCGGGTGTGATCGGTGCCGCTCCAGGTCGGATCGTTGCCGTGGTCGGCGGTGAAGACGGCGAGATCGCTGGGTCTCAGCTTCGCGAGGAACAGGCCGACCTGCCCGTCGAACCATTCGAGCGCGCGCGCATAGCCCGACACGTCGCGCTGGTGGCCGTAGAGCGTGTCGAACTCGACGAAGTTCGCAAAGGTCAAGGAACTGGGCTCCGATGCCTCTGCGGCAGCAAGCAAATGTTCGAAAAGTGCAAGGTCCGGACCCCTCTTCACGTCGTCGATACCCCGGCGCGAGAAGATGTCGCCGATCTTTCCGATCGCATGGACCTTGCCGCCCGATCCCTGCACCCAGTCGCAGAGCGTGGCCGATGGCGGTTCGATCGCATAGTCGTGGCGGTTCGCGGTGCGGCGGAAGTTGCCGCATTCTCCGGTGAAGGGCCGCGCGATGACACGGCCGACCTTCATCGCGTGCAGCGTCGGCGCAAGCTCCTCGCAGAGCTTCAAGAGCCGGTCGAGCCCGAACGCCTCCTCATGCGCGGCGATCTGGAACACGCTGTCAGCCGAGGTATAGCAGATCGGCCAGCCGGTCCGCAGATGCTCCTCGCAATGGGCCTCGATGATCGGAATCCCCGAGGAATGGCAATTGCCAAGCGTCCCCCCGGTCCCGGCAAGCCGCGCGACCTTTTGCATGAGTTCGGCCGGAAAGGCGGGCTCGGAGTCGGGGAAATAGTGCCAGTCCCAGGGCACCGGAACGCCGGCCAGTTCCCAGTGACCCGAGGGTGTGTCCTTGCCCTTCGACACTTCGGTCGCCGCGCCCCAGAGCCCCACGGGATCGGCATCGAACCCCTCCATCGCCGCGCCGGACGCGAGCCGCACCGCCGCGCCAAGGCCAAGCGCGTCGAGATGGGGCATCCGCAGGGGACCGGACCGCCCCTCCTCCGCTTTGCCCGCCGCGCAGGCTTCGGCGATATGGCCGAGCGTATTGGCACCTGTATCGGGACGGTCGCCGTTGAAGAAGGCGCCGGCATCCGGCGCGCCGCCAGCGCCGACGCTGTCCATCACGATCAGGAAGGCCCGCGCCATCAGCCGATCCTCTTGTGGATCAGCACCGGCTCGTCGGGCTCGTCGTCCTCGATCCGGATCGCCGCTTTTACCGACGCCATCGCCGCCTCGGCGGCAGCGGGGTTGGCAGCGTGGATCCGGACCAGCGCCTCGCCCTTCTCGACCGGCTCGCCGACCGCCATGATCTGCGACAGGCCGACCGAGGGATTGATCCGGTCGCCGTCCCTCAACCGCCCGCCGCCGAGATGCACCACCGCCTGGCCGAGCATCTCGCCGTCGATGCGGGCGACGAACCCGTCGCGCGGGGTCACGAAATCCATGACGACCGGCGCGGCCGGCAGCCGGTCGGGATAGCGCTCGACGAAATCCGACGGCCCGCCAAGCGCCGCGACCATGCGCCCGAAGGTCTCCGCCGCGCGGCCCGATTCCAGCGCCTCCTCGATCTGGTCCGCCCCCTCGCCCGCACTGTCGGCGAGCCCCGCGAGCGCCAGCGCCTCGCCGCCAAGCGCCACCGTCACGTCCCACAGGGCCTGGTTGACCTCGACCCCGGTCAGCGTCTCCATCACCTCGATCACCTCGAGCGCGTTGCCGGCGGAGGCCGCGAGCGGCTGGTCCATGTCGGTGATCAGAGCGACCGTCACGCAGCCCGCGCCCTTCGCGGTCGAGACCAGCGACTGCGCCAGTGCCTCGGCCTCGGGCAGCGTCTTCATGAAGGCGCCGGAGCCGACCTTCACGTCTAGGATCAGCGCCTCGAGCCCGGCAGCGAGCTTCTTCGACAGGATCGAGGCGGTGATCAGATCGATCGACTCTACCGTCCCGGTCACGTCACGGATCGCATAGAGCCGGCGGTCGGCCGGTGCGATGTCGGCAGAGGCGCCGACGATGGCGCAGCCGATTTCGGCCACGAGCCGGTGCAGTTCCTCCACCGAGACGTCACAGCGGTAGCCGGGGATCGCCTCGAGCTTGTCAAGCGTACCGCCCGTGTGGCCAAGGCCACGACCCGAGATCATCGGCACGCAGGCGCCGCAGGCCGCAAGCGCCGGGGCGATGAGGAGCGAGGTGCAGTCACCGATCCCGCCGGTCGAGTGCTTGTCGACCACCGGTCCCGGCAGCTTCCATTCGAGCACCCGCCCGCTGTCGCGCATCGCCTGCGTCAGCGCGACCCGGCCGTCCTCGCCAAGCCCGTTCAGGAGCACGGCCATCGCGAAGGCGCCGGCCTGCGCGTCGGTCACCTCGCCCGAGGCGAGCCCGTCCGCGAACCAGGTCGCGGCCTCACCTCCAAGCCCCCGTCGGTCCCGGACGCCCGCGATGATCGAGCGTGCATCCATCTCAGCCGCGGCCCATGTGCTCGACCCCGAAGCGGCCGGGCAGGAGGTCGCCAATCGTGGTTTCCAAGACCTTGCCATCCAGCGTCGAAAGCGTCACGGCGACGTCGTGGCGGCCGAACTCGGCCAACTTCTGGCGGCATCCGCCGCAGGGCGAGACAGGCATAGGGCTGTCAGCGATGACGGCAACCTCGGTCAGCTCGGTCTCGCCGGCCGCGACCATCGCCGCGATCGCGCCCGCCTCGGCGCAGGTGCCTTCGGGGGAAGCCACGTTCTCGACGTTGCAGCCGGCATAGACCCGGCCGGAGCGGCCGCGCACCGCCGCGCCGACCTTGAAATGGGAATAGGGCGCGTAGGCGTTTTCCCTGACCGCGCGCGCGGCATCCGTGAGCGACATCACACCCTCCTTGTTACCGATCCGAGACTGCGTCCGCAGCCGCGCCGATGCAAGGTCACTCCGCCGTTTCTCCGGCGAAACCCTGCGCCCTGAAAATTTCCGCGCGATCGCGGCCACGGCCATGATATGACGATCGCAAGACCCGCACCGCGGCACCGCAAAGGGACTTTCGCGCCGGGGCGATATAGTTTAATGCTAAACGAGTTTTCACGGGGAGGATAAGGCATGGACGACGCCCGGCAGGAAAACGCGCGGCAGGCCGCGCTCGACTACCACGAATTCCCCAAGCCCGGGAAACTCGAGATCCGGGCGACGAAGCCGATGGCCAATGGCCGCGACCTTTCCCGCGCCTATTCGCCCGGCGTGGCCGAGGCCTGCCTCGAAATCAAGGCCGATCCCTCCACGGCGTCGCGCTACACCGCACGCGGCAACCTCGTGGCGGTGGTAACGAATGGCACCGCCGTCCTTGGCCTCGGCAATATCGGCGCGATGGCCTCGAAGCCGGTGATGGAGGGCAAGGCGGTGCTCTTCAAGAAATTCGCCTCGATCGACTGTTTCGACATCGAGCTGAACGAGCCCGACCCGGTCAAGCTCGCCGAGATCGTCTGTGCGCTGGAACCCACATTCGGCGCGATCAACCTCGAGGACATCAAGGCGCCCGACTGCTTCATCGTCGAGAAGATTTGCCGCAAGCGGATGAACATCCCGGTCTTCCACGACGACCAGCACGGCACCGCGATCGTCGTCGGCGCGGCGGCGACGAACGCGCTCCATGTCGCGGGCAAGGCGTTCGACAAGATCAAGGTGGTCTCCACCGGCGGCGGTGCGGCCGGGATCGCCTGCCTCGACATGCTGCTGAAGCTCGGCGTACGCCGCGAGAATGTCTGGCTTTGCGATCTCGAAGGGCTGGTCTACGAGGGGCGCGAGGCGCAGATGACGCCGCAGAAGGCCGCCTATGCGCAGGGCAAGACGCCCGCGACGCTCGACGAGGTGATCGAGGGCGCCGATCTCTTCCTCGGCCTCTCCGGGCCGGGTGTTCTGAAACCGGAAATGGTCGGGAAGATGGCCGCGCTGCCGATCGTCTTTGCGCTTGCCAACCCGACGCCCGAGATCCTGCCCGACGAGGTCCGCTCGGTCGCGCCGGATGCGATCATCGCCACCGGGCGGTCGGATTTCCCCAACCAGGTCAACAACGTCCTCTGCTTCCCGTTCATCTTCCGCGGCGCGCTCGACGTCGGCGCGACCGAGATCAACGACGCGATGCAGCTGGCCTGCATCGACGGCATCGCCGCACTCGCCCGCGCGACGACGAGCGCCGAGGCCGCCGCCGCCTACCGCGGCGAGAAGCTGACCTTCGGCGCGGATTACCTGATCCCGAAACCCTTCGATCCGCGGCTCATCGGTACGGTCGCCTCGGCCGTGGCGAAGGCGGCGATGGAGACCGGCGTCGCCACCCGCCCGATCGACGATCTCGAGACCTACAAGCAAAAGCTCCAGGGGTCAGTCTTCAAATCGGCGCTGATCATGCGGCCGGTGTTCGAGGCCGCCCGCTCCGCGAGCCGCCGCATCGTCTTCGCCGAGGGCGAGGAGGAGCGGGTGCTGCGCGCCGCCAATGCCATGCTGGAGGAGATGACCGACCGGCCGATCCTGATCGGACGTCCGGAGGTGATCGAGCGGCGCTGCGAACGCGCCGGCCTTCCGATCCGTCCGGGCCGCGACTTCGAACTGGTAAACCCGGAAAACGATCCGCGCTACCGCGACTACTGGGGCAGCTACCACGAGTTGATGGCGCGGCAGGGCGTCACGCCGGATCTCGCCCGCGCGATCCTGCGCACGAACACCACCGCGATTGCGGCGATCGCCGTCCACCGGGGCGATGCCGACAGCATGATCTGCGGCACCTTCGGCCAGTTTCTCTGGCATCTGAACTACATCCGCCAGGTTCTGGGGCGCGACGGGCTCACGCCGCACGGCGCGTTGTCGCTGATGATCCAGGAGGACGGGCCGCTCTTCATCGCCGACACCCATGTCAACGCGGCGCCGACGCCGCAGGAGATCGCCACCACGATCTGCGGCGCGGCGCGCCATGCGCGCCGGTTCGGCGTGACGCCGAAGGTCGCGCTCTGCTCGCATTCCAACTTCGGCAACCTCGACACCGACTCGGGCCGCCGGATGCGCGCGGCGATGGAGATCCTCGACGCGAAGGGCGTGGATTTCGCCTATGAGGGCGAGATGTCGGCCGATGCGGCGCTCGACCCCGAGTTGCGCGAACGGATCTTCCCCGGCAGCCGGATCGAGGGCGCGGCCAACATCCTCGTCTTCGCCTATACGGACGCCGCCAACACCGCGCGCAACATGCTGAAGATGCGCGCGAACGGGCTCGAGGTGGGGCCGATCCTGATGGGGATGGGCAACAAGGCGCATATCGTCACGCCCTCGATCACCGCGCGCGGGCTCCTGAACGTCTCGGCCATCGCCGGCACCCCGGTTGCCTACTACAGCTGACCCGCCGGGACAGAACAGAATCGGTGTGGCCGAGTTTTCAACGGCCCGCGGAAAAAATTTGCAAACCCGGATCTAGTTAGCTCGAAGCCGCGTATTTCCGGGATGTTTGCAAAAATTTGCGAGCAAGTTAGGCAGATTTCTGCAAATTCTTTGCACCCCATTCCGCCTGTGATCGGTAACAGCATTGCACGACGCGGAAAGCCCCGCATAACTTGCCTCAGGCTTTGGAGGAGGCACGACAATGGGATATTCCGAGATCTATTCTGGCTGGAAGGCGGACCCGGAAGGCTTCTGGATGCAGGCGGCCGGCGCGATCGACTGGGTCAAGGCCCCATCGACGGCGCTGTTCGCTGACAAGGCGCCGCTCTACGAATGGTTCACGGATGCCGAGGTAAACACCTGCTGGAACGCGGTAGACCGCCATGTCGCGGCCGGGCGCGGCAACCAGGTGGCGATCATCCACGACAGCCCGATCACCCATTCGGCGCGCGAGATCACCTACGGCGAGCTGAAGGACCGCGTGGCGGGCCTTGCCGGCGCGCTGAAGGCCAAGGGCGTGACCAAGGGCGACCGCGTGATCATCTACATGCCGATGGTGCCCGAGGCGATCGAGGCGATGCTCGCCTGCGCCCGGCTCGGCGCGATCCACTCGGTCGTGTTCGGCGGCTTCGCCGCGCACGAGCTCGCGGTGCGCATCGACGACGCCAAGCCGAAGGCGATCATCGCCGCCTCCTGCGGGTTGGAGCCGGGCCGCGTCGTTCATTACAAGCCCCTCGTCGACGCCGCGATCGAGCAAGCCAGGCACAAGCCCGACTTCACGCTGATCTTCCAGCGCGAGCAAGAGACCGCGAAGCTGGTCCCCGGTCGCGACTTCGACTGGCACGAAGCCCAGGCCGGGGCCGAGCCTGCAGATTGCGTGCCGGTCGAGGGCAACCATCCGGCCTATATCCTCTACACCTCCGGCACGACCGGCGCGCCGAAGGGCGTCGTTCGCGCCACGGCCGGCCATCTCGTTGCGCTCAACTGGACGATGAAGAATATCTACAACGTCGAGGCGGGCGAGGTGTTCTGGGCGGCCTCGGACGTGGGCTGGGTCGTGGGCCACAGCTACATCTGCTACGCGCCGCTCATTGCCGGGGCGACGACGATCGTCTTCGAGGGCAAGCCGGTTGGCACCCCCGATGCCGGCACTTTCTGGCGCGTCATCGAGGACCACAAGGTCAAGAGCTTCTTCACCGCGCCGACCGCGCTCCGCGCCATCAAGCGCGACGACCGCGAGGGCGAGTTCATCAAGAAGTACGACATCTCGTCGATGCAGGCGCTGTTCCTCGCCGGGGAGCGCGCCGATCCCGACACCATCACTTGGGCGCAGACCCATCTCGGGGTGCCGGTCATCGACCACTGGTGGCAGACCGAGACGGGCTGGGCCATCGCCGCGAACCCGATCGGCATCGAGGAACTGCCGGTCAAGATCGGCTCGCCCTCGGTGGCGATGCCGGGCTACGACGTGCAGGTGCTCGACGAGGGCGGCCATCCGGTGAAGCCGGGCACGCTGGGCGCGATCGCGGTGAAGCTGCCGCTGCCGCCGGGCACGCTGCCGACGCTCTGGAACGCCGAGGAGCGGTTTCGCAAATCCTACCTCAACCACTTCCCAGGCTACTACGAGACCGGCGACGCGGGCTATGTCGACGAGGACGGCTATCTCTACATCATGGCGCGCACCGACGACGTCATCAACGTCGCCGGACACCGTCTGTCCACGGGCGCGATGGAGGAGGTGCTGGCCTCGCATCCCGACGTCGCCGAATGCGCGGTGATCGGGGTCGGCGACCAGCTCAAGGGGCAGATGCCCGTCGGCTTCCTCTGCCTCAACAAGGGCTCCAAGCGCGAGCACGCGGATGTCGTCAAGGAATGCGTGAAGCTGGTGCGCGACCAGATCGGACCGGTCGCGGCCTTCAAGCTCGCCACCGTCGTCGACCGCTTGCCGAAGACCCGCTCGGGCAAGATCCTGCGCGGCACCATGGTCAAGATCGCCGATGGCGAGGACTACAAGATGCCCGCGACCATCGACGACCCGGCAATCCTCGACGAGATCACGGTTGCGCTCAAAGGGATCGGCTATCCAGCAGACCGCGACTGAGGCCCCACACGACCCGCCGCGCCCGGGCACTCCGGGCGTGGCCGCTGACTTGACGTTTCAGACAGGTTGGCGCGCGAGATTTCATCGCGTACATACAATGGAACATGCAACCGTTACTTGTATCATTCCATTTTCCGCCAATCTGAGGGCGGGCGAGGCCGCGCAATGGACGACAGCGATCCGGTTTCCGTAACGTCAACAAAAGAGTTGAACGATCCCGGGCGGATGACCCTTCTGGGCCATGATCTTCGCGCCGCCGTGTCTGACATCATCGGCGGTCTGCGCCTGGTTGAGCACGACAGTCTGACCGACGCGGCGCGGCTGCAACTGGAGCGCGTGCGCGCCTCCAGCGAGACGCTCGCCCGTCTGCTCGAGGAAGGTCTGGCGATGATGCTCGGCGAGGACGATTTCGCCGCCACCCATCCCGCCAACCTGCAGATCGCCCGATTTCTCTACGATATCGAGATGCGCTGGTCCGGCCGCGCCAGCGAAAAGGGGCTCAAGTTTCACGTCAACCGTGCCGACGACGTGCCGCAGGTTCTGACGCTCGACCGGATCGCGCTCGAGCGGGTGTTGTCGAACCTGCTGTCGAACGCGATGAAGTATACCGATCGCGGCGCGGTCAGCCTTGACGTGCGAATGGCGCCGACCGGCGCGCTGCTCCTGTCGGTGGCGGATCAGGGGCCGGGCTTCTCCGACGCGGCGCTGACCCGGCTTTACGAGTACGAGGGCCGCCCCGACGGGACCGCGAAGCCTGGCCACGGGCTCGGCATGCACATTTCCAAGCACATGACCGGTCGGCTCGGCGGCCGGATCGCCGTCGCGAACCGTGCCGAGGGCGGCGCTCTGGTCACACTCGAACTGCCGCCCGACACCTGGACCATCTCCGCGCCCGAGGCGACGGCCGAACTGCCCGATCTCAGCCGAACCAAGGTTCTGGTCGCCGAGGACAATGTTACCAACCAGACGATCATCGGCCACATGCTGTCGAAGATGGGGGCCGAGTTCGAGATCGCCCATGACGGTGTCGAGGCGCTGCACTGGCTCGAGCGCGAGGATTTCGACCTCGCGCTGATCGACATCGAGATGCCGCGGCTCGGCGGGATCGAGGTAATGCGGACGCTGCGCGCCAACGGCCGCATCCATACCGACATGCCGATCATCGCGGTCACCGCCTATGTGCTGCGCGCCAACCGCGATGCGATCTATGCCGCCGGCGCCGACGCCATCCTCGCCAAGCCGCTCGCCGGGATCGACACGTTCGGCCAGGCGATCGCCCAGGTGCTCGGCCGCGCCTCGGCGCCCCTGGAACAGGCCCTTGCGGCCGAGGAGGAGGCCGAGTTCGACCGGGGATGCTTCGACCGGCTCATCGACATCGCCGGCCCGGCGGCATCGAGCGAACTCATGGATCGTCTTAATACCGACCTGCGCAAGACCGAGCGCGGGCTGATGGCAGCCCTCGCCGATGACGACCGCGCCGCGATCCGGGCCGAGACCCATGTGCTGATCGCGCTCGCGGGGGCTGTCGGCGCGGCGCGGCTTCAGGCCCTCGCGCAGGCGCTGAACACCACGGCGCATCGCCGCGAGACCACCGACCTGTCGAACCTCGGGCGCGACGCGCTCACCCAGCTTGACTGGCTCATCCGTTTCGTCGCACGGGAGCGGGCACGCAGGGGTGACACTGCATGACGCTCGGGCCGCTGCTTCTCGTCGAAGACACGCCGTCCCTGCAACTGGTATACGAATCCGTGTTGAAGACGGCCGGTCACGCGGTCCGCAGCGCCGACGATGCCGCCTCGGGCCTGTCGCTCTTCCGGACGCTGCAGCCCCAGGTGGTGTTGCTCGACCTGATGCTGCCCGACAGGGACGGCCTCGATCTCTTGCGCGAACTGCTGTCGATCAAGCCCGACACGCGGATCATCGTGATCACCGCCAACGGCTCCATCAACAAGGCCGTCGAGGCGATGCGGGCGGGCGCGCATGATTTTCTCGTCAAGCCCTTCGACGAGCAGCGGTTCCTGGGCGCGATCGGAAACGCCCTTGCCGATGCCGGACCGGGACCGGCCGCCAAGCCCTCCGGCTCTGTCACCGCGCCGCCGGGCGAGTTCACCGGAACCTCCGAGCCGATGCAGCGGGTCTATGCCAAGATCCGCTCGGTCGCGCGGTCGATGGCCACGGTCTTCATCACCGGCGAGAGCGGCACCGGAAAGGAGCTCTGTGCGCAGGCGGTGCATGACCATTCGAACCGCGCCCACGGTCCCTTCGTCCCCCTGAACTGCGGAGCGATCCCCCCGGAGCTCCTGGAATCGGAGGTCTTCGGCCACGTGAAGGGGTCCTTCACCGGCGCGATCTCCGACAAGCAGGGCGCGGCCGCGGCGGCCGATGGCGGCACTCTCTTTCTCGACGAGATCTGCGAGCTCGATCTCAACCTGCAGACCAAGCTCCTGCGCTTTCTCCAGACATCGACGATCCAGCCGGTCGGCGCCACCCGCGCGCGCAAGGTCAATGTCCGGATCATCTGCGCGACCAACCGCAATCCGCTGCAGGAGGTTCGCCGCGGCCGGTTCCGCGAGGATCTCTACTACCGGCTCCACGTCGTTCCGATCCACATGCCACCGCTTCGCGAGCGCGGCGGCGATGTCGTCGCCATCGCCGAAGCCGCGCTGACCCGGTTCGCCGAGGAGGAGGGCCGCAAGTTCAGCAGCATCGACCCCGAAGTCGCCGCACTCTTTCAGCGCCTCGACTGGCCGGGCAACGTGCGCCAGCTTCTGAACGTCCTGCGCCATGCGGTGGTGCTGAACGACGGGCCGACCGTGACCCGTGCGATGCTGCCGATCGAGCTGCATCACGAGCTTGAACACCGCAAGGAAGAGATGCCCGGCGCTCCGCGCCCGAACGTCACGCTCGAAGGTCTGGTGGGGAGGACGCTCGCCGAGGTGGAACGGCTCGTGATCGAGGAGACCATCGTCCGTCACGGCGGCTCGATCCCGAAGGCGGCGCGGGTGCTCGATGTGTCGCCCTCGACGCTCTACCGCAAGATCGAGGCATGGAAGGCATCGGACTAAGGCTTCAGACGAACTGCTCGCGTGTCAGCCGCTCCTCGAGCCCATGGCCGGGATCGAAAAGGATGCGGTGGCGGATCGCCGGTTCAGAGCGGACCTCGACCGAGGCCACGTTCGGCGCAGAGCGGCCGTCGGCATCGGCCATGACCGGGCGCTTGGCGGCATCGAGCACGTCGAAGCGCACCTTCGCGGTCTTGGGCAGCAGCGCGCCGCGCCAGCGCCGCGGCCGGAACGCCGCCATCGCGGTAAGCGCCAACACCTCGGCACCGATGGGCAGGATCGGCCCGTGGGCGGAGTAGTTGTAGGCGGTCGATCCGGCCGGGGTGCAAACCAGCGCGCCGTCGCAGACCAGCTCCTCCATCCGAACCTTGCCGTCGATGGTGATCCTGAGCTTCGCCGCCTGTGGTCCCGCGCGCAGAAGCGAGACCTCGTTGATCGCAAGCGCCTCGTGCACGCTGCCGTCGACGCCGACGGCGCGCATGGCCAAGGGATTGATGACCTCCTCCTCGGCCTCGGCGAGCCGTGCCACGAGCCCCTCCTCGCCGTATTCGTTCATGAGAAACCCGATCGTGCCGCAATTCATGCCATAGACCGGCACGTCCATCGCCTGGGTAGCGTGCAAGGTCTGGAGCATGAAGCCATCGCCCCCGAGCGCCACGATCACCTCGGCCTCCGAGAGCGGAGCCGAGCCATAGGCCGCCGCGAGCCGGGCGAGCGCGGCCTGCGCGACCTCGGCCTCGCTTGCCAGAAATGTGATCTTCTTGCGCCCCGACACCGCTGGCCCCGCTTGTGTTACTCGTGCATTGATCCACTGACAGGACCGCGATGACAACCCCATGCGGCAGCGCCACAACCGCACCGACCAATGAAAGTCGCCCCGATGCCGATCCTTGCCCCGCTTCCGCGCCGCTCCGTGCTGGCCGGCCTGACCGCACTCGCCGCCCCGGCGCTGATCCGCGCGCGCCCTGCCTGGGCCACCGAGGGCCGCCCCTTCGTGCAACCGCCCCTGAGCGAGGGTCAGGCCCTGGACGGAAAGCGCGTCTTCGACCTTTTGGTCGCTCCCGGGGCGCACGAGTTCCGCGCCGGGGTGGAGACCCGCAC
Organism: Defluviimonas sp. D31; assembly: GCF_033436765.1. Classification (NCBI taxonomy): domain Bacteria; kingdom Pseudomonadati; phylum Pseudomonadota; class Alphaproteobacteria; order Rhodobacterales; family Paracoccaceae; genus Albidovulum; species Defluviimonas sp. D31. The sequence continues at coordinate 759,347 of NZ_JAWQFN010000001.1, forward strand.
CATCGGCATCAACGCCCCATTCCTCGGCCCGATCCTTGCGGCCCGCGCCGGCGAGACGCTGCGCATGGACGTGGCCAACGGCCTTGCCGAGCCGATGACGCTGCACTGGCACGGGCTGCACCTGCCCGCCGCCGCCGATGGCGGACCGCATCAGTCGATCGCGCCGGGCGCGGTCTGGCAGCCGGAGTTCACCCTTGCCCAGAAGGCCGGAACCTTCTGGTTCCACGGCCATCAGCATGAAAGGACCGGTGCGCATGTCTGGGCCGGCATGGCAGGCGTGATCCGGGTCGCCGATGACGAGGAGGACGCGCTGCCCCTGCCCCGCAGCCACGGCGAGGACGACTTCACCCTGATCCTTCAGGACCGTCGCTTCGATGCCGACGGCCAGATGCCCTACGAACTCAACATGCACGACCGCATGGCCGGGATGCAGGGTGACGTGATGCTGGTGAACGGCCAGGTCGGCCCGGTGCTGGATGTCGACGCGCCGCTGATCCGGCTCCGAATCCTCAACGGCGCCAACGGCAGCTTCTACGGTCTCAGCTTCTCCGACGAGCGGACCTTCCACCAGATCGCCTCGGATGGCGGGCTTCTCGCCGCGCCGGTCGCCATGCGCGGCGCGATCCTCAGCCCCGGCGAGCGCGGCGAATACCTTGTCGACCTCTCCGACGGCGCGGCGGTGGTGCTTCGCGCCGAAACCTTCGGCGCCGAAGTTGCGATGATGGGCTTCACCGGTACGCATGACGTGTTGGAGATCCGGCCGCGCAGGGCCCGCGCGGCGCCCCCCCTGCCCGACCGCCTCGCCGAGCTTCCGGCGCCGCCCAAGGCGACCGGTGCGGCGCGCGACTTCGAGCTGGCGATGACTGGCATGGGCATGATGGGCGATTTCACCATCAACGGGCGGCGCTACGACCACGGGCGCATCGACTTTTCCGTGCCGCTCGGCGCAACCGAGACCTGGACCTGGACGAACCGGACGCCGATGCTGCATCCGATCCATATTCACGACGTCCAGTTCCGCNGATTTCACCATCAACGGGCGGCGCTACGACCACGGGCGCATCGACTTTTCCGTGCCGCTCGGCGCAACCGAGACCTGGACCTGGACGAACCGGACGCCGATGCTGCATCCGATCCATATTCACGACGTCCAGTTCCGCATCCTCTCCCGCAACGGCCAGCCGCCGGCGGCGCATGAGGCGGGGCTCAAGGACACCGTGCTGATCCGGCCGGAGGAAACCGTCGCGCTCCGGATGTCGTTTCTCGACTATGCCGATCCGGAACTGCCCTACATGTACCATTGCCACATCCTCGAACACGAAGATGCCGGCATGATGGGCCAGTTCACCGTGGTCTGACGCGGCGGGCGAAAAGTTTCCTATAGTGGAATTCGCTTCGCCTGCGTATCAAAACAGGTCGGATTCCGCGCTTCCGACCTCCCCCTTCCTCCGCTACAACCCGGCCATCCCGCTGGCCTCAGGAGACGCTTATGGACACCGCAATCCGCGACACCGGATTTTTCACTGAACCGCTTTCCTCGCGCGACCCGGAGCTTTTCGGCTCGATCCGCGACGAGCTTGGCCGT
>NZ_JAWQFN010000010.1:0-166535 GCF_033436765.1 Defluviimonas sp. D31
AGGTCCGGTGGATCGCCTCGACCTGATCGGGCGTCGCGAGTTCCAGCGGCGCGTAGGGGTTCTGGACGGCGCGCCAGGGCAGCTGCGAGATCGCCCCTCCGCCGCGGTTCGTCCTGGATCTGCGTCCGCCGCCGCGCCGTTCTTCGCTCATGGTTGCCATTCCTTCAGTAGCCCCGTTCGGGGTCGACGATGTTGTGAAGCGCCGCGCCGCGCCGGTAGCGGTCGAGGTTCTCGGCGAACATCGCGACGGATTTCTCGGCCCAGCCGTCGTAGACCGAGGAACAATGCGGCGTCAGGATCACGTTTTCCATCGCCCAGAGCGGATGGTCGGCGGGCAGTGGCTCGGTCTCGAAGACGTCGAGCGCCGCACCCTTGAGCGGGCCGTCCTGCAGGGCGGCGATCAGGGCCGGCTCGTCGCAGACCCCGCCGCGCGAGACGTCGATCAGGACCGCGCCGGGCTTCATGGCAGCGAAGGCATCGGCTCCGACCAGCCCCCGGGTCGAGGGCAGGAGCGGCACCGAGACCAGCACGAAATCGGCGCGGGGCCAAAGCGCCGGCAGCGCCTCCATCCCGTGTACCTCGTCCACATGGTTCGTGGGCTGCGGCCGTGCGCGCACCCCGAGTACCGTCATTCCCATCGCCCTGGCGCGCCGCGCAGCGGCCTGTCCGGTCTGGCCGAGGCCGAGGATCAGGAGCGTGCGCCCCTCGATCGGCGTCACCCGCCCCGCGGTCCAGCGCCGCTCGGCCTGGGCCCTCGCGAAGCCGCGCAGGTCGAGCGAGAAGGCAAGCATCGCGCCGAGCGCGTATTCCGCCATCATGTCGGCCGCGGCACCGGCGGCATTCGTGACGGTCACCCGTTCCGGATCCCAGGGCGCGAGGTGGTCGGTGCCCGAACCGCCGACCGAGATCCAGCGCAGGGTGCCGCTGTCGAGGAGTGCTGCGCGCGGGAAGCCGGGTGTGCCGACGAAGCGGACCGAGTAGACTACCTCTGCGCCGGTTTCGGTGAGCATCGCGGGCAGGTCCGCGTAGCTGTCGCAGGTATCGACCGTCAGGTCCGGATGCGCGCCGGCGACGATCGCCCGTGCGGCCTCGGGCGCGTCGGTGTGCAAAAGGACAATGGGTGATCGGATGGTCACGGGTGGCCTCCTCCATGCCGGATCGTGCGCAATACCGCAGCGCTCGCCGCGATGTCGAAGAAGACTTCCGCCGCGCCGCCACGCCGGATAACCACCGCATCGACTTGGGCGAAGCGGGTCTGCGCGATCGCTTCCGGGACGAAGCGCCCGGGCCGAAGATCGACGGCGCAGAGCCGGGCGAGCGCATCCTCGAGCGCCCGCCCGTCGAGATGCAGCCAGGCCCAGGCCTCCTCGCGCCAGCTCGAATAGCCCTTCGGACCCGGGGCGGCCTCCCAGCGGGCGCAGAGCGCCGCAAGTGCCTCCGGCGCGGCGGGATCGCCGAGCAGGGTGATGTCATTGGGCCCAAGCCGCAGGATTGTGAAACCGGACGACAAGCTAAGGCGGTTCGCTGCGGGAAGCGCCACGCCTGCGTCGGCCAGCCAGTCGGCGCTGCCCGACCCCTTCAGGCCGAACCGCGGCCAATGGCTGCGGTCGCTCACGGAAAGGTCGTCACGTTGGCCCAGAAGGGGCGCGACATCCTCGGCCGCGCCGCCTGGGGAAAAGGGACAAGTCTGGGTCGCCTGCATCGTCAGATCTCCTGCCGGCGGTTCTCGGGATCGACGAAGGCATGCCCGGCGACCCGGCCCGTCACGAGCTTGCCGCTGCGCGCGCGGATCGTGACCTCGGTTCCCGGCGCAGCATCCTCGACATGAGTATAGGCGAGAGCGATCACCCGGCCGAGCGTTGGCGAATGGGCGACCGAGGTTACATGGCCCACCGGTTCGCCGCCGCGCAGGACAAGGCAGCTTTCGCCGGGCGCCTCGGTGCCGGGCTCGAAGGTCAGGCCGACAAGGCGGCGGCTTTCGCCAAGGCGGCGGCGCATCTCCAGCGCGCGCTTGCCGACGAAGAACGCCTTCGTCTTCGATACCGCCCAGCCGAAACCGAGCTCGTCGGGCGAGGTCAGCGCGTCGGTATCCTGGCCGATCAGGATGTGGCTCTTCTCGAGCCGCAGGATCCGGCTCGCCTCGAGCCCGTAAGGCCGAAGCCCGAGAGGTGCGCCGGCCGCCATCACCGCGTCCCAGAGCGCGGGCGCATGGCTCGACGGGCAGTGCAGTTCGTAGCTTAGCTCGCCCGTGAAACCGATCCGCATGGCGCGCACCGGGATCCCGGCGACCACACCGATGCGGCCCTCGAGATAGGGAAAACCCGCAGGCGAGAAGTCGATTTCGGAGCTGAGCGCCTGGAGCACGTCACGCGCCTTCGGGCCGGTGACGTTGACGCCGGAAAAGGCCGCGGTCAGGTTCGCGACATCGACGCGCATCCGCCACTGGGCGTTCCAAAGCGCCATGTCGGCGTAGACCCGCGCCACCGCCCCAGTCGTTGCGGTCACGTAGAAGACGTCGTCTGCCATGCGGAAGGCGACGCCGTCGTCGATCACGGCCGCCATCTCGTTCAGCATCAGGCAGTAGCGGACCTTGCCGACGGGCTGATTTGCATGCGCCATCGTGTAGAGCCGGTCGAGGAAGGCGCCGGCATCGGGGCCGCGCACCTCAAGCTTGCCGAGCGTCGAGACGTCGAGCAGTCCCGCGCCTTCGCGCACCGCGCGCACCTCTTCGGTGATCCGCGCCACCCGGTCGCCCCGGCCGTAGAGATAGGGCCGCCACCAGGCGCCGACGGGGCGCATCTCGGCCCCGGCCTCAAGGTGGCGGGCATGGAGCGCGGTGCGGCGCTCCTCGACATGCCCGTGCCCGGCGAGCGCGCCGAGCGTCTCGGGTCCGACCGGCGGCCGCGCCGTGGTGACACCGGTCTCGGCGACGCTTCGCCCGGTCGCGGCGGCGACGATCCGTGCCGTGGCGAGAGCCGAGTGGCGACCCTGGCTCGGCCCCATGCCGACGGTCGAGAACCGCTTCACCAACTCAAGCTCGCGGTACCCTTCCCTGACCGCGCTCACGATGTCCTTGACCTGCAGGTCCTCGTCGAAATCGACGAAGTCGCGGCCCTTGGGGTGGGGGATGAGCGGCAGTGCGCAATGGGCAAAGGCAAGCTCTACATCCTGGCAGGGCGAGACGTCCTCGGCGTCGATATCCAGCGCGTGGAGCGCCGCTACTGCGGCGCGTCGGCCATCGGCGGTCACCGCGGCGGTGCCGGCATGGCCTGCGACCGAGCCGGCAAGGTGCAGGCCGTCGCGCGCGAGGTCGAGCGAAAAGCGGCAGGTCGCGTCATCGTAACCGAGCCGGGCACCGGCCTGGCAGGGAAGTTGCCAGGAAGGCGCATGCCCGACCGAGACCGCGACGAGGTCGCAGTCGATCCAGCGCCCGCCCACTTGCACTGCCTCCACGTGGGTGCCGCCGCGTGCCGCCTCGATCCGTCCGGTCAGGATCTCGGCCCCGGCCGAACGCAGGCGCCCGATCCGCTCGGCATGGCCGGGCAGGTCGCGCGGCAGGACCAACGCAGCAATCCGGGTGCCGGCATCAAGCAGGTCCTCGGCGGCGCCAAGGCCGTCGGGCGTTCCGGCGAGGATCACCGAGCGGGTGCCGGGGCGCACCCCATAGTGGCGGATCAGGCGGCGCACAGCGCCGCCGGTCAGGATGCCGGGCAGGTCGTTGCCGCGAAACACCGCCGGCTGTTCGATTCCGCCGGTCGCGAGGATCACCTCGCGCGCCCGGCACCGATGCAGCGCCTTGCCGCGGATGAGCGGCAGCCAGTTGTCCTCGAACCAGCCGTTGCAGACGGTACCGGTCATGATCCGGAGCGCGGGCAGCGCCTCTGCCCGCGCGACGAGGGCCGTGAGATCGACCTCCGCCTCGGGCGCGTAAGTCAGGCGCCCGCCAAGGTCCGGGCTCTCATCGCAGAGGATCACGTCGGCACCGGCCTCGGCCGCCTCGATCGCGGCGGCAAGCCCGGCGGGGCCGGCGCCGACGACGAGGATGTCGCAGTGCAGGTGGGACTTGTCGAAGCCATCGGGCCGGGCGGCGAGGTCGACCACGCCGAGCCCGGCCTTGGCGCGGATCAGCGGCTCCCACCATTTCAGCCAAGCCTTGCGTGTCGGCCCCATGAAGGTGCGGTAGTAGAAACCCACCGGCATGAAGCGGCCGAGCCGGTCCATCACCGCATCACGGTCGCGCGCGAGGCTGCCGTTGACGTTCTGGGCGCTTACCACCATGCCCTCGGCAAGCGGCGTCAGATCGGCGGCGAGGTTCGGCTCGGACCCGACCTGGACCAGCGTGTTGGCTTCCGCACCCGCCATCGAGAAGGCGCCGCGCGGGCGGTGATACTTGAACGAGCGCGACAGCATCCACTGGCCGGAGGCGGCCAGCGCGCTGGCGATGGTGTCGCCTTCGTAGCCGGTGAAGCGCTGACCCTCGAAGCTGAAGGAGATGGGCCGGGACCGGTCGATCCGGCTGCCGAAGGGGGCGTCGAGCCGGGTCATGCGCCGGGCTCCAGTTCCGAAGGATCGAAGGTGCGGATCACGGCGTTGGTGACGGTATGGCGCTCGGCGAGGAAGACGTAGTTCGACGGCCGGTGGCGCCACCATTCGAGCATCGCGCCGGGCCGGTTCTCGGCCCGGAAGAGGTGCCGCGCCCAGTCGGCATCGGAAAGCGCATCCGGATCGGGGCGCTCGCGCAGCGGGCCGAGATACTGGAACTCTTCGATGTTGCGGGGTCCGTTCAGGGGACAGGAAAGCAGTTTCATCTCAGTGACTCGCCGCGGTGGCGCCCATTTCGTTCAAGAGCGCGAACCGCTCGAATCGCTCAAGCGCGAAGGGTTGAAGGATCTCCGGCACGCGGCCGGTGGCTATGCATTCGGCCATGCGCTTGCCCGCGACCGGCGTCGCCTTGAAGCCCCAGGTGCCCCAGCCGCAATCGAGCCAGAGCCCGTCCACCGGACTTTCGCCCATGATCGGGCTGTAATCCGGCGTCATGTCGGTGATCCCGGCCCATTGCCGGAGGAGCCGCAGGTTCTTCAGGAACGGGAAGAGATGCACCGCGCCCTCGGCCAGATGCTCCTTCATGTCGAGCGTCGAGCGGGTGGAATAGAGCTGGTACGGATCCGAGCCGCCGCCGATCACCATCTCACCGCGCGAGGATTGCACGAGATAGGTGTGCAGGCTAACCGAGGAGACGAGCGTGTGGAGCCAGGGCTTGACCGGCTGGGTCACCATCGCCTGCAGCGGATAGCAGCGGATCGGCAGTTCGACACCGGCCTTGAGCGCCATGTCGTAGTTCATGCCGCCGCAGGCGATCATCACCTGCCCTGCGGCGATGCGGCCGCGGTTGGTCACCACCGCCTGCACTCGGCCGCCCGCGACCTCGATCGCGGTCACCTCGGTGCGTTGGTGTATCTCCACCCCGCGCCGCGCAGCCTGCGCCGCGTAACCCCAGGCCACCGCGTCATGGCGTGCCGTGCCGCCGTCGGGATGCCAGAGCCCGCCAAGCACCTCTAGCGCGCCGCCGTAATCCATGTTGAGATGCGGGCAGAGCGCCTCTACGCCCTTCTGGTCGACGACCTCGATGCCGATCCCCATGTGACGGCCGGTCTCGGCGCGCAGGTGGAAGGATCGCAGCGTAGCCTCGCTATGGGCGAGTGTGAGCTGGCCGCGCTGCGAGAACATGACGTTGAAGTCGAGTTCCTCCGACATCGCCTCGTAAAGCGTCACGCCCTCCTTGTAGAAGGCGATGCCCTGGGGCGTGATGTAGTTCGAGCGGATCGTCGTGGTGTTGCGCGCGGTATTGCCGCCGGCAAGCCAGCCCTTGTCGAGCACCGCGACGTCGTGGATGCCGTGGTATTTCGACAGGTAATGGGCGCAGGCCAGACCGTGGCCGCCGGCGCCGATGATCACCACGTCATAGGCGGGCTTCAGGGCGGGCGTGACGGGAATGTCGCCGGTCACCGGATAGTCACTGCGGAGCCAGTATTTGAGAAGGCGGAGAACCATGACGGATCAGAGCGGATCGTAGAGATGGCGGGCGACCGCGTCGAAGCGGCTGCCGGCTTCGGTCAGCGCCAGCACGGCATCGCAGAGACCCTGCGCCCGCGCCTCGCCGAGCGCCGGCACGGCGAAGCTCTTGTACTTCGCGACCACCTCGTCGCGGCCGAAGGGACGTTCCGGCCCGCCGCGGGCATGGGTGTCGCCCGAGGCGAGCACGCGGCCATCGGCGAGCGTGATCTCGACATCGGCCCAGCGTCCGGCCGGGAACCGCGCCTGGTGGCGCTCGGAGGCTTCCATGACGGTGCGGCCGACCAGCGCGGCCACCTTCGGGTCCGCAAGGCCCTCACCCGAGATGTGGTCGAGCCCGATATGGCCTTGAACCAGCATGGTCGCCACGGCGAACGGCAGTGAATACTGTGCCTTCGATGTGGTGTCCGGCATGGTTGGGAAGAGCTGGACCGCGTAGTCGAAGCTGCGGATGCGGATCTTTTCGATGTGGTCGGCCGCGAAGGCATGGCCCAGTGCAAGCTCGCGCGCAGCGTCGATCGCTGCGTGGGCCCAGCGGCAGACCGGATAGGGCTTCACGTACTGATGCTCGATCTGCCAGAACCGGCCGAGATCGGCCCAGTGCGGCGCGACATTGGCGGCTTCGACGGTGATCGCCGGAGAGCCAGTGAATCCGTTCTCGGCGAGGATCGCCGCCGACATGCCGACGAGCGCGCCCCAGCCCGAGCCGTCATGCAGCATCGTTGGCGTTGCGATCTCACGCATCATCTGGCTGCGGGGGCCGTGATATTCGGCGATGCCGAGCGCCTCGCGCAACATCGCGGGCGTCTGGCGTCGGAGCCGCGCCGCCATCGCGGCGACGCCGAGCGCGTTCCAGGCGCCGGAGGTATGGTAGTCGCTGACTGTCGCGTGCAGCGCGATGCCGGCGCGCCCGGCAACCTCGTAGCCGACGATAAGCGCGGCGAGCACCTCTGGGCCGGAGAGGTCCGGCAGTTGCTCGGCCAGAACCGCCAACGCCGGCACCGCGACGACGCCGATGTGACCCTTGGTCGGGTTGTAGCCGTCGTGGCCGTCGAGATTGTCGGTCTGGGTCGCCGCCGCATAGGCCGCACCAGCCAAGCTGACGCTGCGGCCGTCGAACAGCATCCGCGCCGAATGGCCGGGATCGGACGAGGCATGAAGCAATAGCGCCGCCCGCCGACCGAGCACACCCGCCTCCATCGGTGCTGCCGCCGCACAGATCCCAAGCGTATCGAGCAGCATCAGCGCCGCCCGCTCGCGCGCGGATGCGGGAATCGCTTCGGGCGAGAGTTCGAGAGTGAAATCCGCGAGGGTTGCGAACGTATCGGCATTGGCATCATGTGCGACAGCTTTGCTGCTCATTTTTCAAGCCCATCGTTGCATTCGACCACGGACAATAGTGGTCTCGTCCCGGCGAACACGCGAAATATTCGGCGTCTATACATCCGTTTTTTTTATTCCTATTGGTGACGGACGGCAGGTATTGGCAAGCAATGATGACAGGTTCGGACGCATGGATAGACCGCCACCTCCGCTGAACTACATTCGCTCGTTCGAATGCGCCGCGCGCCATCTGAGCTTCACCAAGGCCGCAGAGGAACTGGGGTATACTCAGGCTGCGATCAGCACCCACATCCGGGCGCTGGAAAAATACGTCGGCCGTGACCTCTTCGTGCGCGGAACACGCAGCATTGCATTGACGGAGATTGGCGAGGCGTTCCTGCCGACGCTGCGCCAGGCCCTGCACCAGATCGACACTGCGACCGATGCGATCGCGACGACGTCCCGGGATCGCTCGGTGATCGTTGCCTGTCCGATGAGCCTGGCCGAGAACTGGCTTCCGGCGTGCCTTGCCGGATTTCGATCGCGCAATCCCGAGGTGGAGATCGTGGTCAATGCAACAATCTGGGATCACCCGGATGATGTCATTGCCGACATTTCGATCTCGGTGAACCGCAACGACGAGGTTCCTCCAGGCGCGAGCCTGCTATGGGATGAAACCCTGTCTCTGGTTTGCAGCCCTTATGCCGGCGAAGACATCGCCGATGGAATGAGTGTCGAGTCGCAAGCTAAGATCGTGGTCGCGGGACGGCAGGAATACTGGGGTCTGTTCGGTTATACTCTCGGCAACCCGGACATGGATCTCGACGGCGCGATCCGAACGAATGCAACGAACGTGGCCCTCGAGCTGTCGGCCAACGGGCTGGGCGCCACAATCGCGCTGACATCGCTGTGCGGGACGTATATCGAGCGTGGCCTGCTAATGGAGCCGTTGCAGGTCCGTCCGAAAAGCCCTTGGTCTTACTACATCAAGATGCCTCAGGGGCGGCGCAGCAATGTCGCAAAGAGACTGTTCGACTACATCTCGGAATACGCCGGAGAGGAAGGCTTGTAGGCGTTCAGTCCCGGAATCTGGTGGCGCATTTGACACCGGCAAATGCCATAACGCCTTCGCCGCCCGCGGCGCAGCCGCGATCATCCCGCCCCGCAGGAACGCCAGACCTCGGAAGGCGGACACCGCTGGCGCGATTGCGCGCAACGAGGCATTGCGGGCATCGAACCGCTTCGGCCGGACGATTTGGCGACGATCGAGCGGCAACCACCGCCGAAGCCGTGCAGAGACCAAGATGCACCGTGTGAAACGGCTGGGCCAGCGCCTCTCAGCCCGGGACTTCGACGGTCAGGTCGCGGAGTTCCAGGTCCGTGTCGCGGTCCTGAACGGCTTCACCGCGCTCGGCACACCTGTCACAGAGGTTGCGGGATAAGTCTGTCCTGGGAAAGGGGAAGCCTGACCGTCACTCGATTTGTACAACAGTGCCCGTGAACGGCAGTAATGCGAAAGCTGCACTGAGGCGTCGAAGATCTTGCCGGACGGCAGCTCCGGGCCTTCCTTCCTGTTTCGATCGCGAGGGAAAGCCAAGGATTGAAGGTCTCTAGCGGCAGTTACAGCGGACCGTCAACCATCAGCGGCGCCAGCGCCTTCTGCAGGGCGGCATCCTGTGCGGCCGTCAGCCTCTGGAGGGGGCGGCGCACATTCCCGGTGCCAAAGCCTCGCAGTTCTGCCGCCCGTAATACGGCGGGCACATAGGGGTTGCGCCAGATGAACAAGAGCGAGGGGAGCATCTTCTGCCAAAGGACCAGTGCTGCTTCGAGGTCGCGGGCGGTGATCAGGCCATAAAGCTTGGCCGCTTCATGCGGCATGTAGTTTGCGGCACCCCAGATGACGCCCTTGGTACCCGCCATCAGCGCCGCGAAGGTTGTGGTGTCGCAACCGTTCAAAACGTCTATGCCGGTCTGGAGATATTCCTGATGGGTGGTGAAATCGCCTGCGCTGTCCTTGATCCAGCGATAGTTCCGCAGCTCCTTCAGCCTTAGGAGCAACGGAATCGAGACCGCAATCCCGGTCGACTGGGGAATGTTGTAGCCGACAATGTCAATTCCCACCGCCGCGTCGACCTCGCGGTAGAAGGCGAAGAGCCCGTCCTCGTCGTCTGGCCCTTCCAGATAGGGCGGCAGGATCATCAGCGCATTCGCTCCCGAGTTCTCGGCATGCCGTGATCGCCGGATCACATCGTCCATATTCAAGGCAGAGGTCTGGCAGATCACGTTGACCCGCCCGGCAATCTGCTTGATTCCGGCTTCGTACAGCCGGTTGCACTCGTCTTCCGTAAGGTAGGGATGCTGACCAGTGCCGGCGCCAAGGACCAGCCCTTGCACGCCCGCCGCGATATAGTCCTCGATCAAACGCTCGAAGACCGCAAAGTCGATCGCACCGTCCGCGTTGAACGGCGTCTGCATTGCAAGATTGATACCTTCTAAATTGGACATGGTCTTTCCTCGGTTTCATCTGCGACCGACACGAGATCGGCCGGTTCATGCCAGATTGGGCGAAATCTCTTGCTCCCTTCGGGCGACGAACGCATCCAGTTCCTCGCGCTTCGATGGGTCAAGTGCGGGCGGGGCGTAGCGGGCCAGCAAGTCTTCTGCCTTTTCGCGCGCGCGGCTTGGCATGTCCTTGCCGCCGGCGGCCTTCCATTGCTCAAAGGCCTCGTAGTTGAGGATCTCGGGCGCGATGAAGGCACTCCTGAAGTGCTTCAGTGTAAAGGGATCGCCGAGGTAGTGGCCGCCGGGGCCAACGCGACGCACAGCGTCCAGCGCCTCGTCCAGAAGATCAAAGCTCACGCCTTGGGCGTATTTGGCCATCAGCAGGTTCTGTTCGCCGTCCACCACCAGTTTGTTCAGGCAATGCACCATGCCGGCTTCGTCCCAGCCGCCGGCATGCAGCAGGAAATTGGCCCTGGCATTGACCGCAGCCATGTAGGCGGTGGCGGATTCATAGCCCGACTGCGCATCGAACAGCTTCGACGATGCCTGCGAGGCCGTGGTTCGCCACGGAATATTATAGCGGCGGGCTAGCTGGCCAACGATCCCGTTCAACAGGCTGATCTCGGGCATGCCCGAGATCGGCGCGCCCGACTTCATCGACACCGAAACCGAATACTGGCCGTAGATCGTCTTTGTGCCGGGCTTCACGAGCTGGGCATAGGCAACGCCGGCCAGCGCCTCGGCATTCAATTGCGCGACCGTGGCCACCACGTCGGCGGGCGTATTGGCCGCGCCAAGCACGAAGGGCGCAATCAATACGACCTGGTTGGCAAGGGCGAAGACCCGCAGCCCTTCCAGCATCGTCGCATCCCAGACAAGCGGCGAGTTGCCTGAGATCATGCCCCAAAGCACCGCGTTTTCGTCCATGAATGCCCTGCCATAGACGATCCGCGCCATCGCGATACAGTCTTCGGCGCGCGCAGTTCCCGTCGTCAGGCCGTTCGTGGCCAGGTCAAGATCGACAAGGTTCGTGTGCATGATGTGAAGGTGCCGCCAAGGCACGGCGATATCGGTGGGCTCACAGGCAAATCCGGTTCCGATCTGGAAGCCGGGGCTCATCTGGATCAGCCTGTTGATCTTGCGCAGATCGGCAATCGTAGAGGCGCGGCGCGTTCCGTCCAGATCCCGGATGTTGGGCGCGCCCTGCATCGCGCAAAACGTCAGCGTGTCGACGCCGATCTCAACATCCGTGTCCGCGCCACGGCCGGTCATCGCGAACCGCTCGGGGGCCATCGCGACAAGCGACTCGACAAGGTCACCGTCAAGATGCACCCGTTGGCCGCGGACATCAGCTCCCGCCGCCTTCCACTGCGCCAAAGCCACCTCATCGCGAAAGTCGATGCCGACTTCCTGCAGGATCTTCAGGGAGGCGCAGTGGATGCGGTCAAGCTCGTCGGCACTCACGACCTCCACCGGCTTCACGCGGTAGCGGACCGTGGAAAGGCGCGGCGTGACTTCCGCCTCGCGCGCGGCGCGCCGAGTGGCGCGGCCAAGACGCTTCGTTTCCGAGGCGCTTTCGACCATGTGCGGGCTCCTGAGACTTGTCATACTTCCTTGCCAGCCTGCCTGAACCGCCAACCGGTCACTAGGCGCACCCCGGTTGAGGTGATGAGGTCGGGATAGGCCCGCGAAGGCGGGACGCGGCGCTTCAGGATGTCTATGACAGGCGAGGACCGGCCCAGGGCCAGTTCCGCGACGGCCTTGCCAAAGGCGGCTCCGCGCGAGACGCCGGTGCCGTTGCAGAAGGCGGCACCATAGACGTTGGCGGCAAGTTCGCCGAACACCATTCCGCCGTTTTGTGCCAGCGTCAGCAGACCGCCCCAGCTGATCTCAAAACCCATCGGGGCAAGATCTGGCCAACGGCGCTCGAACGCGATCTTCTGCTGTTCGCGCGCGCGTTCGACGTCGCGCAACGTGGTTTTGAACTTTGGGGCGTAGGAATAGACATTCCGCAGGATGAGGCGGTTGTCGGCGGTGCGTCGGACAGTCGTGCCGAAGCTGTTAGCCGGGATGAGACCGTAGGCCGCCTGATTGCCCGCCTTCGCAAGTTCGTTCTCGGTCAGCGGCCGGGTCATGCTGGCAAAGGTATAAAGCGGGATCGCGGTCTGGCCATGAAATCCAAAGCGCGTCAGATAGCCCGCGGCGCAGATGATCACCCGTTTCGCGCGGATCACTCCCGATTGGGTTTCGAACACGTGCCCTTGGGCCCCGAAGCGTGCGGTGCTGATCACGGTGTTTTCGTGAACCGTCACGTTCTTCGTCAAGACGCGAGTCAGGTTCTTCAGGTACTTGGCCGGCTGGATCAGAATGGTTCCGGGATGATGCAGCGCCTTGATATAGTGCTTGCTGCCGGTCATCGCCTGCATCTCATCGCGCCCGACCCAGCGGTATGTCTGGCCCATCGCGTCCAGCGCCTTCGAAAAGCTGACCAGATCCGCCACGCCATGGTCGGTGGCCGCACTGTGATACTTGCCCTGCGGATCCCAGTCGCAGTCGACGCCAAGCTCCTCGACCGCCGATCGCAGATAGGCGTTGCCGTCAAGGTTGGTAAGGAGCTCATCTTTGTTTCCCTGGATGTCCTCGACAAAGTCATGCTTGCGCGGATTGTGGGCCAGATCGATGGCGAAGCCCATGCAGCGGCCCGATGCGTTGTTCCCGATCCGACCGGCGTCGACCAGCACCACCGATTGGTCGGGTGCAAGTTCGGAATAGCGCCGCGCGGCGTGCAGACCCATCCAGCCCGCGCCGATCACCAGACAATCGCAACGCGTTTCTCCGCGCTGCGTCGCGAGCGGCAAATCGGGACCTGAAGTCACATACCACCCCGAGTCAGTCGGCTCCTGCACCGGCGGATCGACCATGATACGGCCTTGGGGAGCAGGGTTCCGCTTTCTTGCCATCGTAGTTGTTCCACCCCTCGGCTGCGGCCGGGCCTGTTGCGAGCCAATCACGCGACCCAGACAACCACAGTTCGGGCCATCTCTGTAGACGGGAAAGAAATCGTCTGATATAAATTCAGTTTATGTCTGAGTTACGATCCCTGATCCCGTCCCCGCATTCGCTCTTCGTCTTCGAGGCGGCGGCGCGGCATCTGAATTTCAAGAATGCGGCGGCGGAACTGAACGTGACACAGCCCAGCGTGTCGCAATCAATAAGGGCGCTGGAGCGCCACTGCGGCACGCAACTCTTCATTCGTGAAAATCGCGGCGTACAACTGACCGAGGCTGGACGGCTGCTTTACGACAGCGTGCGTTTTGGGTTTCACCGCATCGAGGACAGCCTCAGGACGTTGTCCTCGACAGAAACCCGATACCTGACCTTCGCCGCCTCGACCTCGGTTGCCGCGCATTGGCTGATGCCGCAGCTCTATAAATTGCAGCAGGATTATCCGAACCTGCGGATCAAGGTTGTCACGACCGATCGCGACATCGAACCCGACTCTGAAATCGACCTGACAATCTGGATCCGCGACCGTGACTTCCGGCGCCCGAACAGCTGGTATCTGTGCGACGAAGTCGTCTTTCCGATCTGCGCGCCGAAGTATCTGGCCGACCATCCCCGCATTGGCACAGTGTCCGATCTGACGAACCATCGACGGTTGCACGCCTTCGACCGGTTCCGCAAACGCATGGGCTGGGCAGAATGGCTTGCCCGCGTCGGCGTGGAAACGGATGAAACCCAGCCCGACATGGTGTTCAACGACTACCAGCTGACGCTTCAGGCCGCCTTGGCCGGAGAAGGGCTTGCCCTCGGCTGGAGCCTGACTTCTGCGCTGCTGCTCCACAATACCCAGCTGGTGCGCCCATTGCCGACTGAGATCAACACTGGAAACGCCTTCTTCCTGATCGCCGCACCGGGAGCGAAGTTGACCGGTGAACTGGACGCCCTGATCGCCTGGATCAGGGCGCAAACGGCGGACCTGAGCAAAGGTCAAGGCCGGTAGCCGTTGAGTAATTGTTCGCGAAGCCGCAGTTGTAGCGCAATGCCCAAAAGGCAGGAGTGTGAACGCTGCGCCGCTGCCCCAGCGGCGTTGTTTCAGAACTCGGCGCCGGAAGGATTCACGTCGCGAATCCGGTAGTTTAAGACGCTCGGCATGAACAAGCCCGAACCTGCCCGCTACCGCACGACGAACTGGAAGTCCTGCAATGAAGCGCTGAAAGGGGGCATCACGCCCAGACCGCGACTTTTGCAAAAACGCCCGCCGGATATTTCTCGTGGTATTACTCTCACTGAAGCATTCTCCGTGGCCGCTTGCCTGGAATGCCTCTTTAATAAAAAGGGGGTGTCCGCAAGTCTTGTTGGTCCGCCGCGCCAACATTTCTGGCATTCAGCGCCGACCTTGCCGATCCCGCGCTCCACAGGTTGTAGGCCTTTCACGGAACTCGGATTTGGTGATCGCATAGATCAGACATTTGGTCTTGCGGTCTCTGTCTCCCAACTCGGCAACATGGTTCAGCTTCATGTTCAAGCGCCTCATGACCGATATTGACCGCAGATTCGGCGCGTCACTTATCGAGATGACGCGCTCGATACCGAGTGTTAAGAAGGCGTGATGAAGCCACGCAAGTGCTGCTTCGGTTGCATAGCCAAAGCCCCAATGCTGACGCTGAAAACGCCAGCCGATTTCAAGATCGTCTGGATACCAATCCTCAAACGATAGTCCGCACATGCCCAAAAATACACCGTCCGAAAGGCGCTCGACTGCAACCTTTCCATTTGAAAAATTGGCGAGCGTCGCGTTGTTATACTCCATCTCGGCAATCGACTGTGCATTATCGCTTGGTCCGCCAAGCCAGCGCATGATTTCGCTATCACTATTCATTTTCACATATTCGCGCTGATCTCCAAGTGTGTAGGCGCGAACCCGCAATCGTTCGGTAAGGATCTCCATTCTCAGCCCGGCATCCGGGTAATCGCCTGCACAACCCGGTCCGGAGAAAAGTCGGCGCGGATCTGCTGTGCGACGAGCCGCTGCAGGGACCAAAGGTAGGAATCGTGGATGCCGAGCGCTGCAAGCTGTGAGATCGTGTTGTGCAGGTATTCTGCCGTACTGCCCAAGAATCCGACCGCTCTCGCCAGCATCTGCGCCTGGTCTTCAATCGGCAGGTTGGCGTAGTCCGGATCATCCCTCGGCATCAGCCAGAAGGTTAGCGCCCTGACCACCCTACCGTACTCCGTTCGCACATTCAGAAAGCGAATGGACCGAAAGTCGCCGTCATAGGCCGCTTCGCGATAGAGCAGGCGGAGCATCTGCGCATAAGGATCTTCGCCGGTTAGTCGGTAAACAACACCATTGCACGAGCCGCCCCGGTCCAGCGCCAACATGAAGCCGGGCTGCTCCTGAGAGCCGCGCCACCGATAGTCACGCAGGCAAAAGCTGCGACGCCAGCCATGGATGCGACCACGGACCGACTCGACATGTTCGAAGTCCGGCCGCCAGATAAGCGAACCATATGCGAATAGCCAGATCGGGCCATCGCCGATTTCGGCGAGGAGTTGGGCAGCGAAACTGTCGAACTCCTCGTCCGTGAGGTCCCGAAATCGTCCGTCTGGCCCGGGGTCAGGCACATCACGATGGACCAGTGCCACGAGGTCCGCCGTCAACTCGAGCTGACGCATCTGTCACCTTTTCAACAGCAACACGGGCGAGTCGCCGCCTTTCAATCGAAGATATCATTGGATGACAGCGCAATGATCGGAAATCGCCGGTGACGTGTAAGGCTTCCGGACGAACGTCGAGTATGGCTCGCGAAGCGGACGGACTTAGCCAGCAGCCGTCCGCCCGGGTGACGGTGTCATGATGCCCGAATGACGTGCGCGGGCTGAAGTCCGGCCAACCGCACTTCCAACCAGCGGATTTAGCCATCGAGGTTCTTCGTGGCAGGGCCGCAGAATGGCTTGATGAACTTGTCGTAGCGGGCGTGCAACGAGTTCGCATTCTGGATGTGATAGCAGCCGGCGGCGACCCGCGTGCCGGGCTTGCTGCCGACGACGAAATGCTCGACCCCAGTGTTCGCCGCCAGCGTAGCATAACCGTTGGCGCCGTCCTGTCGCTGCCCTCGATGATGCAGCAACGCTATGCGCCGACGCTTGCCGCAGGTGTCGTGGCCGCCTCGGGCACGCTCGGCATCCTGATCCCGCCTTCGATCATGCTTGTCATCATGGCCGACCAGATGGCGCTGTCGGTTGGCGACCTCTTCATGGGCGCGGTCTTCCCCGGCGTCATCATCGGCGCGCTCTACCTGATCTACATCTTCGTCCTCGCGCTCGTGAAGCGCGAAGCGGCCCCGGTGCCGGACGGCGCGACGGCGCCCTACTGGCGGGCGGTCAAGGGCGTGTTGATCGCCGTCCTGCCGACGCTCGGCCTGATCCTCGCGGTGCTTGGTTCGATCTTCATGGGCATCACGACGCCGACCGAGGCATCCGGCGTCGGCGCACTCGGGGCCACGCTTCTCGCGCTCGGCTACCGCAAGCTGACCTTCGCCAAGCTCAAGGCCGTGCTCGTCTCGACCTTCAACACGACGGCCTGTATCTTCGCGATCTTCCTCGGCGCGACGGTCTTTTCCTACGTGCTGAGGGAACTCGGCGGCGACGAACTGATCGAAAGCGTCGTGGCAGGAACCGGCTTCGGCCCGAACGGAACCGTGATATTCATCCTGTTCATCGTGTTCCTTCTGGGCTTCGTCCTCGGCTGGATCGAGATCACGCTGATCGTGCTGCCGCTGATGCGGCCGATCGTGAACAGCCTCGGCATCGACATCCCGGGCTACGGCGTGATCGACGAACCCTCGCTCGTCTGGTTCGTGATCCTCGTCGCGGTGACGCTCCAGACCTCGTTCCTGACGCCGCCCGTGGGCTTCGCGCTCTTCTACCTCAAGGGCGTCTGCCCGCCGGAGATCGGCCTGATGCACATCTATCGCGGCATCGTGCCCTTCGTCCTGCTGCAGCTCGCCGGCCTCGCGCTCGTCTTCTTCTGGCCCGCGCTGGCGACCTGGTTGCCCTCGGTCGCCTATTGAGGACGGGAAGATGGAAGACGCAACCCTCATCAATGCCCTTCGCGGGATCGTCGGGCGCAGGCATGTCCTGACGGGCCGGCGCGAGACGGAGCGGTTCCGGCGCGGCTTCCGCTCCGGCTCGGGCGAGGCGCTGGCAGTGGTGCGCCCCGGCTCGCTCGTTCAACAGTGGCGGGTGCTGGAAGCCTGCGTGGCGGCGGACAAGATCGTCATCATGCAGGCGGCCAATACCGGGCTGACCGAAGGCTCGACGCCGAGCGGCAGCTACGACCGAGGCGTGGTGTTGATCAACACCCGCCGACTGGACAAGATCCACACGATCGACGGCGGAAAGCAGGTTGTCGCCCAGCCCGGCGCTACACTGTTCGCATTGGAGAAGCTTCTGGCGCCGCTGAAACGCGAACCGCATTCGGTGATCGGATCGTCCTGCATAGGCGCGTCGGTGATCGGCGGCGTTTGCGACAATTCGGGCGGTTCGCTGGTGGAGCGCGGTCCGTCCTACACGGAACTCGCGCTTTTTGCCCGGCTCGGTGCCGATGGCCGCCTGTCGCTAGTGAACAATCTTGGGATTGAACTCGGCGACACCTCGGAGGAGATGCTCGGACGGCTGGACGCCGGCGACTTCGACCGGACGCCGCCAAAGACCAATCGCAAGGCCTCCGCCACCGACTACGCCGCCCAGGTGCGCGACGTCGACGCGGAAACCTCGGCGCGGTTCAATGCCGACAAGCGGCGCCTATTCGAGGCGTCGGGCTGCGCTGGAAAGCTCGGCGTCTTCGCCGTGCGGCTCGACACCTATCCCAAACCGGAGGCCGAGAAGACCTTCTATATCGGCACCAACTCCGTCGACGATCTGACCGAACTGCGCCGTCATATCCTGAGCAGGTTTGAAACGCTGCCCGTCTCGGCCGAATACATGGAGCGGGAAGTGTTCGACATCACCGCGAAATACGGCAAGGACACCGTGATGATGATCGACTGGTTCGGCACCGACCGGCTGCCAGCCTTCTTCGCGCTGAAGGGCGGAGTCGATGCGCGGCTAAGAAACGTGCCGGGCCTCGCGAACCTCACTGACCGCTTCATGCAGTTGGTCTCGCGTGTCGCGCCGCGCGTGCTGCCGCGCCGGATGACCGCGTTCCGCGACCGCTACCGTCATCACCTGATCCTGAAGATGCGCGATGGCGGCATCGACGAGGCGGCCGGCCACCTAGAGGATTTCTTCGCCGGTCGCGAGGGCGACTATTTCGAATGCAGCGACCGCGAGGCCAGGATCGCCGGCCTCCACCGCTTCGCCGCAGCCGGTGCCGCCGTGCGCTACATGGCGATCCATTCTGGAGAGGTGGCCGACATCATACCCCTCGACATCGCACTCCGCCGCAACGACAGGGAGTGGTACGAGACCCTGCCGCCAGATATCGACGGCGCGATGGTCCACAAGCTCTATTACGGCCACTTCCTGTGCCACGTGCTGCATCAGGATTACATCGTGAAGAAAGGCGTCGACCCCAAGGCGCTCAAGGAACGGATGCTCACGCTCCTCGACAGGCGCGGCGCCGAATACCCCGCCGAGCACAATGTCGGCCACCTTTACGAAGCCAAGCCCGATCTTGCGGCCTTCTATGAAGCCTGCGACCCGACAAACAGTTTCAACCCGGGCATCGGAAAGATGTCCAGGGCGCGCAATTACGCCGAGTAACAGGCCGCTTTGCGGAAGATGCGTAATCTTTCATGGCTCGACAGAGCCACACCTGGTCCAGGTGTTCAGACACGGATGATCGCGCGGGCCGACCTCGTCACGGTCTCCGACGAGGATCTGGCGTGGATACACCCGGTTCCGGCGCCGCTGGGCGCCAAGGCCGCGCGCCTCCGAGAGACCGGGCCGGCGCTCGTCTTCGTGACGCACGTCGGCAAAGCGCGAAGATGCTCTCCTCGCCGTGCAGACCCGCCAGGACGATCCGGATCTTCGCTTCCGCGGACTAGTGGTTGCGGGTATTCCGCTTGATCCCACGGACAAGCCTGTCGGCCGTGTCCTTCGATGTTCCGGACGTCTTGTCCATTTTCGTTCCCTGATGGCTTCGATGAACCGGAACTCCGCGTTTCTCGGCCCGTCAAATCCGTCCGGAGAGTGCTCACGCCGGACAAACATGACCTAGCCGAGACTGCGCAGCAACGCCAATGAAGGCTCGCCCGTTGCGCTGAGGCCGCGGCTTGACTGGTAATCACTTATGGCGCGGCGTGTGTTGGGACCGATCACACCATCGGTGCCGCCAGTATCGAAGCCCATCGCGGTCAGGCGCTCCTGCAAAGCCTTGCGATCCGCCTTGGTCATGCCGTTTGCATCAGGCGGAAAACTTGTGCGCAGCGGACCGGCCCCGCCGATACGGTCGGCGAGGTGGCCAACCCCAATCGCATAGGCATCCGAGTTGTTGTATCGCTTGATCGCACGGTAATTGCCCGTGACCGCAAAGCGCGGTCCGCCAGGCTGGGGTTGGATGATGCTGCCGGCATTCGCACCGTCACCGACCTCGCTGCCCCAGCGCACGCCGCGGGTCCAGCCGCTGCGCTGAAGATAGGCGGCGGTGGACGCCAGCGCGTCGCTCGGGTCTTCGGACCAGATGTCTCGGCGCCCGTCACCTGTGAAATCGACTGCGAAAGCCAGGTAGGAGGTTGGAATGAACTGCGTGTGCCCCATGGCGCCGGCCCAGCTGCCGGTCATGCGAGCCACACCGATATCGCCGTTTTGCAGGATCTTGAGAGCGGCAATGAGCTGCTTCTCAAAGAAGGCGCCGCGCCGCCCGTCATAGGCGAGCGTCGATGTGGCAGATATGACCGGCACATCGCCCCGGCGCTCGCCGTAAAAGCTCTCCAGCCCCCAGATTGCCGCGATGATTTTCCCGTCAACGCCGAATCTGTCTTCCAGCGCCTGGAGAGTGTTCCGGTGGCGGGCGAACGCGGCGCGGCCTTTGCTCACGCGTTCGTCAGAGGCGGCAATGGAAAGGTAATCCTCCAGACTGCGCGTGAATTCGGTCTGATTGCGGTCACGCGTGACGACACCGGGAAGATAGCCGGCATCCCGAAACCCCGACGCAAGGGTCGTCTCTGACAGGCCGTAGCCGGGAGCGCGGCTGCGGAACGCGGACACCCATGTGTCGTAGCCCGGATTTGGAACGGGCCGAACATCCGAGGCCAATCCTGCATCTCCGCCGCCGGCAACGGCCAGCGGTGCAGTCCCACTACACGCGGCAAGGCCACAGGCAGCGATACCCAACCCGAAGTGACGTCTTGTGATGCTCATGTCTTTGCCTGCAATGGGCTCGTTTGAACGGCCATCGTAACGGATCGGGGCCGGCGCGCAATGCGGAGCCACCTCTGGCAATGTAAGACATTGGCAATGCCGGCATGCAGAAGACCGGCCGCTGGTTGTGCAATCGGTCGGAGAATTCAGACCTGCCATTCCGACGACGAGAGCAAGCCATGAAACGCTTGCAGCGAATGCGAACCTTGCAGATGGCCGGCGCCGTCCACGCCTCGGTCTTCGATCATTCAAACTTGAAGCGCGGTCTCACCCCCCGAGCCAGTTTCTTCCGGAACCGCGCGCTGTTCTCGCCGAGGGGCACCAGCCGGGCGCGGCACAAGGTCTTGCCCCCATTGCAAGCGCGCTCTGCTCCGATACCTCGGCCTTCTTGCGCAGAGAAACTCGCGGATCCAGTAAGTCAGAAGCCTCCACCAGTCCGGAAGCCGCCGCCCGAGGACCGGCGTCCGCCGCCGAACCCTCCCGAACGACGAGACGGACTCCCGCCGCCAAACACGATTGGACCTCGCGGTCGCATGTCAGGACCGGGAGCGGGTCGACGTCTGCTGTGCTGACGATTGAGCTCTCCCCAGAACGTATCCCTTGCGAGCGAGCCTTCCAGGAGATCGCGCAGCATCATCGAGATCAGGACGCCATCCCGAAACCGGGAATCAGACTGCGCATACCTGCGTCTCTTGAATTCGCTCGCTACGGAGCCAAGCTCGTTCAGGCGTTGAATTCGCCGATCCAGGGCCTCTTTAAGTTGCACTCGGCTTGCGTCGATCTGCTGCTGTTCTCGCCGCCGGGCAACAAGGTTACTGACGATCCGGTCATCCTCGGTACGAAGTGTTTCTTGCGCGTCCCTCAACAATTTGGCGAGGTCTGCCTGCCGAAACTCTTCGGCCAGGAGGTCGATCGCCGCCTTGCTGTTTTGATCCTCGCCAGCGGCAAAACTGGCGCGTTCCTCGAGCAGTGCATTCTGCCTCGCCGTTGCCGCGTCGATGGCGGCATCTATTTCTTCAAGCTCGCCTTCGGCGGCCTCCTTCTTGGCATCCAGCGCGCCGATCCCGTCCGCCTGACGAGCCTTCTGCCACAAGTCCATGAGCCTCTGGTCTTCGGCATCCGCCTCCGAATCGAGCCTGTCGGCATGTTCGCGCAACCGTTTAGGGATTTCCCTTAGTCTGGAGAAATTGGCGCGGGCGTCATCGTATCCGATGAGGCGTGCCACACGCCCGTCAAGCCAGCGAAAGAGCGGAAATGCCGAATACTCGGCTGTGCGATACTTGCGGTTCCAGAGGTACATGAAAAGCGCGTTGCTCTCGTAGGCCGCCCCCTTTGCGGACAGCTCGCCTTCACTCTGGCTTGCCTTTTCTTCGGCATTGGCCGCCTGGATATCGAGTTTGCGCGCCGCCTCCGCCTGGGCCGAGTACTCGCGGTCCTGCTCAAGACGAGTGCGCGTCGCGTCTTCGGCCCGGCCGATTTCCGCTTCCAGGCCGTCAATGGAATCGGATTTCGCATCACGCTGCGCCTTCAGGGAAGTCAGTTCCCGTTCGATGCCCGCAAGCTCCTCATCGACTTTCGCCTTGGCCTGATCGCGCTCCGCAAGAAGCGTGACTGCCTGGCGTTCGACCCGCTCGATTTCGCCGAAGACCCGGCCTTCCAGCAGTTCGTCAAGCCGCAGTTTCGCCAGCCTGCGGAAATCTTCCAGATCCTCCTTTCGTAGACCCTCTTCGTCGCCGAGAAGGCCCCGAAGTCGGGCTTCCATCTGGTCAATTTCTGCCCGTTCGCTGGCAAGCGAACTCTCGATTGATCCCAGGGCCTGTCTTCCGGTGATCATGTTTTCTCACCTACCATGCGGTAATGGCGCCGCCGGACGTCGGAATCGTGTATTCCGGTTCAAGCGCTCCCCGTGGCTTTTCGCCGACGATGTTGTTCTGGATGATGCCGTCATCCAGCTTGTCGTCGGCAACTGACTCGAAAGTGTTCTGATCGACGCGCAATCCCCAGGTCGAGACCGTCTGCGTATTACCGGTCTCCTCGTTCCGGACAGGGATTGCGACCACGCGGCCTGAACGGTCGACGGCCTCGACGATGAGGTAATAGTTGCGTGAGTTCGTGTTTACGTCCGGCACCCGCCATACACCGCTGAGCTCGTCGGGACGGTTCACGATTTGCAGTGAGTATTGCACATTCAGAAGTGCGCGCAGTGCTTCGAGAGAGTTAAGCGCCTCTCGAGCAGCGTCCGCATCTCCGCGCGAGAGCGCATCGCGTCCGTCCTGCATGATCGCTCCCGCCCCGGAAAGCGCTTCCTCCGAGGTCGTTATTTCCTGGATGTCCTCGTAGACCGCCGTGAGATCGCTGCCTATCCGGCTATTGGGCTGCGTAACCGTGAAGTAATTCACCGCGACGAAGACAGCGGCAATGGCGAGGCCGGCGAGAAGCCATTTTCCCCACCTGCCACGCGAAACGTACAGGTTCGCCATCCTCACGGAGAGGCTGTCCTGCGGCGGATCAAAAACGAAACGATCCTCAGCGAGCGCCGCGACACCTTCCTCAAGAATCCGGTCCGGAACCTCGATGCCCTGTGCTTCGTAGATCTCTCTCAGACGGTCCTTCAATTGCGCCCGGCGGTTGGCGTCACTCAATTCCGTCTCTACCAGCCTTTCACGCCGCCTGAGCGTGTCGACGACATCCATTGCCATCATGACTTCGTCGAGGGGCTGGCGGGAGTTCGCGGCCCCCACATCCCCTTCGGTCATAGCGCCTCGAGCCCCTTGCCCTGGTCGGCGAGCCGGGCAAGTCGCTGCTTGCCGTCCTCGACGGCTTCGCGGATTTCAGCCGCGTTCGCAGTGCTCTGCCGTCGCATTTCCTCGATGATTTCGTGTGACCGCTCCTGCCAACTGACGACGGAGTCGACGAGCTTTGTCACCGCGTCCGCGCGAACCGTCGGGCCGTATCCGGTTTCGAGTGCCGCTTCCTGAACTTTCCCGCCGATATCGGCCAGGTCCTCCAGCGAACGGCTGACACCTTCCTTCATCGCTTCAACGGTCTGGGTGCTCTCGTGAAGCCCGAACAGCCCCGTGAACGAAGCGGTCAGTGCCGTCAGAACAACTTCGTTCGTCGAGAAGAAACTGATTGCCTGCGAATAGACGCGCTCTTTTGCATTTGTCGTTTGCAGGAGGCGGGCCATCACAACCTCGGACGTATTGTAGCTGATCGTCAGGTTGTCCGAGAGATCCTTCGCAATCTGGTAGCGTTTTTCCTCGGCCTGCAAGGCGCGGACTTTCTCGTCGCGCTGCATCTCCAGCCGCGCGCGATCCGCCATGACATCGCCCTGATAGGCTTCGACCGCCGCCATCGCCTCGCTCACGGCCGACTTGGCCTTGTCGAGTTCCGCCGCCGCCTTTTCCAGCACCTCGAAAGCAAGGACTTCCGCCTCTTTCAGAGCGCCTCGGAAATCCTGATACGCACCAAGGATCTTCTGCTCGCGCTCGATTTGATCCTGCGTCGCGGCCGATACGTCGAGATAGGTGGACTTGATCTTGTCAAACCGTGTCGCGATATCGCCGCGGGTCACCTTCATCCAGATATTGCCGAGGCGTTCGAACGTATCGACCCGCCCATCTTCCACCTGGTCAACCATGGACCGGGCGTCCTCCCGGATGCTATCGAACGCGTCGGTGATCTCGTTGTACCGTTCGCCCACATCCATGGCCTGGACTTGCTGACGAACCACGTCGTTGAATACGGCCGCCTGGCTTAGCGTACGCGCGATCGACGTGACTTTAGCTTCATCCAGATCCGAAATCTGATTCAGCAGCGAGATTATCGGCTCTTCACTTGTCGCCACACCCGCCTCGGGAAGAAGACCAAGGTCGTGGAGTTGGTTCATCGCACGGTCAAGATATTGCATTGGTGAAAGGTCAGTAGTCATCAAAGATCCCCCCAGTTCCGTATGGTGGTTCCAAATCGGAAAAGTTCCGGCAAAGCCGCGATGGCGGGTAAACAGCCCGCGAAATATCATACGGATTGCACTCGGGATTGGAAGAACCTGTTTCGGTTACGGAAACAAGCTCTCGCCTGGCGGTCTGGTCGCCGGGAATCCTCAGCGGAACGGTTCGGTGAGGGTGTCGGCTTCTGTCTCCGCGCGCTCGGTGATCCAGTCGAGAAACCGCTCGATCCGCTCATCCCGCTGGCGACGCACGACGGCGTGGAGGCCATCTTGCAGGACGATCGGGGCGTCGAGAACCTTCACCAGCAGACGTTGCCTCAGGAAATCGGACGCAGTTCCGATCCAGCCAAGCGCCACTCCCCTGCCACTCAGAGCGGCCTGCATCATCAGGAGATGGTTGTCGAATGCCGGTCCGGGCAGCGCCCCTGCGGTCGCAACGCCGAAATGGGCGAACCACTGCTGCCAGTCGTACCAGGACTTTTCTACGGAAAGCGCGTGCAGCAACACATGGTCAAGAAGATCGACCGGCTGCCGCACCGGCGCGTTCCGCTCCACGTAGTCCGGTGAGGCGACCGGAACGATGCGCTCGTGAAACAGCAGCCGTGACGTGCATCCCGGCCAGTCGCCGCGTCCGAAGCGGATGGCGACATCGATGCCGTCATCCAGCGAGGCCAGCCCCTGGTAGGTCGTGACCATGTTCACCTGGAGATCAGGATGCGCCGCGTGGAAGCCCTTGAGCCGCGGCAACAGCCAGTAGTTGCCATAGGCGAGGTTACAGGAAATCGTCAGGACGTTCTTGACCTTCCGCCGTCGCAGCGTGTCGGTCTCGGCCGCGAGCTGCG
The DNA here is from genome assembly GCF_033436765.1 of Defluviimonas sp. D31. Lineage (NCBI taxonomy): Bacteria > Pseudomonadati > Pseudomonadota > Alphaproteobacteria > Rhodobacterales > Paracoccaceae > Albidovulum > Defluviimonas sp. D31. The sequence goes on from NZ_JAWQFN010000010.1 coordinate 25,057, forward strand.
TGAAAAAACTGGCCAGCGTGGCGACGTAGGCCTTTCCTTCGGGGGTCAGGCTGATCGGCCGGCTCGTCCGGTCGATCAGCTTTGTCCCCAGAAAGGCTTCGGCCGTCGAGACGGCATGGCTGACCGCCGACTGGCTCACGTTCAGCTCCTCAGCGGCGCGCGAGAAGCTCGCGTGGCGCGCGGCCGCTTCGAGCGCGAAGAGCGATTTCAGCGGCGGGATCTGCCTCCAATAGCGCATCATGAATTTCCTTCATGATAGGATGAACCGTTTCCCGCTTTTCTTTGGCTGGGAGCCACGGAGAAATCAACGATTATTCGCGAGATGCGACGGACGCCTCGCTGCACATCATGAGGGTATCTGGATGAACGTCATGTCGGACCGGGTGCAGGTGACGGTCAGCGGTCATGTGATGGAAGTCGCGATGAACCGGCCGCCGGTCAACGCGATCGACCTGTCGCTGAGCCGGGCGATGTATGCCGCCTTCAAGGAGTTGAACGACAATCCCGACCTCAGGGTCGCGATCCTGTCGAGCGCGGGCAATGCCAAGAACATCTTTTCTGCTGGCTGGGACCTGAAGGCCTTCGCCGCAGGCGAAAGCGTGGATGCCGAACAGGGCTTCGACCTCGGCCCCGGCGGGCTCGGCGGGCTGCCGGAGTTCTTCAGCCTTTACAAGCCGGTGATCGTCGCGCTGGCTGGCGGCGCCATCGGCGGCGGCTTCGAGCTGGCGCTGGGCGGCGATGTCATCGTCTGCGCCGAGGATGCCTATTTCTGGCTGCCGGAGATGCAGCGCGGCTTCCTGCCCGACGCCGGCGCGATCCAGAAGCTGCACCATCGCATTCCCTACAACGTGGCGATGGAGCTGATCCTGACCGGGCGCAAGATGTATGCCGACGAGGCGAAGCACTGGGGCCTCGTGCGCGACGTGGTGCCCGCCGACCGGCTCATGGACCATGCACGCGAGGTTGCGGCGACGATCGCGCAAGGAGCCCCCCTCGTGGCTGGGGCGCTGAAGGAGTTCATGCGCAAGTACGCCTACGGCTCGCCCGAGGCCGCCCACGCCGCCGTGCGCCGCGCCTGGGTCGGCAAGAGCGACATGCCGCTCTACGAGCAGATGATCCGGTCGGACGATTTCACCGAAGGCTCCGTCGCCTTCGCGGAAAAACGTGACCCCAATTTCAAGGGCTGAAGCCATGGCGCACAGATTGAACGCGATGTTCGAGGGCCGCTCTATGGCCGTGGTCGGCGCCTCGGCGCGGCCCGGCTCTTTCGGCGCGCGGCTTGCCGGCGCGGTGTTGAGCGGGGGGTTCCAGGGCCGGATCGACTTCGTCAACCCGCGCGGCGGCGAGATCCTCGGCCGCCCCGCTCTCGGCCATATCTCCGAGCTTGACCATGCCCCCGACATCGCCGTTCTCGGGATCGGCGGGCCCAATCTCGAACGCGCGCTCATCGACGCCATCGACAAGGGCGCGCGTTCGGCGGTGATCTTCGATTCCTGCCACGGCGAAACGGCGGACGGTACGCCGATCCTGCACCGACTGAAGGACATCGCCCGCGAGGCGGACCTGCCGGTCTGCGGCGGCTCCGGCATGGGGTTCATCAACACCCGCTCCGGCGCCGTGGCGAGCTTCTATCCGGCCGATCACCTGACGCCCGGCGGCATCTCCCTGATCGCCCATTCCGGCAGTGTGTTCACCGTGCTCGGCATGAACGACCCGCGCTACCGGTTCGACCTGATGGTCTCGCCGGGGCAGGAGATCGGCGCGACCATCGACGAGTACATCGCCTATGCCGCGAGCCGCCAGAGCACGCGGGCGATCGCGGTCTTCATGGAAACCGCGCGCAATCCGCAAGGGCTGATCGAGAGCCTCAAGGCGGCCCGCGACCGCGGCGTCCCGGTGGTGATCTGCAAGGTTGGACGCACCGAGGAAAGCGCCCGCCTCGCGCGGTCGCATACCGGTGCGCTGGCCGGATCGAACGCGGCCTATGCGGCGGTCTTCGAGGAATGCGGGGCGATCGCGGTCGGTTCAGTGGATGAGCTCATGAACACCGCGCTTTTGTGCGCGACGGGCCGAATTCCGGGGCCAGGCGGGGTGGGCCTTGTCACTGACAGCGGCGGATTGCGGGAACTGCAGGTCGATCTCGCGGCCGAAACCGGCACGCCGCTGGCCGAGCTCGGCGCGACCACTCGGGAAGCCTTGCGCGCGGCCCTTCCGCCGGAGCTTGAGCCCTCGAACCCGCTCGACTGCGCTGCGGACCTCACCGACGAATTTCCCAAGGTCTTCGAGCGCGGCCTGCGCATGCTGGCCGCCGCCCCCGAAGTCTCGATGCTCGGCCTCGAGGCCGACATGCGCGACGACTACGTCTACGAGGAAGGCGTGTTCGCGCAGGCCAGGGCGCTGGCCTCGATCACCGACAAGCCCTGCTTCTTCTACTCCAGCTTCGGCCAGACCCATAACCGCGCCCTTGGCGACGAGTTGGCGAGGTTGGGTGTGCCCTGCCTGAACGGGGCGGAAAACATGATGGCGGCGGTGCGCAACTTCCAGACCTGGGCCGATCGCCGCCGTGCAGCTATGGTGGACGCCGCCAAGGACGCGGATGCCGACCGGGTCTTGCACTGGCGCGCGCGGCTCGCCGCGCCGATGGACGAACATGGCAGCCTCGCGCTCCTGGCCGATTTCGGCGTGCCTGTGGTACAAAGCGTGATCTGCCACTCTGCCGACACGCTCCGAGAGGCGGCAGAGACCCTCGGATTTCCGCTCGTGCTGAAGACTGCAGAAGCTGGCATCGACCACAAGAGCGACCTCGGCGGCGTGATCCTCGATCTCAAGAGCCACGGGGCGCTGCAAGCGGCCTATGCCGATCTCGCCAACCGTCTCGGACCGCGCGTGATCGTGCAGAAGATGGTTGGGAAGGGCATCGAACTGGCCTTCGGCTGCGTTATCGACCCCGATTTCGGCCCGTTGGTCATGGTTTCGCCCGGCGGTACGCTCGTCGAACACTTCAATGAGCGCCAGTTCGCTCGGGCACCCTTCGGGCCCGAAAGGGCCAGCGCGATGATCCGCCGGCTGAAGGTTGCCCGGCTGATCGACGGCGTGCGCGGGGAAGCACCGCGCGACCTCGGCGCCGCGGCGCGGGCGCTGGCCGACTTCTCCACCGCCTGCGCGGCATTGGCGGGGCATGTCGTCGAGGCTGATGTCAATCCGGTCGTGGTCACCGAAACGGGCGCCGTGGCAGTCGATGCGCTGATCGTAGCGGTCTGCAAAGCACAGCGGGACGTCGCCTGAAACGAAGGTCGCAATCCTCGGCCGCGGCAAAATCGGAGGCGGCCGGGTCTTGCCGAGCTTGTCGGCCGCGTTCTTGACGCTGCGGGTCTTCATCAGGACCACGAAATCCACAACAAGGCTCAGGTCCAACTGGCCAAGATCGATTTCCCTAAAGAAACCTGAAATCGTTTCGTTGGATTTTTTTGCGTTCCGGGCGCAGGATTTCCCATCAAGGCTGATTTTTCGAGGCTCATCGCCAATTTCGTCAAATACGGAAGGACGCGCTCATGGCACTCAAGATCATCGGTGCGGGTTTCGGCCGCACGGGCACCTATTCCTTGAAGCTCGCGCTCGAACGGCTCGGCTTCGAACCCTGCCACCACATGGCCGAGGTGATCGGCAATCCGGAGCAGGTCGCGCTCTGGACCGAGGTGGTGAACGGACGGCCGGATTTCGGCGCGATCTTTGCGGAGTTCGGCGCCGCCGTCGATTTCCCCGCCGCCGCCTACTGGCGCGAGATCCACGAGGCGTTCCCGGAGGCGAAGGTCGTGCTCTCGGCGCGCGATCCCGAGCGCTGGTACGAGAGCTTCTCGCAGACGATCCTGCCGGTCGTGACCGACCGGTCCGCCTGGCCCGATCACGCGAAGCCCTGGTTCGAGATGGTCGAGGCGGTGGTGGTCGGCAAGGCGCTTGGGGGCCGGACCGACCGCGACGGCATCCTCGCGGCCTATCGCGAGAACGTGGAGGCGGTGCGCCGGCTGGAGAAGGAGGGCCGTGCGTTGAGTTTCGCCGCGTCCGAGGGCTGGGCGCCGCTCTGCGGCTATCTCGGCGCCGAGGTTCCGGCCGAGCCCTATCCGCGCACCAACGCAAGGGAGGAGTTCTTCAGCGCCCTGAAGGCGGGTCTCGAGGCCGAGGCGTAAGACCGGGGCGGCGTAGAAACGGCAGCAGGCGGGCCGATCCGGTTCCGCGATCTCAGGAAAGGGAGGATCGAGAATGTCCAGTGAAAGCGATGTCCGTGCCGCATCGGAGCGGTTCTACGCGGCGCTGAACGCGATGGCCAATGGCGACAATGGTCCGATGGCCGAGGTCTGGTCGGCGAGCGCGGGCGCGACCGCGCAGCATCCGATCGGCGGCCGCAATCTCGGCCAGGCCGATGTCGTGGCCTCCTTCGGTGCGGTTGCGAAAGCGGCGACCGGCGGCGAGATCGCGCTCCTCGAACAGAAGATCGAGCTCGGCGGCGACATGGCGGTCGAGACCGGGGTGGAGAAGGGCAGGGTGACGCTTGCCGGCCATGCGGCGGAGGTCGAGCACCGGGTGACGAATGTCTACCGCCGCGAGGCCGGGGGATGGAAGATCGTCCATCACCACACCGATCTCTCGCCGGCACTCCTCGACGTGCTGGCGAAGCTGAACGCCGGGGGCTGAGACAGCGACGGGCGGCCGGGGTATTTCGGCAATGAAGAAGCCGGGGGCGGTCGTCCGGAGGATGGGATGTCGTTTTCCGGCTAGCCGGGGGCGGGCCGGGTGCGCTAGAAGGCGGGCGAGCCGTGGCGATGGCGTCGCCACAGGGGCATCTGCCCCGCCGCTTGCGGAGCGATCCGCCGCAGTCCTGTACGCCGGGACCTTTCGGGGTTCCGTTGCCTGAGGTCCGGACCCCATCAAGTGAGGTCTGTAAAAATGACGGAACGTCCCAGAGCATACCGCTTCCACCAGGGTGAGAAGACCCTGCCTTTCGCCGCGTCGGAATACGACGCGCGTCTCGGCGGGCTCCGCGCGATCATGGATGCGCAAGGCGTCGATGCGGTCGTGCTCACCTCGATGCACAACATCGCCTATTATTCGGGCTTTCTCTATTGCTCGTTCGGGCGGCCCTACGCGCTCGTCGTCACCGCGACCGAGGACGTGACGATCTCGGCCGGGATCGACGCGGCGCAGCCGTGGCGGCGCTCTCACGGCGACAACATCACCTATACCGACTGGCAGCGTGACAACTACTGGCGCGCGATCCTGTCGGTGACGGGGCCGGGCAAGGCTATCGGCTACGAGGGCGATCACCTGACGCTCCTACAGTCCGAGAAGCTGAAGGCGTTCCTCGCGCCCGCGAAACTCGTCGATATCGCGCCGGCGACTATGAAGCAGCGGATGCACAAGTCCGCCGCCGAGATCGCGTTGATCAAGCATGGCGCCAATGTCGCCGACGTCGGCGGCTTCGCCATCCGCGAGGCGGTCAAGGCCGGGGCGCGCGAGATCGACGTGGCGATGGCGGGTCGCGACGCGATGGAACTGGAAATCGCCAGGCGCTTTCCAGAGGCCGAGTACCGCGACACCTGGGTCTGGTTCCAGTCGGGGATCAATACCGATGGCGCGCATAACCCGGTCACCGCGCGCGAGCTGCAGGTCGGCGACATCCTCAGCCTCAACACCTTCCCGATGATCTCAGGCTATTACACCGCGCTCGAGCGCACGATGTTCGTGCGCGAGGTGGACCCGGCCTCGCTGAAGATCTGGGAGGCCAACGTCGCCGCCCACGAATACGGGATGAGCCTTCTGAAGCCGGGCGTCTCCTGCGCCGAGGTCACCGCGAAGATCAACGACTTCTTCGAGGAGCGCCAGCTTCTCCAGTACCGCACCTTCGGCTACGGCCACTCGTTCGGCGTGCTCTCGCACTACTACGGCCGCGAGGCGGGGCTGGAGCTGCGCGAGGACATCGACACGGTGCTGGAACCCGGCATGGTGATCTCGATGGAGCCGATGCTGACGATCGGCGAGGGCCAGCCCGGTGCCGGCGGCTACCGCGAGCACGACATCCTAGTCATCACCGAGGACGGCAACGAGGATATCACCAAGTATCCCTACGGGCCGGAGTTCAACGTCGTCGGCTGAGCCGCTTGACGGCGTGACGCGACGGGTTAAGGTGGAAGGTGGCGGCCGGCGACGGCGCGCCACCTTTTCCTTTCATCACGACGCTCTGCCGCGCCGCACCTGCGGTGCGATGGCGGCTTGCGTCGACCACAGGAGGCAGTCTTGCCCGATCTTGTTACCCATGCCGAAACCTTCGCCCGGCAGGCCCATGCGGGCCAGACCCGCAAGGGCGCCGCGTCCGAGCCCTATGTCACCCATCTCGAGGAGGTCGCGGGCTTCGTTCTGCGCCATGGCGGCGACGAGATCGCGGTCGCCGCGGCCTGGCTGCACGATTCCGTCGAGGATTGCGAGGGCGTGACGGCACCGGACATCGCCCGGGCCTTCGGTGCGGCGGTGGCAGCGGTCGTCGCCGAGCTGACCGATGACAAGGCGCTGCCGAAGGCCGAGCGCAAGCGGTTGCAGATCGTCCATGCCGGCTCGAAGTCGCCGCGCGCGGCGCTGGTGAAGCTCGGCGACAAGACCTCGAACGTGCGCTCCGTCGCGGCCTCGCGGCCGCTGGGCTGGGGCGGCGACCGCTGCCGCGCCTATGTCGACTGGGCCGAGGCCGTCGTGGCGGCGCTGCCGGAATTGCCCGAAGCCGCGCGTGCCGACTTCCTTGCGGCCGTCGCGGCGGCGCGCCGGTCCCTCGGCCCGGGCGCGTAGTCAGCGCGCCCTTCCCGCCCGCGCGGTGGCCCCTGGGGCCACGGTAGAGCGGCCGGCCTATCAACGTGCTTTTGCAAAAGCTGTTTTCGATGTTAGGGTTAGTTCAAGAAACGCGATATTGGATACATGATGCGAGATTATTTTTCGACCCGGCGCTCGTTCCTGGCGTTTGCGGGTAGCGCCATCCTCTCGTCTTGCACCAACACCTCGGGAGAGGTCTTCACGGAGACGTCGGGCGACGGCAGCCGGAACTACGGCTTCACCCCGGTCGAGGGTTACGAGGCCCTGCAGGACAACGACTACCTGCTGCCGCCGGTGCCGCCGCGCTATCTCGAGTGGCCCAACCGCAGGCAGCTCGTCTATTACGAGGGACGCGAGGCTCCGGGAACGATCGAGATCGATCCCCATGCCAAGTTTCTCTACTACATCCTGAGCGACGGCACCGCCTGGCGCTATCCGATCGCGGTCGGCCGCGCCGGGCTCAGCATGAGCGGAACGACGGTCGTCCGTCAGAAGAAGGAATGGCCGGGCTGGCAGCCCACGGCCAACATGCTGCGGACCCAGCCCGAGGTCTATGGCGCATTCAGCAGCGGCGTGCCGGGCGGCCTCGCAAGCCCGCTCGGGGCGCGGGCGCTCTACCTCTACCGCGGCAAGCGTGACACCTACTTCCGGATCCACGGCACGAACGACCTCGGCTCGATCGGCAATTCCGGTTCGGCGGGCTGCATCCGGCTCTTCAACCAGGATATCATCGACCTCTACGACCGGGTCTCGGTCCCGACCACGGTGAACGTGCGGACCTACGAGGAATCGCTCCGGCTCGTCGGCCCCGGCTACAGCCCGCGCGGGCGCGAGCTGCCGCCGACGATCGTCTCGCCCGAGACGATCTATGGCGCGACCGCGGTGCTGCCGGTCGGGATCGACATCGGATCCTGAGACCGGCCGCGCGCCGTCAGGACAGGATGACGTATTCCTTGCGGAGCGTCTCCAGCACTTCCCAAGTGCCGGAGAAGCCCGGACGCAGGACGAAGCTGTCGCCCGCCGCAAGATGGTGCTCGGTCCCGTCATCGGCGGTGATCACCGAGCGGCCCTCGAGAACGTGGACATATTCCCATTCCTCGTAGGAGATGCGCCATTTGCCCGGCGTCGACTGCCAGATGCCGCAATAGAGCCCGTTGCGGTCCTCGACGTTCCAGGTGGTGAACTGCGGATCGCCCGAGATCAGCTTGTCGGCGGGCGGGGCGTCGTATTCGGGTTCGGCGGCCGAGGCGGTGAGGCGGAGGAAATTGGGCATCGGAGCATCCTGTCGCTGTTGGAAACCTGTGGACTTCTCTCCGGCTCCACCTGCATTTGTCAAACGGCTTCTGCCGCGGACCGGTCAACGGCAGCCGGCGGGCGCGCCGCTCATTCAGCCCAGCGCACCGCCGTGAGGTCGTTGGCCTGGGTGGGCGAGTTCTCCCAAAGCCCCTCGATCCGCGCATCCGCGACGCCGGTCTTGGCGAGCTGGAAGAGATAGCCGTTGACGTAGTCGGCCGCGATCATCTCCTGCGCCTCCTTCAGGATCGCGGACCGCGCCGCCGGGTCGGTGGTCGCCGTGAGACGGTCCATCAGCGCGACGAAGTCTGGCCTTGCGTACTGGAAATAGTAATCCGGCCGCGCGTAGATGTTGATGTCGGCGGGCTCTGTATGGCTGACGATGGTGAGGTCGAAATCCTTGCCCTTGAAGACCTGCTCCAGCCACTGCGCCCATTCGACATTGGTGATCTCGGTCTGGATCCCCACCGCGGCGAGCTGGGCCGCGACGATCTCGCCGCCGCGCCGCGCATAGGTCGGCGGCGGCAGGGCGAGGCGGAGCCTGAGGTCCGCGACACCGGCCTCGGCAAGAAGCGCCTTCGACTTCTCCGGGTCGTAGCCCGAGAGCGATGTCAGGTCGACGTAATCGGGATTGTGCGGCGCGAAATGGGTGCCGATCGGCGTGCCGTAGCCGAACATGGCGCCGTCGATGATGTCCTGCCGCTTGATCGCGTGGGCGATCGCCTCGCGCACGCGCACGTCGTCCAGGGGCGGCTGCCTGTTGTTCATGGCGAGGATCGTCTCGCCCTCGGTGGAGCCGACGATGACCTTGAAGCGCGGATCGGCGGCGAGCTGGGCCAGCGTCTCCGGCGCGGGGAAGTTCGGGAAGGCGTCGAGGTCGCCCGCCATCATCGCGGCGAAAGCCGCCGTCGGGTCGGAGATGAAGCGGAACGTCGCCTTCGAAAGCGCCACCGGTTCGCCCCAGTAGTCGGGGTTGCGCTCGATCTCCACCCGGTCGCCCTGGGTCCAGCCCGCGAAGCGGAAGGGGCCGGTGCCAACGGGACGGGTCGCGGCGTCGGCGATCGTTTCCGGCGCGACGATCACCGCGTCGCCCCAGGCCATGTTGAAGGGGAAGTTGCCGTCCGGCGCGGTCAGCGTGACCTTCACGGTCGCAGGGTCCACGACCTCGACGCTCTCGATCCCGGCGAAGAGCGCCTTCTGCGCATTGGCGCTGTCCTCGGCGCGGGCGCGGTCGAGCGAGAACTTCACGTCCTCGCCGTCCATCGCCGTGCCGTCGTGGAAGGTCACGCCGGTCCGCAGGTGGAAGGTGTAGACCTTGCCATCGTCGGCCACGTCCCAGCTTTCGGCCAGGGCGGGGCGTACCGAGCCGTCCGGACCGAAGCGGGTGAGCCCCTCGAACACATTGGCATAGACCACCTCGTCGATCGCCGCGGCGGCGCCTGCCGTCGGGTCGAGCCCGGGCGGTTCCAGCACCATGCCGATCGTGATCGTGTCCTCTGCCGCGAGTGCGGCACCGCTCAGCAGCGCAAGCGCGGCGGCGCTTCTCATCAGCCGGTCGAGCATCTTCTCTCCTCCCGTGTGATCCGCATGGCGCGGCCGGATTTTTGGCAGTATCTTTGGCCGGTTTCCGATGCCGATCAAGCCGGACGGTCGGTTGAAGAGAAAGCTGGAAACGATGCTGCGGTGCAGCTAGAAAGAACGGGCGGCAGGAGGGGAGGACGGACGGATGAGCGCCACGACCGAGATACGGCGGCCGGTTCCGCCCGATATCCGCGCCCGCAAGGGCGGCACGCCGCTGGTCGTGCTGACCGCCTACACGACCCCGGTGGCGCGGCTCGTCGACCCGCATTGCGACATCGTCCTCGTCGGCGACAGCGTCGGCATGGTGCTGCACGGCCTGCCCTCGACGCTTCATGTGACGATGGAGATGATGGTGCTCCACGGCCAGGCGGTGGCGCGGGGGCTTTCCCGCGCGATGATGGTCATCGACATGCCGTTCGGATCCTACGAGGAGGGCCCGGACCAGGCGTTCCGCAATGCCGCGCGGCTCATGTCCGAGACCGGCGCGGCGGCGGTAAAGCTCGAGGGCGGCGAGCACATGGCCGGGACCATCGCGTTCCTGACCCGGCGCGGCATCCCGGTCATGGGCCATGTCGGGCTGACGCCGCAGGCGGTGAACACGCTCGGCGGCTACCGGGTGCAGGGCCGGGGCGAGGACGCCGACCGCATCCGCCGCGACGCGGCCGCGGTGGTCGAGGCCGGGGCCTTCTCGGTGGTGCTGGAAAAGGTGCCGGACGCGCTCGCGCGCGAGATCACGGCGGGGATCGCGGTGCCGACGATCGGCATCGGCGCCTCGGCCGATTGTGACGGCCAGGTGCTGGTGGTCGACGACATGCTTGGCCTCTTCACCGACTTCCGGCCGAAATTCGTCAAGCGCTATGCCGAGCTCGGCCAGGAGGGCGACCGCGCCATCGCCGCCTATGCCGCCGAGGTCCGGGCGCGCACCTTCCCGGCGCCCGAACACGTCTTCGGCGAGGAGCCGGTGCGCAAATGAGAACCGTGCGTGACGTCAAGGGCCTGCGCAGCGTTGTCGCGGGCTGGAAGCGGGCGGGTCAGAGCGTCGGCGTGGTGCCGACGATGGGGGCGCTGCACGAGGGGCACCTGAGCCTCGTCGCCGCCGCGAAGGCGGGCACCGACCGGGTGATCGCGACGGTCTTCGTCAATCCGATGCAGTTCAACAATGCCGAGGACCTGGCCAGGTATCCCCGCACCGAGGACCGCGACGCGGCGATGCTGATGGAGGCGGGCGTGGACCTCCTGTTCGCCCCCGCGCCCGAAGTGGTCTATCCCGATGGCTTCGCCACCACGGTCGGCGTGTCGGGCCTCAGCACCGATCTGGAGGGCACCTTCCGACCCGGCCATTTCGACGGCGTGGCGACGGTGGTGACCAAGCTCCTGATGATGACCGGGGCCGACCGGGCCTATTTCGGCGAGAAGGACTGGCAGCAGCTGCAGATCGTGCGCCGTCTCGTGCGCGACCTCGACATCCCGGCCACGATCACGGGCTGCGCGACACGGCGCGAGGCGGACGGGCTTGCGATGTCGTCGCGCAATCTGCGTCTTTCTGCCCAGGAACGCGCGGTCGCGCCGGCGCTGCACCGAGCGATGGCGGCGGCGGCGGCGGCGATCAAGGACGGCGCGCCGGTTCCCGCCGCGCTCGCGAGCGCACGGGACGCGGTCGTGGCGGCCGGTTTTGCCGAGGTCGAATACCTCGAGCTGCGCGAGGCCGAGGGGCTCGCGCCGCTTGACCGTCTCGACCGGCCGGCGCGGCTTCTGGCGGCGGCATGGCTCGGGCCGGTGCGGCTCATCGACAATATTGCCGTCGCACCCTGAGACGGGTTTCCGGGGCTGACGCCCCGGACCCGGGCGGGGGCGCTGCCCCGTCGTCCATTGGTTCTCGAACCAATGGCGCACCAATGGACGACCCCCGGGGTATTTCCCGCAATGAAGAATTGAGGGGCGCGCGCTCAGGGAGCGAGGAGCTCGGCGAGAACCAGCGCCATGACCTTGGCACTGTCCTCCATGTCGGCGATGCCGATCCATTCGTCGGGCTGGTGCGCGAGGTCGAGGACGCCCGGGCCGTAGGCGATGCAGTTCTTCAGCCGGCCGATCCGGTCGATGTGCTTCTGGTCATAGGTGCCCGGCGACACGACGAAAGCCGCCTCTCGGCCGAGCACCTTCTCGATCGCGGCGGCGGTGGTACGGACGATCGGCGCCTCCTTGTCGGTCATCGTCGGGCGCACGTCGAAGAGATCGCGGATCTCGTACTCGAAGGAGGGCCGCGCCGTCTTGATCCGCTCGAGCATCTGGGTGACCTCGCGCTTCACCTCCGAAATATCCTCCTCGATCAGGTAGCGCCGGTCGATGGTGATGCTGCATCGGTCGGGGACGCAGGGCGCCGGCAGGCCAGTATAATCCTCGTCGGGTTCCGCCGCGCCGCCGTGGATCGCGTTGATGTTGAGCGTCGACTGTTTCGCGCCCTCGGGGATCACCGGCATTTCGGTGCGCTTGGTGGCGAGGAGCGGAAAGAGCGTCGCCTCCATCTCGGCGAGGACCGCGCCCATGTGGCGCACCGCGCAGTCGCCGAGGAAGGGCATCGAGCCGTGGGCGATGCGGCCCTTCGTCTCGATCTCGGCCCACCAGACACCCCTGTGGCCGAGGCAGATGCGGTCCTTGTGCAGGGGCTCGGGGATGATGACGTGCTGGACGCGCTCGGGATCGAAGCGGCCCTGTTCGGCGAGGTAGGCGACGCCGCCGAAGCCGCCCGATTCCTCGTCCGCCGTGGCGCTGATCTCGATCGCGCCGGCGAAATCGGGGCAGGCGGCGAGGAAGGCCTCGGCGGCGATCACGCTGGCGGCGAGGCCGCCCTTCATGTCGCAGGCGCCGCGGCCGTAGATGCGGTCGCCCTCGATCTCGGCTCCGAACGGGTCTCGGGTCCAGCCGTGACCGACCTCGACCACGTCGTGGTGCGAGTTGAAATGCACGCAGTCGCCGGGCTGCGCGCCCTCGGTCCGCGCAACGAGGTTCCAGCGCGGATGGGCGTCGCTGTCGCCGAGCGCGCCCTCGGCGCGGATCAGCTCGACCGTGAAGCCCGCGGCTTCGAGACGCGCGGCGAGGTAATCGCAGATCGCGCGGTAGTTCCGCCCCGGCGGGTTGAGCGTCGGGATCCGGATCAGGTCCTGCGTGAGGGCGATCAGCGCCTCGCGGCGGGCGGCGATCTCGGCGGCGATACGGGTCTCGAGGGGGTTGGTCATGGGCCGAAGGCTAATCACCCCCGCCCCCGGGTCGCAACGGCAAAAACGTCCGCGTCAAAAGCGGGATGACGGGGGCGGCGGTTTTTGCGATAAGATTTCCACGGCCGGGGGATGACAACCGCATGGCGCATCCCCATCATTGTAAAAGAGATTAACATCGAGGAACGCCCATGTCCGATTTCGATGCCCAGATTCAGGAGAGCCAGAAGCAGGTCTCCGAGGCGCAGGCCAAGATTTCCGAGCTCACGAGCCGGATCGAGACCGCGCGGTCGAAGCTGAAGGCGGGGGACGATGTCTCGATCGACATCGAGAACGCGACGCTCGACGACGTCCACAAGCATGCCGAGGTGATGAACGCCAATATCGCCGAGCTGATCATGGGTCTCGACGACGTCACAGCGGGGTTCTCGCGGGATTTCGACGAGATGCGCTCGAAGACCGGCTGGGAGAGTTTCGTCGGCATCTTCGCCGCCGGCAAGTCCGAGGCGATGCGGCAGGAGCGGCTGCGCGGCGCCTCGATCGACGACAAGCTGCAGGATCTGATCGGCAAGTCCGACGTGATCGTGAAGCTTCTGGAGGGCCAGCTCGGCGTGCTGAACCAGCACAAGGACAAGGTCGAGGCGAACCTGACAGAGACGCTGACGGACCGCGAGGTGACGGTGGGCGAGCTGGAGGCCCTGCGCGCCGATATCCAGAAGCTCGATCCCGAGATCATCAAGATCGAGAACGCGATCAGCGTCGAGCAGGACGCTGCGGCGCGCACCAAGCTTGAAAGCCAGCTCGCGGAGCTCAACAAGCGCTACAACGCGATGGTGCAGGACGAGCAGGTGAAGCTCGCGAAATCGCAGACGCTGGAACGATATATCGAGAAGGGCAAGTCCTGGGTGGACAGCCTGCAGAACCAGGCGGCGACGCAGATGGTTCTGATCAACAAGCTGCAGACCGACACCAAGCAGCGGGTCGTGCTCTACGACGCGCTGACGAAATCGCTGAAGACCGCCCAGCAGCAGGACGTGGCCCACAAGATCAACGAGATCGGGGTGAAGACCGACCAGGAGGCGCAGGCGGCGATGGCCGGGATCGGCGTCGCGACGAACACGCGGATGGCCGAGATGCTGGAAAAGCATGAAGACCAGATGGTGTTCGCCCGCAAGGTGCTGGAGCAGAAGGCCAAGGCCGACGAACGCTTCGCCCGGCGCTTCGCGGCGATCGTCGAGAAGCACGACAAGAACCTCTATGGTGGCTAAGTGCCCGATCTTGACCTGACCACCGACCACAAGGCGCTCGACGACGACCTCGCCGCGCGGCGCTACTTCGCGAAGTTCGAGCGCATAACCCGGCTTCTCGGCGGCGTCGCCGAGGCGATGGAGAAGGAGCGCGGCTTCTCGGCGATGGACGGCGACGTGCTCGAGGGGTATGTCCGCGCCATCGCGGCCACGTTCAAGGCCTTGAGCCTCAAGTATCTCGTCTCGGGCCGGCTCGACGGGATCGGCCAGAAGCACCTGATCATCGACCTCCACGAAAGCGGCTTTCCGATCTACCAGGAGCTGGTGACGATGGCCAACGATGCGGCGCAGGCGGCGCGGCATCTGGAGGGCATGGCCGATGCGGACCGGCTCAAGGACGAGATGGTGCGCCAGATCGTCGGCGAGCGGGTGGTGCCGACGCGGCTGCAATATGCGCTGTCGCAGCGGCTCTACTACGAGGCGCTGCAGCGGGGCGGGCTCTACTTCGCGCAGATGCATCCCAAGGCGGAGTGGATCGCCGATGTCACGGGCGGGCGGCGCGGGTATCTGGTCCATTGGGGCACCTATGACAGCCAGCTCAACGTGCCGGTCGTCTACCTGATGGAGGTGGTGGATTCGGGCCGCAAGGCGCTGCCACTCGACGAGCGGCGCTGGCCTTCGGTACAGGCGCATCTGATGGCGCAGTCGGTGGGGGGCTTGAAGCTCCTGACCATCGCCAAGGGGTTCGACACCGATTTCGACGACCTGCATCCGAAGCGGTTGCGGCGGCTTCATCTCGGGCCGATGTATTCGAGCGCCTTCACGCTCCAGACCGGGCCGATCCGCGAGGTGCTGGAGGAGGCGAAGTCGCCCAAGGGCGAGGACTGGGCGCTCGCCTGGACCGTCGAGGAGCTGGAAAGCGAGCGGGTCGAGGTCGAGAAGGGCTGGTTTTCGGAGGTCGAGCGCGAGGTATTCCGGCTCGACCCCTTCACCGGGCGCGGGGTGGATACCGGGGCGACGCGGGTGACGCGGTCGCTGATCCTGCCGCAACGGCCGTTCCAGGTCCTGGCCGAGAAGGATCCGGCGGGGTTCCGCGACGTGCGGAAGTTCGTCGTCGGCAAGGAGGGCAGGGTGCTCGTCTATGGATGAGCCGCCGAGCGGGGGCGCCGCCCCCGCACCCCTGGGGGTATTTGGGCAATGAAGAAGGACAAGGGGTTTCGATGAGCGCGCCGCGGAACGAGATGGAGCTGAAGGAAGAAGAGATCCGGGCGCATTATCCGGCGGCGGCCTCGATGCTTTCGGGGTTCGATCACGCGCCGCGGCTGGCGAGGGCCGAGGTCGTGGAGGCGCCGGCGGAGCGGTCGCCCGGGACGGGCGCGCGGCCGCGGTTCCGTTCGACCACGCCGGGGCTGGTGACGCGGTCGGCGGCGCGGCCCGAGGGGGTGCGGCTCATCGAGCGGATCGAGGCGATCGGCGGCGACGATCCGATCGTTGCGCCCATCGAGGCGGTGGTGCTGCAGGCGCTGAGGCGGGCGTTGGCGGTCGCGCTCGCCGTGGGCGAGGCGTTTTCGGGCCAGACCGGGCTTGCCGAACTGAAGAAGGCCAATCTGGAGAACCGTCTGCCGGCGGGCCGCAAGAACGAGTTTTCCGAGTTGCTGTCGGCCGAGGCGCTGGCGGTGCTGTCGGTCTTCGCCAACGCGACGGCCTTCCTCCTCGCCGCGCATGCGACCGAGGAGACCGTGGAGGTCGGCGCGGTCGAGGAGGTCCTGACCGACAATGCCCAATTGGCGCTCCACGGCGCGCTCTGGGAGCTCGACCAGGACATCGCGCTTTTCGCCGCCGAGGAGCCGAAGCTGGTGGCGGTGGTGCTGGCCTATGCCGAGCAACTGATGGAGAAGGTGAAGCTGCGGGCCGGGTCGGCGCCGCGGCTCGAGGCCTTCACGGGCGCGAACTACCGGGTCGAGGCGGACGATTTCCCGATCGCGGGTTTCGAGCCGGCGCGCAAGGCCCGCGGCTCGACGCTGGTGATGACCTTCAAGAAGCCGAACGAGGTCGTCGGCAACCACATCGCCAAGTACCAGGCGATGCGGCTCGCCAAGATGCTCATGGCCTATGATTTCGAGCGAAAGCTCAACCCCTTCGCCGAGATGGGCGGCTTCATCTTCACCTTCATGGGCGACGGCAAGCCGGGGACCGGCAAGACGACGCTGATCCAGATGATGGCGGGGCTCTTGAACGACTACTGCAAGGTGGCGGGCTATCCCTTCCGCTACCAGAACCTGTCGATCGACAACGTGGATTCCTACCAGGGCAAGTCGGGGCAGAACGCCAAGGCCTTCATCCAGAACGTGATGGACCCGGCCGTGATCGGCTTCGGCACGGTGGACGACATCGACCAGGTCGCGGGCAAGCGCGGCGACCGGCAATCCTCGGCGGGCCAGCAGGAGATCACGGCGGTCCTGATGGAAGCCTTCGCCGGGGCGAACACCGTCGTGCGCGGCAACTGCACCTTCGGGATGTTCTCGAACTACCCCGAGAATGTCGACGACGCCCTGCGCCAGCGGGCGGGCGCGCGGTTCCTCGTCGATGGCCCCCAGACGCGGGAGGACTACATCGACATCCTCGCGCTGCTTCTCGGCAAGAACCACGCGATCCCGCTCGGGGACCACGAGCTTTACGCGGCACAGGAGATCAAGCGGGCGGTCGCGGCCTCGTTCGAGGGCCATTCGCTGCCGCATGAGGAGGGGCTGAAGGCGGTCTGGGCCGAGGTCGAGGGGCGGATCGGCAAGCTCGACACCATCGCCAAGCTCGGCGCCTATCTCAAGGCGATCCAGGAGGCGGACGAGCGCTTCACCGGCCGCGCGATCAAGAACATCACCGACGCGGTGAAGGTCCGGGCGATGGATTTCGAACTGCCGGACGAATGGATGGAGGCGCCGGAGCTGTTCCTCTTCAAGTCCTACGACGAGAAGAAGGCGATGATCTCGGAGCTCAGGAAACCGATCACGGTCGAGATGGTGGTGCAGGAGATCAACCGCTACGCGGATTCGGAATTCCGCTATGCCGACAAGTCGGACGAGATCGCCATCGAGGGGGCCGTTCGGGACATGCGGCGAATGGAAGAGGCCAAGCGGCGGTATCTGGAGGGGAAGGGGTGAGCGGTTTCTGGGCCATCATTGTGCTCGTCGCTACCGGAGAAATTGCTTGGGTGGCGGTCCTCGTTTCCTTGCGCCCAAACGCCTCGTCGAGATCAACGGCCGTGTTCAACGGTCTAGCGGTTTTGGCTCTGGGGCTTCTGGTGGAGAGTCTCGCCATTGTGGCAAGCGCTTGCGGGCCGTCGGCATTGCTTGGCTCATTTCGGGCAATCCAATGCGATATGAAATTCTCGGCCTTGGACATTTTCCTGCTTTATGGAAGTGCGACAGCACTGACCGGCGGAGCTTTATACTTGATCATGCCTCTGGCCGAGACCTTGCGGAGAAGGAAGGGGGCATGATCGGGGCTGCAATCACGCTCACAATCACGGCGTTGCGAATAGTGCCTGACAGAGTCGGCTGGGAGAGATGCCGATGAGACGCCTCATCGAAAAGGGCCTGATGTTCGGGAACCTGATCCCGGTCGAGAGCCCCGCGCTCATCGAGCGCTACAACCGCGCGCTGAAGGCGTTGACGGGCAAGCAGACGCAGCTTTCCGATTTCCACATCGACATCTCCGGCTATTCGCCCGAGATCGGAGACGAGCTTTCCGATCACCTCTATCTCAACGCCAACGGCTGCAACCGGCAGTTCATCCTGCTCACCACCGACCAGAAGACCGCCCCCCTGCTCAACGCCCAGTTCTCCACCTCGCGCGGCATCCTCACCCGCTTCATCGAGGAGAACGAGGCGCAGCTTTTCACCCTCACCGCGCGCGACGCCGTGGCGGGGGAGCTGGAAAACACCGTCTACGACCTTGAAAGCCCGGCCCGGCTTTTCGACATCCGCCGCATCACCGTCGTTGCTGACACGGCCGGCAACCATGTGGCCGAGGGCGCGAGGCTCTCGGGCCTCATCGACCGCTTCCGCACCGAGGAGGACGGCTGGTGGGATGACGTGCTGATCGCCGAGATGATCGAGCTTGCGGAAAAGACCGGCGACGTGACGCGCAATCCGGTCGCGCTCAAGTCCACCACTTTCGACCAGCGCAATTTCTGGACCGCGCATTTCGGCGGCCTCTACATCTTCCGCGACGTCGAGCATCCGGCGGCGATCGCGGTCGGAAAGAAAGAGGCGCTGGGCGCGCTGCCGATCAAGTATGTCTTCGACCTCGGCGACCGCAACCAGATCGCGAAATTCCTCGAGATCAACGACCTCGTGGAGCCGATCGTCAACGCCCGCGGCGCCGATGCCGCGGCGATCCTGCGCCAGAAGATGGACTTCATCGTCGTCGCCGCCGCCGCGAGCCTCGGGCTCGAGATCGGCCACGGCGCCCGGCGCGAGCTGAGGCAGGCCGCCACGGCCATCGGCGCGCGGCTGCCCGAGGAGTTCCACGGGCTTGCGGCCCTTCTCAGATGGATCGAGACGGGCGGTTCCTGGCCGCGCATCACCTCGGCGCATCCGGCCTACTTCTACACGCTCCGGGCCCGCCCCCATGCCGACCGCGACCTCGTCAACATGCTGCTCGCCGAACTTTCTCCGCTCGACGTGCGCCAGCTCTTCATCTGCCACAAAGAGCTGTTCTACGACCTCTACCGCTCCTGGCCCGAGGCGAAGAAGGCCTATGTCGCCGACTATCTTCAACGCGAATACCAGATCGACAAGGCCGGCGCGCGCGAGGCTCTGTTCGGCCCCGAGCCCGGCATGCACGAGCCGGGGCCCTGGACCCGCTCCGGTGCGCCTCGGACACGTGAACCCGACATACTCGACATCGTCGGCCCCTGGGGCGCGGTGAGAAAGGAGCGCCGATGATCGCCTTCCTCCGCCTTGCCGTCTTCGGCTTCATCGCGATGACGGTGATGTATGTGCTCTTGTCGATCTATTCCCGCTCGGTCGAGCGCGAGCGGCTGGAAAAGGAATGGGACGGCGAGCACGACGGGGGTGAATCCCCGGCCCGAGACGCCTATATCGAGGCGGGCATGAAGGAGTACGAGAAGAGCCTCAGGCGCAAGCTGATCTGGCTCGTCTACGTCATCCCGACGCTCGCTGTGGTGTTGCTGATCTACCTGACCAACCATTGAGGCGAAGATGAAATACGCGAAATGGACCGTGCTGACGCTGATTGCGCTCATCGTCTTCGGCTTCTTCCACTACACGCTTCCGCAGCATGACATCGTGCGGGTGGTCAACACCTACCAGGAGCGGCAGGACCTCAACGACTGGACCCGGATATTCTGGGCGAAGCCCGACGACCAGTCGACCGGGCTCATCAACCGCGACGTGCAGTTCATCCAGACGGTGAAGGCCAACGGCAAGCCGATGGTCTACCGCAACGAGGATACCGGCTGGTCCTGGCCGCCCTATTTCAAGTTCGATACCGCGAACCTGCAGACCGAGGCGGAGGATGCGAAATCCACCTCCGCGGCGCCGGAGTGGGTCTTGCTCACCCATTACGGCTGGCGGATCGAATACCTATCCTCTTTCCCGAACGCGATCGCGATCAAGCCGGTCGAGGGGCCGGACGCGACGATCATCCCCTGGTTCAACATCTTCTTCTTCGTCTTCCTCGGCGTCGTGCTCCTGATGCTGCGCCGGATGTGGCTGCAGTTCCGCGAACGCTCCATCGACCCGATGCTCGCCGATGTCGAAGAGGCCTGGGACAGCGTCGACCAGCGCGCCGATGAGGCGGCGGACCGGGCGCGCGGCCTCTGGGGCCGGTTCCGCGGCTGGCTCGGCACCTGGAAGGGCAAGCCGCGGCGGTGAGCGCGGGGAATTTGACCCTGTGGTCAAAATCGGATTGCCGAGACCGGAGACAGGCGTTAGCGTCCCGCGCTATGATCGGTTGACGCCGCCAGCCAGGACAGTCCGATGCCAGAGGTTCATGCCCTTCCCAACGCCGCGCGAAATCCGGGCGTTCCCCTGCAGCTCGACTGGTTCGACCAGATAGCGGTGAACACACCCGCGGCCGAGCGCCGGGCCGCGACGCTGACCACGCGGCGCACGGTCAAGAAGGAATGGCAGGCGGCCTGGCTCGTCAACGCGATCCGCTGCATGGACCTCACCACGCTCGCCGGCGACGACACGCCCGAGCGGGTGCGCAGGCTCTGCGCCAAGGCGCGGAACCCCTTGGCCGATCACATCCTCGACGGGCTCGGGCTCGCCGGGCTGACGACCGGCGCGGTCTGCGTCTATCCGACGCTGGTCTCGACCGCGGTCAAGGCGCTCGACGGCACCGGCGTCCCCGTCGCCTCGGTCGCCACCGGCTTCCCGGCGGGCCTCATGCCCCTCAACCTCCGCCTCGCCGAGATCCTCTACGCCGTCGATCACGGCGCGGACGAGATCGACATCGTCATCACCCGCGCCCATGTCCTCGACGGCAACTGGTCCGCGCTCTACGACGAGGTCGCCGAGATGCGCGAGGCCTGCGGCGCCGCGCATCTCAAGGCGATCCTCGCGACGGGCGACCTCAGGACGCTGCGCAACGTCTACAAGGCCTCGATGGTGGCGATGCAGGCGGGCGCGGATTTCATTAAGACCTCGACCGGCAAGGAGGGCGTGAACGCGACGCTGCCCGTGAGCCTCGTGATGGCCCGCGCACTCCGGGATTACGGCGCGCGCACCGGCCAGAAGATCGGCTTCAAGCCGGCGGGGGGCATGAAGACCGCCAAGGACGCGATCGCCTGGCAGATCCTGATGAAGGAGGAGCTTGGCGACGACTGGCTGAAGCCCGACCTCTTCCGGCTCGGCGCCTCCTCGATGCTTGCCGATATCGAGCGCCAGCTCGAACACCACGTCACCGGACGCTATGCCGCGTCCTCGCGCCACGCGATTGCCTGAGGGACCGATGCCGACAGTGACCGAGATACTGGAGACGATGGACTACGGCCCGGCGCCCGAGGCCTCGGGCGAGGTCATGGGCTGGCTGAAGGCAAGGGGGACGTTCGGCCATTTTATCGACGGCGCCTTCACCAAGCCCGGCAAGACCTTCCCGACCGCCGATCCCGCGACCGGCGCCGAGCTTGCGAAGGTGGCGCAGGGCTCGGCGAAGGACGTAGCTACGGCGGTGAAGGCCGCCCGCGCCGCCCTTCCCGGCTGGTCGAAGCTGCCCGGCCACGAACGCGCGAAATGGCTCTACGCCATCGCCCGCCACGTCCAGAAACGCGAACGCTTCCTTTCCGTTCTGGAGACGCTCGACAACGGCAAGCCGATCCGCGAGAGCCGCGACATCGACATCCCCCTCGTCGCGCGCCACTTCTACCACCATGCCGGCTGGGCCGAGATGCTGGAGGAGGAGTTTCCCGGCGCCGTGCCCGTCGGCGTCTGCGGCCAGATCATCCCGTGGAACTTTCCCCTCCTGATGCTCGCCTGGAAGATCGCGCCGGCGCTCGCCGCCGGCAACACGGTGGTCCTGAAACCCGCCGAATACACGCCGCTGACCGCGCTCGCTTTCGCCGAGATCTGCGCCGAGATCGGCCTGCCGAAGGGCGTCGTGAACATCGTCACCGGCGACGGCGAGACCGGCGCCGCGCTGGTCGCCGCCGAGGTCGACAAGATCGCCTTCACCGGCTCGACCGAGGTCGGCCGCGCGATCCGCAAGGCGACCTCTGGAACGGGCAAGAAACTGACGCTGGAACTGGGCGGCAAGTCGCCCTTCGTGGTCTTCGCCGATGCCGATCTCGACGGCGCGGTCGAGGGCGTCGTCGACGCGATCTGGTTCAACCAGGGCCAGGTCTGCTGCGCGGGGAGCCGCATCCTCGTGCAGGAGGGCATCGCGGAGACCTTCGTGACACGCCTCCGCGCCCGGCTCGCCAAGCTCCGCACCGGCGACCCCCTCGACAAGTCCACCGACATCGGCGCCATCGTCGATCCGGTCCAGCTCGCCCGCATCCGCGACCTCGTCGCGAAGGGCGAGGCCGAGGGCGCCGTGCTGCACCAGGCCGAGGGCCAGCTTCCGGCGACCGGCTGCTTCTTCGCGCCCGGCTTCATGACCAATGTCGCCCCCGCCAACATCGTCTCCGAGGTGGAGATCTTCGGCCCCGTGGCCACGCTCACCACCTTCCGCACCCCCGACGAGGCGGTGGAACTGGCCAACAACACCCGCTACGGGCTCGCCGCCTCGATCTGGTCGGAGAACATCAACCTCGCGCTCGACATCGCCGCGAAGGTCAAGGCCGGCGTCGTCTGGGTGAACGCGACCAATATCTTCGACGCCGGGGCGGGCTTCGGCGGCTACCGCGAGAGCGGCTTCGGCCGCGAGGGCGGCCGCGAGGGCATGCGCGAATACGTCTCGGGTCCGGCCCCTCGGGCGAAGCCCGAGACGGCACCGGCGCGGCTCGATGCCGCGCCGGTGCCGGGCGCGCCATCCACGGGCACGGCCCCGATCGACCGCACCGCGAAACTCTATGTCGGCGGCGCCCAGAAACGCCCCGACGGCGGCTATTCCTACACCGTCACCGGCAAGTCGGGCGCGATCGGCCTCGCCGGTCTCGGCAACCGCAAGGACATCCGGAACGCCGTCGAGGCCGCGCACAAGGCGGGTGGATGGGGCAGGGCGACCGGCCACAACCGCGCCCAGGTGCTCTACTACCTCGCCGAGAACCTCGCCGCCCGCGAGGCCGAGTTCACCCGGCGCCTCAAGTCCGCCGGCACCCCGAAACCGACCGAGGAGGTGGCGACGGCGATCCGCCGCGCCTTCTACTACGCCGCCCAGGCCGACAAGTTCGACGGCGCGGTGCATGCGACGAAATCCGCCCATGTCACGCTCGCGATGCCCGAACCCTTCGGCGTGATCGGCATCGCCTGTCCGAACGACGCGCCGCTCCTCGGCTTTCTCAGCCTCGTCCTGCCGGCGATCGCGATGGGCAACCGCGTCGTCGCGATCCCGGCGCAGGCGATGCCCTTGGCCGCGACCGACCTCTATCAGGTCTTCGACACTTCCGACCTCCCCGGCGGGGTGGTCAACATCGTCACCGGCGCCCGCGACGAACTGGCGAAGACCCTCGCCGGACACGACGACGTCGCCGCGATGTGGTATTGCGGCTCGGAGGACGGCGCGGCGATGGTCGAGGCCGAAAGTGCGGGCAACCTCAAGCTCACCTGGTGCCCGCCGAACCGCGACTGGTCCGGGCCCGGCGGCCAGGGCCGCGACTTCCTGCTCCGCGCGACGCAGGTGAAGAACATCTGGGTCCCTTACGGCGAATGACCAGGCTCGTGTTTCCAACCCCCGACCCCGTCACCGTGCCCCTGCACGGCGAGGACGCCGCCTTTCCGGTCACCCGGATCTTCTGCGTCGGGCGCAACTACGCCGACCACGCGAAGGAGATGGGCGCCGAGGTCGACCGCGAGGCGCCGTTCTACTTCACCAAGGCGCCGGCGCATCTGACCCTCTCCGGCGCCACCATCCCCTATCCGCCCGGCACCGCCGATTTCCACCACGAGATGGAATTCGTCGTCGCCCTCGGCGCTTCCGCCTTCCGGATCCCGAAGGGCAAGGCGCTCGATGCGGTCTTCGGCTATGCCGCCGGGCTCGACATGACCCGGCGCGACCTGCAGGCGGCGGCCAAGGACAAGCGCCGGCCCTGGGACACGAGCAAGGACTTCGAGAATGCCGCCGTGATCGGCCCGATCACCCGCGCCGGGGACTTCGGCCAGCCCGGGCCACAGAGCCTGTCGCTTCTCCTGAACGGCAAGCTGGTCCAGCGCGCCCGTCTCGCCGACATGGTCTGGTCGGTGGCCGGTATCATCGCCCATCTCTCGACGCTCTACCACCTGGGCCCCGGCGACATCATCTTCACCGGCACCCCGGCCGGCGTGGGGCCGGTGCGCCCCGGCGATGTCCTGCACGGAGAAATCGAGGGGCTTGCCCCGGTGGATCTGACGATCGCGCCCCGGCGGGCGTGACGTCGCGGCGCCTCAGCGCATCCGCTCGCGGCTCTCGCGCGCCTTGAACTGGCAGGGATTGTGCCGGTTCTGCGCATCGAGATGGTTTTTCCGGTGACAGGATGGGCACAGCGCGATCGGGACCAGCAAACGCTCGCCGCTCTCGATGTCGGAGCCGAACTCCTCGGCGCAGACTTCGAGATGCGCGCCCCGCTCCAGCAGAACCCGTGCCGAAACCCGGCAATGGTGACATTCCGTCTCCGACAGCGCCGCCGTCAGCTCACGCGCAGTTACCCTGCGTTGATAGTTGCAGTTCATGCCTGACATGATTTTCGCCCCACCACTCGAGCCAACGCACTCCACAAGATCCCACCTCAACCATGTTAGCGTACACCAAAAGGGCTGCAACAACCAGCCGCAGATCGGCCGTGGGGGCCTGGACCTTGCGTCACGCGCGCCCAGACGCGCCCACGCGAGACCCGGATCCCGCCTGAACCGACCCGCGTCATTGCCGGGCCGCCCCGATTGCGGCATGGTGCCTCGGGACCAGAGAGGAGCACCGCCTTGGCCACCTTCCGCCTGCGCAAGCTGAGCCTCGTCACCGACGAGATCCACCACGACGGCGGCGCCGATGCCGCGACCCCGCGCGCCCGCGCGGCGGTGCTCGCGGTGGTCTCGAACCCCTTCGCCGGGCGCTACGAGCCCGACCTGCAACCGGCGATGGAGGACCTCAAGCCGCTCGCCCTCATGATGGGCGAACGGCTGATCGCCGCGCTCGGCGGGGCCGCGGGGATCGACGCCTACGGCAAGGGCGCGCTCGTCGGCCTGAACGGCGAGCTGGAACACGGCGCGCTCTGGCATGCGCCCGGCGGCTACGGCATGCGCGCGCTCCTTGGCGAGACCAGGGCCATCGTGCCCTCGGCCAAGAAGGTCGGCGCGGCGGGCACGACGCTCGACCTGCCGCTCGCCCATGTCAACGCCGCCTATGTGCGCAGCCATTTCGACACGCTGACCGTGATGGTCCCCGACGGGCCGAAACCCGACGAGATCGTCTTCGCGCTCTGCATGGCCAGGGGACCGCGCATCCATTCCCGCATGGGCGGGCTCGAGGCGCACCAGATAAAAGGCGAGGACGGCCTGCGCTGATGCGCGGCCTCGCGGTCCTGCTGGCGCTCCTGCCGGGTCCGGCCCTCGCGCATGCCTCCGAGCGCATGGTGATCCTCACCCTGCCGACCGGCTGGTACATGGTTGGCGCAGGGGTTGCTGTCCTGCTGACCGCGCTTGTCGGGCTCGATGCGCGCCTTCTGCCCCGGTTCGCGGCGCACCAGATCTTCGAGCGGCCGCGCCTCGTGCCGCGCGCCCTCGCCGGGTGGCTCTCCGCGGCGGCGTTCTTGGGGCTTGTCGCGGTCGGCCTCTTCGGCACCCGCGACCCGCTGGAGAACCTGCTGCCGCTCACGGTCTGGACCCTGCTCTGGGTCGGCCTCACCCTCGCGTGCGTCCTCTTCGGCAACCTCTGGCGCGACATCGAGCCGTGGTCGGCCCCGGCCCGCGCGCTCCGCCGCCTTTTCGGCATCAACCGCGGCATCGGCCTTTCCCGGCTCGGCCACTGGCCGGCGGTCGCGGGCTATCTCGGCTTTGCCTGGTTCGAGATCGTCTCGCTCGCGCCCGCCGATCCGGCCGTCCTCGCCCGCGTGGCGGCGGGCTACTACTTCGTCATCGTCGCCCTCGCCGTGGCCGAGGGTGAGGACTGGCTCGACCGGGGCGAGTTCCTGACCGTCTATTTCGGCTTCGTCGCGAAGATCGCGCCCCTCTGGGCCGAACCCGCGGGCGACAGGCTGCGGATCTTCGCCGGTCTGCCCGGCGCGCAGGTGCTGCGCCTCGCACCGCTCTCTCTCTCGGCGGGGGCCTTCGTCACCCTCGTCCTCGCCTCCGTCAGCTTCGACGGCCTGACCGAAACCTTCTGGTGGCTCGCGCGCCTTGGCATCAACCCCCTCGAGTTCCCCGGCCGCTCGGCGGTGCTTGGCGTCAACAGCCTTGCGCTGCCCCTCTTCTGGCTGCTCAGCGCCGCGCTCATCCTCGGCGCGATCCGTGCCGGCCTGCCCGCCGGGCGGTTCCGCGACGCGGCGGGACCGATGATGCTCGCCTTCCTGCCGATCGCGGCGGGCTACCACGTCGCGCATTACCTTATCGCGCTCCTGACGAACGGCCAGTATGCGGTCGCGGCGCTGAACGACCCCTTCGGGCGGGGCTGGCAGCTTCTCGGCCTCTCAGAGCACTGGGTCTCCTTCGGCTTCCTCGCGACCCGCGCCGGGGTCCGCATGATCTGGATCGCGCAGTTCGCGACGATCCTCGGCGCGCATCTCCTCGCCGTCCTCATCGGCATGAAACTCTCCGAGCGGATCGCCGGCGGGCACTCGCTTCGCGCCCATCTGCCGATGACGGCGCTGATGGTCGGCTACACCGTCTTCGGCCTCTGGCTCCTGTCCACCCCGGCGGTCGGATGAGAAATCCTTGCATTCGGGGCACTTCCCGTGTTCCGATTTCGCACGAGAACCGGGCGCGCGGCCAGAACGCGCCAGATCCAACAGCGGAGATGTTCCATGACCGGAAGACCGTTCACCACGACCCCGACCCGCCGCACGATCCTCAAGGGCATGGCCGGCGCCGGCGCGCTCGCCGCCGTCCCGCGCTTCGTCCAGGCGCAGTCCTCCGAGCCGATCCGCATCGGCTTCCAGCTCCACCGCACCGGCATCGGCGCCTCCTACGGCCGCTGGTACGAGCGCACCGCCTCGGCCGCGCTGAAGGTGCTGAACGAGGCCGGCGGCATCAATGGCCGCCCGGTCGAGATCCTCTTCGAGGATGACGGCACCGATCCCAAGCGCGGCGCCGAGGTGGTGGAGAAGCTCACCACCCAGTCCAACTGCGACCTGGTGATGGGCACGCTCTTTTCCCATGTCGTGATCGGTTCGGCCCCCCGCGCGGGCGAGCTGAAGGTGCCCTATCTCGTCTGCTCCGAGGGCCATCATGTGGCGAGCGGGATGCTCAACCGCTGGACGCTCCAGCCCGGCATCACCGACGTGAAGAGCCAGGTCCAGGGCATGGCGCCCTTCGTCTCATCGAACCTCGGCAAGAAGGTCACGATGATCTTCCCCGACTTCGCCTTCGGCCACGATCACCGCGACTTCTTCACCGCAGCGATGGCCGCGCAGGGCGGCGAGGTGATCCAGCAGATCGCGATCCCGCCGACCGAGACCTCGTTCACCCGCTACTTCCCGCAGATCCCCTCGGACACCGAGGTGATCTATCACGTCATGGTCGGCCCCGCCGTCCTCACCTTCGTGAAGGAACTGGGCGAGTTCTACGGCTCGGGCGCGCGGCCGCAGCTTTTCGGCTTCATCGACTCGCTTGAAGCCGTCGACATCAACTCCCCCGGCCTCGAGTTTCTCGACGGCTCGCATTTCTGGGAAGGCCATCCGCGCTACAAGCAGGCCGACGCCTCCGAGCACGAGACCTTCTACCGCGACGCGGTGGGCGTCGACGACAACGGCGCCTCGGTCTCCGACCCCGCCGATATCGCCACCTACGCCCACATGTTCTCGACCTGGGAGACCTTGTTCGTCATCAAGCATGCGATGGAGGCGGCGGGCTACACCGGCCCCGCCGACCGGCAGAAGATCGTGGAAGCCATCGAGGCGATGACCGGGTTCGAGGAAGGACAGGCGCATCCGCAGGGGCCGAAGGTCTTCAACGGCAAGACCCACCAGGCCTTCGGGCTCCAGTCCATCACAAAGGTCGAGGGCGGCAAGCTCGTGCGCGTCCACCAGACCTCGATGGAGGACGGGTTCTATCCCGACGAGGTCGACTACACGACGATGAGCTTCTGATACCGGGACGGGCGGGGCGTAATCCCCGCCCGATTTGTGCGTGGATTTCGGACCGTTCCTGCTTCTCGCCCTGATGGAGGGCCTCGTCACCGCCGCGGTCCTCGCGCTGACGGCCTCCGGGCTGTCATTGGTGTTCGGCATCATGCGGGTGGTGAACGTCGCCCACGGCGCCTTCTTCATGCTGGGCGCGGTGCTCGCGTGGTTCGTGTCGCAATGGGTGCCGGGTCCGGCGGCTCTGTCCTTCGCTGTGGCGATCGTCCTCTGCCCGCTCATCGTCGGCGCCATCGCGGCGGCCGCCGATACCGCCGTCCTGAAACGGCTGAACTACGAGCCCGAGGCGACCATCGTCGCGACGATCGGGCTTCTCTACATACTCGAACAGGCGGCCCTGAGCGTCTTCGGCCCCGACGCGCGCCCGGTGCCGGCACCGCTTAACTTCCGCATCCAGCTGCCGTGGTTCGGCTATTCCGGCTACAAGCTCGCCGTGGTGGTCGCGGCGGCCCTTGTGCTCCTCGCGGTCTGGCTGATCCTCAGGCACACGCGCGCCGGGCTGATCATGCGGGCGACCCAGATCGACCGCGACACCGCGAGGGCCTTCGGGATCAATGTCGACAAGGTCTATGCCGGGGTCTTCGCGATGGGGGCGGGGCTTGCCGCCATCGCCGCCGTCCTCATCGTGCCGATCCAGCAGGCGCATTACCTGATGGGCGGCGATCCCCTGCTCCTGTCCTTCATCGTCGTCATCATCGGCGGCTTGGGCAGCTTGCGCGGCACGCTGGTCGCGGCTCTCGTCATCGGGCTCTCGGACGGCGTCATCTCCACCTTCTTCGCGCCGACGCTCGCCAAGATCGTGGCCACGCTCGCCGTCGCGCTGATCCTCGTCCTCAGGCCTCAGGGCCTCTTCGGAAAGCGCGCGGCATGAAGCTCGACCGGGCGCTTCTCCTCCACCTCGGCCTCCTCGCGGCACTTCTCGCGTTCCATGTCGCGGCGCCCGCCTATCACCACACCAATATCGCCCGGATCATGGTGCTCGCGATCTACGCGATGGGCTACAACATCGCCTTCGGCTACACCGGCCTCCTGAGCCTCGGCCACGCGCTTTTCTTCGGCGCCGGGCTCTATGCCGCCGGGCTTCTCGCCTATCACGCGGACGGGACGGCGGCGACCGGCCTGATCGCCGGGCTCGCCGCCGGGGGGCTCGTCGCCTTCGCGCTCGGCCTCTTCGCGCTCCGCACCGCCGGGGTCGCTTTCATGATCGTGACGCTGATGTTCGCGCAGGCGGGCTACCTGACGGTGCTCTACTTCGGCAGTTACACCCGCGGCGACGAGGGGATCGTGATCCCTAAGGCCGGCCGCATGCTCGGAAGCCTCGACCTCTCCGACGACAACACCCGCTACCTCGTGGCCTTCGCGCTCTTCGCGGTGGCCCTTCTCGTCAACCTCTGGCTCGCCCGCTCGCCGCGCGGCCGGATCATGGTGGCGATGCGCGAGAACGAGGAGCGAAGCCGCATGCTCGGCTACAACCCGTTCACGGTGAAGCTCGCGGCGCTGACGATCTCCGGCCTCTATTCCGGCCTCTCCGGCGCGGCCTACGCGCTGATGTTCGGCTATGCCGGGGCGAGCCTCGCCTCGGTCCAATACTCGATCCTGCCGCTTCTCTACGTCCTTCTCGGCGGCGCGGGCACGGTGATCGGCCCGTTCCTCGGCGCGCTCCTGATGTTCTACCTCATCGACTACGCGTCCTCGGTGACCGATGCCCACCAGTTCGTCACCGGCGCAGCCCTCGTCCTCCTCATCCTCTTCGCGCCGAAGGGCATCCTCGGCACGCTCCGCGAACGGGGGCTCAGATGGCTGCCGTGACGCTTCTGGAGGCGCGCGGGCTCACCCGCCATTTCGACGGGCTGAAGGCCGTCGACGGGGTGGATTTCGACCTTGAGGAGGGCGAGATCCACGCCCTCATCGGCCCGAACGGCGCCGGCAAGACCACCTTCGTGAGCCTCCTTTCGGGCCGCATCCCGGTCCAGTCCGGCACGATCCGCTTTGCCGGGCGCGACATTACCCGGACCCCCGCCCATGCCCGCGTCCGGGCGGGCATTGCCTATACGTTCCAGATCACCCAAGTCTACGGCGCGCTCACCGTCTTCGACAACGTCGCCCTCGCGGTCCAGAGCCGCCATTCCCGTCGCCTCGCCGGGGACACGACCGAGGCGCTGACCCGCGTCGGGCTCGAGGCGCGCGCCGACCAGATCGCGGGAACCCTCAGCTACGGCCACCAGCGGCTTCTCGAAGTGGCGATGGGCCTCGCGCTGAAGCCGAAGCTCCTGATCCTCGACGAGCCGACGCAGGGCCTCGCGCAAGGCGAGATCGAGACCTTCAAGGACATCGTGCGCGGCGTGGTGCCGGAGGCGACGGTGCTTCTCATCGAGCACAACATGGACGTGGTCATGGACCTCGCCCACCGCATCACGGTGCTGAACTTCGGCGAGGTCCTGGCGACCGGCACGCCGGAGGCGATCCGCGCCGACAGGGCGGTGCAGGCGGCCTATCTCGGGGATCCGCATGCTGCGGCTTGAGGGGATCGAGGCGGGCTACGGCGCCGTCCAGGTGCTGCGCGGGCTCTCCCTTTCCGTCGCGGCAGGCGAGGTCCTGTGTCTCATGGGCCGCAACGGGGCCGGCAAATCCACCACGCTCAAGACCATCATCGGCCAGGTCCGCGCCGGCGCCGGGACGATCGAGCTTGACGGCGCCCGGCTCGAAACCCTGCCCGCGCACGAGGTGCCGCGCCAGGGCGTCGGCTATGTGCCGCAGGGGCGGCGGCTCTTCGGCGACCTGACCGTGGCCGAGAACATCGAGATCGGCCTGATGACCCGCCACCGCGACGCCCGCACCCGCGACCGGGTGCTCCAGCTCTTTCCCCGGCTCCGAGAACGGATGGGGCAGGTCTCGCGCACGCTTTCGGGCGGCGAGCAGCAGATGCTCGCCATTGCCCGCGCGCTCTGCCTCGAGCCCAAGGTCCTGCTTCTCGACGAGCCGACCGAGGGGCTGCAACCCTCGATGATCGCGCTGATCCGCGACACCGTGGTGGCGCTGAAGAAAACCGGCGTCGCGACGATCCTCGTCGAGCAGCGCGTCGATGCGGCCCTGTCGGTCGCCGACCGCATCGCCTTCATGACGGGCGGCAGCGTCGCCGAAACCGTCCCGGCGGCCGGCCTTCGCGCCGATGCGCCGCAATTCGCCGCCTATGTCGGCGTCTGAGCGGGCAGGCCGGTCGCGGCCCGGAATGCGCGGCCCAAGACCGGCATTCCCTTTTGCTCTGGCGGGTTTAGAATTTTCTTGCGCGAATCTGAAAAAACTTTACCAATTGATAAAAATTTTCGCGAGGGAGTGCAACAAACCGACAGGGGGTTGAACATGACTGGAAGGATCAAGCCGGCCGGGCTGAGCCGTCGGCATCTCATGGCGAGCGCGGGCGCCATTGCCGCGACCGGGGTCGTCGGACTGCCGAAGCGGCTTCTCGCCGCCGACCCGATCAAGGTCGCGGGCATCTACACCGTGCCGGTCGAACAGCAATGGGTGAGCCGCATCCATGTCGCCGCCGAAGCCGCCGTCGCGGCCGGTGGCGCCAACTACACCTTCACCGAGAACGTCACCAACACCGACTATCCCCGCGTCATGCGCGAATATGCCGAGCAGGGCGCAAAGCTCATCGTCGGCGAGATCTTCGGCGTCGAGCAGGAGGCGCGCGAGGTCGTCGACGAATATCCCGAGACGGCGTTTCTCCTCGGCTCGTCGTTCCTCCATGACGAGGCGCATCCGAACCTCGCGGTCTTCGACAACTACATTCAGGATGCGTCCTATCTCTCCGGCATCATCGCCGGCGCGATGACGCAGTCGGGAAATATCGGCGTCGTCGGCGGCTTCCCGATCCCCGAGGTGAACCGGCTGATCCATGCCTTCATCGCCGGCGTGCGCGAGACGAAGCCCGACGCCACCTTCCAGGTGAGCTTCATCGGCTCGTGGTTCGACCCGCCGAAGGCCAAGGAGACCGCCTTCGCCATGATCGATAACGGCGCGGACCTCATGTATGCCGAACGCTTCGGCGTCTCGGACGCGGCCCAGGAACGCGGCATCCTCGCCGTCGGCAACGTGATCGACACGCAAGCGGATTACCCCGAGACCGTCGTCGCCTCCGCGCTCTGGCATTTCGAACCGACGCTGAACGCCGCCCTCGCCGCCGTCGCCGGCGGCAGCTTCAAGGCCGACAACTACGGCACCTATTCCTTCCTGAAGGAAGGCGGCTGCTCGCTCGCCCCCCTCGGCACGTTCGAGGGCAAGGTGCCCGCCGAGGCAATGGCGCTGGTGGCCGAGCGCGAGGCCGCGATCAAGGACGGCAGCTTCACCGTCGAGATCAACGACGAAGAGCCGAAGTCGTCCTGATGGCTGGGGGCGAGGGGGCGGAGGTCGTCCTCCGCCTCGACGGCATCACCAAAAGGTTCGGGGCGCTTCTCGCCAACGACGCGATCTCGTTCGAGCTGCGGAAGGGCGAGGTCGTCGCCCTTCTCGGCGAGAACGGCGCCGGCAAGACGACGCTTATGAACATCCTCTTCGGCCATTACACCGCCGATGCGGGAACCGTCGAGGTGTTCGGGCGGCGTTTGCCGCCCGGCCATCCCCGCGCCGCCCTCGCGGCGGGGGTGGGCATGGTGCACCAGCACTTCACGCTCGCCGACAACATGACGGTCCTGGAGAACATCCTCCTCGGCACCGGCTCGCTCCTCTCGCCGCGGCTCGATACCGGGGCGGCGCGGGCGAAGGTCGCCAAGCTCTCCGCCGATTTCGGCCTCGCGGTCCACCCCGACGCCCGCGTCGGCGCGCTCTCGGTCGGCGAACGCCAGCGGGTGGAGATCCTCAAGGCGCTCTACCGCGACGCCCGCATCCTGATCCTCGACGAGCCGACCGCCGTCCTGACCCCGCAGGAGACGTCCGCGCTTTTCGAGACGCTGAGGAAGGCCGTGGCGCTCGGCCTCTCGGTCATCTTCATCTCGCACAAGCTGAACGAGGTGATGGCGATTTCCTCGCGCGTCCTCGTGCTGCGCCACGGCCGCCTCGCGGGCGAGGTCGCGACCGCCGACACCGACCGCCACAGGCTGGCCGAGATGATGGTCGGCGCCGAGATCACCGCGCCGAAACTCGCGGAACGAGACCCGGGCGCCCCGCTCCTGACCTTGAGGCGGGTGACGACGACCCCGCGCGGAAATGCGCCCGGTCTCGCGGGCATCGACCTGACGCTCCGCGCGGGCCAGATCACCGGCCTCGCCGGCGTCTCCGGCAACGGCCAGTCGGCCCTTGCCGACCTCATCGGCGGGCTCGACAGGCCTGCGGCGGGCACGATGGACCTGACCCCGCCGCATCAGGGCGACTGGTCGCCGCGCGCGGCCCTTGCCGCCGGCATCGCCCGCATCCCCGAGGACCGCCACCGGACCGGCACCGTCGCCGATTTCTCGCTGACCGAGAACGCGGTGCTGGAAAGCTACGAGAGCGCCCCCTACAGCCGGAAGGGCTGGATGGACTGGGCCGCCGCCGAGGGCTTCGCGCGGAAGATCATCGACACCTACGACGTCCGCTGCCCCGGCCCGCAGGCCGCGATCCGGCTTCTTTCCGGCGGCAACATGCAAAAGCTGATCCTCGGCCGCGCGCTTGAAGCCGGTCCGAAGATCATCCTCGCCAACCAGCCGGTGCGCGGCCTCGACATCGGCGCCGTCACCTTCGTCCACGGCCAGCTCATCGCCGCCCGCGACCGGGGGGCGGCGGTCCTCCTCATCTCCGAGGACCTCGACGAGATCATGGCGCTCTCCGACACCATCCATGTGATCTACGAGGGCCGGCTCTCGCCCGCCTTCCCGCGCGGCACCAGGACCCCGGCCGAGCTTGGCATCTGGATGGCGGGACAGGGCTTCGACGGAGGCGCCGATGCGGCTTGAGCCGATCGCCAATCCCACGGCTGTGCGCCGCTTCGGCCTGCCCGCAACGGCGCTCGCACTCACCGTGCTGGTCGCCTCGCTCCTCGCGCTCCTTGCCGGCGCTAACCCTTTTGCAACATTGGGGCTGATCCTGAAGGGCGCTGCGGGGTCGAAATTTGCACTTCTCGAAACTTTGAACCGCGCGACGCCTCTCATCTTCACCGGCCTCGCCGTCGCCGTTGCGTTCCGGGCGAAGCTCTGGAACATCGGCGCCGAGGCGCAGCTCTACGCGGGCGCCATCGTCACCGTGCTCCTCGGCACCGGGGCGCTGCCGCTCCCGTCGGCGCTGCTCCTCCCCGTCATCGCCCTCGCCGCGATGCTCGCAGGCGCGCTCGCCCTCCTCGGCCCGGTGCTCCTCAAGACCCGGCTCGGCGTCGACGAGGTCGTGACCACGCTTCTGTTCAACTTCATCATGCTCCTCTTCGTCTCCTACCTCCTCGAAGGGCCGATGAAGGACCCGATGGGCATGGGCTGGCCGAAATCCCCCGCGCTCGAAAAGGCCGCCCGCCTGCCGCGCATCGTCGACGGGCTGCGCCTGCACTGGGGTTTCGCGCTGGCGATCCTCGCGGCCATCGCGGTCTGGGTGATCCAGACCCGCACCACGCTCGGCTACGAGATCCGCGCCGTCGGCCTCAACGCCGAGGCCGCGCGCTTCGCCGGCATCCCGGTCGGCCGCGTCATGGTCAAGACCGCGCTTCTTTCCGGCGGGCTGGCGGCGCTTGCGGGCTTCTCCGAGGTCGCGGGGCTGAAGGGCAACCTCACCTTGGACCTCTCGCCGGGCTTCGGCTACACCGGCATCATCGTCGCGATGCTGGCGCTCCTCAATCCGCTCGGGGTGGTGCTCTCCGCGCTCTTCGTCGCCGGCGTCTTCGTCGGCGCCGACAGCATGAGCCGCGCCGCCGGCGTACCGACCTACATCGCCGACATCCTGACCGCGACCGCGCTCCTGACGATGGTGCTGGCGCTCCGCCTCACCCGCGCCCGGATCAGGTGGCGCTGATGGAGATATTCGACATCCTCCTCACCGCGAGCTTCTGGGCCGCCGCCGTCCGCATCGCCTCGCCCTTGATCTTCGCCACTTTGGGCGAACTCATCTGCGAGCGCGCCGGGGTGCTCAACCTCGGCATCGAGGGGATCATGGTGATCGGCGCCTTCGCCGGCTGGATGGCGGTCTATCTCGGCGCGGGGCTCTGGGCGGGCGTCCTCGTCGCGATGCTGGCGGGCATGCTCTTCGGCCTCCTCCACGCGACGCTCACCGTGCCCTTCGGCCTTTCCCAGCATGTCGTCGGCCTCGGCGTCACGCTTCTGGCCACCGCGAGCGCGAGCTTCGCCTACCGGATATCGCTTCCCGAAGTCACCTCGCCGCCGAAGATCGCGCCCTTCCAGCCCTTCGCGATCCCCTACCTTTCGGAGATCCCGCTCATCGGCCCCGCCTTCTTCGCCCAGACCGCGCTCACCTACCTCGCCTTCGCGCTCATCGCCGTCGTCGCCTTCACCCTCTACCGCACGCCGCTCGGCCTCGCCCTGCGCGCCGCGGGCGAGAACCCGGCCTCGGTCGAGGCGCAGGGCCTCTCCGTCACCGCGATCCGCATGGGCGCGGTGATCGTCGGCTCCGGCCTGATGGCGGTGGGCGGCGCGTTCCTCACCATGTCGGCCTTCTCGTCCTTCTTCTTCGAGATGGTGAACGGCCGCGGCTGGATCTGCATCGCGCTCGTCGTCTTCGGCGCCTGGCGGCCCGGCAAGGCAGCCCTTGGCGCGCTCCTCTTCGCCGCCTTCGACGCGCTGCAGGTCAGGCTCCAGCAGACGCCGATGGGCGCGGTCGTGCCCTACCAGGTCTTCCTGATGGTGCCTTACGTCCTCTCGATCCTCGCCCTCATCCTCATGTCGCGCCGCGCCGAGGTGCCGGCCGCGCTGATGGTCCCATTCAACAAGGGGGAACGCTAGATGTTCGACCTTCTGATCAAGGGGGGGACGCTCCCCGATGGCACGGTCTCCGACATCGCCATCACCGGCGACCGCATCGCCGCCACCGGCCGGGTTGAGGCCGAGGCGAAGGAGGTGATCGACGCCACCGGCGACCTCGTCTCGCCGCCCTTCGTCGATCCGCATTTTCACATGGACGCGACCCTCTCCTATGGCATCCCGCGGGTGAACGCCTCCGGCACGCTCCTCGAAGGCATCGCGCTCTGGGGCGAGCTCCGCGCGATCGCGACGGTGGAGGAGATGGTCTCCCGCGCACTCACCTATTGCGACTGGGCGGCCTCGATGGGGCTTCTCGCGATCCGCTCCCATGTCGACACCACGCCCGACCACCTGCGCGGCGTCGAGGCGCTTCTGGAGGTGAAGAAGAAAGTCGCCCCCTATATCGACCTCCAGCTCGTCGCCTTTCCCCAGGACGGGCTCCACCGCACCAGGACCGGCCGCGAGAACCTGATCCGCGCGCTCGGCCGCGGCGTCGATGTCGTCGGCGGCATCCCGCATTTCGAGCGCACGATGGAGGAGGGCCGCGAGAGCGTCGCCGACCTCGCCCGCATCGCCGCCGAACGCGGGCTGATGCTCGACCTCCACTGCGACGAGACCGACGACCCGATGAGCCGCCATGTCGAGACACTGGCGCGCGAGGTCACGCGCCACGGGCTGAAGGGCAGGGCGGCCGGCTCGCATCTCACCTCGATGCATTCGATGGACAATTACTACGTCTCGAAGCTCCTGCCCCTGATGGCCGAAAGCGGCATGGCGGCGATCCCCAACCCGCTCATCAACATCACCCTTCAGGGCCGCCACGACACCTATCCGAAGCGCCGGGGGCTCACGCGGGTGAAGGAGATGCAGGCCCACGGCATCACCGTCGGCTGGGGCCAGGACTGCGTCATGGACCCCTGGTATTCCTTGGGCACCGCCGACATGCTCGACGTCGCCTTCATGGGGCTCCACGTCGCGCAGATGACCCATCCGGATGAGATGGCGCGCTGCTTCGACATGGTGACCAATGCCAACGCCCGGATCATGGGGCTTCAGGGCTACGGGCTGAAGAAGGGCGACATGGCCTCGCTCGTCATCCTCGACGCCGCCAGCCCGACCGAGGCGCTGAGGCTCCGCGCCGCCCGCCTCGCGGTGATCGCCAAGGGCAAGGTGATCGCCCGGAGCGCGCGCGGCGACGCCCGTCTGTCACTTCCCGGCCGCCCGGAAACCCTGCGCCGCCGCCACTGAGGCCAGCGGGGCGCCGACCGCGACAGTCAGTGCCCGCGCGATCGGCAGGATCGCTTTCCCCCGGGCTCCGCGAACGGAACACCCCGTCAGGGCGCGATGTTCTGGTTGATCCGGAACAGGTTGTCGGGATCGTAGCGGCGCTTGATCTGGACAAGGCGCTCGTAGTTGCCGCCGTAGTTGTCCTGCACCCGCCCGCTGTCGTCGTCGTCCATGAAGTTGATATAGCCGCCGGGCTCGGAATGCGGCGCTACGGCATCCGAGTAATCCCGCACCCACTTGGTATGCGCGGCATCATGCGCCGGATCGTCCGAGGCAGCGATGATGACCATGGAGAAGTTGGCGTCGCGGTGGCCGAAGGCCGTGGCATCCGCCGCCACATCCTGGCAGGCGCCGTCGATCGGGTAGAGATGCATGGTCGAGCTGACGGTCGGCGCGTTCGGCCCGTGCTTCACATGGGCGGCGATCGCCTCGTCGGTCAGTTCCTTGACAAAGTTGCCCTTCCAGTACTGGCGGATGCCGGTCGGGAACAACCCGTCGAAGGCGCCATTGATCGCCGGGTAGGGCAGCGGGCCGACCATCTCGGCCTTGACCTCGGCGACTTCGTGGAACGCCTTGAACTGGCGCTCGCCCTCCGCCGGGTCGCCCGACCAGCAGGCCACGATGGCGGCGAACATGTCGCCGTGCCGGTTCTCCGGGATGAAGGGCAGCGGCGGCGCGATCTGGAACGCCGGGAAGCAGCCCATCTCGCGCGGGGCCGTCTTGATGTAGTCACGGTAGAACTTGAAGATGTTCTCGGTCTCCTCGATCTCGTAGAACATCGGCCCCCAGTAGACGTTCTGGACCGGCTGCAGCTTGTATTCCAGCGAGGTGCAGACCCCGAAGTTTCCGCCGCCGCCGCGCAGCGCCCAGAAGAGGTCGGCATTCTCGTTCTCGCTCGCGATCACCATCCTGCCATCTGCGGTCACCACGTCGGCCGAGATCAGGTTATCGAGCGACAGCCCGTGCCCGCGTGACAGATAGCCGATGCCGCCCCCGAGCGTCAGCCCGGCGATGCCGGTGGTCGAGATCACGCCGCCGGTCGTGGCCAGCCCGAAGGCATGCGTCGCCGCGTTGAAGTCGCCCCAGGTCGTGCCGCCCTCCGCCCGGACGGTCCGGGCGACCGGATCGACCCGGACCCCGCGCATCCGGGAAAAGTCCAGCACGACCCCGCCGTCATTGGTGCCGAACCCCGGTCCGCTGTGCCCGCCGCCGCGGACCGACAGGTCCAGGCGATTGTCGCGGGCAAAGTTGACGGTGGTCATCGCGTCGCCGGCATTCGCCACGCGCACGACGACCGCCGGACGCTTGTCGATCATGCCATTGTGAACCTTGCGTGCCGCTTCGAACTCCGCGTCGTCCGGAACGATTACGTCGCCCCGAATGAGTTCGCGCAACTCACTCGCTGTCTTAGCGGTCATGATATCCCCCTGAGAACGAATTCTCTTTTTTGAGCGCCGGAACCATCCCGGCGCGTTTTTTCATTTTATCAGAAAAACTTGGGTGAATGTGGACCGTCGACTCAACCCCAAGGCAGCCGGGCCGGATGCGATGGCGCGTTCCAGGAGGCGCTGGCGTGACCATACCCGGAGCCGCGCGCCCGCCGGCTCTCGAAAGGCCGCCTCAGCTGCCGCGGTAGGTCCCGTACCCGAAGGGCGAGAGCAACAAGGGCACATGGTAATGCGCCTCCGGGTCCGAGATCCCGAACCGGATCGGGATCTCGTCGAGAAAGCGCGGCGCCTCCGGCGCGGCCCCCGTCGCATCGAGATAGGCCCCGGCGCGGAAGACAAGCTCATAGACCCCGGCCGCGAAGGCGCCCCCGGGCAGGATCGGGCTGTCGGTGCGCCCGTCCGCATTCGTCACCATCCGCGCGAGCGACCGCCGGCCTTCGCCCTCGAGTGCGAAAAGCTCGATCTCCAGCCCCGCCGCCGGCACCCCCCGCGCGGTATCGAGCACATGCGTCGTCAGGTAGCCCTCGGCCATCATCGCCCTCCTCTTGCCGTCGCTCGCATCATGGCGCCGGACGGGACGAAAGGCGACCACCCCCGCACCCATCAACTCTTTCAGTTTTTTATTGATAATCTTGCAGCGCGGCAGGGGCTAAGACTGAAACCGGAGCAGTGGCAAAGGCGCCGACGATGAACCGTTACCCCCGCGACATGTCCGGCTACGGACCGAACCCGCCCGACGCCGCCTGGCCCGGCGGCGCGAAGATCGCGGTGAGCCTCGTCCTCAACTACGAGGAGGGCGGCGAGAACTCGATCCTGCACGGCGACGCCGCCTCCGAGGCCTTCCTCTCCGACATTCCCGGCGCCCAGCCCTGGCCCGGCCAGCGCCACTGGAACATGGAATCGCTCTACGACTACGGCGCCCGCGCCGGCTTCTGGCGGCTCCACCGGCTCTTCACCTCGCTCGATATCCCGGTGACCGTCTACGGCGTCGCCACCGCGCTCGCCCGCAACCCCGAACAGGTCGCCGCGATGACATCGGCCGGCTGGGAGATCGCGAGCCACGGGTTGAAATGGGTCGAGCACCGCGACATGCCCGAGGCCGAGGAGCGCGCCCAGATCGCCGAGGCGATCCGGCTCCATACCGAGGTCACTGGAACCCGCCCGACCGGCTGGTACACCGGGCGCTGCTCGGTCAACACGGTGCGGCTCACGGCCGAACAGGGGTTCGACTGGATCTCCGACACCTATGACGACGACCTGCCCTACTGGATCGAGGCGGGCGAGCGCGACCAGCTCGTGATCCCCTACACGCTCGAGGCCAACGACATGCGCTTCGCCACCGCGCCGGGCTATATCGAGGGCGAACAGTTCTTCACCTATCTCAAGGACGCCTTCGACACGCTCTACGCCGAAGGCGCTGCGGGTGCCGCCAGGATGATGAGCGTCGGGCTCCACTGCCGCCTGATCGGCCGGCCCGGCAAGATCGCCGGGCTGAAACGCTTCCTCGACTACGCGAGGGGCCACGACGGCGTCTGGTTCCCGCGCCGCCGCGACATCGCCCGCCACTGGGCCGAAACCCATCCGCCCAGGCGCTTCGACCGGCCGAGCCGGATGGACAGGGCCGCCTTCACCGCCCGCTTCGGCGGCGTCTTCGAGCATTCCCCCTGGATCGCCGAACGCGCCTGGGAGCTTGAACTCGGCCCCGCCCACGACACGGCGGCCGGGCTCCATAACGCGCTCTCCCGGATCTTCCGCTCCGCCTCCCGCGCCGAGCGGCTCGGCGTCCTGACCGCCCATCCCGACCTCGCCGGCAAGCTTGCCCAGGCGAAGCGGCTGACCGCCTCTTCGACCGCCGAACAGGCCGGCGCCGGGCTCGACGCGCTGACCGACGCCGAACGCACCACCTTCACCGAGCTCAACGCGGCCTACATGAACCGCCACGGCTTTCCCTTCATCATCGCCGTGCGCGACCACGACAAGGCCTCGATCCTCGCCGCCTTCCAGCGCCGCCTCGACAACGACAGCGACACCGAGTTTGCCGAGGCCTGCCAGCAGGTCGAACGCATCGCCGGTTTCCGCCTCAAGGACATGCTGCCCCGATGACCCCCTACCATGCCCCCCCGGGCGGCCTGCCGCCGCAGACGAGCCTGATGACCGGCCGCGCCGTCTTCACCGAGGCCTACTGCGTCATCCCGAAGGGCTGCTTCTCCGACATCGTGACGAGCGCGCTTCCCGGCTGGAGCAACACCCGGCTCTGGATGATCGCCCGGCCGATGTCGGGCTTCGCCGAGACCTTCAGCCAGTACGTCATGGAGGTCGGCCCCGGCGGCGGCTCCGACCTGCCCGAACCCGACCCCGTCGCCGAGGGTGTGATCTTCGTCACTAAAGGCGAGATCTGGCTCTCGCTCGACGGCGAGGAGCACGACCTCGGCCCCGGCGGCTATGCCTATATCCCGCCCGGCACCGACTGGAAGATCCGCAACGGCACCGGCCACACCGCGCATTTCCACTGGATCCGCAAGCTCTACGAATACGCCCCCGGCCTCGCCGCGCCGAAGGCCTTCGTCACCTCGGACCGCGAGATCAAACCCGTCGCCATGCCCGACACCGGCGGCCGCTGGGCCACGACCCGCTTCGCCGATCCCGACGACCTCGCCCATGACATGCATGTCAACATCGTCACCTTCCAGCCCGGCGGGGTCATTCCCTTCGAGGAAACCCATGTCATGGAACACGGGCTCTACGTGCTCGAGGGCAAGGCGGTCTACAAGCTCAACCAGGACTGGGTCGAGGTCGAGGCCGGCGACTTCATGTGGCTCCGCGCCTATTGCCCGCAGGCCTGCTACGCCGCCGGCCCCGGCCCGTTCCGCTACCTTCTCTACAAGGACGTCAACCGCCACGCGAAACTCAGGGGCCCCGGAGCCTTCGGGCGATGAACCCGGCTCGCCGCTTCTTCATTGCCAAAATACCCCACGGGGGTCCGGGGGTGTGAAACCCCCGGCCGCGACGCAAGGGACGACGATGACGGCACCGATCCGAACCGAACCCCTCAGCGGGGAAAGCTTCGCCCCCTTCGGCGACGTGCTCGACGCGGCCGGCGCGCCCGACCGGCTCATCAACCAGGGCCTCTGCTGCCGCTACCACGACCGCGCCCGGCTCGACTTCGGCCCCGGCGGCCGGGCCGGGATCTCGATCTTCAAGGCCGAGTCCCGCGCGCTGCCCTATGCGCTCGACATGGTCGAACGCCACCCCGAGGGCAGCCAGGCCTTCATCCCGATGTCCCTCGACCCGTTCCTCGTGATCGTCGCCCCCGACGAGGGGGGCACCCCCGGCCGCCCGCGCGCCTTCCTCGCCGCGCCGGGGCAGGGGATCAACCTGCTCAGGAACACCTGGCACGGCGTCCTCACGCCGCTCCACGCCCCCGGCCTCTTCGCCGTGATCGACCGCATCGGCGCAACCCCCAATCTCGAGGAACACTGGTTCCCGACGCCCCTTGTCGTGGCGTCCAACAGCTGACGAAGGCCGGTCAACGGCCCCGGAACGCGCGACAGCGAGGGAGAGACCCATGGCCGATGTTTCCATCGGGACGCCGGAAGAACTCCGCGATCCCGACTACACGCCGCCCCTGGCCAAGGCCGTGCCGCTCGGCATCCAGCATGTGCTGGCGATGTTCGTCTCGAACGTCACACCCGCGATCATCGTCGCCGGGGCGGCGGGCGTCGGCTTCGGCTCGGACGA
The DNA here is from genome assembly GCF_033436765.1 of Defluviimonas sp. D31. Taxonomy (NCBI): domain Bacteria; kingdom Pseudomonadati; phylum Pseudomonadota; class Alphaproteobacteria; order Rhodobacterales; family Paracoccaceae; genus Albidovulum; species Defluviimonas sp. D31. The sequence goes on from NZ_JAWQFN010000010.1 coordinate 67,591, forward strand.
TCTCGCGCCGATGCTCTACATGATCCAGATGTCGATGCTCTTCGCGGGGATCGCGACGCTTTTCCAGACCATCGGCATCGGCCCGGTCGGCGCTCGGCTGCCGATCGTGCAGGGGACGAGCTTCGCCTTCGTGCCGATCATGATCCCGGCGGTCGCCGGGCTCGGCACCGCGGGGCTTGCCGGTCTTATGACCGGCGTCGTCATCGGCGGCTGCTTCCACTTCTGCCTCGGCTTCGTCATCGGCCGCATCCGCTACGCGCTGCCGCCCCTGGTGACCGGGCTCATCGTCCTGATGATCGGGCTCGCGCTCATCAAGGTCGGCATCCAGTACGCGGCGGGTGGCGTGCCGCTCGTCGGCAAGCCGGAATACGGATCGCTCGCGATGTGGTTCCCGGCCCTCGTGGTCATCGCGGTGACGCTGGCGCTGAAATTCTTCACCCGCGGCTTCCTCGCCGTGGCGGCGGTCCTCATCGGCATCGTCGTGGGCTACGTCGTGGCGCTGGCGATGGGACAGGTGGATTTCGGCCGCGTCGCGGGGGCCGCCCTCTTCGCGCCGCCGCTGCCTTTCGCATGGGGCTTCGGGTTCAATGGCGCGATCGTCATCGGCATGTGCCTGATGGCGGTCGTCTCGGCGATCGAGACCGTGGGCGACACCTCCGGCATAACCAAGGGCGGCGCGGGGCGTGAGGCGACCGACACGGAGATCGCCGGCGCGACCTTCGCCGACGGGCTCGGCACCGCCGTGGCCGGCATCTTCGGCGGCCTCCCGAACACCTCCTTCAGCCAGAACGTCGGCCTCATTGCCATGACCGGCGTGATGAGCCGCCACGTCGTCACCATCGGCGCCCTGTTCCTGATCGTCTGCGGGCTCATTCCGAAGATCGGCGCGGTGATCCAGACCGTGCCGATCAATGTCCTCGGCGGCGGGGTGATCGTGATGTTCGGCATGGTCGCCGCAGCCGGGGTCAACATGCTTTCGGACGTCACCTGGAACCGCCGCAACATGGTGATCTTCGCCATCGCGCTGTCGGTCGGTTTCGGGCTGCAACTGGAGCCCGGCGCGCTGCAGCACCTGCCCAAGACCGCGCAGATCCTCATGACCTCGGGCCTGCTGCCGACCGCGATCATCGCCGTGGTGCTGAACCTGGTCCTGCCCGACACGATCGACGACTGATCCGGCGGAGCGTCCGTTCCGGACGCAAGTCATGCGCTGTGGCCCGTGCTTGCGCACCGGCCACAGCCTGAGATGGCGTCACGCGGGGCGTGACGCCATCAACCGCGCCGCATCGAGCATGCGGTTGGAAAAGCCCCATTCGTTGTCGTACCAGCCGAAGACCCGGATCAGCCCGCCCGCGGTCACATGGGTCTCGGGCAGCGCCATCACGATGCTCTCGGGCCGCGCCCTGAGGTCGGAGGAGACGAGCGGCCTCTCGGTGGAGCCGATCACCCCGCCCGCGGCCTTCAGCGCGGCGTTGACCGCCTCGCGCCCCGGCTTCGCCCGTGTCATCACCGCCAGATCGACGGCGGAGACCGAGGCCACCGGCACCCGCACCGCCGCGCCCTCGATCCGCCCCGCGATCTCGGGCAGGACGATGTCGAGAAGCCTCTGCGCCGAGGTCGTCGTCGGCACCATCGACAGCGCCGCGGCACGGCTCCGCGCATATTCCTTGCCCGGCGCGTCGACCGTGGGCTGGCTGCCGGTATAGCAGTGGATCGTCGTCATCCAGCCGGTCTCCACCCCCCAGTCCCGCTCGATCAGCCGCACCAGCGGCGCCAGCGCGTTGGTGGTGCAGGAGGCGTTCGAGACGATCCGGTGCCCGGGTTCCAGCCGCTCCTCGTTGGCGCCGAGGACAAGCGTGAAATCGGCGGTCTTCGAGGGGCCCGAGACCAGCACCCGGCCCGCGCCCGCGCGGAGCCCCGCCTCCGCGAAGGAGCGCTCGCCGCCGAGCCCGGTGCATTCCATCACCACGTCGATGCCGGAGAGGTCGAGCGCCGAGAGATCGCGTGCCCCGGTCAGCCGGATCCGCCGCCCGTCGATCACGAGCGCTGCCTCCTCCAGCCGCACCTCGCCCTTCCAGGGGCCAAAGGTCGAATCGTATTCGAAGAGATAGGCCGCCATCTCGGGCGTCGCGATGTCGTTGACCGCGACGATCTCGATGCCCTTGCCGCCCGCGCCCGAAAGCGCCGCGCGCAGCACCGACCGCCCGATCCGGCCGAACCCGTTGATGGCGACGCGAATGGTCATGGTGCACTCCGTTCTGGGCAGCTTCCCATCTCAAACCACGAAGCGCGGTCCCTCGCAATGGGCGTGGCGACCCGCTTGCGCAGGGCCGGTCCCGCGCGGCGACCCGACAGCCTTCTCACGCGCCGGCGCCGTGCCTATACTCGACGATGCGACCGTAACACCCCGGCGTGGAAGCAAGCGAAGGCAGGGGGACATGACCAGCATCACCGTGGAATTGCGGAACATGGCAGGTACCGAGGCCGCGATGGGATGGGCCGGAAGCCATACGCTGGTCGCTGACCGCCCAGCCGACACGGCCGGGGGCCGCGGGCTCGGCTTCAACGGCGCGCAGCTGCTCGCGCTGGCGATCGGTGGCTGCTTTTGCAACGATTTGCGGTATGTCTCGCACCGCCTCGGCATTGCGCTCGACACCATTGCCGTCAGCGTGACGCTTCATCTCGAAGGCGATCCGATCATGGCGACCTCGGCCGACATGACCGTTGCCTGCACGACCCGCGATGGCTCCGACCCGGCACCCATCGTCGATGAGGCCAGGTCGAGCTGCATGGTCAGCAATTCGATCACGCGGGGCGTTCCGGTGACGATCTCGATGGCCGGCCAGCCCTGAGCCACGGGAAAGGCGCCCCGCCGGATCGCGCCCTATATCGTAACCGACACAGCCACGCCCTTCTCGGCCGCGAGCCGCACCGCCGCGCCCGCCACCGCGAGGTCCTGGAGCCCGACGCCGGTGCCGTCGAAAAGCGTGATCTCGTCCCCGGATTGCCGCCCCGTCGCCAGCCCGGCGATGACCGCGCCGATCGGCGTGATGTCGGCCTCGGCGATCAGCCCGGCGGCGATCGCGTGCTGCGCCTCGCCGATGGTGACGGATTGCGCCACCTCGTCGGTGAAGACCCTTGCGCGGGCGAGGAGCGCGGGCTCGACCTCCTGCTTGCCCTTGGTGTCGGTGCCCATGCAGGCGAGATGCGTGCCGGGCGCCACATGCGCCGCCATCAGCGAGGCGGCGGGCGAGGAGGTGACGGTGACGATCGCGTCGGCCTCGGTCATCCGCTCCAGCGGCACCGCCTCGAAGGGAAGGCCGAGCTCGGCCGCGGCCGCGCCGAGCTTCGGCAGCATCTCGGGATGGTAGTTCCAGGCGATGACCCGCTCGAAGTCCCGCACGCGCGCCGCGGCGCGCAGCTGGAACTGCGCCTGATGCCCGGCCCCGACCATGCCCAGGACCTTCGCATCCTTCCGCGCCAGCCGGTCGACCGAGATCGCCGCCGCCGCCGCCGTGCGGAGCGCGGTCAGGAGATTGCCGCCCACCACCGCCGTCGGCCGCCCGCTCTCGGGATCGAAGAGGAACACCGTCGACTGGTGGTTCGGGATGCCGCGCCCGGCATTGCCGGGGAAGTAGCCGCCCGACTTCACCCCCATTACCGCGCCCTTGCGGTCGAGACCGGATTTGAACCCGTATTGCCGCCCCTCGCCGAGCGCCTCGCGGATCACCGGGAAGTTCACGGCCTCGCCGCGCGCCATCGCGGCGAAGACCTCCTCGACGGCGGCGAAGGCGGCCTCGGGCGAGACCAGCGCGGCGATTTCGGATTCGGGAACGATGAGCATGGACGGAACCTCGGGTATGCGGGTGTCGGTACGCTATGTGTACGCGTGCAGCACGTCCGCTGCACGCGTTCCGGACGCCGGTCTCAGTAGGCCTTGCCGCGGGCCGAGACCGGCCAGACCGTCTCGACCTTGCCGCCCCTGACGCCGACATACCAGTCATGGACATTCGCGGTCGGGTCGCAGTGGCCCGGCACGAGCCGTAGCTTGTCGCCCACCTTGAGCACACCCTTCGGGTCCTCGATGACGCCATGCTCGTCCGAGCACTTGATGTATTTCACATCGCTCCGACCGTGGATCACCGGCAGGCCGCTGTCGACCGACTGCGCCTTGAGACCCGCATCGCAGATCGCCTTGTCGGGCTTGGTGTGGCTCATCACCTGGGTCAGGATGAAGAAGGCGTTCTCCCACTCGCCCGCGTCGATCCGCTTGCCCTCCTTGTCGAGGATGCGGCCGTAATCGGCATCCATGAAGGCGTAGGAGCCACACTGTAGCTCGTTGTAAACCCCTGAATTGCTTTCGAAATAGTAAGACCCGGTGCCGCCGCCCGAGACCAGTTCCGGCGCGAGCCCCACGGCCTTCAGCCCCTCGACCGCGTCCTTGACCATGGCGATGGCCACGTCGAGCTTGGCCTTGCGGTCCTCGTACCTGTCCATGTGCTGCATCGCGCCCTGGTAGGCCTGGATGCCGGTGAACCTGAGGTTCGGGGCCGCGTCCACGGCCTTGGCGATGGCGACGACGTCCTCGGTTCTGGTCACCCCGCAGCGCCCGGCGCCGCAGTCGATCTCGACGAAGACCTCAAGCTCGGTGCCATGCTTCACCGCGGCCTGCGACAGCTCCGCCACATTGGCGATGTCGTCGACGCAGACGATGATGCGGGAGCCGAGTTTCGGCAGTTGCGCCAGCCGGTCGATCTTCGCCGGATCGCGCACCTGGTTGGAGACGAGCACATCCCTGATGCCGCCCCGGACGAACACTTCCGCCTCGCTAACCTTTTGACAACACACGCCAATCGCGCCGCCGAGCTTCTCCTGCAGCTTCGCCACGTCGACCGACTTGTGCATCTTGCCGTGGACCCGGTGGCGCATCCCGTGCGCCTTGGCATAGTCACCCATCTTCCGGATGTTGCGCTCCAGCGCGTCGAGGTCGAGCACCAGGCAGGGGGTCTGGATGTCCTTTTCGTCCATGCCGGGCTTGGCCGGGATGTCGAAGCCGACCTCGAGCCTGTCGATATTCACGGGTGCGTTCATCTTGTCCTCCTCAGCCCTTCATCCAGGGCAGTCTGTCCAGATCGACATTGCCGCCGGTGATGATCACACCGACACGCTTGCCTTTGAATACATTCGGGTTTTTCAGGATCGTGGCGAGCGGAACCGCCGAGGATGGCTCCATCACCACGCGCAGGTGCTTCCAGGTGAGCTTCATCGCGTCGACGATTTCGGGGTCGGACGCGGTAAGGATGTCGCTGACATGGGTCTTCACGAAGTGCCAGGTCAGGTCCTTCAGCGGCACGAGGAGCCCGTCGGCGACGGTCTTCGGCGCATCGTCGGCGATGATGTGGCCGGCCTTGAAACTCCGGTAGGCGTCGTCGGCCTGTTCCGGCTCGGCGGCGATGACCTTGGTCTCCGGCGCCAGCGTCGCAAGCGTCAGGCAGGTGCCCGAGATCATGCCGCCGCCGCCGATCGGCGCGATCACCATGTCGAGACCGTCGGTCTGCTCGATCAGCTCCTTCGCGCAGGTTCCCTGACCGGCGATGACCCGGGGATCGTTGTAGGGATGGACGAAATCGCCGCCGGTTTCGGCCTGCACCTTGGCGAAGGTGGCCTCGCGCGACGAGGTCGAGGGCTCGCACTCGGTGATGTTGCCGCCGTAGCGGCGCACGGTGTCCTTCTTGGCCTGCGGCGCGGTGTGGGGCATGACCACGTTGCAGGGAATGCCCCTGAGCATCGCCGCATAGGAAAGGCACGAGGCATGGTTGCCCGAGGAATGCGTCGCCACGCCTTTCGCCGCCTGGGCCTCGTCCAGCCCGAACACCGCGTTGGCGGCGCCCCGCACCTTGAAGGCGCCGGGCTCCTGGAAGTTCTCGCACTTGAAGAAAAGCTCGGCGCCGGTCAGCTCGTTGAGATAGTCCGAGGTCCGAACCGGCGTGCGGCGGATATGGGGCTTGATGCGCTCATGCGCGTCCAGCATGTCCTGATAGGTCGGGATATACATTGTCACCTCGTTGGCAATCCGGTGCCGGCCGGCGGCTCCCTCCCCCCTCGTGGGGAAGGGATGGGGTGGGGGGCTCAGGCGGCAGCCTGTTTCGCGGGCGCCCCGTGGCGGTAATAGTCCTGCGCCGCCGCGACGCCCGAGCCGAGCGTGACGGGCAGGCCGAGATCCACCATGACCATTTCGGCCGCGGCGATGCCGGAGAGCGCCATGACATCGGTCAGGCTGCCCAGATGGCCGATCCGGAACACCTTGCCCGCGACCTCGCCGAGGCCGGTGCCGAAGGCCACACCATACTCCTTCGCAGCGCGGCTGACGATATCGGTGGCGTTGAATCCTTCGGGCGTACGGATCGCGCTGACCGTGTCGGAGTACAGCTCCGGTCCGACCGCGCAGAGCTTCAGCCCCCAGGCGCCGACCGCGCGGCGGACGCCTTCGGCGATGCGGTGATGGCGGGCAAAGACATTGTCGAGCCCCTCGGCCAGAAGCATGTCGGTCGCGAGCTTCAGCCCGTTCAGGAGGCCGACGGCCGGGGTGTAGGGATAGCCGTTCGCGGCATAGCTCTTCTCCATGTCGCGGATGTCGAAGAAGGTCCGGGGCAGAGTCGCCGCCTCGCCCGCCTTCATCGCCTTCCCCGAAAAGCCGAGGATCGCGAGGCCGGCGGGCAGCATGAAGCCCTTCTGGCTGCCGGTCACGGCGATGTCGACGCCCCAGTCGTCCATGCGGAAGTCCATCGAGCCGATCGAGGACACGCCGTCGACGAACAGAAGCGCGGGATGCTTCGCCGCATCCATCGCGCGGCGCACCGCCGCGATGCCCGACCGTACGCCGGTCGCGGTCTCGTTATGGGTCGCAAGGACCGCCTTGATGGCGTGGCCCTTGTCGGCCGTGAGGATCGCCTCGAAGCGGTCGGCGGGGATGCCCTCGCCCCAGGCGGTCTCGACCACCTCGACCTCGAGCCCGTGGCGCCGGCACATGTCGATCCAGCGATGCGAGAACATGCCGTTCCGAGCCGCCAGGACCTTGTCGCCGGGCGAAAGCGTGTTGGTCAGCGCGGTCTCCCAGCCGCCGGTGCCGGTCGAGGGGAAGAAGAAGATCTCCGCCGACTGAGAGCGCAGGACCTCCCGCACATTGGCGCGCGCGGGGTGGAGGATCTCGCCGAAGATCGGCGAGCGGTGGTCGATCGTCGGCATGTCGACGGCCTTGCGGATCGCCTCGGGGATATTGGTCGGGCCGGGGATGAAGACCGGGTTTTGGAAGGACATCGGCGCCTCGCTCTGTTCGGGTTGCCTGAGAGGTTACGGACCCGTCGCTTGGTGTGCAATTTTTTCGAAATTGTTTTTCATAATACGAAAAATGCGTATTTGCCATTGAAATTACGAAATATTATGTTTTTCATCAGCCGAAATGTGATTTCACAAAAGCCCGAAGGAGAGCCCCTATGGCCGAATCCCGCCCCCGTGGCCGCCCGAAGAGCTTCCACGACAAGACTGCCGAGAACACGATCCAGTCGCTCGACCGGGCGCTGATGATACTCAAGGTGGTGAGCGAGGCGGGGGGACTCACGCTGTCGGAGCTGGCCGCAAGGACCGGGCAGTCCGCGCCCACGGTTTACCGGGTACTGACCACGCTTCAGACCCATGGCTTCGTCGAGATGGAAGAGCCCGGCCAGCTCTGGCATGTCGGCGGCGGCGCCTACCGCGTCGGCTCGCAGTTCCTGCGCCGGACCAAGGTCGTTGAGCGGGCACGCCAGCCGATGGACAGGCTGATGCGCGAAACCGGCGAGACCGCCAATCTCGGCGTGGAGATGCGCGACCAGGTGCTGTTTCTCGCCCAGGTCGAGACCCACGAGACGATCCGCGCCTTCTTCGCCCCGGGCACGCTGAGCCCGATGCATGCCTCGGGCATCGGGAAAGCGCTCCTGGCCTGGTACCCCGAAGCGCGGGCGCAGGCCATCGCCGCCCGGGGCCTCGCGCGCTTCACCGCGCGGTCGCTCGCCGAGGAGCCGGCGCTCCTGGCCGACCTCGCCCTCATCCGGGCGCGCGGCTATTCCATCGACGACGAGGAGCGGACCGAGGGTATGCGCTGCGTCGCCGCGCCGATCTTCAATGCCCACGGCGAGCCGGTGGCGGGGCTGTCCGTCTCGGGGCCGACCTTCCGCCTGACCGCAGACCGCGCGGCGGGAATCGGTGCCGAGGTGCGCCGGGCGGCCGACGAGGTGACGCTCGCGACCGGCGGGCGGATGCCCTAGAGGTCACGCATTTGCGGACGCAGAACCGGTGTCCACTTCTGCTGGAAATGCTTTAGCGCACCGCCTCCATCAGCGCGTCCGGCATCCGGCAGTCGCGCGCCGCGTCGGCGCCGCAGGGCCGGAAGCCGAGATCGCGCGTCAGGCAGATCCGGGCCTCCTGAATCCGCCCGGCCTTGCAGGTGATGGTGATCATCGGCGCCGCGAGCCCGGGATTGGCCTCGGTGAAGGCCTCCTCGACGACATGCGCCGGCAGGCGCAGGTCGCGGTCGAGCCGGGCGAGCGCGTCGGGGATCTTGACCCGCCCGTAGGCTTGCCGCGCCGCGTCGAAATAGGCCTTCGGGGCGAGGCCCGAGCAGCGGCCATGCTTCTTCCATTGATGCCAGGCGAGCCCGGCCGAGCCCATGATGTCGGCCATCGCCCGCGTCTGGCCGCGCGACGGGTCGCGCTCCGGCGTGCGGCACCAGCTTGGCCAGCCGCTCTCGAACTGCGGCCAGAGCCCGTGCAGGGTGAAGCTGTAGGCCCGAGCCGGATCGCATTGGCTGTCGCCGCGCTTATCGCCTTCCAGCGCGCAATAGGTCGGCGACCAGGAAAGCGACAGGATGTAGTAGTCGAAATCGCCCGCCGGCTCGCCCTCGGCGAGGGCTGGTGCGGCAGTCAGGGCAAGGACGGCAAGCCAGCGCATTTTCTCTTTCCTCCTTGGCCCGGAAGGACTATATAGCCGCTGAACTTCCCCGAAAACGAGGAAAGGCGGCCCGAGGGTCGCGGCCGTTTTCCCGGCGCGGGAGAGATTTGTAAAGGAGACGCCTATGACCAAACCGCTCATGGCCAAGGCCACGGCCGTCTGGCTGGTGGACAACACGACGCTGAGCTTCAAGCAGATCGCCGATTTCTGCGGCCTGCACGAGCTCGAGGTGCAGGGCATCGCCGATGGCGACGTGGCCGCGGGCGTCAAGGGCTTCGATCCGATCGCCAACAGCCAGCTCGACGCGTCCGAGATCGAGAAGGGCGAGAAGAACCCGCTGCACAAGCTGAAGCTCAAGTTCAACCCCGCCTCGGTGGGCGAGGAGAAGCGCCGGGGTCCGCGCTACACGCCCTTGTCGAAGCGCCAGGACCGTCCGGCGGCGATCCTGTGGCTGGTGAAGTTCCACCCCGAGCTCGCGGACGCGCAGATCGGCAAGCTCGTCGGCACCACCAAGCCGACCATCGCCTCGATCCGCGACCGGACGCACTGGAACATCAACCACATCACGCCGATCGACCCGGTGGCACTCGGCCTCTGCCGCCAGTCGGAGCTGGACGCCGCCGTCCAGAAGGCCGCGAAGAAGCGCGCCGCCGAGGGTTCGGTGATGACCGACGACGAGCGCCGCAAGCTGGTGTCGACCGAGCAGTCGCTCGGCATGTCGACCGAGCCGAAGATCCCCTCGTCGATCGCGGGGCTCGAGAACTTCTCGCTGTCGAAGTCCGAGGAGGACGAGGAGAAGAACCCGGCCGATTACTCCAACGCCGACAGCTTCTTCAACCTGCCGCATGGCGATGACGACGACGAAGACGACGACAACTGATCCGCTGAAAACCCCGGCCTCGCGCCGGGGTTTTTCTTTGTCAGGTGGCGGCCGCTTTGGTCAGCCAGCGGGACAGGGCGGACGTCTGTTTCAGATTTCCAATCTGGCTGAATGAGCGTCGCCCGAAATTAACGGGCAGTACCTAATCGCTGTCGGCCGGGTCGCCATCGACAGGTAGGACGACGAAACTCGGGAGACTGCCTCCGTGGTAGTCATTGCTGAACATCCCGTTTCGCAGTGTTCCGACATACTCGGATTGTGGGTCTCGTTGTTCGACGCGAACCGGGCCACCCTCACGCGTCGCGACACCTGCATGCACCGCGGCAACGCATATGTTGCTCCACCACGCGTATGGACCATCGCCTTGTACATTTGCCGGCCTGATCTTGCGAAGCTCGGGCGTGCACATGCACTCAATCGGAAGATCGACGTCCCCGATATGACCGGGGCAATCCGCGAGGTCGGTATTGGCGAGAGCGAACGTTGGGCTGCCGAGGAGCAACAACAGCGCGAGAGCTTCAATACGGTGCGTCGAAGACAACTGGGCAGGATACGCCATGCGGAAACTTATCACGAACCGGCAGTCGGCCCAAACCTGAATGCTCGGACGATGCAACATGCATCATCGGCATCCTGCCGCGAGAGTTCCGCGCTGGGGCCAAAGCCGATCAACGTAAAGTTCTGAAAGAGCAAATCACTCCGGTCGCCTCAGTCCGCGTCGAGGCAGTCGGCGATGGCGGTGCCGAGGTTTTGCAGCAGCGCCGGGTAGAGTTCCGCTCCGGTCGCCTCGCCGCGCCCTTCGGGGTCAAGCGGTGCGCCGATCCGGACCGGCGTGCCCTCGGCGAGCGTCTCGACCGGGGTCGGGTCGCGTCCGACCTCGGGGAAGATGCAATCCGCCTCGCCGGCTTCCAGGAGGCTGCGCACCTCGGAGAGGTGCGCGGCGCCCGGCTCGTGTGCGTCGCCGGATGCGAGGCTCGCGGTGACCGTCAGCCCGTAGTGTTCGGTGAAGTAGCCGTAGGCGTCATGGGTGACCACGAAGCCCACATCGCCATGAGGGGCGAGGCGCTTGGCGAGCGCCTGGTCGATGGTCTTGATCCGCATCAGCGCCAGCGACGCATTGGCTCGGTACGCGACGGAATTGCCGGGATCGCGGGCCACGAGCGCGTCGGTGATCAGGCCGATCCAGAGTGCGGCGTTGTCAGGGTCGAGCCAGGCATGGGGATCGGTTCCCTCGGCGCCGTGCGCGTCTTCGCCGTGCGTCGATTCATGATCCGCATGCGATACCTCGGTGGTCGGCTCCTCGCCGTAATGGTGCAGATGCGTGGCCTTGTCGTGCAGGAGCGAGAGCGTCGTGACCTCGGGTGCCGCGGCGAGCGCCCGATCGAGCCAGGGGGTCATCTCGGGTCCGATCCAGATTACGAGTTCGGCGCTTTGCAAGGCCCTGACCTGCGAGGGGCGGAGTTGGAAGTCATGTGGATCGGCCCCGGCCTCCAGGAGCAGTGCCGGTGTGCCGAGGTCGCCCATCACCAGCGCGGCGAGCGACTGCACGACCGGGATATCGGTCACGACCGCGAGCGGGTCGGCCTTGAGCGGCGTGGCCGCGAAAGTCAGGGCGGCGAGGAGGGACACGGTCAGGCGCATCGGGGATCCATCGGGGATTGCGGCTTGGATGGGCGTCTTGTATGTTATAGCATAACATGTCAACCGGAAAGTCCCTCAGATGACCGATCCGCGCAGATCCTCCGACCCGGGTCTCGCCTTCGAGGCCCACGATCATGCCGATTGTGCTGGCGATGTCCTGCGCCGCGCCGAAGCGGTGAGCGCGGACCGCGGCGCCCGGTTGACGCCGGTCCGGCGGCGGGCGCTCGAGATTCTTCTCGAATCGCACCGCGCGATGGGGGCCTACGAGGTGCTGGAGCGGCTCGCCGAGGACGGGTTCGGCAACCAGCCGCCGGTGGCCTACCGGGCGCTCGATTTTCTCGTCGACCAGGGGCTCGCGCACCGGATCCGGCGGCTCAATGCCTTCGCCGCCTGCATGCATCCGGGCGAGGCGCACAGTCCGGCCTTCTTCATATGCCGCTCCTGCAGCGCGGTCGCGGAGGCCCCGGCCGAGGCGGTGCGGGCGGCGATGGACAGCGCCGCCGCGACGATCGGCTTTTCGGTCGAGCGGATGAACATCGAGGCGCTCGGCCTCTGCCCGGCCTGCGGGGAGACGGCGGCATGACCCTGATCGAGGCGCGCGGCCTCGCGGTCCGCCACGGGGCGCTCTCGGTGCTGCGCGATGTCGACATCGCGGTCGAGGCAGGCGAGATCGTGACCATCCTCGGGCCGAACGGCTCGGGCAAGTCGACGCTGGTCAGGGCGCTGATCGGGCTCGAGCCGGCGGCGGCGGGCGCGGTCGTGCGGCGGCCGGGGCTCAGGATCGGCTATGTGCCGCAGCGGCTGCAGATCGACCCGGTGCTGCCCTTGACCGTGCGCCGCTTCCTGTCGCTGCCGCGCCGCGTCGGCGATGCCGAGGCCGCGGCGGCGCTGGAGCGGACCGGCGTGGGCGGGCTCGGGGCGCGGCAGATGTCGGTCCTGTCGGGCGGTCAGCAGCAGCGGGTGCTGCTGGCGCGGGCGCTGCTTGGCCGGCCCGAGATCCTGATCCTCGACGAGCCGACCCAGGGCCTCGACCAGATCGGCGAGGCCGCCTTCTACCGGCTCCTCGAGGAGGTGCGGCAGGAGAGCGGCGCGGCGGTGCTGATGGTCAGCCACGATCTTCATGTGGTGATGAGCACCTCGGACCGGGTGATCTGTCTCAATGGCCATGTCTGCTGCGAGGGCACGCCGAAGGTCGTCTCGGCGGCGCCGGAATACCGGGCCCTCTTCGGTCACGGCACCGGCGGGGCGCTGGCACTCTATCGCCATGAGCATGACCACGACCACGATCACGGCGAAGGGCCGCACCACCACCATCACCACCACGATCACGCGCATGAGGTCGAGGATGCCTGACGACTTCCTGATCCGGGCGGCCCTTGCCGGGATCGGCCTGATGCTGGCCGCGGGGCCCCTGGGAGCCTTCGTCGTCTGGCGGCGGATGGCCTATATGGGGGACGCGACCGCCCATGCCGCGGTGCTCGGCGTCGCGCTGGCGCTGGCGACCGAGCTGCCGGTGGCCTTCGGCACCGGCGTCGTGGCACTTGCCATGGCACTCGCCGTCGCGGGGCTGAGCGGGCGGGGCCGGACCGCCGATACCGCGCTCGGCGTGCTTGCGCATTCGGCGCTCGCGCTTGGGCTGGTCGCGGTCTCGTTCCTCAAGGGGGTGCGGGTCGACCTCTCGGCCTATCTCTTCGGCGACGTCCTGTCGGTGACGCGCGGCGATCTTGTCTGGATCTGGGGCGGCGCGGCGACGGTTCTGGCGCTTCTGGCCTGGCGCTGGAACCGGCTTCTGACGGCGACGGTGAACGAGGAACTGGCGCAGGCTGCCGGGCTCGATCCGCGGCGCGAGAAGCTGGTGCTGACGCTGGCGCTGGCGCTGGTCGTGGCGGTGGCGATCAAGATCGTCGGCGCGCTTCTCGTCGCGGCGATGTTGATCATCCCGGCAGCGAGCGCACGCGCCTTCGCGCGGACGCCCGAGGCGATGGCGGCCTGGGCGGTCGGGCTCGGCATCGTCGCGGTGCTGGGGGGGCTCTGGGCCTCGCTCGGCTTCGACACGCCGGCCGGGCCGTCGATCGTCGCCGCGGCCGCCGCGATCTTCTGTCTCAGCCTGATCCCGGGGCGGTCGGCGCGCTAGATTCTTGCCTCCGGCGAGGATATTTGGAGCAAAATGAAGATGCGGGGGCGGGCGATGGGCAATCATCTCTACGATGCGCTGTTCGGGCGGCATGAGGGCAGCGGGGCGGATTTCCTGATCCTGCCGGACGGAGGGCGGGTCAGCCACGCGGCTTTCGCCGCGCGCGCGGCGCGGTTCGCCGGCGCGCTGGCCGCGGCGGGGCTCGCGCCCGGCGACCGGGTGGCGCTGCAGCTGGAGAAAAGCCCCGACATGCTCGCCGTCATTGCCGGGGCGGTCCGGGCGGGTGTGGTGTTCCTGCCGCTGAATCCGGCCTATACCGCGGCGGAGGTTTCGTATTTCGTCACCGATGCGGGGGCGAAGCTTCTTCTCTGCGGCGGAGCGTCCGAGGCGGCTCTGGCGCCGGTCGCAGACGCGGCGGGGGCGGCGCTCGCGGTACTGAACGCCGACGGCACCGGAAGTTTCGCCGAGACCGCGATCCGCGCCGAGCCCTTGCCGGTGGTCCCGCGCGAGGCGGGCGACCTCGCGGCGCTTCTTTACACCTCCGGCACGACCGGGCGGTCGAAGGGCGCGATGATGAGCCACGAGAACCTCCTGTCGAATGCAGAGGTCCTCGTCGAGTATTGGCGCTTCACCGCCGATGACGTGCTGCTCCACGCGCTGCCGATCTTCCATACCCACGGTCTTTTCGTCGCGACCAACGTGGCGCTTCTGGCGGGCGCGCGCATGATCTTCCTGCCGAAGTTCGACGCAAGCGAGGTGATCCGCCACCTGCCGCAGGCGACGGCCATGATGGGGGTGCCGACCTTCTACACAAGGCTTCTCGACGATCCGCGCCTGACGCGCGATCTGGTCGCGGGGATGCGGCTCTTCATCTCCGGCTCGGCGCCCCTCCTGGCAGAGACCCACCGGCAATGGCAGGCGCGAACCGGGCACCGCATCCTCGAACGCTACGGCATGACCGAGACCAACATGAACACCTCGAACCCCTACGAGGGTGAGCGCCGCGCCGGCACCGTGGGCTTTCCGCTGCCGGGGGTGGAACTCAGGGTCTGCGACGGGACGGGGGCGGAGCTGCCGCAAGGCGAGATCGGCACGATCGAGATCCGGGGGGCGAACGTCTTCCAGGGCTACTGGAACATGCCGGAAAAGACGGCCGAGGAGCTGCGACCCGACGGGTTCTTCATCACCGGCGATCTCGGTCATGTCGATAAGGGCGGCTATGTGACCATCGTCGGGCGCGGCAAGGACCTGATCATCTCCGGCGGTTTCAACGTCTACCCGAAGGAGGTGGAACTGGCGCTCGACGCGCTGCCGGGGGTTCTGGAAAGCGCGGTGATCGGCGCGCCGCATCCGGATTTTGGCGAGGGCGTCGTGGCCGTGGTAGTGCCGGAGGCCGGGGCGGAGCTGGCGTCCGATACGCTCAGGGCGGCGCTCGGCGGGAGCCTCGCGAAGTTCAAGCAGCCGAAGCATATCGCGATCCGCGACGGCCTGCCGCGCAACACGATGGGCAAGGTACAGAAGGCGCTGCTCAGGGAGGAATTCCGCGGCACGTTCGCGGACGGTCGTTGAAATGGGCGGGCGGCGTCAGCGGGTCGGGAGAACTCGCCTCAACGTCGCGGTGAAGTGCGCGATGCGTTCTGGAGTCGCCTCGGCGAAGCCGGTGATGAGCCCTTCCTGCGGCCGGCCGAGGCAGTAGTCCGACAGCGCCGCCGTGCCGAAGCCCGCGGAGTGGAGCGCGGTCAGGGCCGCGGCCTCGCGGCTCTCCGGCAGGCGAAAGCCGATCTGCACCCCGCCCGAGGGGTCCGCGACATCGATCCCCGGAAGGGACCGCAGGGCCGCCGCGAGCGCCCGGCCACGTTCTCCATAGACCTTGGCGATGCGGCGCAGATGGGCGCGGTAGCGGCCTGTCTCCATGAACTCCGCCAGCGCCGCCTGCGCATGGACATTGGCGGCGAGCCCGAGATTGCGCTGGGCGGCGCGGAGCGGGCCGGCGAGGCCGGACGGGGCGACGATCCAGCCGATGCGGAGCGCCGGCATCAGCGCCTTGGCGGCGGTGCCGAGCGCGATCACCCGCTCGGGGGCCATGCCCTGAAGGGCGGCGATCTCGCGCCCGTGCCAGTGGAACTCGCTGTCGTAATCGTCCTCGACGAGAAACCCATCCGAGGCGCGGGCATGGTCGAGCGCCTCGGCGCGGCGGCGGAGCGAGAGGCGGTGCCCCATCGGGTACTGGTTCGCGGGCGTGAGATAGGTGAGCCTCGCGCGGGCGGCGGCGCTGACATCGGCGCCCTCGGCATCGACAGTAAGGGGCAGGGTGGTCAGGCCCGCGCCGCGAAACGCCGCTCGCGCGCCGGGATAGCCCGGCTCCTCGATCAGCGCCGTGTCGCCGGGATCGGCGAGCGTCAGCGCGATGAGCGCAAGCGAGGCCTGGCTGCCCGGCGTGATCAGGATCTGGTCTGGCGTTACCTGCATGCCGCGATCCGCCGCGAGGCGACGGGCCAGCACCTCGCGCAAGGCCGGCAGGCCGGAATACTCCCCATAGGCGAAGGCCCTGCCGAGCCGGCGGCGGGCGGCGCGGCGCAGATGCATCGCCCAATCGTCGCGCGGAAAGAGCGCCTCGTCGGGATGGCCCGGTGCCATGATCCCGCCGCCGCTCCGGCTGCGCCCGGCGGCCCAGGCCTGACCGCGCCGGCCGGGGCCGGGGCTCGCCTCGACCTCTGTCGGCGCAGGCGCTGCCGCTGCCGGTGGCAGGATCTCCGGCGCCGCGCCGGGTCGGATCGCCACCGCGCCCTCGGCGCGCAGCAACTCGTAGGCCGCGTTCACCGTGTTGCGGGAGAGTCCGAGTGCTGCGGCCGCCACGCGCGAGGAGGGGAGGCGCCCGCGCGCCCGACCGCTGCGGATGGCCTCCAGGAGGTCGCGGTAGAGCTGCACCGCCAGCGGCGTTTCGGCGTTGCGGTCGGGCTTGGACAGCGCGGAGAGTACAAGTGGTTCCATCAAATTGTCGGAATCTGGCTCTTTGAGAGAACCATAGGCAGCGCTATCCCGGACCGCAAGACAGGAGAGCCCATGACCCGCCCCCCCGCCTATGCCCGCATCCGCAATCCCAACCGCAAGGTCGAGGACGAGGCCGTCGCCCATGCGATCCTCGACCAGGGCCTTGTCGCCCATGTCGGCTTCATCGCCGAGGACCGGCCGATGGTCATTCCCATGGCCTATGCCCGCGACGGCGACCGGATCTATATCCACGGCGCCTCGAAGACGCGGGCGGTGGCCCGGACCGGCGGCATGCCGATGTGCCTCACTGTGACGCTTCTCGACGGGATCGTCGCGGCCCGCTCGGCCTTCCATCACTCGGTCAACTACCGCTCCGTCGTCGTCCACGGCATGGCGCGCAAGGTGACCGGGCACGAGGAGTTCGCCCGGGCGCTCAGGCTCATCACCGAGCATCTCCTCCCAGGTCGCTACGAGGAGATCCGGGCCAACACCGCGCAGGAGGAGAAGGCGACGGGCGTGCTCGCGCTCGACATCGAGGTGATGACCGTGAAGGTCCGTTCCGGCCCGCCGGTGGATGACGAGGCCGACCACGCGCTCGACCTCTGGAGCGGCGTCCTGCCGGTGACGACGGCGATCGGGCGCGGAATGCCGGACGGGCTCACCCGCGCGGACCGGCCAGAGCCGGCGAGCTTCGCCGAGGCCCGGACGAAGTTCCTGACCTGAACCGGCGCCTCAGCGCCCGACGCCGGAATAGGCCACGAACCCGGCCGCCTCGGCGTCCTTCGGCGAATAGATGTTGCGCAGGTCGGCCATGCGCGCCGTCGCCATGGCGCCGGCGAGCCGCGTGAGGTCGAGCGCGCGGAACTCGTTCCACTCGGTCAGGAGCACCACGACATCGGCCCCCTTTGCCGCGGCATAGGCGTCGTCCATCCAGCTCACGCCCGGCAGGAGGTGTTCACCCTCGGACCGCCCCTGCGGGTCGACGACTCGGACCTTCGCGCCGCCGCCCACCAGCGCCGGCACGATCGTCAGCGCGGGCGCGTCGCGCATGTCATCGGTATTGGGCTTGAAGGTCACGCCGAGCACCGCCACGGTCTTGCCGTTCACCGAGCCGTCGCAGAGGTCCATGATCTTCTCGACCATGCGCCGCTTGACCTCCTCGTTGACCTTGATGACGGTCTCGACGATCTGCATGGGGGCGGCAAACTCCTGCCCGATCCGGGCAAGCGCCGAGGTATCCTTTGGAAAGCACGAGCCGCCATAGCCCGGCCCGGCATGGAGGAACTTGTTGCCGATCCGCTCGTCAAGTCCGATTCCCTTCGAGACCTGCTTCACGTCGGCGCCGACCTTCTCGCAGAGCCGCGCCACCTCGTTGATGAAGGTGATCTTGGTGGCGAGGAAGGCGTTGGCCGCGTATTTGATCATCTCGGCGGTCTCGAGATCGGTGTAGAGGATCGGGAAGTCGCGCAGGAAGAGCGGCCGGTAGATCTCGCCCATCACCTTTTTCGCCCGCTCCGAGGTGACGCCGACCACGACCCGGTCGGGGCGCATGAAGTCGTCGATCGCAGCCCCCTCGCGCAGGAACTCGGGGTTGGAGGCGACGTCGAAATCGGCCTCGGGCGCGGTTGCCTGGATGGCGGCGCGGACGGCGGCATTGGTGCCGACCGGCACGGTCGACTTGGTGACGATGACGGCATAGCCGGTGAGCGCCCGGCCGATCTCCTCGGCCGCCGCCATCACATAGGTGAGGTCGGCATGGCCGTCGCCGCGCCGCGTCGGCGTGCCGACGGCGATGAAGACCGCCTCGGCGCCGTCGACGGCGGCCTTGAGGTCGCCGGTGAAAGTCAGGCGGCTGGCCGCGACATTCCGGGCCATGAGCGCCTGGAGCCCGGGCTCGTAGATCGGCACCTCGCCGTTCCTCAGCATCTCGACCTTGCGCGGATCCTTGTCGACGCAGGTGACCTCATGGCCGAAATCCGAGAAACAGACGCCCGAGACGAGGCCCACGTAACCAGTGCCGATCATCGCGATTTTCATCTGGTTTTCCCTGACAGAGCCTTTTCGCCGACATGAAACCAACCGCCCTCAACTGTCAACGTCGGCGCCGGGAATGGTCGCTGACTGCGGGGGGTATTGGTTCCAATTCGGCGACGGTCCGCGCGGTTTTTGCGCTTTCCGGACGCACACACAACATGCGTACCGCGGCCACGGTTCGCCTTTGATCCTGCCGAAAATATCCCCGCCGGAGGCTTGTTCGGCCCCCGGCCGGACGATCTCACATGCAGGCGTCGTAAAGCGCGCGGGTATTCTCACGCGTCATCCCGACCGGGTTGCCGCCGCAGGACGGATCCTCGAGCGCCATCTCGGTCAGCTCGTCGAGCCGCGCGGCCTCGACACCCATGGCGGAGAGATTCGCCGGGATGCCGAGTTCGGCGCGCAGATCCATAACCTTTGCCCGGAACCCATCGAAACCGCCCTCGATGCCGAGATAGGCGGCGGCCTTTACAATCCGGTCCTCGATGGCGGCGCGGTTGAAGTCGAGAACCATCGGCATCACCACCGCATTCGTGGTGCCGTGGTGGGTGCCATAGACCGCGCCAACGGGATGCGAGAGGGAATGGATCGCGCCGAGACCCTTCTGGAAAGCGACCGCCCCCATCGCGGCGGCGCTCATCATGTGGGCGCGGGCCTCAAGGTCGTTGGGGTTGGCATAGACCTTGGGCAGGTTCTCGAGGACGAGCCGCATGCCTTCCAGCGCGATGCCCTGGCTCATCGGATGGTAGAACGGGCTGCAATAGGCCTCGAGGCAATGCGCGAGCGCGTCCATACCGGTGCCGGCGGTGATGAACTTCGGCATGCCCACGGTCAGTTCCGGGTCGCAGATCGTCACAGCGGGCAGGAGCTTCGGGTGGAAGATGATCTTCTTCTTGTGGGTAGCCGAGTTCGTGAGCACCCCGGCGCGGCCGACCTCCGACCCGGTGCCGGCGGTCGTCGGCACCGCGACGATCGGGGCAATGGTCGCGGGGTTCGCGCGGGTCCACCAGTCGCCGATATCCTCAAGCTCCCAGACGCTGATCTTCTGGTCGACCATCAGCGCGATCATCTTGCCGAGGTCCAGGGCCGAGCCGCCGCCGAAGCAGACCACGCCGTCATGACCGCCGGCGCGGTAGACCTTGAGCCCCGCCTCCATGTTGGCCTCGTTGGGATTCGGGTCGACCTCGGAAAAGACCGCGCGACCGAGGCCGGCGGCATCAAGGATATCGAGCGCCTGGCCCGTGATCGGCAGCGAGGCGAGCGCCTTGTCGGTGACAAGGAGGGGCTTCTTCATGCCGACGGCCTTGCAGTGGTCGGCGAGCTCCTTGATGCGGCCAGGGCCGAACTTGACGGCGGTAGGATAGGACCAGTTGGCGGTGGGGGCGGTCATTTCGTCACTTTCTTCAGGTGGAAGGATTTCGGCCGCGTGACCGAGTGGAAGCCGAGGGGCGAGAGCGCGGCGCCGCGCCCGGTATCCTTGCAGCCGGTCCAGCAGAGCGCGGGGTCGAGATAGTCGCAGCGGTTCTGGAACACCGTTCCGGTCTCCAGCCGCCGACCGATTCGCGCGGCGCGGGCGCTGTCGGCGGTCCAGAGCGAGGCCGTGAGGCCATAGTCGCAATCGTTCATCATCGCGATGGCGTGGTCGTCGTCCTTCACCGGCATGATGCCGACGACGGGGCCGAAGCTTTCCTCGCGCATCACCCGCATCTCGTGATTGACGCCGACGAGGATCTGCGGCGCGAGATAGGCGCCGCCGTCGTCCTCGGGGAAGAGCGCGGGGTCGATGAGCGCGGTGGCGCCGTCCGTCACGGCATCGGCGATCTGGCTGCGCACGGTGTCGGCAAAACGTCGGTTTGCCATCGGCCCGAGCGTCGTCGTCTCCTCGAACGGATTGCCGAGCTTGAGGTTCTTCACCCAGGCCACCGCCTTCTCGACGAAGGCGTCGTAGAGGCTCTCGTGGACATAGATCCGCTCGATCCCGCAGCAGCACTGGCCGGCATTGTACATCGCCCCGTCCATCAGGCTGTCGACGGCGGCGTCGAGATCGGCGTCGTCCATGACGTAGCCCGGATCCTTGCCGCCAAGCTCCAGCCCGAGCGCGGTGAAGGTGCCGGCGGCGGCCTTCTCCATCGCCGCACCGCCGCCGACAGAGCCTGTGAAGTTGACGAAGCCGAAGGCGCGGCTGCCGATCAGTTCCTCGGTGACATGGTGATCGAGGACGACGTTCTGGAACACGTCCTGGGGCACGCCGGCTTCGTGGAAGGCCTCGGCCAGCCGCTCGCCCACCAGAAGCGTTTGGGTCGCGTGCTTCAGGATCACCGCGTTGCCGGCGATGAGCGCGGGCGCCAGCGTGTTGATCGTGGTGAGGTAGGGGTAGTTCCACGGCGCCACGATGAAGACGAGTCCGTGCGGCTCGCGCTCGATCCGGCGCTCGAAGAGGTTGGAGTTCTCCACCACCATCGGCGAAAGCGTCTCGGCCGCGATTTCCGACATGTAGTTGGTGCGGTCGTTGACACCGCCGAATTCGCCGCCATAGCGGGTCGGGCGGCCCATCTGCCAGGCCAGCTCCTCGACCACCTGCGGCTTCATCTCGTTGAGCCGCGCGACGCCCGCCTTGACGAGCGCGATGCGCTCCTCGAGCGGCCGCGCCGCCCATTCGGGCTGGGCGGCCTTGGCGCGCGCAACGGCGGCCTCGGCCTCGGCCAGCGTCAGGGCCGGACGCTCGGCATAGAGCCGCCCGTTCACGGGCGAGATGCACTGGATCATCTTTGTCATGTTGTCCTCACTTGGCGCATGTCGCCGGTTGCAGCTTCAGAGCCGCTCGAAACCCCGTTTCACTTCCCAATCCGTCACCACGCGGTTCTGCTCCTCGATCTCCCATTGAGCGGCGCGGGTGTAGTGGTCCACCACGTCGTCGCCGAAGGCCGCGCGCAGCATCTTCGACTTCTGCAGCAGGGCCGCCGCCTCGCCGAGCGTATGCGGGATCTCGCGGACACGCCTTGCATGGTAGATGTCGCCGGTGATCGCCGGTTCAAGCTCCAGCGTCTGTTCGATTCCGGCGAGCCCCGCCGCCAGCAGCCCGGCGCAGGCCATGTAGGGGTTGAGGTCGGCCCCGCCGATCCGGCATTCGACGCGGATCGCCTTGGTGCTCTCGCCGCAGACGCGGAACCCGGCGGTGCGGTTGTCGAAGGACCAGACCGCCTTCGTCGGTGCGAACATTCCGACGACGAAGCGCTTGTAGGAGTTGATGTAGGGCGCGAGAAGTGCGGTGATCTCGCGCGCATAGGTAAGTTGCCCCGCGACGTAGTGGCGCATCAGGTCGGACATGCCGTGGGGGTCTTTCTCATCCCTGAAGGCGGGCTTGCCGCCCTTCCACAGCGACTGGTGGACATGGCTCGACGAGCCCGCGCGTTCGTGGCTGTATTTCGCCATGAAGGTCGCGGCGCGGCCCTGTTGATGGGCGATCTCCTTCACGCCGTTCTTGATGATCGCATGCATGTCGCAGGTGTCGAGGGCATCGGAGTATTTCGCGTTGATCTCTTCCTGCCCGACCTCGGCCTCGCCCTTCGAGTTCTCGATCGGGATACCGGCGCCCCAGAGCCCGTTGCGGATCGCCCGCATCACGCTTTCTTCCTTCGTGGTGCCGAAGATCGAATAGTCGATGTTGTGGCGGCCGAGCGGCTGGAGGTTCTGGTAGTTGCGGTCATTGAGGTCGTCGTAGCTGTCCTGGAACAGGAAGAACTCCAGTTCCGTCGCCATCATCGCGTCGAAGCCCATCGCCTTGGCGCGGGCGATCTGGCGCTTGAGGATCGCGCGGGGGCTGACGGCGACCTCCTCATGCGTGTGGTGGTCGAGAAGGTCGCAGAGCACCATCGCGGTGCCGTCTAGCCAGGGAACGCGGCGGAGCGTCGAAAGGTCAGGCTTCAGGATGTAGTCGCCGTAGCCCTTCTCCCAGCTTGCCGACTTGTAGCCGGGCACCGTGTACATCTCGACATCGACGGCGAGGAGGTAGTTGCAGCAATGCGTCTCCTCCCAGGCGCTTTCGACGAAATGCTGCGCGACGAAGCGCTTGCCCATCAGCCGGCCCTGCATGTCCGGAAAGCAGGCGAGGACGGTGTCGATCTCACCGGCGGCGACAGCCTTCTTCAGCGCGTCGAATGTCAGATTTGCGGGCATTCAGGCCCCTCCCTTTCTTGGTCCCTGTCTTTCGGACTCGATGTCCGCATTGCCCTCGCTCTTAACATTTGATCAAAAAAATGAATAGCGACATTCAGTAGGTTCATGCTTTTTGATATGAAGTATGGGGCGGCGGATATGCCGCCGCCCTATGTGTTTGATCATGTGTAGCGATAGGGCCGCCCGGCCTTGTCCATCGCCTCGTTGTAGGCCTTGAAGATATTCACGATCTTGGCCTTGGTTTCGCTTTCTGCCGCGATCTCTTCCCAGAAGGCGCGGGCGGCGGCCTCGACCTGGCCCCATTCCTCGTCGGGGATCGAGGTCAGCTGCATCTTCGTGCCCTCGACACGGAGACGCGCCTCGCCGGCCCAGTACCAGTGCTGGCGGTAGTAGTGGCTGGCGTCGAAGCAGACACGGACGAGTTCCTGCAGATGCGGCGGCAGTTCGTTCCAGCGGTCCATGTTGGCGAAGAAATGGCCAATCCAGGCGCCGGAAATGTTGTTGGTGAGGAAGTAGTTGGTCACATCGGCCCAGCCGACCGTGTAGTCCTCGGTAATGCCCGACCAGGCGACCCCGTCAAGCTCGCCGGTCTGCACCGCGACCTCGATATCCTCCCAAGGCAGCGTCACAGGTACGACGCCGAACTGCGCGAGGAACCGGCCGGCCGTCGGGAAGGTGAAGACCCGCTTGCCCTGAAGGTCGGCGAGCGAGTTGATCGGATCCTTTGTGGCGAAGTTGCACGGATCCCAGGAGCCGGCGGAGATGTGCTTGACCCCGACCTTGGAATATTCCTCGTCCCAGATCTCGTTCAGGCCCCAATTGTGGAACAGGGCCGGCACGTCGAGCGAGTAGCGCGAGGCGAAGGGGAAGTAGCCGCCGAACACCGTGACCTCGGTCGGCGAGACCATGCTGTCGTCGTCCGACTGCACCGCGTCGATCGTGCCGCGCTGCATCGCCTGGAAAAGCTCGCCGGTCGGCACCAGCTGGTCGGCGAAGTAGAGCTCGATCTCCATCTGGCCTTCGGCGATCTTGTTGAAGCTGTCGATCGCCGGTTTCACCACATGTTCGCCGAGCGCCGCGCCGGCATAGGTCTGAAGCCGCCACTTGATCGGCGATTGCCCATGGACGGCGGGCGCGGCCAGCGTCGCGGCACCGGCGGCGGCGCCGGCCGTGAGAAACTTGCGTCTCGTTGTCATCGGTCTTTCCTCCTTGTTGCGGTTCGGTCTCGGGCGGTTGACCCGCCTCATTGTTTGTAGAGCTGCTCAGGCAGCCAGAGCGCGATCTGAGGGAACGTGATGACGAGCGCGAGGGCGAGGATCATCACGGCCACGAAGGGTACGATCGAGCGGTAGATGTCGGCGAGCGAGATCTCCGGCGGCGCCATAGCGCGCATCAGGAACAGGTTGTAGCCGAAGGGCGGCGTCATGTAGGCGACCTGCGTGGTGATCGTGTACAGCACACCATACCAGATCAGGTCGAAGCCGAGCGCGTCGACCAGCGGCACATAGAGCGGGGCGACGATCACGAGCATCGCGGTGTCGTCGAGGAAGGTGCCCATCAGCAGGAACGTGAGCTGCATGATGATCAGCACGGTCCAGCGGTTGAGGTGCAGATCCTCGAGGAAGAGGCCCTTGAGCGCTTCGACCGCCCTAAGCCCGTCGAAGATCGCGCCGAAGGCCAGCGCGGCGAGGATGATCCAGAGGAACATGCAGGAGATGGCGAGCGTGTGGCGGGCGGAGGTCTCGAACACGGCCCAGCTCATGCGGCCCTTGACGATCGCGGCGAGCACGGCGGCAAGCGCGCCGATGACCGAGCTTTCCACGAGCCGGACATAGCCCGTCACGAAGGGCACCATCATCGCGAGGAAGATGCCGAACGGCAGGAGCCCGGCGCTGAGCAGGCGGATCTTCTCGGCCCGCGTGACCTCGGCGCGTTCCTTTGCGGACAGGACCGGTCCGAGCGACGGCGTGATCTTGCAGCGGATCCAGATGTAGATGATGAACATCGCCGCCATCATCAGCCCCGGCAGGACGCCGGCTAGCCAGAGCTTGCCGACTGGCTGGCGCGCGATCATCGCGTAGAGGACGAGCACGACCGAGGGCGGGATCAGGATGCCCAAGCTGGAGCCCGCCTGGATCACGCCCGTCACCATCAGCTTGTCGTAGTTGCGCCTGAGAAGCTCGGGCAGCGCGATGGTGGCGCCGATCGCCATGCCGGCGACGGAAAGCCCGTTCATCGCAGAGATCAGCACCATGAGGAAGATCGTGCCGATGGCCAGGCCCCCGGGCACAGGGCCGAACCAGACATGGAACATCCGGTAAAGGTCGTCGGCAAGCCGGCTTTCGCTGAGCACGTAACCCATGAAGATGAACATCGGCAGCGTCATCAGGGGGAACCAGCCCATCAGCTTGATCGACTGCGCGAAGGCGATGTCGTAGCCGCCGCGGTCGCCCCAGAGCCAGAGCGCGGCCACGACGGCGACGAAGCCGATCATGCCGAACATGCGCTGGCCGGAGAACAGGAGCACCAACATCGCGCCGAACATCGACATGGCGATCAGGTTCGGGGTCATGAAAGGTCCTCACCGCGGAGTTTCGCCAGGTCTTTGATGAAGATCGAGGTGCATTGCAGGATCATCATCACGATGCCGATGCACATGACGGTCTTGACCGGCCACATGTAGGGGCGCCAGAGGCCGCGCCGGGTCTCGCCGGTCTCGATCGCGTAGGCGGTGCTCTCGACCGCGCCGTACAGCAGGACCCCGAGATAGAAGATCAGCCCGAGGATGGTGACGGCATCGACGATCGCCTTGGTGCGGTCGCGCCAGCGGCTGTAAAAAAGATCCATTCGCACGGCGCTGTCGAGTTGCAGCGAATAGGCCCCGCCGAGCATGAAATAGCCCAGAAGCAGGAACTGCCCCATCTCGTCGGTCCAGATCGCGGGCGTCAGCGCCGAGCGGGCGAAGGACGACCAGAGCATCACGCCCATCAGGACGAACAAGAGGTACATCGCGAAGCGCCCGACGCGGTAGTTGAAGGCGTCGACATGGCGCACGAAGGTTCGGGTCCAGTTCGGCATGTCAGATCGCCGCCTTCCTGTTCGTTTCGGTGCCGATCCGCGCCAGAGCCGCCGTAAGGACCGGGGCGAGGCCGTCGGTCATGGCGGAAATGG
Organism: Defluviimonas sp. D31; assembly: GCF_033436765.1. Classification (NCBI taxonomy): domain Bacteria; kingdom Pseudomonadati; phylum Pseudomonadota; class Alphaproteobacteria; order Rhodobacterales; family Paracoccaceae; genus Albidovulum; species Defluviimonas sp. D31. The sequence goes on from NZ_JAWQFN010000010.1 coordinate 93,603, forward strand.
CGAGGTCATCGGCCAGAAGATCATTGCGGATTTCGAGCATGACGTGGTGCAATCCGTAAGGGGTGGCCTGAAGCCGCAGCGTATGGGTCACGCCATCGGCGGCGGAATAGGGTTCGTTCAGGCGGCAATCGAGGCCAGTGCGTGCCTTCGCCTCGATCAGAACCGCCCGGGCGAAGGTCGGGTCGGCGTCGTGGATGAGCCCAAGCTCGACCTTGCGGTTCTTGCCGAAATAGACCGGCGTGAAGCTGTGGACGGTAACGATGACCGGCGGTCGGCCGCTGGCGAGCCGCCGGGCGATCTCGGCGTGAAGGGCGGCGTGGAAGGGCAGGTAGATGGCTTCCGTGCGCCGCAGCCTCTCGGCCTCGGCGAGGTTCGCGTTGCCAGGAATATCAAAGACCTCGCTCCGTTCCGTCATCGCGCCCGGCGCGTGGGGCGGGCGGTTCAGGTCGTAGACGAGCCGCGAGATTCCGGCCGAAACCAGGGGCGCATCGAGCGCCTTAGAGAGCCCCCGCGCGAGGCCGAGCGCGCCGGGATCCCAAGCTATATGCGCCGCACGCGCCTCGGGCATGAGGCCAAGCGTCCCGAACGCGGCCGGAAAGTGGTTCGAGGCATGTTCGCAGACCACGAGAAACGGCCCGCGCGCGCTGCGGTTCTCGGTCGTCACGACCGGAAGGGTCTTTGTCGTCGTCCCCGTCATCGCCCCGGAATCCTCCCCGACTCCCCTTTCAAGGCTCATCCGGCGACCGCATTTTTGTCAAGATATTTTCTTGACTGTAATCTCTGTTAAGATCTTTACTTGTTTCGCCGGCAAGCGCCCGGCGCTGAGGAGGGAGAACCGACGATGCCCGGCGCCGCAAAGACCATCGAACAGCAGATCAGGGCGCATTTCGACGGGCTCACGCGGGCAGAGAGGCAACTCGCCTCGCACATCACGCGGCACTATCCGGTCTCGGTGCTGGGGTCGATCACGGCGCTCGCCAAGGGGGCGGAGGTCTCGACGCCGACGGTGGTCCGGTTGGTGCAGAAGCTCGGCTACAAGGGCTATCCGGATTTCCAGACGGTTGTGCGGGCCGAGGTGGAGGAGCGGCTGATCTCGCCCATCGCCAAGCATGACCGCTGGGCAGGCGGCGTGCCGGAAACCCATATCCTCAACCGCTTCGCCGATGCCGTTGTGGGCAATCTGCAGGCGACGCTCGGCCAGATCGACCATGCGGATTTCGACGCGATCGCGGGACTGATGGCCGACAGGAACCGCAAGATCTTCGCGATGGGCGGGCGCATCACCCATGCGATGGCGGACTACTTCGTGACCCACATGAAGGTCATCCGCCGCGACGTGACGCTGATTTCCGACATGTCCAACGCGTGGCCGCCCGCCCTGATCGACATGGGGCCGGGTGACGTGCTCCTCGCCTTCGACATAAGGCGCTATGAGAACAATGTGCTCAGCCTTGTCGAGATGGCCGCTGATCAGGGCGCCGAGGTGGTGCTGATCACTGACCAGTGGGTCTCGCCCGCCGCCGAGCGGGCGCGCTACCGGCTCTCGGCCCATATCGAGGCGCCCTCGGCCTGGGATTCGACCGTGGCGATCCAGGTGCTCGTCGAGACGCTGATGGCGGCGATCCAGAGTCTGACCTGGGAGGAGACGCAGGCGCGGATGAAGCGGCTGGAGGAGCTTTACGCTCGCGCCCGGTTCTTCCGCCGCTCGAAGTGAGGGTGCCGCCGCGAACGTCCGGGCGTCGGTGGATCGCCCCGGTCTGGTTCACTGCCCCGCCGTTGATCCGCCGTCGATCTGGAACGCGGCACCCGTCACGAAACGCGCGTCGTCCGACGCCATGTAGAGGATCGAGGTGGCGATTTCGCCGGGTGCCGCGATGCGCTTCAACGGCGCGTAGTCGATGAGCGCCCGCTCGGCCGCCAGCGGGTCAGCGGCCCGGTCGATGCCATCACGGCGCACCATGTCGGTGTCGACGTAACCAGGGCAGACACAGTTCACCCGGACATCGGGCGCGAGTTCAAGCGCCATGGCGCGGGTCATGTTCACGACGCCGCCCTTCGACGCGCAATAGACGGTGCCACTCCCGACATCGCCCATGAGGCCGGCGTCCGAGGCGACATTGACGATATTGCCCTTGCTTTCGCGCAGCGCCCCGAGCGCCCAGCGGATGCAGAAGAACGTGCCCTTGAGGTTCACCGCGAGCATCTCGTCCCAAAAGGCCTCGTCGATCTCTTCGATGGGGCCTGCATCGCCGACACCCGCGCTGTTGACCAGGATGTCGAGCCCGCCCAGCCCCTCGATGGCCGCACCGACGATCGCCTTGCATCCCGCGGCCGTTGCCACGTCGCCAGGAGCGGAGACGAGCCTCGCCCCGCTTCCCAATGCGGCAATCGCCGAGGACGTGGAGGCGGGCGTTCGGCCATTGACGGCAACCCTCGCGCCAGCTTCGAGGAACGCCTCGGCGGTCGCGCGGCCGATGCCACGCGTTCCCCCGGTGACCAGCACGCGCTTGTCCGTGAAATCAAACCGCATCGCCGCCATCCCTATCTGAGGACCGGATGAGATTTTGTGACACGGCACGCCGCTCGCGGCAACGCTGGAGCCGTGAGGCGGGGACGTATCTCGACGCTTGCAAGTGTCGCGAAACGGCCAGCCGCGCCCAGATCCCGTCTCTCAGGTCGTCAGTGCGGGCGGGCGGTGGCGCATTCCGGTCGCGGCGTTGAAGGCGATGGCGGCGAGAAGGACGGCGCCGCCGATGAAGGTGCCAGAACTCGCGCTTTCGCCGAGGACGAGCCAGACCCAGACCGGCGCCAGCATCACCTCGGCCATCGTGAGAAGTCCGAGCTCGGCCGCCTCCACGACCCGGCTGCCGGTGGTGTAGATCGCGAGCCCGAAGCCGAGCAGCGCCGCCCCCATCAGCATCGCGATGGCGATGGAGCGGGGGGGCAGGGCGAAGCTCTCGCCGCGCAGCGCGATGACCGCGCCCGCGACGATCACCGACAGCACCCCGCCGATCAGCACCGAGGGCAGCATGTTGGCGACGCGGCCCCAGCGGAGCGCGATGGTGAAGGCGGAAAACCCCGCCGCCGAGAAGAGCGCCGCGACATTGCCCCAGCCGGCGCCGATGGCAAGCCCCTCGCGGACCATCACGAACATGCCGATCCCGGCGAGCGCGATGGCACCCCAGGTCGCGCGGCGGACCGGCTCCTTCAGGATCAGCCAGGCCATGACCGCGGTGAAGAGCGGCGCCGCGGCGAAGAGGAAGACGGCATTGGCGACCGTTGTCGACTGGATGGCGTAGATCGCGCCGGCGAAGGCGAAGACGAGACCGAAGCCGCCGATGAATCCGGGCCATCCCGCGGCGCGGATGCGCTGGAACGGGCGCCCGCCGGAGCGGTAGGCGACGGTCAGAAAGAGCACCGGCGCCATGCCGAGCGAGCGGTAGAACAGCACCTGCCATGTCCCCGCATCGCCGAGCGAGCGGATCGCGAGCCCCATGAGCGACCACAGGACCGCCGCGAAGAGCACCAGCCCCACGCCCTTGCGATAGCTTACGACATGATCCATGTGCGCCTCCGTTTCCCCAAGTAAAGTGGGGAACGGCGGTGGCCATCGTCTGTTCCGATGCCGACGTACGGCGGCGTCGGTTTTCGCCCGTCAGGCCGCGCGCAGCCAGCCGGCGGAGAAGCGTACCTCCTGGCAGCCGGTGAAGCGGCCGAGCCGGGCGAGTTCGGCCTCTAGCCGGGCCAGCCGGCCCGCGCCCATCGCGATGCCCGCCTCGGGCCAGAAGGCGGTGACGGCGAGCGCGCCCTCGGCGCGCAGGCATTTCGCGTCGATCCGGCCGATCAGCCGGTCGCGCTCCATCACCGGGAAGACATAGTAGCCAAAGCGGCGTTGCGGCTCCGGCACGAATACCTCGATCCGGTAGTGAAAGCCGAAGAGCCGCTCGGCCCGTTTGCGGTCGCGCAGCGCGGGGTCGAAGGGCGAGAGGATGCGGACGCGGTTCGCCGGGGCGGGCAGCGCGGCGGCGGCATCGGCGAGGCCCGGCCATGCGAGGCAGCGGCGCAGGCTGCCGTCGTGGTTCTCGATCCGGACCTCGGTGACCGCGCCACGCGCCAGCGCGCGGTCGCACCAGTCCTTCGCCTCCTGCGGCGTCACCAGATCCCAGAACGCCGCGATCTCGCCCGAGGTGGCGAAGCCCAGCCGGTCGAGCGCGGCATCGCAGGCCCAGTCCACGGTCGCGGCCTCGGCTGGTTCCGGCAGCCGGTGGGCCTCGGGCAGGACGCGTTCGGCGAGGTCGTAGACCTTGGCGAAGTTGCGGCGGTGGCAGACGCAGAGCGCACCCGTCCGCCACAGGTATTCCAGAGCGGTCTTCGAGGGATGCCATTCCCACCAGCCGCCCTTGCCGCGCTGCTCGTCGGTTCCGACCTCGCCCGAGCCGCAGGGGCCGCCCGCGCGGATATGGGCCAGCACGTCCTCCACCTTGTCGTGGAACTCGGGCCCCTGCCACGCGGTCCAGCGGGCAAGCATGCGCTCGGCGTCGCGGCGGAAGCGAAGCCGCCAGTAGGGAAAGAACTCCGCCGGAATGACGGAGGCATCGTGGGTCCAGTGCTCGAAGAGCGCCCGGTCGCGTTCCAGAAGGCGCTTAAGATCCGCCGGCCGGTAGCTCTGGCGGCGCGACCAGAGGATCATGTGATGGGCGCGTTCGACCGTGTTGATGCTGTCCACCTGGACGAAGCCGAGCCGGTGGATCAGCGCCATCAGCGCGTCGCCCCGTGCCGGCCCGGAGGGCGGCTCCAGCAGCGCGTGGCGGTCGAGAAAGAGCCGCCGGGCGCGCTCGTTGTCGAGGACCGGCGCGGTCATCGACCCCAGGTCCGGTCGAGCACCGCCAGCCAGTTCTCATGCGCCAGCTTGCGGATCAGCGCCTCGCCGTAGCCATGTGCCGCGAGCGCGTCGAGGAGCCGCGGCAGGCCGCACGCGTCGCCGATCGCCTCCGGCACCATCGCGCCGTCGAAATCCGATCCGAAGCCGACGTGGTCTTCGCCCAGATGCTCGATCAGGTGGTCGAGATGGCGCAGGACCGGCTCCCAGCCGTCGAAGGACGCGCGGCGGCCGTCATGACGCAGGAACACGGTTGCGAAGTTGAGCCCGACCATGCCGCCGGAGGCACGGATCGCGGCGAGCTGGCGGTCGGTGAGGTTGCGGGTCGAGGGGGTGACCGCATGGGCGTTGGAATGGGTGGCGACGAGTGGCGCACCGGAAAGCGCCGCGACATCGTCGAAGCCCTTCTCGTTCAGGTGGCTGAGGTCGATCAGGATGTGGAGCCGGTCGCATTCCGCGACGAGGCGCTTTCCGGCCTCCGTGAGGCCGGGGCCGGTGTCGGGCTCGCCGGGGAAGCGGAACGGGACGCCGTGGCCGAAGGCGGTGGGGCGCGACCAGACCGGGCCGAGCGATCTGAGCCCGGCGGCGTGCCAGAGGTGCAGCGTGTCGAGATCCTCGCCGATCGGCTCGGCGCCCTCGAAATGCAGGATGGCGGCGATCCTTCCCGCCGCCATCGCGGCGCGGATCTCGGCGACCGATCGGCAGATCGAAAGCGTTCCGGTGCGCTCCATCCACATCAGGTGCCCGATCATCGCGGCGGCAACGGGCTGTGCGGTGTTCGCGCCGACGGGTCCGGGCAGGGGCAGGTCGTAGGGCGGCGCGTCCATCAGCGCGTCGAGGTCGATCGAGGCGTCGGCGTCGGGCGAGGGGATATAGACCGCGAAGAAGCCGCCGGCGAGGCCGCCGGCTCTCATGCGCGGCAGGTCGAGATGGCCCTTGCCCTCTCCCTTGAGCCAGATCTTCTCGCGCTCGGCCGGCTTGCGCAGGAGCCTGAGCAGGAAATCGTTGTGACCGTCGAAAACCGGAATCATGCTGCCTCGGCGCTGGGGTCGTTCCGGCCGTTCCGGGACCAGGCCCCGAGCCTCGCGCGAAGCGCGGCGGAGCGCAAGGGAGGCCGATCCGGACTTGACCGTGAGGTACGCCCCGGTCAGCCTGCGCCGAAACAGGGGGGCTCGCATGAAACTGGTGCGCTACGGGGCGAAGGGGGCGGAAAAGCCCGGTCTGATCGACGGCGAGGGACGGGTGCGCGATCTCTCCGGGGTGATCGGCGATCTTGCGGGGGAGGCGCTTCTGCCCGAGAGCCTCGCGCGGCTCGCGGCCCTTGATCCAGCGGCGCTGGCTTTGGTCGAGGGTGTGCCGCAGGCGGGGCTTCGGCTCGGCCCCTGTGTCGGCAGCACCGGCAAGTTCGTCGCCATCGGGCTCAACTATGCCGACCATGCCGCAGAGGCCGGGATGAAGGTGCCGGAGGAACCCGTCATCTTCAACAAGTGGACCTCGTGCATCAACGGGCCGGATGACGACGTGATCCTGCCGCGCGGCTCTGAGAAGACCGACTGGGAGGTCGAGCTTGGCGTCGTGATCGGCAAGGGCGGCGTCTATATCCAGGAGGCCCAAGCGCTTTCGCATGTCGCGGGCTATTGCGTCGTCAACGACGTCAGCGAGCGCGAGTACCAGATCGAGCGCGGCGGCACTTGGGACAAGGGCAAGGGCTGCGACACGTTCGGGCCGATCGGGCCCTGGCTGGTGACGCCGGACGAGGCGGGCGATGTCGGCAATCTGAGGATGTGGCTGGAGATCGACGGGCGGCGCTGCCAGGACGGCGCGACCGCGACGATGGTGTTCAAGGTGCCCTTCCTCGTCGCCTATGTCAGCCGCTTCATGTCGCTCCAGCCCGGCGACGTGATCGCGACCGGGACGCCGCCGGGTGTCGGCATGGGCCGCAAGCCGCCCGCCTACCTGAAGGGCGGCGAGGTGATGCGGCTGTCGGTCGAGGGGCTCGGCGTGCAGACCCAGAGGGTGGTGCGGGGCTGAGGCCGCGGCCCTGCCGCGATCCCGGTAGATGGACCCGCGGGCCTCTCCCGGCTTATAGTGTTGCGGCCCGGCCGGGTGTTGAACGCTACGGCCGGAGGAGCACCGGGGGGCGGTGATGCCGAAAGCCGCGGATGGATGGATGCCCGCACGGGCCGTGCTTTGCGCGGTCGCCCTCTGGGGTCTGGCCTCTGCCGCCCCTGCGCAGGAGTTCTTCACGCTGAAGGGTCACGGCGGCCCGGTCATGGGCATCGCGACCGGCCCGGACGGGGCGATCCTGACCGCGAGTTTCGACAATTCCGTGGGGCTCTGGCGCGACGGCCGGCCGCTCTGGCTGGAAGGGCACAGGGCGGCCGTCAATTCGGTCGCAGATCTCGGCGGCGGGCGCGTCGCCTCAGCGGGCGACGATTTCACGGTCCGGGTCTGGGATGAAGAGACCGGGGCCGGGCGTGAGCTTGGCCAGCACGCGGGCAAGGTCGTGCGGCTCGCGGTGGCGCCGGACGGGCGGCGGATCGCCTCGGCAAGCTGGGACGGCACCGCGCGGATCTGGGATGTCTCGGGCGCGAGCGATCCCGTCGTGATCGACGGGCACCGAAGCAGCGTCACCGATATCGCCTTCTCGCCCGATGGCACGCGGCTCTACACCGCCTCGGCGGACGGCACGCTGCGGCTCTGGGACGCGGCGAGCGGCACGGCGCTCGGCCAGCTCGTTGCGCACGGCTTCGGCATCAACACACTCGTGGTGAACGAGGATGAGACCTGGCTCGCCTATGGCGCGGTCGATGGCGGCACCCGCATCCTGAAGCTGCCCGGCGGCGAGGAGTTGGCGGACTTCACGCTCGACCGGCGGCCAATCCTCGCGATGGCCTATCATGCAGGCTCGCAGCGGCTCGCCGTGGGCGATGCGCAGGGCTACATCATGGTCGTCGATACCGCCGCGTGGCGCATCGCCGACGATTTCCGCGCGACGCTGAAAGGTCCGGTCTGGGCGCTGGCCTTCGCGCCGGACGGCTCCAATATCCATGCCGGCGGGCTCGACAGCGCGATGTACAGCTGGCCGGTCGACGATCTCGACGGGGCGCGGATCGCGGGGGCCGGACAGAGCTTTCTCACCCCGCCCGAGGAAATGCCGAACGGCGAGCGCCAGTTCCAGCGCAAGTGCTCGATCTGCCATGCGCTCGGCCCCGAGGGCGGGCGCCGCGCCGGGCCGACGCTGCACGGCCTATTCGGCCGGCCCGCCGGAACGGTCGCGGGCTACGGCTATTCCGTGGCGCTTGAAGACTCCGACATCGTCTGGAGCGATGCCACGATCGACCGGCTTTTCGACCTCGGGCCCGATCACTTCATCCCCGGATCGAAGATGCCGATGCAGCGGATCGCGGCCCCGGAGGACCGCGCCGACCTGATCGCGTTCCTTAAAGAGGCGACGGCGCGCGACTAGGCGCGCCGCGCGCAGGTGTCAGGCCGGTTCCACCGCCCTGCGCGCGCCGATGAGCGGGCCGGGGAAGTGGCAGGCCACCCCGTGGTCGCCGCGCGTCAGTTCCGGCACCTGATCCGCGCAGCGGGCCTCTGCGCGCGGGCAGCGGGTGCGGAAGACGCAGCCCGAGGGCGGCGAGAGCGGCGAGGGCAGGTCGCCTTCGAGCGGGATCATCACCTTAGCCCGCTCGGCCACCGGATCGGGGATCGGCACGGCCGAGAGAAGCGCTTGCGTATAGGGGTGCTGCGGCTCGGCATAGAGATCGCGGCTTGTCGCCACCTCCATCTCGCGGCCGAGATAGAGCACCATGACCCGGTCGGAGATATGCTTCACCACCGAAAGGTCATGCGCGATGAAGATCATCGCGAGGCCGAGGTCGCGTTGCAGTTCCGCGAGAAGGTTGATCACCTGCGCCTGGATCGAGACGTCGAGGGCCGAGACCGGCTCGTCGCAGATGAGCAGCTTCGGCTCGACGATCAGCGCGCGGGCGATGCCGATCCGCTGGCACTGGCCGCCCGAGAATTCGTGCGGGTAGCGGTTGATCTGGTTCGGGAGAAGCCCCACCCGGTCCATCATCTTCTTGACGCGGGTCTTGACCTCCTCGCGGTCGAGGTCGGGTTTGTGGACCTTGAGCGGCTCGGCGATGATCTGGCCGACGGTCATCCGGGGGTTGAGGCTGGCGAGCGGGTCCTGGAACACCATCTGGATGTCGGCGCGGTATTTCAGCATCTCGCGCTTCGAGAGCGCCAGGAGATCGGTCTTGCCCTGCCAGAGCGCCTTGCCGGTCGCCGGCACCATCTGGATCAGCGCGCGGGCGAGCGTGGACTTGCCGCAACCGCTCTCGCCGACGACGCCGAGGGTCTCGCCGGGGAAAAGCTCGAAATTCACGCCCGAAACGGCATGGAGAAGCCGGGGCTTCGTCCAGGGCATGTCGCCCGCGCGCTTCAGTACGAAGGTGACGCGCAGGTCTTCGACGCGAAGCAGCGGTTCGGTCATGCAAGCTCCTCCAGCGTGCGGTTGCAGGCGCGCCAGCGGTCGGGCGCGAACTCGGCGAGGGCGGCGAGATGGTCGCGGCAGTCGTCACCCGCGAAGTCGCAGCGCGGCGCGAAGGGGCAGCCCTTGGGCGCGTTCGTCATGTTGGGCGGGCTGCCGGGGATCGAGTCGAGATCCTCGCCCTCGTGGTCGACCCGTGGGATCGCCCGGAGGAGGCCGCGCGTATAGGGGTGGGTCGGGGTCTGGAACAGGGGATCGACAGGGCTTTGCTCCATCACCTGGCCGCCATAGAGCACCAGCACGTCCTCGCAGAACCCGGCCACCACGCCGAGATCGTGGGTGATGAGGATCGTCGCCATGCCGAAATCGCGCTGGAGATCGGCGAGGAGCGTCATGATCTGCGCCTGCACGGTCACGTCGAGCGCGGTCGTCGGCTCGTCCGCGATCAGAAGCTCCGGCCGGCAGAGAAGCGACATCGCGATCATCACCCGCTGCCGCATCCCGCCCGAAAACTCGTGCGGGTAAAGGTCGACGCGGCCCTTCGCGTCGGGAATCTTCACCGCATCGAGCATGCGCACGGCTTCCCGGACCGCCTCGGACTTGCCCATGCCCTTGTGGTGGATGAGCACCTCGGCCATCTGGTCGGCGACCCGCATGTAGGGGTTGAGCGAGGTCATCGGGTCCTGGAAGACCATCGCGATCTTGTTGGCGCGGATCGGGTTGATGACATGGGGCGGGGCGTTCAGGATTTCCCGCCCGTCGAACATCACCGATCCCGTCGCCCTGCCGTTCTTCGCGAGCAGCCCCATGATCGCGAACGAGAGCTGGCTTTTTCCGGAGCCGCTTTCGCCGACGATGCCGAGCGTCTCGCCCTTGGCGAGGGTGAAGTTCACCCCGTTCACCGCGTTCACGGTGCCATCGGGCGTCGCGAAACTGACACCGAGGTCGCGGACTTCGAGTAGTGCCATGTCAGCGATCCTTCGGGTCTAGCGCGTCGCGCAGGCCGTCGCCGACGAAGAAGAAGGCGAAGAGCGTGATGATGAAGAAGAAGAGCGGGAAGGCGAGCTGCCAGAGCGTGCCGTAGTTGATCGTGCCCGCGCCCTCGGAGATCAGGGCACCCCAGCTTGTCAGCGGTTCCTGCACGCCGAGGCCGAGGAAGGAGATGAAGCTCTCGGTCAGGATCATCAGCGGCACCAGCAGCGTCGCGTAGACCGCAACGACGCCAAGGAGGTTCGGCACGATGTGGCGCCAGATGATGGTGAAGCTCGGAACGCCAGTCGCCTGCGCGGCCTCGATGAATTCCTTGTGCTTTAGACTCAGGGTCTGGCCGCGGACGATCCGGCTCATGTCGAGCCAGGAGATGAGGCCGATGCCGATGAAGATCATGGCGATCGAGCGGCCGAACATCACCAGAAGCAGGATCAGCACGAACATGTAGGGCACCGACATCAGGATATCGACGGTGCGCATCATGATGTTGTCCACGCGGCCGCCGATATAGCCCGCCGTGGCGCCGTAGAGCGTGCCGACGACGACCGCGATCAGCGAGCCGACGATGCCCACCATGAGCGAGATGCGCGTGCCCTGCACCGTGCGCGCGAAAAGATCGCGGCCAAGGTCGTCGGTGCCGAAATAGTGGCCGTTCGAGAGCGAAGGCCCGCCGAGCTCGGCGATCTGACCCATGACCGTGAAGTCCAGTTCCTCGTTCGACCAGGCGGCGATGTAATTGCCGAAGATCGCGAAGAGGCCGATCAGCAACAGGATGACCAGCCCGGCGACGGCGGCCTTGTTGCGCAGGAACCGGTGGCGGGCATCGGCCCAGAGCGAGCGGCCCTTGACCTCTTCGGCCGCGAGCCGGTCGCTCAGGCTCTTCATCTTTATCGTGTCTACGACCATGGGCTCAGTACCGGATCTTCGGGTCGATCCAGGCGTAGAGGATATCGACCACGAGGTTGAAGAGGATGGTGAGCGCGCCGACGAGGATCGTGACCCCCATCATCACCGCGTAGTCGCGGTTGAGCGCGCTGTCGACGAAGGCCTTCCCGATGCCGCCGGTGGAGAAATAGATGTCCACGACGACCGAACCGGTGATCATCGTCACGAAGGCCGGCCCGAGATAGGAGATCACCGGCAGCATCGCCGGCTTCAGCGCGTGGCGCAGGATCACCTTGCGCTCCGGCAATCCCTTGGCGCGGGCGGTGCGGATGTGGTTGGAGTTCAGGACCTCCAGCATCGACGACCGGGTGATCCGCGCGATCGAGGCCATGAACGAGGTCGAGAGCGCGACGACGGGCATGATGATATATTGCCACTCGCCGCCTTCCCAACCGCCGCCGGGCAGCCAGCGCAGCCAGAGGGTGAAGATCAGGACGAGGATCGGCGCCATGACGAAGTTCGGCAGCACCTGCGCGCCGATCGAGACGCCGACGGCGAGGTAGTCGAGCCAGGTATTGTGGCGGATCGCGGCGGTAACGCCGAGCGCCACGCCGACGAGGACCGCGACGGCGAAGGAGATCGAACCATAGGTCAGCGTGACCGGGAAACCCTGGGCGATGATCTCGTTCACGGTGCGGTCCTTGTAGATGAAGGACGGGCCGAAATCGAAATGCGCGACGATGCCCCAGACATAACTGGCCATCTGCCGCCATAGCGGCTGGTCGAGACCGTATTTCGCCTCGAGATTGGCCAGCACCTGCGGCGGCAGGCCGCGTTCCTGCGTGAACGGGCCGCCCGGGGCGGCATGCATCAAGAGGAACGAGACGATGATGAGCAAGAGGAGCGTCGGAACGGCGATGGCCAGACGCTTGGCAATATAGGAGAGCATGTGTTCAGACCCGACCGCGAGGAAGAGGGGCGCGCCGTTTCGGGCGCGCCCCCAGTATCGCTCAGTTGGCGACGCGGTACATATCCTTGAGGTACCAGTTCTGCATCAGGTTCGTCAGACCCGCGCCCTTGATGTCGGGCTTGATCATCTCGACCTTGGTGTACTGGTAGATCGGCGCGAAGGGCATCTCGTTGGCGAGGATCTGCTCCGCCTCCTTGTAGAGCGGCGCCGGGTTCTCGGCCGTCTTCGACTCCTTCATCAGGTTGTCGTACTCCTCCGAGAAGAACTTGCCGTTGTTGTGGCCCGAGTAGGAAGTGAAGAGGTCGAGATAGGTCGAAGCCTCGTTGTAGTCGCCACACCAGGCGTAGCGGGCGATCTCGAAGTCCTGGTTCTGCATCTTGTCGGTGTGAACCTTCCACTCCATGTTGTTGAGCGTGAGGTTGACGCCGACGGCTTTCCAGAACTGCTGGACCGCGATCGCGATCTTCTTGTGCGCTTCCGAGGTGTTGTAGTTCAGGGTGAGGTTGAGCGGGTTGTCCGGGCCATAGCCGGCCTCGGCGAGCAGCTCCACGGCCTTCGCGGTGCGGTCCGCCTGGCTCCAGGACGCGTAGTCGATCTCGGGCATCTCGAAGCCCTCGGTCGCGGCGTGGGTCCAGTTGTAGGACGGCGCCTGGCCACCCTGCAGGATGTTGTTGACGACGATGTCGCGGTCGATGGCGTAGGAGAGCGCCTTGCGCACGCGGATATCTTGCAGCGCCTCGGGGCCCTTCTCCTTGTCCAGGTTGAACATGTAGATGTAGGAGCAGGACTGCGGGACCGAGATCGCCTCGGCCGGATATTCGGCCGAGAGCCGCGGATACTGACCGGCCGGCACGTCGGTCCGGTCAAGTTCACCGGCAAGGTAGCGCGTGAGCGCCGCGTTCTCGTCGTTGATCGTCAGCGCGGTCGCTTTGGTGATCACGGTGTTCGCGTCGTCCCAGTACATGGGATTGCGCTCCATCACGACCTTCTCGCCGAGAATATGCTCCTTCAGCACATAGGCGCCGTTGCCGACGAGGTTGCCCGGCTCGGTCCACTTGTCGCCGCCGGCCTCGATCACCTTCTGGTTGACCGGAAAGACGGAGGCGTGGGTCAGCATCTTCGGAAAATACGGCAAGGGCGCAGTGATCTTCACTTCGAGCGTGTGATCGTCGACCGCCGTCACGCCGAGCTCATCGACCGGCTTCTCTCCCGCCACGACTTCCGAGGCATTCACGATCTGCATCAGCTCGATGTACCAGGCGTATTCCGAGGCGGTCGCGGGATCGGCGAGGCGCTTCCAGGCATAGACGAAATCCGCCGCGGTGACCGGGTCGCCGTTCGACCACTTGGCGTTGTCGCGCAGATGGAAGGTGTAGGTCGTCTTGTCGTCCGAAAGTTCGTAGCTGGTCGCCACGCCCGGCACCAGGACGCCCTCCTGGTCCTCGTTGTAAAGCCCCTCGAAGAGCGAGCGCATGATGCCCGAGCCCTCGACGTCGGTGTTGATCTGGGGGTCCATCGACTTGATCGCGTCGAGCAGACGGTAGCTGTATTCCTGGTTCTCGGCGAGCGTTTCGCCGGCTTGCGGGGTCGCGGCGATCGCCGGAAGGGCGAGGCCGAAGCTTAGGGCCGTGGTGAGAAGCAGCTTGTTCATCTTTTGAACGCCTCCTGCTGTTGGATGTTTTTTGTTCATGCGCACTGCGCGCAATGTGGGCAAAGCCTAGTCCCGGCATTTTACCGCACAAGATCAATGCGTCGGTACGAAACGGGTACGTCGCGTCAACCTGACGAGCGTTTGCGACATATCGCCGGAAGCGCCATGCATCCAGCCGGGGAGAGCCTGCGAATTGCCGGGGCGCCCGGCAAAATAATGACGCCGGACCGGCTCTGCGGCAAACAATCTTGCGTCCGCCAGCCTGCGCGAATCGGCGCCGGGGTGCTTGACCGGGCCGCACGGCGCGACCAGTCTCGGCGCGACAGGAGGATCCCGATGAAGCTTCAGCGCCCAGAAACAGAGGCCCCCGGCGATGCCGAAAGCCGCCGCGGCATTCGTCCGGTGATCTGCTATCCGCCGGACACCTTGCCCGCCCCTGACATGGCGCGCTACCGCGCGTTGCGTTCTGGGCTCACGCCCGTCGGAGAGGTTCTGGTCCCGCCGCGCGAGGCCGCCTGTTTCCGGGTGCCGGCGGGCCATGTCTTCCGCATCCACTCGGTTGAGGGGCCGCAGGTCGGCGACCTCAACCTGTGGAACGCGGGCGACCTCTCGGAGCGCTTCTACTCCGGCAAGACACGGGCGCTCCACGGCACACACCTGTCCACCGGCGACCGCATGTGGACCTCTTTCCCGCATCTGAGGCCGATGGCGACGATCACCCACGACACGCTCGACTGGTACGGCTTCGACGACTTCGGCGGCGCGGTTCATGACGTGATCGGCACGCGCTGCGATCCCTACACGCACAACCTCCTGAGCCACGGCGGCCAGTACCACCATTGCTGCCATTCGAACCTCACCCGCGCGCTCGCGGCCGAGACCGGCCTGCCGCTCCGCGAGGCCGAGGCGCATGTCCACGACGTCCTCAATGTCTTCATGTGCACCGGCTTCACCCGCGACACCGGGCAGTACTTCATGAAGGCCTCGCCCGTGCGCCCTGGCGACTACATCGAGTTCTTCGCCGAGATCGACCTTCTCGGCGCCCTCTCTGCCTGTCCGGGCGGCGACTGCTCGGCCCAGCATTCCTCCGACAGCGCCGCCTGCCACCCGCTCCGGGTGGAGATCCTACGCCCCGATCCCGCGGCGCTGGACGGATGGGCCGGGCCAGAACCCAATGGCTACGACCGCAGCCACGGCCTCTGACTTCATCTTGCGAAACACATCCCGGGGCCCGGGGCAGCGCCCCGGTCCTTACGTCCTCACATAGTGCAGCCCCGTGAAGCCGCGCCGCAACGCCGCCACCTCGCCCGCGAGCGCCGCCGGATCATTCGCCCGAAGCCCCGCCGCGATCAGCCGCGCAAGCTCGCCCGCATCGGCCTCGGTCACGCCGCGGCGCACGAGTTCCGGCGTGCCGATCCGGAGCCCGTTCAGGTCGCCCGGCACGTCGGCGAGCGGCAGGCCGATGCCGCAAGCGAGGAACCCGGCCTTCCGCAACAGTTTCGACGCCGCCTGGCCTCCGCCGAAGGCGGCCGCCTCGACCGCGAACTGGTGCGAGGCGGTGTGGCCGCGCGCCGCGGCGAAAACCGGCAGCCCCTCCGCGGCAAGAGCCTCGGCCAGCGCCCGCGCGACGGCGATCATCTTCGCCGCATAGGCGGCGCCGAACTCGCGCCAGTCGAGCAGCGCCAGCGCCAGCGCCGCCACCCTCCCGGCGTCGAAATTCGCGGTCATCCCTGGAAACGCGATCGCGTCGAGCCGCTCGGCAATCTCCGCATCGTTCGTCACGATCAGCCCTCCGGCCTGGCCGCCGAGGCTCTTGTAGGTCGACATCGTCATCAGATGCGCGCCCTCGGCGAGCGGGTTTCTCCAGGCCCGGCCTGCGATGATCCCGCATTGATGCGCGGCATCGAACATGACCTTCGCGCCGACCTCGTCGGCGATGGCGCGGACCTCGGCCACGGGATGCTCGAAGAGATTGAGCGAGCCGCCCACCGTGATCAGCTTCGGTTTCACCTTCCGCGCCAGCGCCCGCAGCCCGTCGAGATCGAGCGTGTAGCCGTCTGCGTCGACCGGTGCGGCATGGGTAACGAGCCCGTAGAGCCCGGCGCAGCCGGCGCCGTGATGGGTGACATGGCCGCCGACGGACGCGGGCGGCGCGATGATCGCGTCGCCGGGCTTCGTCAGCGCCATGAACCCGTAGAGGTTGGCCATCGCGCCCGAGAACACCCGGATCTCGGCGTAGCGCGCCCCGAAGATCTCGGCGGTCAGCTCGGCGCAGATGACCTCGATCTCCTCGATCGCCTCGAGCCCCATCTCGTACTTGTCGCCCGGATAGCCGAGCGAGGGGCGGGTGCCGAGCCCCCGCGCCAGCACCGCCTCGGCGGCCGGATTCATGACATTGGTCGCGGGGTTGAGGTTGAAGCAGTCGCGGTCGTGGATCTCGGCGTTGCGCGCGATCAGCCCGTCGATCCGGGCCGCGACCTCGGCCGACGGCGCGGCGGTGGCCTCGGCATGGCGCTGGATCAGCGCCTCGCAGGCGGCGGGAACCCAGGGTCGATGGGCGAGATGGGCCATGATGTGTCTCCTTGTGACTGGAGCCAGTCGAGCAGAGCGGCCTTGCCCGCGCAAACCAGATTTGCGAAAACTTAGGCGTAGAAAAAGTGAGCCTCAGATGCCCGTCGCCCCGCCCCGCCCGAAAGCCCCGCCGCTCAACGCGCTTCGCGCCTTCGAGGCGGCGGCGCGGCTCGGTGGCTTCGCGGCGGCGGCCGAGGAACTGGGCGTCACGCCGGGTGCGGTCGCGGCGCATGTGAAGGCGCTGGAGGACGGGCTTGGCGCGGCGCTCTTCGAACGCCACGCAAAGGGCGTGCGGCTCTCGGCACTTGGGTACCGGGTGCTGCCGGATTTCACCGAGGCTTTCGACCGGCTCGGCCTCGCGGTACAGGCACTCCGGGCCGAGGCGTCGCCAGACACCGTCCATATCGCGACCCTGCCGGCGATCGCGCAGCTCTGGCTCTCGCCCCGGCTGCCGGCGCTCCGCGCCGCGGCGCCCGAGATCACCATCTCCATCACCGCGATGGAGGAGCCGCCGGACCTGAAGCGCGCGCCCTTCGACCTCAACCTCTTCTACCGGCCCGAGGGCGAGGGCAGGGCGCTTGCGCCCGACGAGATCTTCCCGGTCTGCGCCCCGTCGCTGGCCGCGCGGCTCGCCCGGCCGGAAGACCTCGCCGATGTGCCGTGCCTCACCGACAGCGTATGGGCGGAGGACTGGCGCATCTGGGCCGAGGCCACCTTGCCCGGGGCGGGTTTCGCGCCGGAGGGGCCGATCTTCTCGCTCTATGCGCTGGCGATCGAGGAGGCCGTGAACGGCGCGGGCGTTCTCATGGGGCACGGCGCGCTGGTGGCGCGGCATCTGGAAAGCGGGGCCCTCGTCGCTCCGTTCGGGCCGCGGCTGCGGCTCGGGCGCGACCTCGCGCTCTGGTCGGCCCGGCCGCACCGCCCCGGCAGCCCGGCGGCGCGAGTGGCCGACTGGCTGGCGCGGCCCGGCGGCTGACGACCTGCTGCCGGTTCAGCCGAAGGCCGCCCCGAGCGCGATCTCGACCATGTCGCCGAAGCTGCGTTCCCGGTCTTCGGAAGGCAGAGCCTCATGGGTGAGGAGGTGGTCCGACACCGTGAGCACCGCGAGCGCGCGGGCGCCGTGCCGCGCGGCGACGGTATAGAGCTCGGCCGCCTCCATCTCGACGGCGAGCACGCCGTGGCGGGCCAGAATCTCGGTCAGGTCGGGGCGTTCGTCGTAGAAGACGTCGGCCGAATAGATGCCGCCGACATGGATGCGCGTCCCCTTCGCCCGCGCCGCCGCGACGGCGCGTTCGAGAAGGCCGAAATCGGCCGCTGGCGCGAACTGCATCTCCTTGAAGAAGCCGCGCGAGGGGGTGGAGATGGTCGAGGCGGTCATCGCGATCACGACGTCGCGCAGCTTCACCGCGTCGAGCATTGCCCCGGCCGAGCCGATCCGGATCAGGGTCTTCGCGCCATATTCCCTAATGAGTTCATTGGCATAGATCGACAGCGACGGCATCCCCATGCCGGAGCCCTGGATCGTCACCCGGTGGCCGTTCCAGGTGCCGGTGAAGCCGAGCATGCCGCGCACCTGGTTGACGCAGACGGCGTCCTTGAGGAACGTCTCGGCCGCCCATTTCGCCCGGTAGGGGTCGCCCGGCATCAGGACGGTTTCGGCGATCTCGCCGGGTTTCGCGCCGATATGGATGGTCATGGAGCCCTCGTCGGTTCGGTGTCCGCGAAGTATAGGCTCGGGTTGCGGGAAGGTTAATGGGGGGCGTGCCTTCGACTGCGGGGAGAGCGGCAAGAAGTTGGATTTGCTTGAAAATCCGCGTGTGCAATGCGTACCGCATCCGTCGGGTCCGCGTATGGCATCCGTCCCGACATCCGCGCTATCAGCTGAGGGATGAGGTGTCGGGTTTGGGGGATGAAGCTGCCGTTGTTCTCCTTTGCAGCCAGAGCACTAGATCCCTGCATAGATGAACGGCATCATACGGCTATTTCCCTTGTGCGTGTGCCGCGAGCGCCCGGACGTTGGTGACCTCAATCCTGTTGTAAGATGTGATGAGCCACCCTCGCTGCGCGTATTCGCCTAGCAAGCGATTTACGACTTTGCGGGAGACGTTGGACAAGTGCCCGAGTTCTGCTTGGGAAATGTTGAGGGATCCGTGCTCTGCATCCCACCCAATACAACGGATCAGTACTGCGGCCACCCGTCGAGATGGATCCTTTATGAGGAGATCATCAACCGCTTGCAGGGCGAGTCCGGTGTTAGCCATAAGCATCTGAGCAAACCGCCTGATCCACTCCGGATCTTTGGCAGCAAGCCTGTCCATGGCTACAAGCGGCAGGTGAAACAAGATACTGGGCACGACGGCTTCGAGGCCAACAATGCGTGTCCCCCGCGTCATAAACGCCCCTTCTCCATACCACGTACCCGGCTGCGCCAGATGCGCAATTTTCGGTCCTGAAGGGTTTTCAGATACGGTCACGGCGATCTGACCCTCGATGATCGCATAACAGCCACCAGCCGGGTCTCCGACCGAAAATATCGTTGTACCTGCTTCGAAGGTCTGTGCGCGTCCCACGCTGAGAATGGCATCTTGTACTGCCGCGCACTGAAGCGACAGCCAGCCCTTGGTCCTTAGAACATCCACGATCATCCGAAAACCTCAGGCATTTGTCCGTTCCGACCCAATGTTCAGTGATCTTTTCTGTAATCTGAATCGTATCTGCCTAGGCAGAAGCGAACAGGGAGAGAAAACCATGATACGACCTTTGGCACTAGCGGGGGCTTGCACAGCTATCTTGGTTGGTGCGGCTTTCGGTCAAGAAAAGCCCAACATTCTCGTCATCTGGGGGGACGACATTGGGTGGCAGAACGTCTCGGCCTACGGAATGGGCACGATGGGTTACACCACGCCCAATATCGACCGAATCGCCGAGGAAGGCATCCGCTTCACCGATCACTACGCCCAACCCTCTTGCACCGCCGGACGTGCCGCGTTTCTCACCGGCCAGTACCCGATCCGCTCAGGCATGACGACCGTGGGCCAGCCCGGCTCGCCGCTTGGTCTTCAGGCCGCGTCGCCCACACTTGCTGAAGAGTTAAAGCAGATCGGGTATCGTACCGGGCATTTCGGCAAGAACCACCTTGGCGACCGCAACGAGCACCTGCCCACCGTCCATGGCTTCGACGAGTTCTTCGGCAACCTCTATCACCTCAACACGCAAGAAGAGGCCGAGCAGCGTGACTACCAGCTCTTCGGCGAGGCGTTCTCGGGTTCATTGGAGGAGTACGAGGCGCAATTCGGCACCCGTGGCGTCATCCACAGCTTCGCCTCGGAAACGGACGATCCGACGGAGCAGCCGCGTTTCGGCAAGATAGGCAAGCAGACTATCGAGGATACCGGGCCGCTCACTCAGGAGCGGATGAAGAACTTCGACGCAGCCGAGGTCATCCCGCTGGCCGAAGATTTCATGAAGAATGCCCAGGAAGCAGGCGAGCCATTCTTCGTCTGGCTCAACACCAGCCGGATGCATCTTTACACCCGCCTCAACGAGGAATGGAGGTACGCCGCCGAAACCTACACCACAGAGGCCGACTACCACGGCTCTGGCATGCTCCAGCATGATCACGACATTGGCTTGGTTCTCGACTGGCTGGAAGCCCAGGGTTTGGCCGAAAACACCATCGTATGGTACTCGACCGACAACGGGCCGGAACATTCCTCGTGGCCGCATGGCGCAACAACGCCGTTCAGAGGCGAAAAGATGACCACCTATGAAGGCGGAGTGCGGGTCATCTCTATGGTCCGGTGGCCCGGCGTTCTGCCGGAGGGAGAGACGCTGAACGGCATTCAAGGCCACCAGGACATGTTCACGACTTTGGCCGCTGCTGCAGGCATCGAGGACGTTGCCGCAGAGGTCATGGAAGAAAAGCAGCAATACATCGACGGCGTGAACAACCTCGCCTACTGGAAGGGCGAGCAGGATCACTCCAACCGCAACCACATCTTCCACTATTACGAAGGAACCTTGGCAGCCGTCAGGATGGGTCCGTGGAAATTCCACTTCATCACCCGTGAGGACTACTACGGTGACATCGTCGCGCATTCGATGCCGCGAGTGTTCAATCTGCGCATGGACCCGTTCGAGAGCTACGACAGTACGGATTCCTTCGGTCACCTGATCCAGAAGGTCTCCTGGCTGTTCCAGCCAATGAACGTGCTTCTGACCCAGCACCTTCAGACGCTCGCCGACTACCCGCCGGTTCAGGGCGGCGCGTCCTTCGACATGTCCAACGTGGTCGAGGATTTCCTGAGCAAGTCTTTGCAATAGTAACGACACACTTCCCGGCGTTGACCACAATCGGCGCCGGGATATTATGAAACGAAAACAATGGCTTGAGTCAATTGGCGCCCGGGAGGCAAGGGTTCTCTCATCGGCTGAATCGAGCTCGAAACCGCCCATCCGGCCTGGTCAGGGCCGATGCCGGAAAGCCGTAACTTGGCCGTTACCGGCTTCGGTTCGGCACGCGCCACTTTTTCGAGCGTGATCCGGTTCAGCGCGTATCCTTCGGGGTCTGGACCCGCCGCGCCTGTCTCCTCAGCTGGGCGGCATCAGGATGGGTTCGGCGGTCTCGACCGGGCCGACGCCGACTGGGAGGGGCGTGTCCGGTCTCGCCATTGAAGCGCGCCCGAAGGCCGGGGCGCGCGGGGTCAGACGCTCTTGGCTTGCGCGAGGTAGCGCCGGAGCGGCGCGAGGCTGTCCGGGTCGCCGGCCAGTTCGGCCCGTGCGTGGTCGATGATCGCCACCTCGTGCGCGACGAGCAGGTCGGCGTGGTGCCTGAGGGCTTCGGGCGCGCCGGCGCGGACCACCTCGAATTCCGCGACATAGGCGCCGTAGTCGTCGCGCATCTCGGTGAGGAGGTCGTGCCAGTCCCGGCCGGCGAGGTCCCGTGCCTCGGCGCGGCCTTCTTCGAAAAGCGCCGGGCGGTCCGCGGGACGCACATCCGCGGCTTCGAGCAGCGGTTCGAGCGCCCGCGCCGTCGCCCGCTCCATTTCCGCCATAAGCGTGAGCGCGTCGCGCGCGCGGCCCAAGTGCATCCCGGCGAGTGCTGCGAAATAGGCTTCGCCCGACACCTCTTCTTCGTAGGCGGACAGAAGTGCTGCCGCATAGTCGGGAAACGCGCGGGCTTGCAAGGGCATTTGGTCCTCCGGCTCGTGACCCGCTCACTCTGCCGCGACCGGCTTCGGTTCGGCAAGCGCCACGATGCCGGGCGTGGCCGGTTCGGGGGGCTATTCGGCGCCGCCCACCCGGTTCCAGCGCCCCTCGTCCCAGGTCAGCGCGACGACGCAGCGGTTGAGGTTGGTCCCGCCGCATTCGGAGCCGTGAACCTGCGCCAGAAGCACCGGGCCGGTGTTCATCAAGGCGAGATCCCAGCCCTTGTTCAGGATCGTCGTGACGGTGTCGCCGACCTTGAAGGTCGTGGTGCAGCCGCCGGTGCCGCAAAAGAGGCTCACCGCCGTCGAGCATGCGAGCCGGAATTCATCAAGCGCCCAGTCCGGGTTGAAGTCACCGTCGAGATCGGGCCGCGACACCGCGCCCCAATCGACCGATAGCACGCCGTTGTCGAAGCCGGCGCAGTCGGCGCGCGCAGCCTCGATCCGGTCGCGGAATTCGGGCGGCAGGTCGGCGAGGTCCTGCGCCGCGGCGGGAAGGGCGCTGAGGAGCGCGGCGAGGCAGGCGGCATGGGCGGAAAACGAGTGCATGGAAACCTCCGGTTCAATGCGGTCTTTGTCCGTCAGGCCAGCGCCGAAGGCAATCCTCGCGTCGCGTCAGGCCAGACGCGGCGTCACTCCGCCGCGACCGCCTTCGGTTCGGCGAGCGCCACGATGTCGAACATGATCCGGTTCAGCTCGAAGTCCTTCGGGGTATAGACCCGCGCCACGCCCATCTCGCGAAGCTGCGCGGCATCCTCCTCGGGGATGATCCCGCCGACCACGACCGGGACATGCGCGAGCCCCGCCGCGCGCATCCGCTCCATCACCTCGGCCATCAGCGGCAGGTGCGAGCCCGACAGCACCGACAGGCCGACGACATGCGCCTCGGCCTCGGCCGCCGCCGCGACGATCTCGGCGGGGGTGAGGCGGATGCCCTCGTAGCTGATGTCCATGCCGCAGTCGCGCGCCCGCGCGGCGATCTGCTCGGCGCCGTTCGAATGGCCGTCGAGGCCGGGCTTGCCGACGAGGAACTTGAGCCGCCGCCCGAGCCGCTTCGACACGGTATCCACCGCGTCGCGGATCTCGTCGAGCCCCTCGGTGCGGTTCGACGGGCTCTTCGACACGCCGGTCGGGCCGCGGTATTCGCCGTGGACCCTGCGCATCACGCCGGCCCATTCGCCGGTGGTGACGCCGGCTTTCGCGCAGGCGACCGAGGCGGGCATGACGTTTTCCCCCGCAGTCGCTGCCGCGCGAAGCGCGGCCAGCGCTGCGTCCACCTCGCCCTCGTCGCGCGAAGCGCGCCAGTCGTTGAGACGCGCCACCTGGTCGACCTCGACCGCGGGGTCGACCGTCAGGATCGAGCCGTCGCCGGCCGTCAGCGGCGAGGCCTCGCCCTCGCGCCAGCGGTTGACGCCGACGACCACGGTCTCGCCTGCCTCGATCCGGCTGAGCCGTGCGGCATTCGACTCCACCAGCCGCGACTTCATGTATTCGATCGCCGCGATCGCGCCGCCCATGCCGTCGAGCGTCTTCAGCTCGTCGCGCGCGCCCGCCTTCAGCGCCTCGACCTTCGCGGTGATCGCCGGGTTGCCGTCGAAGAGGTCGCCGTATTCGAGAAGGTCGGTCTCGTAGGCGAGGATCTGCTGCATCCGCAACGACCATTGCTGGTCCCAGGGGCGGGGCAGGCCGAGGGCCTCGTTCCAGGCGGGAAGCTGCACCGCGCGGGCGCGGGCGTTCTTCGAGAGCGTCACCGCGAGCATTTCGAGGAGGATGCGGTAGACGTTGTTCTCCGGCTGCTGCTCGGTGAGGCCGAGCGAGTTCACCTGCACGCCGTAGCGGAAGCGGCGGTATTTCTCCTCGGCGATGCCGTAGCGCTCAAGGCAGATCTCGTCCCAGAGCTCGGTGAAGGCGCGCATCTTGCACAGCTCGGTGACGAAGCGGATGCCGGCGTTGACGAAGAACGAGATGCGGCCGACCATCGCCGGGAAGGCGTCCGGTGCCACCTTGCCCTTGAGATCGTCGAGCACCGCGATGCCGGTCGCAAGCGCGAAGGCCAGCTCCTGCTCCGGCGTCGCACCCGCCTCCTGCAGGTGGTAGGAGCAGACGTTCATCGGGTTCCATTTCGGCAGGTGCTCCGCCGTATAGGCCGCGACGTCGGTGATCATCTTCAAGGACGGCTTCGGCGGGCAGATGTAGGTCCCGCGCGAGAGGTATTCCTTGATGATGTCGTTCTGCACCGTGCCCTGCAGTGCGGCGACATCGGCCCCCTGTTCCTCGGCCACCGCGATGTAGAGCGCGAGCAGCCACGGCGCGGTGGCGTTGATCGTCATCGAGGTGTTCATCTGGTCGAGCGGGATGTCCCTGAACAGGGTCCGCATGTCGCCGAGGTGGCAGACCGGCACGCCGACCTTGCCGACCTCGCCCCTGGCCAACTCGTGGTCGCTGTCGTAGCCGGTCTGGGTCGGCAGGTCGAAAGCGACCGAAAGCCCGGTCTGGCCCTTGGCGAGATTCGCCCGGTAGAGCGCGTTCGACTTTTCCGCCGTCGAATGGCCGGCATAGGTGCGGAACAGCCAGGGCCGGTCGCGCTCGGGTTGGTCGGACATGGGCGTCACCTCGCGGGGTAATATAGTTCTTCGCTCGGCAACCTATGCGGAATAAAGTTGCGCGTCCAGATGCTGCAGTGCAAAAAGATCGGCTCTCCGCAAACCGTGCTGTCGCGCAGTACGGAGGCCGCCGCCGCTCGCCCGTCAGCCCTCTTTGAAGCGACCAGCCGAAGGTTCGATCAGTTACATACGCTGCGCTCCCGGGCCTAGGGCCGGGCGGGTTCTGAACGGATTCATTCCGCTACGTCAAGATGACCCAAATCAACTCGCTTTTTTAGCGCAGGGCCGTACATTTGCCGGGCCTTCGCGATCGAAAGGGATAACCGAATGAAGCAGCTTCTTCTTGCGGCCACGCTTGTGGCAAGTGCCACCGCCTCGGCGGCACAAGACGCACAACCGCAAACGCTATTTACCAATGTCAATGTATTCGACGGCATGAACGAACAGCGCATCGAGAATGCGAACGTTCTTGTCGAGGGCAATCTCATCAAGACCGTCTCGACGGAGGCGATCGACGCCGGCGGCGCCACGGTCATCGACGGCGGCGGGCGGACGCTGATGCCGGGCCTCATCGATGCCCATTGGCACACGATGTTCAATTGGTCGCCTATCAGCAATACGCTCGGATCCAGCTTCGGCTACCTCAATATCGGGGCGGCGAAGAAGTCTGAAGACACGCTGATGCGCGGATTCACGACCGTTAGAGACGTTGGCGGGAACAGTTTCGGGGTGAAACGGGCGATCGACGAGGGCTTGGTCGTGGGGACCCGCATCTATCCTTCGGGGCCCTACATCGGCCAGACCGCCGGGCACGGCGATTTCCGGGGGCCCAATGACGTGCCCGTTAACCCGGGAGACGCGCTGGATTACCAACAACGGGTCGGCAACACCCTGATCGCGAACGGCGTTCCCGAAGTGATCCTGCGCACACGCGAAGCCTTGCGCATGGGCGCGAGCCAAATCAAAGGCATGGGCGGCGGGGGCGTGTCATCCCTGTATGACCCGCTCGACGTGACCGAATACACGTTCGAGGAAGCCAAGGCGATGGTCGACACGGCCAAGAGCTGGAACACCTATGTCGCGGTCCACATCAACACCAAGGAAGCCATCAAGATGTGGGTCGAGGCCGGTGCCATGTCCATGGAACACGGCTTCTTCATCGACGAGGAAACCGCGCAGCTGATGGCCGAGAAGGGCGTCTGGTGGAGCATGCAGCCCATGGACGCCGAGGGCGAAGACGCGTTCACCTTCGAAAGCCCGATCAGCACGGCCAAGTACAAGGATCTGGTTTCGAAACTCGATACCGCCGTCGCCGCCGCGAAGAAGTACAACGTGAACACCGCCTTCGGCACGGACCTGCTGTTCGATCCCGAACTCGCCAAGAAACAGGGCAAGTTCCTCGCCAAGCTCAAGAAATGGTACACGCCCTACGAGGCGTTGAAGATGGCCACCCATGACAATGCGCAGCTTCTTAAGCTGAGCGGGCCGCGCGATCCCTATCCCGGCGAGCTGGGCGTCGTGAAGGAAGGCGCGCTGGCGGACCTCGTTCTGGTCGACGGCAATCCGCTGGAAAACCTCGATCTGGTGGCCGACCCCGACACAAACTTCAAGGTGATCATGAAGGACGGCGTGATCTACAAGAACGATATCGAGTAGACGCCGGGTCCAAAACCTTCCCGATTGCCCGGCGGATGCGTTCCGCCGGGCAATTTCTTGAAAAGGGGGAAGTCGCGCTGAACCGCTCCGGCGCCGAAGCGGGGCTCAGTTCACCGCGAAGCAGTAGAGCAGGCCGTCGCCGCCGGTGCCGCGCAAGGCTTCAAGCCCGCAGCCGCCGCGCGAGGGATGCGAGGAGTTCCACGATTTGGCGGCATCCGAGTCGTCGAGACCCATGCGGTCGTGATGGCCGACCATTCCGGCGGTATCCTCGGCGTTGCTGGTCCAGTCCTCGCAGGTTGCGCCCTCTGCCACGGTGCCGTCCGGCATCGAGCCGGTGAGGATGTCGTGCCGGTTCGGCTCGTCGCCGCGGCCGTTGACCACCGCGCCGGTCTCGTCGAGCGCGGTGTCCTTGGTGAGGTTGTTTCCGGCGCTGTGAAGCTCGTCGACGTTCGCGGCGACGGTGACGCCGGCGGCGTTGACCCAGGGGCCGGTTCCGATCCGGTCGCGCGCGTTCTCGGCGCTGGTGGAGAGATAGGCGTGCCAGGTCTTGCCGGCCACGCCGGCCGCTTCGGCCAGCGCGGCGCAATGGGCGTCCGCCCCAGCGAGCCCGCCGAAATTGCCGCCGGTGCCGGGGTTCTGGCTGGTCACGAAGAAACTCATCGTGCCGTCCTGCCCGAAGGCCGCCGTCGCGGCCAGCGTGATCGCGATGGCGCTCGCTGTCCTTGAAAACATACTGAATACCTCCCTTTGTTCCGCCCGGATTTCGGCAAGCGCCAAAAAGCTAGCACGGTTCGGCGGCCCGATCCCTCACGCATGCGTGATAGGGGCGCCAGCACCGCCGGCGCCGCGATTGTCGGCCGGTAACACCCTGTCGGCATCAGCAGGTTCCCGAACGGAAATGCTTCCATTCTATGGACTTGCGGCTAATCTTCTCTCGCTGACCGGCGCGGATCTTCGCGCGGGGCGTGCAGGGGGTGAGGGGATGTTCGATCTTCTGGAACTGGTGGCGAAGAGCCAGATCCTGTTCATCGTGATACTGGCCGTGCTCCTAGTGGCGATGAATGAACTCGGCAGGCGGGCCGGCAGCCGCAAGCGCGCGAGCGAACCCGAGGGCGATGACACGACCGGCCTCGTCATCGGCAGCGTTCTCGGGCTTCTGGCCTTCGTTCTCGCCTTCAACCTTTCGGCGGCGACATCCCGTAACGCCGACCGGCTCGCTTCGGCGATGGGCGAAGCCAACGCGGTCGGCACGGCCTGGCTTCAGGCCAAGGCCATCGGCGGGCCGGATGGAGAGGCCGTGGCCTCGGCCCTGGGGGATTACCTGAACGAACGGCTGATCTTTGCGGGATCCCGCAGGCACGATCCGGCAATCGACGCGGCCGACACCCGCACGAACGAGCTCCAGTCGGTCATCTGGGACCGCGTGAGCGCCATCGTCGAGGCGCGGACGGATCCGGTGGCGAGCTCTCTCATGAATTCGGTCAACAACGCCTTCGACGCCACCACCGAGATGCGGTTCGCGATGGGATTCGTCATGCCTCCTCAGCTCATCTGGCTCCTTCTCGGCATGAACCTCGTCGGCATGGGCGCCGTCGGCTACAAGTTCGGGCTATCGGGTCGCTCCAACCTGCTTGTCGTCGTGTCTCTGAGTGTCCTGTGGTGCATTGTCACCGCCGAAATCATCGACCTCGGCTCGGGACGCATCTGGTCCTTCCGCACCGATGTACGCACATATATATGGGCTCTGGAGAGCATGGGCCTGAGCCCGGCGAGCTTGCCGGACTGATGGTCCCAGCGACCCGACGCCGGACCGAAAGGCATGGACGGCATGATGGCGACCGTTGAAATCCCGATCTGGCTCCTGGTCGTGGTTCTCGTCTTCGCGACGATGTCGTTCTTCTCGCATTTCCTGTTTCCGTCCGTTCGCTGGTTCTTCCGCAACCGGATGGAACGCGTGGTGGCGCGGCTGAACGCGAAGCTCGACCGGCCGATCCAGCCCTTCAAGCTGATGGCGCGGCCCGACATGATCGTCCGGCTCGTCCACGACCCCAAGGTCGCCGAGGCGATCGCCGCCGAGGCCGCCCTGACCGGCGAGCCCGAGACCGTCGTCCACCAGCGCGCGCGCCGCTACGCGCGCGAGATCGTGCCGGCCTTCTCGGCCACGGTCTATTTCGGCTTTGCCGCGCGGGCGACGAAATGGCTTGCCCGGCTGGTCTACCGGGTCCGCATCGGAAGGCTCGACGAGGGCGCGTTCGACGCGATCGACAAGAAGGCGACGGTGGTCTTCGTGATGAACCATCGCTCGAACATGGATTACATCCTCGTCACCCATCTCGCCGCGAGCCGCTCGGCCCTGTCCTACGCGGTCGGGGAATGGGCGCGGATCTGGCCGCTTTCCGGGCTGATCCGCGCCTCGGGCGCCTATTTTATCCGCCGCCGCTCGAACAACCTGCTCTACCGCCGCCTGCTCGCCCGCTATGTGCAGATGGCGACGGCCGAGGGCGTGACGCAGGCGATCTTCCCGGAAGGGGGGCTCAGCCTCGACGGGCGGGTCGGGCGGCCGAAGCTCGGCCTTCTTGGCTACATCGTCTCGGGCCATCAGGAGGGCGGGCCGGATGTCGTGTTCGTGCCGGTCTCGCTCGCCTATGACCGGATCATCGAGGACCGGGTGCTGGTCGCCGCCCATGCCGCCGGCGTCCGCCGCTTCCGCGCCTCGGTCTGGTCGAGCATGATGTTCGTCGGGCGCCAGCTCCGCCGCATGCTGACCCGTCGGTTCCGCAAATACGGCATCGCCTCGGTCAGCTTCGGCGCGCCGCTGTCGCTGGCCGAGTTCCTGAAGGCGCCGCACGAGGACGTGACCGCCGAGCTTGCCGAGGCGCTGATGGAGCGGATCGCCCGCAACGTCCCTGTTCTGCCGGTGCCGCTGGTCACCGCCGCGCTGGGCGATGAGACCGAGATCGACCGGGCCGAGCTCCTGCGCCGCGCCGAGGCGCTCGCGGCGGAGCTGCGCGCCATCGACGTCCATCTCGAGCTTCCGAACGGCTCGGTGCCCGAGGCTTTCGAGACCGCGCTGGCGATCCTGTCGCTCCGCAAGATCGTCCGCTGCGCCAGGGGCAGGGTCACGGTGCTGCCGAAGGACCGCGCGCTGGTCGGCTTCTATGCAGCCTCGGTCCGGCAGCATCTTGCTGCAAGTGCGGCATCAGAAACGGGCGACTTTCGCCCGTCGGCCCGGATTCGAAATCGGACGGGACATAAAATTACAAAATAGGGCTGCGTGACTATTGCAATGTTGCTGCGCCAATCATATTCCATGACGTGAGCCCGCGTTGATTCTGCAATGCGGCGAGAACATCAGGAGAGGTAGATGGCCTTGGATACGCAGACCGAAATCGCGCCCTACGACGCGCCCGAAAAAGACCTCTACGAGGTCGGCGAGATGCCGCCCCTCGGTCATGTGCCGAAGCAGATGTATGCCTGGGCGATCCGCCGCGAGCGCCACGGCGAGCCCGAAACCGCGATGCAGGTCGAGGTGGTCGATACCTGGAAGCTGGACAGCAACGAGGTGCTGGTTCTGGTGATGGCGGCCGGCGTCAACTACAACGGCGTCTGGGCGAGCCGCGGAGAGCCGATCAGCCCCTTTGACGTCCACAAGCAGGACTATCACATCGCCGGATCGGATGCCTCGGGCATCGTCTGGGCCGTGGGCGAGAAGGTCAAGCGCTGGAAGGTCGGCGACGAGGTCGTGGTGCATTGCAACCAGGACGATGGCGACGACGAATACTGCAATGGCGGCGACCCGATGTATTCGCCCAGCCAGCGGATCTGGGGCTACGAGACCGGCGACGGGTCGTTTGCCCAGTTCGCCCGTGTGCAGGCGCAGCAGTTGATGCCGCGGCCGAAGCATCTGACCTGGGAAGAGGCCGCCTGCTACACGCTGACGCTGGCCACCGCCTACCGGATGCTGTTCGGCCATGCGCCGCACGATCTGCAGCCGGGCCAGAACGTGCTGGTCTGGGGGGCGTCGGGCGGTCTGGGGTCCTATGCGATCCAGTTGATCAACACCGCGGGCGGCAACGCCATCGGCGTGATCTCCGACGAATCCAAGCGCGACTTCGTCATGGGGCTGGGCGCCAAGGGCGTGATCAACCGCAACGATTTCAAGTGCTGGGGCCAGCTGCCCAAGGTCAACAGCCCCGAATACAACGCATGGCTGAAAGAGGCCCGCAAGTTCGGCAAGGCGATCTGGGACATCACCGGCAAGGGCGTCAACGTCGACATGGTGTTCGAGCATCCCGGCGAGGCGACCTTCCCGGTCTCGTCGCTGGTATGCAAGAAGGGTGGCATGGTGGTCATCTGCGCCGGCACCACGGGCTTCAACTGCACCTTCGACGTGCGCTACATGTGGATGCACCAGAAGCGTCTGCAGGGCTCGCATTTCGCCCATCTGGCGCAGGCCTCCGCCGCGAACAAGCTGATGCTGGAGCGCCGGCTCGATCCCTGCATGTCCGAGGTCTTCCCCTGGGCCGAGATCCCGGCCGCGCATATGAAGATGCGCCGCAACGAGCACAAGCCGGGCAACATGGCGGTGCTGGTCCAGGCGCCGAGGACGGGCCTGCGCACCTTCGAGGACGCGCTTGAGGCCGGCCGCAAGGCCTGAGCCGCCGGCGCAAGACGTGATCCGCGCCCGCGCCGTGACACCACGGCGCGGGCGTTTCCGATTCGTCCCGAGCTAAATCAACGGGTTGTCCGATTCGCCCCCGTCAATATCGGGGAGTTGATCGTAAGGATTCTATAAGGAAGACTCTGCATGCTTTGGTTGAGTTTCCGTCAGTTAATCCGCTTGCGCGAGAGTGAAAATGCAATACGAATGGATCCTAGACGTGCTGACCGATCTCAAGGCCTTCGCCAAGGGCAACGGGTTGTCGGCCCTGGCCGAGCAATTGGACGACACCTCGCTCGTGGCGGCGGCGGAGATCGCTCAGGTTGGGGGAACCCTGGCCGGAGGGATGGCTCTGGATGCAAACAAGGCTGGCAGGCGGTATTGCGGCGCTTCAGCAGGCGAGAACGCTTGACGAGCTGCGCGCCGCCGTCAGCGGCCTGCGCGACCAGTACGGGGTCGCGCATTTCGTCTACCACTCGGTCAATTCCACCGGCCAGCAATACGCGGTCCTGACCTACGCGGCGGATTGGGTGGAGCGTTACGTCGCGCAGGACTATGCCCGCATCGACCCGGTCGTCCAGGGCTGCTTCCGCCGCTTTCATCCCGTCGACTGGAAGCTTCTCGACTGGTCGGGACGCCCGGCCCGCGCCTTCCTCGCCGAGGCGGTCGACGCGGGCGTCGGCAACCAGGGCTTCTCGGTGCCGATCCGTGGCCCGAACGGCCAGTTCGCGATGTTCACGGTTTCCGACCGTTCCGGCGACGAGCATTGGCGGAAATTCACCGCCGAACATGTCGCGGACCTGATCCTGATCGCGCATTTCATCAATCAGAAGGCTCTCGAGATCGAACGGGGAACCGATTACCACGCCCTCCAAAATCTCAGCCCGCGCGAGGTCGATGCCCTGACCAAGCTCGCCATGGGACTGAACCGCGCCCAGGCCGCCGACAGCCTCGCGATCTCGGAACATACATTGCGCGCCTATGTCGAGAGCGCGCGGTTCAAGCTCGGCGCGGTCAACACGACCCAGGCGGTGGCGCGGGCGATCGCCGAGGGCTTCGTGCTGATCTGACATCCGTCCGGCTAGGCCCGTATTAACCAAGCTTCGCTAAGCCGTTCTCCATCTTGATGGAGGGCAGAATGCTACGATTCCTGACTGGCGAAGAACTCACCGATTATCCGCTCCTCAGCGACACCATGTTCTCGGACCGCGCGAAGCAGTTCCGGGAGCGGCTCGGCTGGGCCGTGCGCGTGGACGCCCGGGGCTTCGAGCGGGACGAATACGACGCGCTCGATCCGACCTATGTGCTGTGGCAGATGCCCGACGGCCGCCACGGCGGTTCGATGCGGTTCATGCCGACGCTTGGCCGCACCATGGTGAACGAGCATTTCTCGGCCCTCGCGGGCGGGCGGCGCTTCGCGCATCCGAAGGTCTGGGAATGCACCCGCTTCTGCCTCGGCGAGCAGGCGCCGGCGATGGTCTCGGCGGCGCTGATGCTCGGCGGCGCGCAGCTTGGCGTCGGGCTCGGGCTGTCGCGCGCGGTCGGCGTGTTCGACGCGCGCATGGTCCGCATCTACCGCCTGCTCGGCTGGCAGCCGACGGTGCTCGGCACGACGGGGGAGGGGGCGGACGCGATCAGCCTCGGCCTGTGGGAGTTCTCCGAGGAAATCCGCTGCAGGATGGCGCGCAAGGCCGGGATCGCGCCGGAGCTGGCGCAGGCGTGGTTCGACGGCGCGCGCGGCGACCGCAGGGTTCTGCCTGCGGCGGGCTGACCCCCGCGGCCGGCCGGGCGCGGCACTCGCGCCCCGGTCGCGCGCCGCCCGAAAAGCGGTTTCCCCCGGCCCGATTGCGCACTAGGGTCGCGCCCATGTCGGCGCCCGCGCTTACCTTTTCGGACGACCAGGCCGAGGCCTGGGACCGCGTCGCCGATGTGCTCGGCGGCGCGGGGATCGACCTCATCGAGGGAACGCTCACCGCGGCGGCACCGGGAAAGCCCTCGGTCCTCGCGGTGATCGGCAAGGCCGGCTCGGGCAAGACCATGCTGCTCGCGGCGCTGACGAAGGCGCTGGCCGAGGCCGGGGTCGACACGATCTCGGGCGATTACGAGGGAAAGCGCCGCAAGGAGCGGCGCACGCTCGCGATCCTCGCGCCGACCAACAAGGCGGCGAGCGTGCTGCGCAATCGCGGCGTGCCAGCGACGACGATCCACCGCATCCTCTACACCCCGGTCTACGATCCCGAATACGAGAAGATCGCCGAATGGCTGATCGGCAACGGCGAGCGCCCGGTGATCGAGGGGCTGACCGACACCGCGCTCGACCGCGCCAAGGCGTTCCACGACCAGGTGAAGTCGATCCCCGGCGCGCTCGCCGCCGCGGGCCTGCGCGGCTCCGACTTCATCCGCGGCTGGAAGCGGCGCGAGGACGCGCTCGACATCGGCTTCGTCGACGAGGCCTCGATGCTCGACGAGCGCCAGCTCGAGGATCTGAAGGAGATCTTCCCGACGCTGATCCTCTTCGGCGACCCCGCCCAGCTCGCCCCGGTCGGCCAGTCCGGCGAGATGGTCTTCGACAAGCTGCCCGAGCGCAAGAAGCTGACGCTGCACCGGATCCACCGGCAGGCGGACGACAACCCGATCCTCGACCTCGCCCATGCGCTCGCCGATCCCGACCTGACCTTCGAGAGCTTCGAGCGCATGGTCGCCGAGGCCGCCCGTCGCGACGACCGCGTGCGTTGGGCGGAGCGGGTGGAGTCGGGGCTGATGGCGCGCTCGCCGGTGCTCGTCTGGCGCAACCAGACGCGGATCCGGCTGATCCAGGCCTTCCGCGCCGCCTACGGCGCGCCGCCCGACGCGCTGCTGCCCGGCGAGCCCCTGATCTGCGACGGGATCGAACTGCCCTTGAAGCACCGCAAGAAGCGCATCGACCTCGAGGCGCGCGGGCTTATCAAGGGCGCGCAGGTGATCTATCTCGGCCCCGGCAAGAAACCGGGCTTCGCGAAACTCCATGTCATCGGCGCCGAGGACCCGCAGGTCTCCGCCGCGTCGATCATCAAGATCGAGCTGCCGGACGAGGAGGAGCCCTTCATCCCCGCCGCCGCGACGATGGGCGCGGCCTTCCTGCACGGCGCGGCGGTGACGATCCACAAGGCGCAGGGCTCGCAATGGCCCGAGGTCCAGGTCTTCGCCCCCGACCTCTTCGTCGCCGCCCGCACCGGGCGGATGGAGGCCGGCATTCCGCTTTGGAAGCGCCTCGCCTATGTCGCCATCACCCGCGCCGAGACGCGGCTCCACTGGGTGGTCCGCAACCGACTTGCCCGGCCGGCGGAGGCGCTGACGACCGCTGACCTGCCGAAGGCCGCGACGCCGCTCTCGCTGGTCTCCGAGAACGACACCTGACCCCTTCATCTTGCCCCGAATATCCCCGCCGGAGGCATCCGCCGCTTTCGGCGCGCGACCGGCCGCCGTCCGCTTCCCATCGCGCATCCCCGCCGCTAGTGTCACAGCAAAGAGAGGTGAGCCCATGCGCTGCGTTTTCGTCCAGTTCCGCTGCCAACCCGGCAAGACCTACGAGGTCGCCAACGAGATCTATGACCGCGAGATCGTGTCCGAGCTCTATTCCACCTCGGGCGACTACGATCTCATCGCCAAGATCTACATCCCCGAGACCGAGGACGTCGGCCACTGGCTGACCGAGAAGCTCTTCGACATCCCCGGCATCAGCCGGACCCTGACCACGATGACCTTCAAGGCGTTCTGACATGGCCGCCACGCTCGTCGTCACCGGCGCCTCGGCGGGGATCGGCCGGGCGGTCACGGAACGCTTTCTCGACGGCGGCTGGAATGTCGCGATGCTCGCCCGCCGCAAGGCGGTGCTCGACGGGATCGCGAAAGGACGCGGCAACGCGCTGGCGCTTGGCTGCGACGTCACGGATGCCGCGGCCGTCGATGCCGCCTTCGATGCGGCTGCGGCGCGGTTCGGGCGGATCGACGTGCTTTTCAACAACGCGGGCATCATGCGGCAAGGCGGTCTCATCGACGAGATCCCGCTCGACACCTGGTCGGACATGCTCGCGGTGAACCTCACCGGCATGTTCCTTTCGGCCCGCGCCGCGTTCCGGCAGATGCGGGCGCAGGCGCCGCAGGGCGGGCGGATCATCAACAACGGCTCGATCTCGGCCCATGCGCCGCGCCCCGGATCGGTCTGCTACACGACGACCAAGCATGCCATAACCGGGCTCACGAAGACGCTGGCGCTCGACGGGCGGCCCTTTGGCATCGCCTGTGGCCAGATCGACATCGGCAACGCGGCGACCGAGCTTGCGGCGAGGATCGCCGAGGGCGTGCCGCAGGCCGACGGCTCGGTCCGGGCCGAACCGATGATGGCGGTCGCGGACGTGGCCGGGACGGTCTGGTCGATGGCGACGCTGCCCCCCGGCGCGAACATGCTCTCGGTGACCGTCATGGCGACGAACATGCCCTTCGTCGGCCGCGGATAGCGGTCCGGAGGGGGGCGCCGTCAGCCCTTGAAGTACCGGAATACCGCCGATGCGATCCAGCCCGCGGCGATGGCGATGACGATCGACAGGATCCCGTAGATCAGCGGCTGCTGGTGCGCGAGGTTGTAGAGCCAGCGTTCCATCCCGACCTTCTGCACCGCGAGATTGGTCGTGTAGCTCGTCACCACCTGCTTGTTGCGGGTCAGGTAGAGCGTCACCTTGTAGGTGCCCTCGGTCAGGTTGGCGGGCAGCGTGACCGAGGTCTTGAACAGCGTCTGGTCGAAGAAGGCGACGGTGTTCGGGCGGAACTGGTAGTCGCCCCGGTTGGCGCGGATGCGGATCAGCGCCTCGGTGAAGGATGGAGCGTCCTGGATCGTCATCGGCGCCCCGACCGAGCGGATCGCCTGCGGGATCGAGATCTTGTAGCGCAGATCCTCGGTCGAGGAGAGGATCTGGTTGAACGGCCGCGAGGTGGCGACCGCGTAGAACGAGGGCGCGAGGTCGACCTCGACCGCGTCGGTGTTCACCCAGATCCCCGCCACCCGCTCCTTGCGGCGCACCACGACCGGCCGCGAGGGGCCCGCGACGGTGATGATGACCGACAGGGGGTCGGTGATCGAGATCGGCGTCTCGCGCTTGACCGCGCCGAAGAGGATCAGCTCCGACCCGTCGAAATCGGCGGTGATCGGCACCTGGCGCTGGCTGAGATCGGCGACGATCTGTTCCTCGGCGGCCATCGCGGGGCGCAGGACGGCCGCGAGCAGCGCGGCGAGGAGGGCGAGCCGGGCGATCATGCGTGCCCCACCGGGCCGAGCGAGTAGATCTCCGACGGCGTCAGCAGGAGGTCGAGCGCCAGCTTGGCGCAGACCGCGAGCACCATCAGCGCGAGCAGAATCCTGAGCTGTTCGGCCTTGAGCCTTGTGCCGATCATCGCGCCGAACTGGGCGCCGACCACGCCGCCGATGAGCAGCAGGACGGCGAGCGGAAGGTCGACCGTGAAGTTCATCGTCGCATGGAGGAGCGTCGTGAAGCCGGTGACGAAGATGATCTGGAAGAGCGAGGTGCCGACCACGACCTTGGTCGGCATGCCGAGGAGATAGATCATCGCCGGCACCATGATGAAGCCGCCGCCGACGCCCATGATCGCCGCGAGGATGCCGACGAGCACGCCGACGATGAGCGGCGGGATGACCGAGATGTAAAGGCCCGAGGTGCGGAACTTCATCTTCAGCGGCAGATTATGAATCCAGTTGTGCTTCTTGCGGGCCGGCACGGTGCCGGTCTTCTTGGCACGGCGGATCGCGCGCAGGCTCTCGACGAACATCAGAAGGCCGATGATGCCCAGAAAGACGACGTAGCAGAGCTTCACCAGGAGATCGACCTGGCCGAGGCTGCGCAGCATCGCGAAGACCTGCACCCCCACGGCCGCGCCGACGAGGCCGCCGACGAGGAGCACGGTGCCCATCCTCAGGTCCACCGTCTTGCGCTTGAGATGGGCGAGCACACCGGAGAACGAGGAAGCGACGATCTGGTTCGCCTCGGTCGCCACCGCGACGGCGGGCGGGATGCCGATGAAGAACAGGAGCGGCGTCATCAGGAAGCCGCCGCCGACCCCGAACATCCCCGAGAGCATGCCGACAATGCCGCCCAGCCCAAGAAGCAGGAACGCATTGACGGAAACCTCGGCGATGGGCAGATAGATCTGCATTGCGATGCCGCGCTTGCCGGTGAAAACCCTAGTCAAGTCATGCCCCTATGCGGGGGCGGTGTCAAACACTCGAAGACCTTCGGTTCGCACCAGATCGTGAACTCCGGTAGGTCCAGCCTTCGGACGGTCTAGCGTTCCTTGACATAGGGCTCTCCGCCCGCGCGCGGCGGGATCGCGCGGCCGACGAAACCGGCGAGGATCACCACGGTCAGGATATAGGGCAGGGCCTGCATGAACTGGACCGGCAGCACGACGGCGCCGAGGTCGATATTCTGGTAGCGGTTGGCGATCGCCTCCAGAAGCCCGAAGAGCATCGTCGCACCAAGCGCGTACCACGGCCGCCATTTGGCGAAGATGAGCGCGGCAAGCGCAATGTAGCCGCGCCCCGCCGTCATCTCCTTCACGAAGCCGGCCGAGAGCCCGGTCGCGAGATAGGCGCCCGCGAGCCCGCAGAGAAGCCCGCAGATCGCCACCGCCGCGTAGCGCATCCTGACGACCGAGATCCCGGCGGTGTCGACCGCCGCCGGGTTCTCGCCCACCGCGCGGAGCCTCAGCCCGAAGCGCGAGCGGTAGAGGAGCCACCAGGCGGCTGGCACCGCGGCAAAGGCGACGTAGACGAGGACCGAATGGCCGGAGATCAGCTCGCGGTAAAGCGGGCCGGCGACGGGGACGGGCAGCAGGACCTCGGCGAAGGGCAACTCGATGGGTGAGAAGCGCGCGGCGCCTTCGAGAGAGGGTGTGCGGCCGCCGAGCGCGAACCATTTCTGGCCGATGAGCACGGTAAGACCCGAGGCGAGGAAGTTGATCGCGACGCCCGAGATGAGCTGGTTGCCGCGGAAGGTGATGGACGCAAGCCCGTGGAGAAGCGCCAGCGCGAGGGAGGCGCAAAGCCCCGCCGCGACGCCGATCCAGACCGAGCCGCTCACCGCCGCGATGGCGGCGGCGGCGAAGCCCGCCATCAGCATCTTGCCCTCGAGCCCGATGTCGAAGATGCCCGCGCGTTCGGAGAAGAGCCCGGCGAGGCAGGCCAGGAGCAGGGGCGTGCCGAGCCGGACGGTGGAGTCGAGGATCTGGAGGATGGTGGCGTAGTCCATGGCTCAGCTCCTCGGCGTGGCCAGCGTGGCGGAACGACTGGGCGAGGCGATGCCCACGGCCTGGATCG
The DNA here is from genome assembly GCF_033436765.1 of Defluviimonas sp. D31. Taxonomy (NCBI): domain Bacteria; kingdom Pseudomonadati; phylum Pseudomonadota; class Alphaproteobacteria; order Rhodobacterales; family Paracoccaceae; genus Albidovulum; species Defluviimonas sp. D31. The sequence continues at coordinate 131,539 of NZ_JAWQFN010000010.1, forward strand.
ACCAGGCGCGGAGAAGCTGCGGCAGGTATCCGGTCATCGCCGCGCCTCCCCGTCGGTGCGCCTCAGCGCGAGGAAGAGGCGTTCGAGCGGCATCCGGACCATGTTGTCGAGCGCGCCGGTGAAGAGGATCACCAGCGCCTGGATCACGGTGATGAGCTCGCGCGGGATCGTCGTCCAGAGCGCGAGCTCGGCCCCGCCCTGGAAGAGGAAGCCGAAGAGAAGTGCGGCGAGGAGGACCCCGAACGGGTGCGAGCGGCCCATCAGCGCGACCGCGATGCCGATGAAGCCCGCTCCCTCGACCGCGTTGAGAATGAGCCGCTTCTGTTCGCCCATCGTCGCGTTGATCGCCATCATGCCCGCGAGCGCGCCGGAGATGAGAAGCGCGTACATGGTGATCTTGACCGGCGAGATCCCGGCATAGACCGCCGCCGGTTCCGACCGGCCGAAGGCGCGGATCATGTAGCCGAGCCGCGTGCGCCAGATGAGGAGCCAGACCGCGACGCAGGCGGCGAGCGCGATGAAGAGCGTGACGTTGACGGGGGTGCTCTTGAAGAGGGGCATTCCCAAAGCCGAGGTCATGTCGAAGAGCGTCGGCAGCTTCGCGCCGGCCGGGAAGCGCGCGGTCGCGGGGTCCATCGAGCCCACCGGCCGCATCACGTTGACGAGTAGGTAGTTCAGGAGCGAGGCGCCGATGAAGTTGAACATGATCGTGGTGATCACGATATGGCTGCCGCGCTTGGCCTGAAGGTAGGCCGGCACCGCCGCCCAGGACGCGCCGAAGACTGCCGCGCCGACGGTCGCGGCGGCGAGCGCCAGCGTCCAGTGCGGCCAGTCGAAGGCGAGACAGACCACCGCGACGCCGAGGCCGCCCAAGGTCGCCTGGCCCTCGCCGCCGATGTTGAACTGGCTGGCGTGGAAGGCTACCGCGACGGCGAGCCCGGTGAACATGAAGTTGGTCGCGTAATAGAGCGTGTAGCCCCAGCCATAGGCCGAGCCGAGCGCGCCGGTGAGCATGATCTTCAGGGCCTCGACGGGGTTCTCGCCGATGGCGAGGATGACGAGCGCAGAGATCGCGAAGGCGAGAACCACGCTGATCAGCGGTACGAGGACGACGTCGGCCCATTTCGGCATCGCCTGCATCACGCCGCCTCCCCGCTCTTGCCATTGGCGATCCCGGCCATGAGAAGGCCAAGCTCGCGCTCGTCGGTCTCCTCGGGCAGGCGCTCGCCCATGATCTGGCCGTCGAACATGACGGCGATGCGGTCCGAAAGGCTCATGATCTCGTCAAGTTCGACCGAGACCAGCAGCACCGCCTTGCCGGCGTCGCGCAGCTCCACGATGCGCTTGTGGATGAACTCGATCGCGCCGATATCGACGCCGCGGGTCGGCTGGCCGACGAGGAGGAGGTCGGGGTTCCGCTCGATCTCGCGGGCGAGGATGATCTTCTGCTGGTTGCCGCCGGAGAAGCTTTTCGCCTGAAGCGTCGGGATCGGCGGGCGGACGTCGAAACGTTCCATCTGCTTCGCGGTGTCGGCCATGATGGCGCGGTTGTCCATCAGCCAGCGGTTCTTCTGGTAGGCCGGGTCGTGGTGATAGCCGAAGGCCATGTTCTCCCACGCGGTGAAATCCATGATCATGCCGAGATGCTGGCGGTCCTCCGGCACATGGGCGATGCCGTTCGCGCGCCGCGACTGGCCGTCGGAGCGGGTGCCGGTGAGGTCGAGCTCCTTGCCGTTTAGCCGGACCGAGCCCTCGCCGCGGGCGATGCCGCCGAGGACGGCCAGAAGCTCGGACTGGCCGTTGCCGGCGACCCCGGCGATTCCGAGGATCTCGCCCGCGCGGATCTTGAGCGAGATGCCCTTGAGCCGTTCGACCTTGTCCTCGTCGGTGACGCGCAGGTTGTCGATCTCGAGCACCGTCTGGCCGGGCTGCGCCGGGGCTTTCGGGACGTTGAGGAGCACCTTGCGCCCGACCATCAGCTCGGCGAGCTGTTCGGGATTGGTGTCGGCGGTCATGACGGTCGCGGTCATCTCGCCGCGGCGCATGACGCTGACGGTGTCGGTGATCTCCATGATCTCGCGGAGCTTGTGGGTGATCAGGATGATCGTCTTGCCCTGCTCCTTGAGGTTTTTCAGGATGCGGAAGAGGTGATCGGCCTCGGCCGGTGTCAGGACCCCGGTCGGCTCGTCGAGGATGAGGATGTCGGCGTGGCGGTAGAGCGCCTTGAGGATCTCCACCCGCTGCTGGTGGCCGACGGAAAGCTCCTCGATCACCGCGTCGGGATCGACGTCGAGCTCGTATTCCTCGGCAAGCTCGGCGAGCACCTTGCGCGCCTTGGCGAGCGAGGGGGTCAGGAGCGCCCCGTCCTCAGCGCCGAGGATGACGTTCTCGAGGACGGTGAAGTTCTGCACCAGCTTGAAATGCTGGAACACCATGCCGATCCCGGCGCGGATCGCGGCCTGGCTGTCGGGGATCTGCGTCGCGCGGCCGTCGATGAGGATCTCGCCCGTATCGGCCTTGTAGAAGCCGTAGAGGATCGACATCAGCGTCGACTTGCCGGCGCCGTTCTCGCCGATGATGCCGTGGATCGTGCCCTTCTCGACGCGGATCGAGATATCCTTGTTCGCCTGGACCGGGCCGAAGGCCTTCGAGATCCCGCGAAGCTCGATGGCGGGAGCGGCAGTCGCCTGCCGCTCCGTCTGGAGGCCCTGAGCCATCGTCCGGGCTCAGCTCACCGGGCAGGTGTTGTCGGACATGTAGTCATGGACCGAGATCTCGCCCGACTTGATCTTCCCGGCCGCCGCGTCGACGGCCGCCTTCATCTCGTCGGTGACGAGGGCGGCGTTGTTGTCGTCGAGCGCATAGCCCACACCCTGGGCGGAGAGATCCATCACGTTGATCCCCGGTTCAAGGTCGGGACCGGCCTTGAAGGCCTCGTAGACGGCGTTGTCGACGCGCTTCAGCATCGAGGTAAGGACCTTACCCGGATGCAGGTGGTTCTGGTTGCTGTCGACGCCGATCGAGAGGATGCCCTCGTCGGCCGCGGCCTGCAGCACGCCGATCCCGGTGCCGCCGGCGGCGGCGTAGATCACGTCCGCGCCCTGCGCCTTCTGTGCCTTGGCAAGCTCGGCGCCCTTCACCGGGTCGTTCCAGGCGGCGGGCGTGGTGCCGGTCATGTTCTCGATCACGGTGGCGTCCGGGTTGGCGGCCTTTACGCCCTGCACATAGCCGCAGGCAAACTTGCGAATGAGCGGGATGTCCATGCCGCCGATGAAGCCCACGGTGCCGGTCTTCGAGGCCATCGCGGCCATCATGCCGACGAGGTAGGATCCCTGCTCCTCGGTGAAGACGACGGAGCGGACGTTGGGCTGCTCGACCACCATGTCGATGATCGCGAACTTGGTGTCGGGGAAGTCGGGGGCCACGGTGTTGAGGACGTCGCCGAAGGCGAAGCCGGTCATGACGACCGGGTTGGCGCCGGTCTCGGCGAGCCGGCGCAGCGCCTGCTCGCGCTGGGCCTCGGACTGCATCTCGAGTTCCTTGTAGGTGCCGCCGGTCTCCTCCCTCCAGCGCTCGGCGCCGGCGAAGGCGGCCTCGTTGAACGACTTGTCGAACTTGCCGCCGAGATCGAAGATCAGGGCCGGGTCGGCCAGCGCGGCGCCGGAGGTCAGCGCCAGCGTCGCGGCGGCGCCGAGGAATGTCTGCTTGAGGGTCATGGATCGCTCCCGGTTATTGCTTTGCGCATCCGCGTCCGCGGTCGCGTCCCGATGACGGCCGGTCACGCGCGGATTGCATCGATTAGGGCGAATGCGCCGAAGCCGGTCAATAGCTATTTGGAGCTGACAGGGCGGAAGTTTGACTCTTTGGTCAAGGTCGCGCCGCCATCAGCACGGCATCGACGCGGTTGCCGCCCGGCGTGATGTAGTAGCCGCGCCGCCGTCCGGTTTCGGCGAAGCCATGCCCCGTGTAAAGCGCGAGTGCCGCGGCATTGTCGGCGGCGACCTCGAGAAAGGCGGTCTCGGCGCCGGCCGCCCGAGCGGCGTCGAGGAACCCGGCAAGGAGCCTTGCGCCGATGCCCTGCCGCCGCGCGGCGGGGTCGACGGCGACGGTGAGAAGCTCGGCCTCGCCGGCGATGGCGCGGCCGATGAGGAAGCCCCTGTCCTCGGCGATCAGGAAGGCGCCCGGCGTGGTCAGCAGCGCGGCGATCTCGGAGGCCGACCACGGCCGGGGATGGGAAAAGGCCGCCCTGTGGATCGCGGCCAGCCGCTCGGGATCGGCGGTCACGGCAGGATCGCGGGGCCGGTGTCGCGCGCGGGCGCGGCATCTGCGGGGCGCAGGTAGAGCGGCGCTGGGCGCGTCGGCGCGTCCTGCCAGCGGGTCGCGGTGACGCGGGCGATGTGGACGGCAAGCCGGTCGGCCGGCACGGCATCGAGCCTCAGGACCGGCGCGTCGAGCGAGGCGAGCGCGGTGTCGGGCAGGATCTCCGGATCGGTCGGAGCGCCGCCGCGGCGTTGGGCGTAGACCGTGCCGCGCGGCCCGGGGATCACCGCCCAGAACGGCGCCGCGCGGTCGGGGTCGGCGGCCTCGAAGCCCGACACCCCGACCGCCGGGATGCCGAGCGCGAGTGCCAGCCCGCGCGCGGCGGCGACGGAGATGCGGATGCCGGTGAAGTTGCCCGGCCCGATGCCGACGCCGAGCGCGTCGAGGTCGCGCCAGCCGTGGCCCGTCTCGGCGAGAAGTTCCTCGATCATCGGCATCAGCCGCTCGGCCTGGCCGCGGCCCATCTCCTCGGCGCGGGCGACGAGAACCGTGTCGCCGGAAACGAGCGCGGCCGCGCAATGCGCGGCCGAGGTGTCGAAAGCCAGGATCAGCGGGCCGGCCATGCGTCAGGCGGCGACCGGACGGACCTCGGTCACTTCCGGGATGTAGTGGCGCAGAAGGTTCTCGATCCCCATCTTCAGGGTCAGCGTCGAGGACGGGCAGCCGGCGCAGGCGCCCTGCATGTGCAGGTAGACGACGCCGCGGTCGAAGCCGTGGAAGGTGATGTCGCCGCCGTCCTGCGCCACGGCAGGGCGCACGCGGGTGTCGAGAAGCTCCTTGATCTGGCGCACGATCTCGGAATCGGGGCCGTCATGGGCGGCATGGCCCGAGGCCGCCTGCTCGCCCTCGATCACCGGCTGGCCGGACTGGAAATGCTCCATGATCGCGCCGAGGATCGCCGGCTTGACATGCTCCCAGAGCACCGCCTCGGCCTTGGTCACGGTGACGAAATCGGTGCCGAAGAAGACGCCGGTCACGCCCTCGACCGCGAAGATCCGCCGCGCCAGCGGCGAACCCGCCGCGGTGTCAGGCTGCGGGAAGTCGGCGGTGCCGGTCTCCAGCACCGTCTGGCCCGGCAGGAACTTGAGCGTGGCGGGGTTCGGCGTGGATTCGGTCTGGATGAACATGTCGGGGCCTCCGTTGCGCATTGGATATGCGCCCGGGGCGGGGGCGAGTCAAGGAATGGAACGATTCTAAGATGAGCCGCCGTCCGGCTTGTCATAGTGCGAACGCCAGTCCTGGCGTCGAGGCTCAGGAGCGGGTGTGATGATATGCTTAAGACGCAGGCGGTCAGCGGTTCGCGTTGCAACGGTCACTCGACAAAGCCTTCGCGCTTGAAGCGTACCTTTGCCTCGGGGCCGCGTTCGTCGAGATCATAGAGCGCTGTCCGCTTCGACAGGTATGCACGCCATGTACGCTCAGGTGCTTGGCTGATGCGCACACCATGCATAATGTGCATCTTTGGCCCAAGCTCGGTAATGCGCATGCCGCTGCCGTTCGTGCTGTTGGCGGCGATCAACTTCCTGATATTGCGGTCAAGCTCCGTGACGCCGGGTGAGGTCGGTGAGGTTGTCGGGACGGGAGCGCTGATCGCGCTCCGGAGCAGCGCAAAGGTGGTGCAGGCAGAACGAAAGCCCAGGGGCGCCTTCGTCTCGCCCGCGCCGACGACCTTGAGGCCGCGCTCGCGCAGGCGGGTGGCCAGATGGGTGAAGTCGCCGTCCGAACTGGCAATGACGAATGTCGTGAAAGATTGGGTCAGCGCGATTTCCATCGCGTCTATTGAAAGCAGGAGATCGGCCGCGTTCTTGCCGGTGCCGGCGTGGATGAGACGGTAGCCGTGTGTCTGGTGCCAGTCGCTGTTGCGGCTCGCGTCCGTATAGACCCGCATCACGTCCGCAGCGCCCGATCGCTCCGCAACTTCACGGATCTGAGGGGCAAATGTCGCACTGATATTGTCGCCATCCACAAACACCGCGACGCGGTCACACATGACGAACTCCGTTCAAATAGCTGACAAACAACGAAAACGAACATTGTCGCGAACGGACGCCGCGTCAATATCTTAGGGCGACTGCCTGCCCGGAATAAGCAACCATTAATTGTGATCATTGCGCCGGGTAAGCCCGGCGCTTCAGTCGTGAAAGCCCGGACGGCCGTATTCGGGGATGAACTGCTGGGCGATGCCGGCGAGGAGGAGGTAGAGCGAGGTGATCGCGAGGCCCCAGTGCGCCAGCTCGCCCGGCGCGAAGTCGACCCAGGCGGCGCGGGCGGCGAAGCCGACCCAGGCGAGCGCCATGGGCAGGGTGATCCAGCGCCAGCGTTCGGTGCGGACCGGGTGGACGAATTTCAGGTTGGTGAACATCGAGACGGCGAGCGCGAGAATGATTGCCGTCATCAGGTAGAAATTCGGCTCCAGCGCGAAGAGGACGAGCACCACCATGTTCCAGCAGGCCGGGAAGCCCGCGAAGGAATTGTCCTTGGTCTTCATCCTCGTGTCGACGAAGTAGATCACGCTTCCGTAGGTGATGACGATGATCGAGAGCCAGCCGGTCCAGCCGGGCAGGAGCCCGGACTGGAAGAGCGCGAAGGCCGGGATGAAGACGTAGGTCAGGTAGTCGATGATGAGGTCAAGAAGCACCCCGTCGTAGGTCGGCCAGTTGCTCTTGACGTGGTAGTGGCGCGCGAGCGGGCCGTCGATGCCGTCGACGATGAAGGCGACGACGAGCCAGAGGAACATCAGGCTCCACTTGCCCTGCACGGCGGCGAGCATGGCCAGCATCGACAGGACCGCGCCAGTGGCGGTGAAGAGGTGGACGGCAAGGGCCTTGATCTGCGGCGTCATCGGGTCACCCCTTCGGCTGGGCTGTAGCGGCGCGGGGATGCGCCCGGTCATAGATCTCCATCAGCCGGGCCGTGTCGACCGCCGTATAGGCCTGGGTCGTGGAGAGCGAGGCGTGGCCGAGCAGTTCCTGGATGGCGCGGAGATCGCCGCCGGCGGCCAGGAGATGGGTGGCGAAGCTGTGGCGCAGCGCGTGCGGCGTCGCGGTGGCGGGCAGGCCGAGCCCGGCGCGGGCCGATTCCATCGCCCGCGAGATCAGCCGCGGGTTCAGGGGGCCGCCGCGGGCGCCGCGGAAAAGCGCGGCCCCGGGCTCGTCGGCGACCGGGAAGGGACAGAGCCGGACGTAATCGGCCACCGCCCGCCGCGCCACCGGCAGCGTCGGCACGACGCGCTCCTTGCCGCCCTTGCCGAGGATCCGGAGCGTCTCGGGAAGCGGGCTTGCGGCGCCGGTGAGGCCGAGCGCCTCGGAGATGCGGAGCCCGCAGCCGTAAAGCAGCGTCACCACCGCCGCGTCACGGGCGGCGACCCATTCCTCGCGCGGCTGGGTGCCGATCTGGCCGATCACCTCGCGCGCCGCGTCCTCGGACAGCGGGCGCGGCAGCTTGCGCTGGAACTTGGGGCTGCGCGCGGCGAGGATCGCGGTCGGGTCGAAGCCCTCGCGCTCGGCGAGCCAGCGGGTGAAGCTCTTGACCGCCGAGAGGCTGCGCGCGAGCGAGCGGGCCTGGGTGCCGCTGGAACGCGCATGCGCCATCCAGGCGCGCATGTCGGATTGCGTCACGCGGCCGAGCCGCGCGGGGCCGATGCTTTCGCCAGTATGGGCGGCGAGGAAGGCGAGAAAGCCCGCGACATCGGTGCGATAGGCACGCAAGGTGTTTCCCGCCGCGCCGTCGAGGGCCGAGAGTTGGTCGAGCCAGGTCGACAGCGCATCGCGCAGGGCGGCGGAAAGCGCCAGGCTCATCGCCCCGCGCTCAACCCAGCCAGCGCCGCATCGCGCGTTCGAAGACGCCCGCGAGGAAGGCGAGAAGATCGGTGCCCTGGTTGGCGCGGAACTGGTGCGGATCCTCGGCGCCGAGCGCAAGCATCCCGGGCAGGCGACCCGGCCCGAGATCGAGCCGGAGCGCGGCCTCGGAGCGGATCCAGTCGCCGGACTTGCCGTAGATCGTCGCAAGCTCCGGCAGGGCCGGGCGCAGCACCACGGGGCGGCTCGCGGTCGGCCGGCCGCCGGCGAGATAGTTGTCGACGAAGCCCGGCTCGGCCACGCAAAGCACGTCGCCCAGCCGGTCGAGCGCCGGTTCGCGCTCGGCCTGCCTGGTCTCGAGCACGAGCCGCACCGAATCGACGCGCAGGATCTGCGCGACCTCGCCGCCGAGATCGCGGACGAACTCCTCGAAATTGATCGGGTCGAGGATGCGCAGGATCGCGCGGTGGATCTGGTTGGTGCCGGCGAGGTTTTCGTAAGCCGCGGCGATGACCGAGCGGTGCGTGTCCTCGAGCCGGTCGAGCCGCGCCTCGAGCCGCTCCATCGCGATGCCCCTGAGATCGACGATATTGGCGCCCATCGCGCGTTCGTTGGCCCCGATCAGGGCCCGCATAAGGTCGCGATCCTCAAGGATGACTTCGGGTTCGGCAATGAGCCGGTCCCTGACTTCTGCCGCGATGTTCGCCCTCTCGCCCATCTCTGCCCTCGTCTTGATTTCTGGTTTTGGTGGAACTCTAACAGGCCCTTCGCCGGTTTGCCTCAACTTTTTGCCGTCATTGTGGCGCGGCGGATCAACCTTCCCGGTCGGGTCCGCCGCGGCCCTAAGGCGATCAGAGAATCTTCTGCCCGGTCTTGGCCCAGTCCTTGAGGAACTGGTCGAGTCCCTTGTCGGTCAGCACATGGTTGGCCATCGCCTTGATCACCGCGGGCGGGGCGGTCATCACGTCGGCGCCGATCTTGGCGCATTCGATGACATGGTTCACCGAGCGGATCGAGGCGGCGAGGATCTCGGTCTTGAAGTCGTAGTTGTCGTAGATCGTGCGGATGTCGTGGATCAGTTCCACCCCGTCGAGATGGATGTCGTCGAGCCGGCCGATGAAGGGCGAGATGAAGCTCGCGCCGGCCTTCGCCGCGAGGATCGCCTGCGCGGACGAGAAGCAGAGTGTCACGTTGACCATGTGGCCTTCGGATGCGAAAGCCTTGCAGGCGGTGAGGCCGTCCCAGGTGAGCGGCACCTTGATCGCGATGTTCGGGGCGATCTTGGCAAGCTTCATGCCTTCGGCAATCATCTCCTTGGCCTCGGTGGCCACGACTTCGGCGGAAACGGGGCCCGAGACCATGTCGCAGATCTCTTTAGTGACCTCGATGATGTCGCGGCCCGCCTTCAGGATGAGCGAGGGGTTGGTGGTGACCCCGTCGACCATGCCGAGATCGGCGAGTTCACGGATGGCGGCGGTGTCGGCGGTATCGACGAAGAATTTCATGGGCGGCGTTCCCGGATTGAGGCTTGCGTTCGGGCGTCCTTCTAGCGCAAGCGCCGCCGGGCCGGAACCCGTCATCGGGGGGCGGCTTGGCTGAACCGTCGTTCTTTGAGGCCGGCGCGCTGGTTTCGGTGCTGACGACCGAGCCTCTGGGCCGGGCGCTCGACTACCGCGCGCCGGAGGGGGGCTGCTTTCTCGGCGCCTTCGTCGAGGTGCCTTTGGGCCCGCGCCGGGTTCTCGGCGTGGTCTGGGGGGCGGGCGAGGGCGGCTATGACCTTGCCAAGGTGCGTCCCGTGACGCGGGTGCTCGATGCGGCGCCGATGGGCGAGGCGATGCGGGCCTTCCTGGTCCGCGTGGCCGACTACACGCTGACGCCGATGCCGGCGATGCTGCGGCTTGCGACCCGCGCGCCCGGCCTCGCCGATCCGCCGGGGCCGCGCCGGGTCTACCGCAAGGGCTGGGCCGAGCCCGACCGGATGACCGAGGCGCGGGGGCGGGTGCTCGATGTTCTCGACGAATATGGCGGGGCGGCGTTCACGCTCGGCGAGCTGGCCGGGCTTGCCGGGGTGTCGTCGGGGGTCGTGAAGGGGCTGGTGACGCAGGGCGCGGTCATCGAGGAGGAGGCGCCGCGCGACCTGCCCTATCCGGCGCTCGATCCCGATCTTCAGGGCAAGGCGCTGGCGGAGGATCAGGCGGCGGCGGCGGAGCGGCTCTGCGCGGGCATCCGCGCCGGGCGCTACGGGACGACGCTTCTCAAGGGCGTCACCGGCTCGGGCAAGACCGAGGTCTATCTGGAGGCGGTGGCGGAATGCCTGCGGGCCGGGCGGCAGGCGCTGGTTCTGTTGCCGGAGATCGCGCTGACGGCGGAGTTCCTGACGCGCGTCGAGGCGCGGTTCGGCGCGATGCCCGGCGAGTGGCATTCCGGCGTGACCCAGACCGAGCGGCGGCGGCTCTGGCGCATGGCGGGCGAGGGCGGCGTCGGATTGGTCGTCGGGGCGCGCTCGGCGCTCTTCCTGCCGTTCCGCGATCTCGGCCTCATCGTCGTCGATGAGGAGCACGACACCTCCTACAAGCAGGAGGATGGGGTGCTCTACAACGCCCGCGACATGGCGGTGCTGCGCGCTTCCTTGTGCGATGCGCAGGTGGTGCTGGCCTCGGCGACGCCCTGCCTCGAGACCTGGGCAAATGCCGAGGCGGGCAAGTATGCGCGCATCGACCTCACCTCGCGTTTCGGCGTGGCGGAGATGCCGGAGCTGATGGCGGTCGACATGCGCGCCGAGGCGCTGGAGCCGAACCGCTGGATCGGGCCGACGCTGGTCCGGGCGGTGACGGCGCGGATCGCGGCCGGGGAGCAGGCATTGCTGTTCCTCAACCGCCGCGGCTATGCGCCGGTCACGATCTGCCGCGCCTGCGGCCACCAGATCGGCTGCGAGCATTGCGACGCGCGGATGGTCGAGCACCGGTTCCTGAAGCGCCTCGTCTGCCACCAGTGCGGCGAGACGAAGCCGATGCCCGAGGCCTGTCCCTCCTGCGGCGTCGAGGGGCGGCTCGCGCCGGTGGGGCCGGGGGTCGAGCGGCTGGCCGAGGAGGTGGCGGAACGATTCCCCGAGGCGCGGGTGGCGGTGCTGTCGTCGGATCTCTTCGGCTCGGCCCGCGCGCTGAAGGAGAAGATCGCCGAGATCGCGGTTGGCGGGGCTGACATCATCATCGGCACCCAGCTGGTGGCGAAGGGGCACAACTTTCCCCTGCTGACGCTGGTCGGCGTGATCGACGCCGATCTCGGGCTGCAGGGGTCGGACCTCAGGGCGGCGGAGCGGACCTTCCAGCTCATGCGCCAGGTCTCGGGGCGCGCGGGCCGGGGCGCGCGGCCGGGCGTGGCGATGCTGCAGACCTGCCAGCCGGAGCACGCGGTGATCCGGGCGATCCTCTCGGGCGACGAGGAGGCGTTCTGGCAGGCCGAGGCGGGCGAGCGGCAGGCGGCGGGTATGCCGCCCTATGGCAGGCTCGCCGGGATCGTGCTGTCGTCGCCGGATGTGCAGACGGTCTTCGATTTCGGCGCCGAGCTTGCGCGTCGCGCCGCGCCGCTCCGGCGGATTGGCGCGCAGGTCGTCGGCCCGGCACCGGCGCCGGTGGCGCGGGTCAGGGGGCGGCACCGGGTGCGGCTGCTGGTGAAGGCGGCGACGGGAGTGGCGTTGCAGGCGGCCTTGGCGGAGTGGGTCGGGCAGTTCCGGGTGCCGAACAATCTCAGGCTGGCGATCGATATCGACCCGAAGTGCTTCTACTGCGGTGCGGGGGGCGCTGCCCCCGGACCCCCGGGATACTTGTGAAAAGAAGACGTCGGATGCGTTTGTTGCCGTAAGTTCAGATGAGCTGTTCGTAGGCCGCGAGGGCGATGGCGCGGAGCCGGTCGCGGTCGATGTCGCCGATCACGGCGTAGCTGAGACCGGCATCGTGCCAATAGAAGCCCTGCGCGGCGCCGGAGGAGAGGAACTGGAAGGCGCTGTTCTCAGCGCCGCCCTCGGGCAGGACATGGAGGGTGAGGCGGCGCCCGGTGTCGTCCTCGTACATGAAGAGGGCGGCGGGGCTCGTGTCGCCGGGCAGGAGCCTTCCGCCCATCAGGCGGAAGCCCTCGGCGGCGAAGTCGGGGGCCTTGACCGGGTGGCCGAGGCGTTTGGAGAGCCATTGCACGAGGTGGCCGGCCTGGTCGGAAGCGACCTCGACCGGGTGGGCGATCTCGGCGACATAGGTGACATGGGCGCGCAGCGCGCTGTCGGCGAGGCTGAAGGCGGGGGCGTCGGGCTGGGTGGAGCGGGCGGCGAACCAGCCGGAGGCGGCGCCGATGGCGAGAAGTGCGAGGGCGGCGGCGAGCGCGAAGGCGGGTCGGCGTCGCGTCGGCGTCTCGGCGGCGGCGGCGAGGCGGGCGCGGAGCGGCTCGGGCAGCGGTTCCTCGGCCACGGGACCGTAGAGGGCCGCGAGGGCGGCGTCCTGGCGGTCCCATTCGGCGAGCACCGCCTGCGCCTCGGGATCGGCTGCGATGCGGGCGGCGAGCGCGGTGCGGGCCGCGTCGTCGAGCCCGCCTGAGTGGAAGGCGACGAGGTCTTCCTCGCGGATCGGTTCCGGACCGGTCATGTCGTGCCCTCCTTCTTCGCGGGTCGCGGCCCGGCCCGGCCGGTCATCTCGCGCAAGGTGGCCCGCGCCCGGCCGAGGCGCGAGACGAGCGTGCCTTCGGGGATGTCGAGGATCCCGGCGGCCTCGGCGAGGCTCATGCCTTCGAGCGCGACGAGAAGAAGCGCCCGGCGCTGGTCGGCGGGCAGGCGGGCGATCGCCGCCTGCACTTCGCGCAAGTCCATGTGCGCCTCCTGCCGGGCGGGGCCCGAGGGCTCCGCCGGCAGGCTCTCCACCGCGACGAGGTGGCGGCCCTGCGACCGCCGGACCCCGTCGCGATGGAGGTTCAGGAGGATGCGGAACATCCAGGCCCGGACCGGGCCGTCGCCGCGCCAGTGGTGGCGCCGGGCGAGGGCCCGTTCGAGACAGTCCTGGACGAGATCCTCGGCCGCGTCGCGATCCCGCATCAGCGCATGCGCGTAGCGGCGCAAGCCCGGGATGGCGGCCTCGATCTCGTCCAGAAGGCTCATCGCGTTTCCGATCAGGGTTTGGCCGCGTGCCAGACTTCCTTGACCCCGTCGCCGGTCACGTCGCCCGGGGCGGCATCCTTGACCCAGGTGTAGAGCGGCATGCCCTTGTAGGTCCACTGCATCGCGCCGTCCTTGCGCGCCGTGAGGCCGTAGTCGCCCTCGGCGGCGGCCCCTTCGGTGGCCATGAGCGGCGGCCAGTTGGTGGCGCAGTCGTCGTAGCAGGCCGAGGCGCCGTCCGTGTCCTTGTCGAAGGTGTAGAGCGTCATGCCATCGGCATTGGTCAGGACCGCGCCGAGCGTGCTCTCGCCGGTCTTGATGCCGGTCTCGGCGAAGGCGGCGGTGCCGGCGAGCAGCAGGGCGGCGAGGGTGAGGGGGAAGCGGGGCGAACGGATGGTCATCGGTCTCTCCTCTCGGCCCGGGATCGGGCCTGGTTGGGGCGCCCGTCACGGGGACACCTGAGGCAATGACGCGGCGCGGGCGAAATCCATCCCGCGCCGCCGGCGCGATCACGGAGACGTGATGGGCGGGTGTCGGCGGCGACGCATGAGGGGCCGCGCGCCGCGGCGCTTTTCTTTTCAACGGGGCGGGCGTATTGGCGGGACATGAAGCTGATCCCGCTTGCCGAAGCCAAGACCCTGCCGCGCTGGCGCCAGCCGGCGTTTCTTCTGTTCCTGATGGCGGCGGCGATGCCGATCGCGTTCTCGACCTGGTCCGCGCTTCTCAACAATTTCGTCAAGGAGGCGGCAGGCTTCACCGGGGTCGAGATCGGCTGGCTCCATACCGTGCGCGAGATCCCCGGCTTTCTCGCCATCGGGGTGATCGTCCTTCTGTGGGCTCTGCGCGAGCAGGTGCTGGCGCTTCTGGCGCTCGGGCTCCTCGGCGCGGCGACGGCGGTGACCGCCTGGTTCCCGACCTTGGGCGGGATCCTGACGATCACGCTCCTGTCCTCGATCGGGTTCCACTATTTCGAAACGGTCAACCAGTCGCTGCAGCTCCAGTGGATCGACAAGAAGCGGGCGCCGCAGACGATCGGCTGGATCGTGGCCATCGGCTCGGGCGCCTCGATGGTGGCCTACGGGCTGATCGTGGCGACCTGGAAGGCGTTCGATCTGAGCTACAATCTCGTCTACCTCGTCTCCGGCGGGCTGACTCTCGCGATCGCGGTCTTTGCCGCCTTCGCTTATCCGCAGTTCGAGGCGCCCGATCCGCAGCTCAAGCATTTCGTGCTGAGGAAGCGCTACTGGCTTTATTACGTCATGCAGTTCATGGCCGGCGCCCGGCGGCAGATCTTCGTCGTCTTCGCCGCCTTCATGATGGTCGAGCGCTTCGGCTTCGAAGTGCATGAGGTCACGGCGCTTTTCCTGATCAACTACCTCGTCAACATGGTCGCGGCGCCCTTCATGGGCCATGCCGTGGCGAAGTTCGGCGAACGCGCGGCGCTGGTCTTCGAGCATGGCGGGCTGATGCTCGTCTTCCTCGCCTATGGCGGGCTCTACTGGTTCGGCTGGGGCGTGATGCTGGCGGCGGCGCTTTATGTCATCGACCATCTCTTCTTTTCGCTCGCCTTCGCGCTGAAGACCTATTTTCAGAAGATCGCCGACCCCGGCGACATCGCGCCCACCGCGGCCGTGGCCTTCACCATCAACCATATCGCGGCGGTCTTCCTGCCGGCGGCGCTCGGCTATCTCTGGGTGATCTCGCCCGGCGCGGTCTTCGGCCTCGCGGCGGCGATGGCGGGGGTCTCGCTCCTGCTCGCGCTCCTGATCCCGCGGCACCCGGAGCCGGGCAACGAGACGGTCTTTTCGCGCGGCCTGCCGCTGGTGGCGGAATGAGGGCGGAGCGCGGCAGGTTCGTCACCGGCAGCCTGATGCGGCATGTCGTGGTGATGGCGCTTTCAGGGGCGCTGGGGCTGTCCTTCACCTTCCTCATCGACTTTCTGGCGCTCTGGTGGATTTCGCGGCTTGGCGACGAGGCGATGATCGCGGCCGTGGGCATGGCCGGGACGATCCAGTTCGTGGTGATCTCGGTCGGCATCGGCATGATGATCGGGGCCGTGGCGCTGGTGTCGCGCATGATCGGGCAGGGCGACGGGGCGCGCGCGCGGCGGATCGCGACGGTCGCGGTCCTGCTGACCGTGGCGGTGCAGGCGACGCTGGCGGCCCTGATCTGGATCTTCCGCGAGCCGCTTCTCGCGGCGACGGGGGCGGAGGGCGCGGTCCTGGACCATGCGCGGACCTTCCTCGGCCTCACGCTGCCGTCGATGCCGCTGATGGCGGCGGGGATCGTGTGCTCGTCGATCCTGCGCGCGGCGGGTGATGCCTGGCGCTCGATGGCGGTGACGATGGTGGCGGGGGCGGTGGCGGCGGTGCTCGACCCCGTGCTCATCGTCTGGTCGGGCTGGGGCGTGGCCGGGGCGGGCGTGTCGATCTTCGCGGCACGGGTCGTGATGTGCGGGATCGGGCTTTTCTTCGTGATCCGGGTCCACGACCTGCTGGCACGCCCGGCGCGCGAGGATGTGCGGACCTTCCTGCGCCCCTATCTCGCGATCGCGCTGCCGGCGATCGCCACCCAGGTCTCGGCCCCCTTCGGCAGCTGGATCCTGACCCGCGAGGTGGCTGAGTTCGGCGAGAGCGCGATGGCCGGCTGGGGCGTGGTCATGCGGCTCACGATCCTCGCCTTCGGCGGCATCTTCGCGCTGTCGGGCGCCATCGGCGGCATCATCGGCCAGAATTACGGCGCCGGGCGGCCGGACCGGGTGGCGGGCGCCTACTGGGCGGCGCTGAAGTTCTGCGCTGTCTACACTATGGTCACATGGGCGCTGATGGCCGCGATGACCGGCCCCATCGTCGCGTCCTTCGGCCTTTCGTCGGAGGGCGCGGCGATCGTCCAGGCCTTCACCCACTACGCGGCCGGCGCCTTCATCTTCACCGGCGCGCTTTTCGTCGCCAACGCGACCTTCAACAACCTCGCCCGGCCGCTTTGGTCCACCTGCACCAACTGGTTCCGCGACGGGGTGCTGATGCTCCCCTTGGGCATGGCCTTCACCGCCGCCACCGGCGCGGTCGGCGTGATCTGGGCGAACGCGCTCGCCAATGTGATCGCCGGCGGCGTGGCGGCGTTCCTCGCCTGGCGCTATATTCGGTCGCTGAACCGGACCGAGGCCGTCGCCGCCGCCGCGGAATAGGAGAGCCCCATGCTGCGCGCCCTTTTCGGAGGGAACCCGAACGCAACGATCTCGACCGAGGTCTGAGCATGGCCCGTTCGCCGCGCGAGATCATGGCGAGCGGGGAATGGTATTCGTGCCTCGGCGCGGACTACGAGGACCTGCGCCGGGCCGCGCGGCGAGCCTGCCATGAACATGCGACGATGGAGCCGGATGAACGCGGTGCCTGCGGGCCGCGTCTGGCGAAGCTGATCGCGATGGGCGAGGATTGCTGGATCGAGGCGCCGTTCCATTGCTCCTACGGGTTCAACATCCGCCTCGGCGCGCGGGTCTATCTCAATGCCGGCTGCGTGGTGCTGGATTCGGCGCCGGTTTCCATCGGGGCGCATTCGATGCTCGGGCCGGGCGTGCATATCTACTGTGCCGATCACCACCGCGACCCGGCGCGGCGGCGGGAGGGGATCGAGCGGGCTTTGCCGGTCACGGTCGGAGTCGATGTCTGGATCGGCGGCGGCGCGATCCTTCTGCCTGGCGTCACCCTGGGCGACGGCGCGATCGTCGCCGCAGGGGCGGTCGTGACGCGCGATGTTCCGGCCGGCGCGCGGGTCGCGGGCGTGCCGGCGCGGCCGGTCTGAGCCGGAGGGTCACTCTCCGGCGCGTTTCCTGCGCTGCGCCGCGGCTTCCTCCTCCATCCGGTCAAGAAGGACGTTGAGGCCGTAGTCGTACATCGTCTTGTGATGCTCCGCCCCGAAGTAGCGGCCTACGGCCATGATCGCAGGGTAGGCCGCGCGCGCCTCGTCGGGCTGCACAGGCTCGACAGCGCTCGGGCCGTGGGCGTAGCCGAGCGCCTCGTCGATCCCCGCGCCCATGAGGTAGTAGCCGATGGTGCGGAAATGCCGGGCGCAGGCCTCGGTGTCGAGGCCGCTGTCCTCGAACACCCGCACGATCCCGTCGATGTGACGAAGGCCCGCGGCGTTGTTCATGCGGAAGGTGACGAAATAGAGGAAGAAGCCGGGATGGCGCAGGGCCGTCCGGCGATAGGCTTGCCCGATCTCGTAGATCCGGTCCCGCCAGGTGAGGCCCGGATCCGGCAGCGGCGTCTCGGCGATGCAGAGGTCGATCAGTGCCTCGAAGAGATGCGCCTTGGACGGGTAGTAATGGTAAAGGCTCATCGCCTGGCAACCGAGCCGCGCCGCGAGATTGCGGAAGCTGAAGCCGTCGAGTCCGGCGTCGTCAATGAGCTTCATCGCCTCCTCGGCGATTCGCTCGGCGCTGAGCGGCTGGCGCTTGCCGCGCGGCTTTTTCGCGGTCGGCTCGGTCATGTCGTCATCCCGACTGGTATTGGACCCGGCGTGCCCCAAGGCACGCCGGGTCGGGCGGGCGGGGCGGTCAGCTGCCGCCAAGCTCTTTCTTGAACGTGTCGAAGTCAACCTGCAGGCCGTTAAAGATCGTGCTCCAGTTGCGGGTCATGCCGGCCAACGCGACGGCCTCGCCGATCTCCTGGTCGGTGGCGCCGGCCTGGCGCGCGGTGTTGGTGTCCATCCAGATGCAGTAATCGCAGGGGATCTGCGAGGCCACGGCGAGCGAGATCAGCGCCTTGGTCTTGGTGTCGAGCGCGGTCTCGTCCGACATCTCGAGCATCTTGAGCTCGGTCCAGAGGCCGGGCAGCGCGGCATCCGGCACCTGGCCGATGAAGGTCGGCACGGTGCCGAAGGCGGCGGCGATCTCGTCGCGCGCCGTCTTGGCGGCGTCCTCGGCACGCAGCGACGCCGGGAGTGCCACTGCAACGGCACTGATCGAAAGCGAAAGGCAAAGGCTCTTGAGGGCAGGCATTGTCAATTCCTCCGAAACTAGTGCCTTACGACGTAAGGCAAGAATATCTCTAAACATACACTGTAAGAAATCAAATCACGAACGCGTGATTGGACGCGTCCAGCCGATGCGGCGGGATACCTCCCGGCGCTTCCACCGAGCCTTGACGCCGGTTCCGGCCCGGACTAAGGCCCGCCCGACCGCGATGCGCCCCGGGAGGACGCCATGCCCACCTATTCCGCCCTCACGACCCTGCCGGCCAGGGAATCCGCCGAGGCGCTCGCCGAAGCGATGGAGAACTTCCTGCCGGAACCGACGGGCATCGGCGTGTTCGAGATCGAGGACGGCTCGGGCAATTTCGAGGTCGGCGTCTATTTCGAGGAAGAGCCGGACGCGATCGAACTGGCGCTGCTGGCGGCGATCTATGGCGCCAAGCCCTTCGCGGTGTCGGAAGTGCCGCAGACCGACTGGGTTGCCCATGTGAAGCGCGAGCTGCAGCCCGTCGAGGCCGGGCGCTTCTTCGTCTACGGCAGCCACGACGCCGAGCTTGTGCCGGCAGACCGCGTGGCGCTTCTGATCGAGGCCGCGATGGCTTTCGGCACCGGCCATCACGGCACCACCAAGGGCTGCCTCCTGGCGCTCGACCGGCTCGACCGGGCCGGGTTCCGCGGCCGCCGTGTTGCCGATATCGGCTGCGGCACCGCGGTCCTCGCCATGGCCGCGGCGTCGATCTGGCCGGAGCCGGTGATCGCCTCGGACATCGACGCCGTCGCGGTCGAGGTCGCAAAGGCCAATGCCGAGGCGAACGGCCTCGGCGATCGCGTCACCTGCGTCGAGGCGGCGGGGTTCGATCATCCCGAGCTCGCGGCAAGGGCGCCCTACGATCTGGTCTTCGCCAATATCCTCAAGGGACCGCTGATTCAGTTGGCGCCGGAGATGGCGTCGGCGATCGCTCCGGACGGCTATGCGATTCTGTCGGGACTGCTGGCGACGCAGGCCGACGAGGTCATCGCCGCCTACAAAACCGCCGGCTTTGTTCTCGTTTCGCGCGACGAAATCGCCGAATGGGCGACATTGGTTCTGAAGCGGCGACAAATTCGCTAGACGCGCGCCCTGCCCCATTTACGCCGCATTTTTTCCCAATCCTTGTCGGATCGGGGGCGCGCGAGTGTTGGAGGGTCGGCATGGTCGATCGGAACATGGCGAATTTCAACGGCCGTCTGGGGCGCATCGAGCGTATCCGCCAGGCGGGCGGCGGCTTTGAAGCCCAGGGAACGCTTGGAAGATCCTTTTACAACGAGCAGCAGCGCCCGCGCCGGCTTCGGCGCGGACTTTTCGCGCCTTTCGTGCTCGTGCTGCTTGCGATCGTGGCGCTGAAGTCGGTCGTGTACGCCTCGGTCGGGCCGGAGGCCTACCGCGAACGCATCGCGGCGCTTGAGGCGGGCGGGACTGCTGACCGGATCGGTGCCTATGTGCTTCGGGCCGATCCGCTCACGATCGCCACGGCCGCGCAGATCGGCAAGATTCTCAACTGAGCAGTGACGGCGAACGCCGTCAAAAAAGAAAGGCCGTGTCGGGAACTTCCCGGCACGGCCTTTGGCGACATCCGTCGCACGTCGAACGTCAGGCGGCGGTTCAGCCGCGCATCGCGATCGCGTCGATGTCGCCACGGCAGAGGCCGATATCGTCCAGCTCGCGGTCCGAGAGCTTGGACAGCGCGTTGCGGGTGACGCGCGCGTCGTTCCAAGCCGCGAAGGTCGCGACGAAGAGGTTGAAGATGCCGGACGTGCCGGTAGCGGGGCGGTGGGCTTCGTAAACAGCCATGGTCGTTTCCTCGATATCGCGGACCTCACCGTGAGGATCCCGCGTTCGAGACTGGAAATAGAGCTCGTGTGCAGTTGCAGCAATAGACGCCGATGCAGGGCCGGCATGCACGCATTGCATGGGTCATAAATCTGATAACTTCCTGTAAAGAAACCGTTTCTGCAAGTGCAAAATGCGTCGATTCCGGTCGATGTGATGTCGATTTTGAGCCGCCGGACGGAGAACGGCGACACGCGCCGGGCCGCGACTTTCTCCCTTTGCGATGTTCGCGTTTCGTGCTAGTCGTGGGAAAAAAGCAACAGATGAGGGGCAGATGCGCGTTCTCGGGATCGATCCGGGCCTACGGAACCTCGGCTGGGGGGTGATCGAGACCGCCGGATCGCGACTCAGTCACGTCGCCAACGGCATCATTCATTCCGAAGGCAAGGATCTCGCGGCGCGGTTGCTGTCGCTTTATGCGGCGCTGACGCGGATCGTGGCGGACCATGCCCCGGATGCCGCGGCGGTGGAGCAGACCTTCGTCAACAAGGACGGCGCGGGCACGCTGAAGCTCGGCCAGGCGCGCGGCATCGCCATGCTGGTTCCGGCGCAGGCGGGGCTCGCGGTCGGTGAATACTCCCCGAACGCGGTCAAGAAGGCGGTGGTCGGCGTCGGCCATGCCGACAAGGGCCAGATCGCCCATATGGTGCGCTACCAGCTGCCGGGGGTGGAGCTTGCGGGCGCCGATGCCGCCGACGCGCTGGCGATCGCGATCTGCCATGCCCATCACCTCCAGAGCGCGGGCCGCCTGGCGGCGGCGATGCGGGGTGTGGCATGATCGGGCGGATCGCCGGGGTGATCCTGCACCGGGCGTCCGACCACGTCCTGATCGACGTGCGCGGCGTCGGCTACGTCGTCCATGTCTCGCAGCGCACCGCTGCCGCGCTGCCGCCGGCCGGCGAGGCCTGCGCGCTCTATACCGAGCTTCTGGTGCGCGAGGACCTCTTGCAGCTCTTCGGCTTCCCGACGCTTCTGGAGAAGGAATGGCACCGGCTCCTGACCACGGTGCAGGGCGTCGGCGCCAAGGCCTCGATGGCGATCCTCGGCACGCTCGGCGCCGAGGGGGTCGGCCGCGCGATCGCGCTTGGTGACTGGTCGGCGATCAAGGCCGCGCCCGGCGTCGGCCCGAAACTCGCGCAGCGCGTGGTGATGGAATTGAAGGACAAGGCGCCCGGGGTGATGGCGCTCGGCGGCGCGCTGACCGTCGATGTCGGGGCCGCGCTGCCCGATGACGAGGTCATCGAGGCGCCGGCGGCCCGCAAGGCGCCCAAGCCCGCGCCGGCCCTGGCGGCCAGCGCGACCGCCGACGCCCTCTCGGCGCTAATCAACCTCGGCTATGGCCAGGGCGAGGCGGCGGCGGCTGTCGCCGAGGCGGCGGGTGCGGACGGCTCGGCCGCGGCGCCGGCACTGATCCGGGCGAGCCTCCGGCTCCTCGCGCCGAAAGGGTAACTCATGGACCCCGATCCCACGCTCCGTGCCGCGCCCCAGCCCGGGGATGCCGACCGCGCGATGCGGCCGCAGGCGCTGACCGAGTTCGTCGGCCAGGCCGAGGCGCGGGCCAACCTGCGCGTCTTCATCGAAAGCGCCCGAATGCGCGGCGAGGCGATGGACCACACGCTCTTCCACGGCCCCCCCGGCCTCGGCAAGACGACGCTCGCGCAGATCATGGCCAAGGAGCTCGGTGTCAACTTCCGCATGACCTCGGGCCCGGTTCTCGCACGCGCCGGCGACCTCGCCGCGATCCTCACCAATCTCGAGGCGCGCGACGTCCTCTTCATCGACGAGATCCACCGCCTCAACCCGGTCGTCGAGGAGGTGCTCTATCCGGCGATGGAGGATTTCGAGCTGGATCTCGTGATCGGCGAGGGGCCGGCGGCGCGGACGGTCCGGATCGAGCTTCAGCCCTTCACGCTCGTCGGCGCCACGACCCGGCTTGGGCTGCTGACGACGCCTTTGAGGGATCGCTTCGGCATCCCGACGCGGCTCCAGTTCTACACGGTCGACGAGCTTGACCACATCGTCTCGCGGGGGGCGCGCCTGATGGGCGTCGACAGCGAGCCGGAGGGCACGCGCGAGATCGCGAAACGCGCGCGCGGCACGCCGCGGATCGCCGGGCGGCTCCTGCGCCGGGTCGTCGATTTCGCGCTCGTCGAGGGCGACGGACGGCTCACGCGGGAGATCGCCGACGGCGCGCTGACCCGGCTCGGGGTCGATCATGTCGGGCTCGACGGGGCGGACCGGCGCTATCTGGGGCTCATCGCCGAGAATTACGGCGGCGGCCCGGTCGGGGTCGAGACGATCTCGGCGGCGCTCAGCGAAAGCCGCGACGCGATCGAGGAGGTGATCGAGCCCTTTCTGCTGCAGCAGGGGCTGATCCAGCGCACCCCGCGCGGCCGGATGCTGACCGCGAAGGCCTGGGCGCATCTCGGCCTGGCCGCGCCGAAAGCGCCGGGTCAGGGCGAGCTTTTCGGCAAGTGAACCGCCACCCCGGTTCGCTTGCGCGCACTGTTGGGCGGAGGATGCGGCTTGAGCCTGTGGCGCAAAGATTCTAAGCCTCCGGCGGGGATATTTCCGGCAAGATGAAGGTGAAGGCATGCGGGCAGAGGATATCGAGCAGCTCTTCACCCGCGCATCGGGCGAGTATATTTTCGCCCGCTGGGGCCGGCCGATCGTTCCGGTGGTCTTCGGTGTCGATGACGCCACGCTCGCCACGGTCAAGGGTGCGGTCGAGGCGGTCGTGACGCTCGCCGGCCACCGGATGGCCGAGACCGATCCCGAGCAGGGTGCCAACCTGATGATCTTCTTCTTCCGCGAGTGGCGGGAACTTCTCGACCTGCCCGATCTCGACCGGCTGGTCGAGGGGCTCGGGCCGCTCGTGGCGCGGCTCGAGGCGGAGGGGGCGAACCAGTACCGGCATTTCCGTTTCGAGGAAGGCGGCGCGATCCGTGCCTGCATCGCCTTTCTGCGCATGGATGACGCGCTGTCGCAGATGCCCGCCGAGACGCTGGCGCTTTCGCTTGCGGCGCAGGTGATTCTGCTCTGGTCGGACAGGGCCTTCCGTGACCGCTCGCCGCTGGCGCAGGCCGGCGGGACGGTGTTTCTCGGCCCCGAAATCGGTGCCGTGATCCGCGCGGCCTACGATCCGGCCATGCCCGAGGTGGCGCGCGACCCGAGCCATGCGCTGCGGCTCGCGGCGCGGATCGGATGAGGCTCAGGGCCATCTCGCGGTGAAGAGGTTGACCCGCGCCGGAACGCGCACGCCCTTCGGTCCGGCGAAGGGGGCGAGGGCGCGCTCGAGCTCGGCTGCTATCGCGAGCCGGTCGTCCTCTGTGCCGCCATGCTCCGCCATGATCCGTGACACCGGTCCGATCACTGTGGCGAGTTCGGCGGCCTCGGTCGCCGTGGCGCCGGCCCGGAGATGGGTGTCGAGCGTCTCGCCGGTGATCCCGGTGAAGCCGGCGGAGGCGAGGATGTCCTCGACATAGCCGATCTCGGCGAAGGCGAACTGGCCGGGGACGCGCGGGCCGTCGACCGGCACCGGACCGAGCCGGGCGACGGCGGCTGCGCGCGGCAGGTGGCTCCAGGGATTGCGTTCGGCCGCGTCCCAGCTCATCAGCACCGCCCGTCCGCCGCGGCGCAGGGCGCGGCCGATATTGGCATGGGCCGCCGCCGGGTCGGCGAAGAACATGCAGCCGAAGCGCGACAGGGCGAGGTCGAAGGCCCCGGCCGGGAAGGCGTGGGTCTGGACGTCGGCGAGGCGGAAGCTGACGGTGCCGCGCCCGGTCGCGCGGGCCCGCGCCTCGGCAAGGAGCGTCTCGGAGATGTCGACGCCCTCCACCCGGCCGGACGGGCCCGCTCGGTCGGCGGCGGCCAGCGTCGTGGCGCCGGCGCCGCAGCCGATGTCGAGCACCGACTCGCCCGGCGCGACCTCAGCCCGTGCGAGCAGAGTCTCGGTGATCTCCGTGAATAGTGCGTCGAGCCTGTCGCGGTAGCGCGCCCACTTCTGGCCCGGAGCCGCGTTCCAGAACTCGGCCTGGCCGGCATTTGCGCCGGCCGCCGGATCGGTATCCTGCATCGGACATCCTCCCGCGGCCATTACACCACGGGGCCCAAGATCGGGCAATCCGCGCGGAGCGGATCAGCCGCCGGTGATCTGCACCTTGCCGACGAGCCGGGCGCCCTTTTCCGAGATCAGCGTCTGGGCCGTCACGTCGGCCTTCACCTCGGCGTGCTGGTCGAGCGACAGTTCGGTGCAGTTGATGCTGCCCGACTGCTTGCCCTGGATCCGCACGGTTTCAGCTGAGATCGAGCCCTTGACCTCGCCGCCGACATGGATCTCGACCGAGCGCGAGGCGATGTCGCCCGAGACGCGGCCCTTGACCTCGACATCGCCCTCTTTCGAGGCGACGTTGCCCTCGATGATGAGGTCTTCCTCGATAACCGATCGCGTCATTTGGTTCCCCCCATTGCGCCGACGAAGGGCCGAACGCTGCCTCTGGCCCCCGGCCTTGGCTACAGAAACGGCGCGGTCCTGCCAAGTCGCGATCGCAAAATGGGCGGGAAGGCGCGGATCGGAGTGTCTTGCGGATGACACGCGCCCGCGCTAGGTCGAAGGCATTCCGCCGCCACGGGGCCCCGACGATGAGCCACGAATTCCCGATCCGCGTCTATTACGAGGACACCGACCTCGCCGGCATCGTCTACTACGCCAACTACCTGAAGTTCATCGAGCGCGCCCGCACCGAATGGGTGCGCGGGCTCGGCATCGACCAAGGCCGGCTTCGCGACGAGACGGGGATCGTCTTCGCGGTGCGCCGGATCGAGGCGGATTACCTGCGCCCGGCGACCTTTGACGACGAACTGGTCGTGACCACTCGGATGCAGGGCGCGACCGGCGCGCGGCTCATGCTGGAACAGGTGGTCCAGCGCGGGGCGGAGCGGTTGTTTCATGCCGTTGTGACGCTCGTGTGCCTGACCGAGACCGGCCAGCCCGCGCGGTTTCCGGCGGAAATCCGCCGCCTGCTCGGGGTCGCGCTGCACTGAAGCGGGCCGGAGTGCGCGATTGCGGCACGGTCTGACGCGGTTGTGTTGGCATTCCCTCTAAAACCCGGATAGAATCAAGTGTAAGAGAGCCGCGAAAACGTGGCCCAACCGGCGAGCAGAGACCCATGGAAACCGAAACCCTTGCCCTCGCGCAGGAGATGGACTTCTCCTTGCTTGCGCTGTTCTGGCGCGCCTCCTTCATCGTTCAGCTGGTGATGATCATGTTGACCGTGGCCAGCTTCTGGTCGTGGTCGATCATCGTGCAGAAGTTCATCTCCTTCCGCCAGGCTCGGCAGGAGGCGGCGGTTTTCGACCGTGCCTTCTGGTCGGGCGAGCCCCTCGACGAGCTCTTCGAGAAGATCGGTTCGCAGCCCGACGGGGCGTCCGAGAAGATCTTCGCCTCCGGCATGGTCGAATGGCGCCGGTCGCACCGCCAGGACGGCGAGCTGATTGCCGGCGCGCAGGCGCGGATCGACCGGTCGATGGACGTCGCCATCGTCAAAGCGACGGAAAGCCTGACGCGCGGCCTGCCGTTCCTCGCCACGGTCGGCTCCACCGCGCCCTTCGTCGGGCTCTTCGGTACCGTCTGGGGCATCAAGGTCGCCTTCGAGCAGATCGCGATCAGCCAGAACACCTCGCTCGCGGTCGTCGCGCCGGGGATCGCGGAGGCGCTCGTCGCCACCGCGCTCGGCCTCGTCGCGGCGATCCCGGCGGTGATCTTCTACAACAAGCTCTCGACCGACAGCGACCGGATCATCTCGGGCTACGAGGCCTTCGCCGACGAATTCGCCACGATCCTCTCGCGCCAGCTGGACGGCTGATCCGATGGGTGCGGGGGTGATGAAATCGGGCGGTGGCGGCGGCAGGCATCGCCGCCGCGGCGGGCGCGGCAAGGCCGGTGTCATGAGCGAGATCAACGTCACGCCCTTCGTGGACGTGATGCTGGTGCTTCTGATCATCTTCATGGTCGCGGCGCCCCTTCTGACCGTGGGCGTGCCCTTGGAACTGCCGAAGACCGCCGCGCAGGCGGTGGCGACCGAGCAGGAGGAGCCGCTGACGATCTCGGTCCAGGACGACGGCACGATCTCGATCCAGAACGAGCCGATCGCCGAGGACCAGCTCATCGGCAAGCTCCAGGCGATCTCGGCCGAGCGGACCGACGACAAGCTCTATCTGCGCGCCGACGGCAAGATCCCCTACGAGCGGGTCGTGCAGGTCATGGGCGCGCTGAACTCGGGCGGCTTCGCCAACATCGTGCTGGTCACCGATGCCGGGGGGCCGAGCTTCGACGGCCAGGGCGCGGCCGGGCAGGCGGGGAACTAGGGCACCGCCCATGGAGAGGTCCGAACGCACAGGCATGATCGTCTCGGGGGGCGCGCATCTCGGCGCGATCCTCTGGCTCATCCTGGGCGGCATCTTCTTTTCCCACGATCTGCCGCCGCCGGTGCAGACCTCGGAAGTGACGCTGATGTCCTCTGCCGAGTTCGCCGCATTGCAGGCCGCCGCGCCGACAGCCGCGACCGAGGCGCCGCCGCAGCCCTCGCTGCCCGAGCCCGCCGAGGCGACCCCGCCGCCGCCGAAGCCCGAGCCGAAGCCCGAGCCGCAGCCGGAGCCCGAGCCCGAACCGCAGCCGGAGCCCGATCCGGCGCCGGACGTCACCGAGATCACGCCGCCCGAGACGGTGGTCGAGGACACGCCGCCGACGCCGCCCGCGCCGCCGACCGAGATCCCGGCGGAAACCCAGCTTTCCGAGATCCAGCCCGATCCCAAGGCCGCCCCGCGCGTCGCGCCCGACCCGACCGAGGCGCCGGCAGAGAATATCGACACCGCCCCCGAGGCGGTGGCGGAAACCTCGCCCGAGCCCGCCGAGGAGGCCGTCCCCGAGGAGCCGGTCGAAGCCGCCGCCCCGCCGGAAGCCGGCGAGGTGCTGGAGACCGAGGCCAACAAGGACCAGACCGAGCTCGCCTCGGCCGCGCCGGCGTCCTCCGTCCGGCCCCGCACCAAGCCGGAGAAACCGGCACCCGCACCGGAACCGGAGCCGGCAGGCGAACCCGCGCCCGAGCCCGAGCCGGCCCCGACCGAAACCGCTGCGGCCGAGGCTCCCGAACCCGAGGCCCCCGCGCAGGACGCCGTCGCCGACGCGCTGGCCGAGGCGCTGGCGGGCGAGGCGTCCGAGGAACCGGCGCCGGGCACCGGCACCGCGCCCTCCGGCCCGCCCATGACCGGGGGCGAGAAGGACGCGCTGGTGATCGCGGTGAAGCAGTGCTGGAACGTCGGCGCGCTCTCGACGGATGCGCTGCGCACCGTCGTCACTGTCGGCGTCACCATGGAGCAGTCGGGAAAGCCCGTCACCGGTTCGATCCGCATGATCGGTTTCGAGGGCGGCACCGAGGCCTCCGCGCAGCAGGCCTACGAGGCCGGCCGGCGCGCTATCATCCGTTGCGGCCAGAACGGCTTTCCGTTGCCGGCCGAGAAATACGAACAGTGGCAAGAGGTCGAGATCGTCTTCAATCCCGAAAAGATGAGGATGAAGTGACCCCGCGCCGCGACACCATGAATCCGCCCCTAGCAAAAGGGAAAGCCATGACCTTCATCCGGACCCTCTGCGTCTCTCTCGCATTCGCCGGCATCGCCGCGCCGATGGTGGCGGCCGAACCGCTCAGGATCGTCATCGACGAGGGCATGATCGAGCCCTTGCCCTTCGCGGCGCCGAACTTCGTGGCCGAGAACCCCGGCGCGGCCGAGGTCGCGGCGGCGATGACCCAGGTGATCGTGGCGGACCTCGCCGGCACCGGGCTCTTCCGCGAGATCCCCTCTTCGGCCTTCATCAGCCAGGTCACGAGCTTCGACGCGCCGGTCTCCTATGCGGACTGGAAGGCGATCAACGCCCAGGCGCTGGTCACCGGCGCGGTCGCGGCGACCTCGGACGGGCGCATCAACGTCAAGTTCCGGCTCTACGACGTCTTCTCCGACGCGCCGCTCGGCGACGGGTTGCAGTTCGGCGGCGGGCAAGGCGACTGGCGGCGCATCGCCCACAAGGTCGCGGACCAGATCTACGCCCGCATCACAGGCGAAAGCGCCTATTTCGACAGCCGCGTCGTCTATGTCTCGGAAAGTGGTCCGAAGGACCAGCGGCTGAAGCGGCTGGCGATCATGGATTACGACGGCGCCAACGTGCAGTACCTGACGGACTCGTCCACCATCGTGCTCGCGCCGCGCTTCTCGCCCGCCGGCGACCGCATCCTCTACACCTCGTTCGAGACCGGCTTCCCGCGCATCAAGCTGATGGACATCGCCACCGTCTCCTCGCGGGCGCTCGCCGAGCTTTCCGGCAACATGACCTTCGCGCCGCGCTTCTCTCCGGACGGCGGAACCGTGGTCTTCTCGCTAGAACAGGGCGGCAATACCGACCTCTATTCGATGCAGCTCTCCTCGGGCCAGGTCAGCCAGCTCACGAACGCGCCCTCGATCGAGACGGCGCCCTCGTTCTCGCCCGACGGCAGCCAGATCGTCTTCGAAAGCGACCGGTCGGGGAACCAGCAGCTCTACGTCATGCCGGCGAGCGGCGGCGAACCGACGCGGATCAGCTTCGGCGAGGGCCGCTACGGCACCCCGGTCTGGAGCCCGCGCGGCGATCTCGTGGCCTTCACCAAGCAGAATGCCGGGCGGTTCCACATCGGCGTGATGCGGACCGACGGCAGCGAGGAGCGGCTTCTCACGGCCTCGTTCCTCGACGAGGGCCCGACCTGGGCGCCCAACGGACGGGTGATCATGTTCACCCGCGAGACCTCGGGCGCGGGCGGCGCGGCGCAGCTTTATTCGGTGGACATCTCGGGGCGGAACCTGCGCAAGGTGCCGATGGAAGGCGCCGCCTCGGATCCGGCGTGGTCGCCTCTCCTGCCGTGAGAACGGCGGATTCCCAAGGTCAAGACACAGTGTTATGGTAGCGGCCATCGAGCCAAGAACAAAGGCGGTAAACCCGATGTACAAAGTCTCCTCCCTCCTTCTCCTCGTTGGCGCGCTGGCGCTGTCGGCCTGTAACAATCCCGACCGCTATGGTGCCGGCAGCGGCGCTGGTGGCGTGGGTGGCGCGGGCGGTGCCGGCGGCTACGGCGCGGGCGGCATCACCGCGGGCGGCCTCGGTGACCCGAACGACCCGAACTCGCTGGCCTATTTCCAGCAGCGGATCGGCGACCGGGTGCTCTTCGCCGTCGACCAGTCGACGCTGACGGCGGAGGCGCAGGCAACGCTCGCGAGCCAGGCGGCGTGGCTGAACCAGCACCCGACCGCGACCGCCATCGTCGAGGGCCATGCCGACGAGCAGGGCACGCGCGAATACAACCTGGCACTCGGCGCGCGCCGCGCCTCGGCGGTGCAGCAGTACCTGATCGCGCAGGGCGTCGCGGCCAACCGGCTCCAGACCGTGTCCTACGGCAAGGAACGCCCGCTCGCCGTCTGCTCGGACGAGGCCTGCTATTCGCAGAACCGCCGCGCCGTCACGGTGATCGGCGCCGGCGCGGGCGTCTGAGGCGTTGCGCATGATCCGGTCGATCCTGACTTCCTTGGCGGCGGCGGCGGTTCTTGCCGCCCCCGCCTTTGCCCAGGACCGGGCGCAGACGCTGGCCGACATCCGGGCCGAGCTCTCGACGCTCGCGGGGCAGATCCAGGCGCTCCGGGGCGAGCTCGTCTCGGGCGGCGCCGCCGCGATGCAGGCCGCGGGCGGCGCCTCGGCGCTCGACCGGATGAACGCGATGGAGGCGGAGCTGTCGCGGCTCACCTCCCAGACCGAAGCCTTGCAGAACCAGGTCAACCGCGTGGTCGCCGACGGTTCGAACCGGATCGGCGACCTCGAGTTCCGCATCTGCGAGCTCGAGGAGGGCTGTGACCCGGCCAACCTGCCCATCACGCAGAGCCTCGGAGGCGCGCCCGCCGGCGCCGTCGCGGCAGCCCCGGCCACGCCCGTCACCCCGCTGCCCGTTCCGGGCACCGGCGGTTCCGCGGAACTTGCGGTCAGCGAACAGGNAACCTGCCCATCACGCAGAGCCTCGGAGGCGCGCCCGCCGGCGCCGTCGCGGCAGCCCCGGCCACGCCCGTCACCCCGCTGCCCGTTCCGGGCACCGGCGGTTCCGCGGAACTTGCGGTCAGCGAACAGGCGGATTTCGATCGGGCGAAGGCGGCGCTCGATTCCGGTGACTTTCAAGGCGCCGCCAACCAGTTTGCGGCCTTTACCGAAGCCTATACGGGCGGCCCCCTGACCGGCGAGGCGCACTACCTGCGCGGCGAGGCGCTGCGCCAGGCGGGCGACACGTCGAACGCGGCGCGGGCCTATCTGCAGGCCTTCTCCGGCCAGCCCGACGGGCCGCGTGCCCCGGCAGCACTCCTGAAGCTCGGCGCCTCTCTGGGGCTTCTGGGCCAGACCCAGGAGGCCTGCGTGACGCTTGGCGAGGTCGGCGTGCGCTTCCCGACCGCGCCCGAGGCGGTCGAGGCGACGACCGCGATGCAGGCGCTCGGCTGCCAGTG
This sequence comes from Defluviimonas sp. D31, assembly GCF_033436765.1. Lineage (NCBI taxonomy): Bacteria > Pseudomonadati > Pseudomonadota > Alphaproteobacteria > Rhodobacterales > Paracoccaceae > Albidovulum > Defluviimonas sp. D31. The sequence goes on from NZ_JAWQFN010000010.1 coordinate 162,194, forward strand.
ACGGCGGGCGAACTCCAGCACATCCTTGAAAAGGCATTCACGCCGGGCCCGCCAGACGGGCTCGGCGTCGCCGTTTCCGGGGGCGGCGATTCGATGGCGCTTCTCCATCTCGCGGCGGACTGGGCGCGCGAGGGCGGGTCGGAGATCGCGGCGGTGACGGTCGACCACCGGCTGAGGCCCGAGGCCGCTGAGGAGGCGCGGTTCGTGGCAGGGATCTGCGCGGGGCTCGGCGTCCCGCACGACACGCTGGTCTGGGATCACGGCGACATCGACGGCAACTTGCAGGATCAGGCGCGGCGCGCGCGCTACCGGCTCATAGGCGACTGGGCGCGGGGGCGGGGGCTTTCACATGTCGCTCTTGGCCATACGGCCGACGATCAGGCCGAGACCTTCCTGATGGAACTGGCGCGCAAGGCCGGGGTCGACGGGCTTTCCGGCATGCGCGGCGCTTGGACCGAGGGCGGCATCCGCTGGACGCGGCCGCTCCTTGCCGCGTCGCGCCGGGACCTGCGCGATATCCTTGCCGCGCGCGGCGCCTCCTGGGTCGAGGACCCGTCGAATCGCGACGACCGCTTCACCCGCGTGAAGGCGCGCCGCGTTCTCGAGGCGCTGGCGCCGCTCGGGATCACCGCCGACACCCTTTGCATGGTTGCCGAGCGGCTGGGGCAGGCACGGGCGGCGCTGGTGCAGGTCACGGCCGCAGCGGCAGCGGACCATGTGCGAACCACGGCGGGCGCCGTTCGCATCCCCCGCGAGGTTTTCCTTCGCGACCTTCCCCCCGAGGTCGCGCGGCGTCTGCTGGTCGGCGCGCTGCTTTGGGTGGCGCGGGCCGACTATCCGCCCCGGTCAGAAGCGGTCGACCGCGTTCTCTGCGTGATTCGCGACCTGAAAGCGGCAACGCTCCTCGGGTGCAGCATCCGCGTCACCGAGGACGAGATCGCCATTTCCCGCGAACCGAGGGCGGTCGCCGGTCTCGAGTCGGGACCCGATGTGCTCTGGGATGGCCGCTGGCGCGTGCGGGGGCCGCACGATTCCGGCCTGACGGTGCGGGCGCTTGGCGCCGAAGGGCTTGCTCAATGCCCGAATTGGCGTGAAACCGGGCATTCGCGCGCGGCGCTCTTGGTCACGCCGGCGATCTGGCGCGGCGAGGCGCTGGTTGCCGCGCCGCTCGCCGGCCGCGCGGAGGGCTGGACGGCGGAAATCGTCACAAGCTTCCGCTCTTTCCTCATCGCGCATTGAACCCGGCCCGCATATCTCTATTTTAGAAGCAAGCCCGCGCCGCCCGCCGTCGCGGCTGGAATTCGTTTGGAGGACTTCCCCTTGGGTAACGCGAGAAACATCGCCTTCTGGGTCGTGTTGTTTTTGTTGATCCTGGCGCTGTTCAATCTGTTCGGCAACGGCCAGACCACGATGAACTCGCGCACGCTGAGCTATTCGGACTTCATCCAGAAGGTCGATTCCGGCGAGGTCGGCGCCGTCGTCATCGACGGCGAGCAGGTGCAGGTGCAGACCCGCGACGGCCAGAACTGGGTGACCATCAAGCCCGAGGGCGAGGTTCTCAACGAGACCCTGATCGACAATCTGATCGCCAAGGGCGTCAGCGTTAAGGCCGAGCGCCAGCAGCAATCGGGCTTCTTCTCGGTCCTGTCGCTCTGGCTGCCGTTCCTCGTGCTCATCGGCATCTGGATCTTCTTCATGAACCGGATGCAGGGCGGCGGGCGCGGCGGCGCCATGGGCTTTGGAAAGTCGCGCGCCAAGCTCCTGACCGAAAAGCACGGCCGGGTGACCTTCGACGATGTCGCCGGCATCGACGAGGCCAAGGAGGAGCTCGAGGAGATCGTCGAGTTCCTGCGCAACCCGCAAAAGTTCTCGCGTCTCGGCGGCAAGATCCCGAAGGGCGCGCTGCTCGTCGGTCCTCCGGGCACCGGCAAGACGCTTCTGGCCCGCGCCATAGCCGGCGAGGCGGGCGTGCCGTTCTTCACCATTTCGGGCTCCGACTTCGTCGAGATGTTCGTGGGCGTCGGTGCGAGCCGTGTCCGTGACATGTTCGAACAGGCCAAGAAGAACGCGCCCTGCATCGTCTTCATCGACGAGATCGACGCGGTGGGCCGTTCGCGCGGTGTCGGCTACGGCGGCGGCAACGACGAGCGCGAGCAGACATTGAACCAACTCCTGGTCGAGATGGACGGGTTCGAGGCCAACGAGGGCATCATCATCGTCGCCGCGACCAACCGGCCCGACGTGCTCGACCCGGCGCTGCTGCGCCCGGGCCGCTTCGACCGCCAGGTGCAGGTGCCGAACCCGGACATCAAGGGCCGCGAGAAGATCCTCGGCGTCCATGCCCGCAAGGTGCCGCTCGCTCCCGATGTCGATCTGCGCATCATCGCCCGCGGCACGCCCGGTTTTTCCGGCGCCGATCTCGCCAACCTCGTGAACGAGGCCGCGCTTCTGGCCGCGCGTGTGGGCAAGCGATTCGTCTCGCTCGAGGATTTCGAGAAGGCCAAGGACAAGGTGATGATGGGCCCCGAGCGGCGCTCCATGGTCATGACCGAGGACGAGAAGAAGCTGACCGCCTATCACGAGGCCGGCCACGCGATCGTCGGCATCCATGTTCCGCAGCACGACCCGGTCCACAAGGTCACGATCATTCCGCGCGGCCGTGCGCTTGGCGTCACCTTCTACCTGCCCGAGCGTGACAAGCTCTCGCTGACGCGCGAGGCGGCCCTGTCGAAGCTCGCCTCGGCGATGGGCGGCAAGGCGGCGGAGGAGCTGGTTTTCGGCCCCGAGAACGTCACCAACGGCGCCTATTCGGACATCCAGCATGTCACCAACCTCGCCACCGCGATGGTCAGCCAGTGGGGCATGTCGGACAAGCTCGGCAACATCAACTACACCTCGACCCAGGAAAGCTTCCTCGGGTCGCAGTCGCATTTCAACGCCTCCGAGGAGAGCCGCGAGATAATCGACCAGGAGGTGCGGCGGCTGGTTGACGAGGCCTATGATCGCGCCAAGACGATCCTCAAGGACAACTGGCAGGAGATGGAAAACCTCGCCCAGGGGCTTCTGGAATACGAGACGCTCACCGGCGAGGACATGATGCGGGTGATCCGCGGCGATGCGCCGAAGACCGGCGACGACGAGGATGACAGTTCCGACAAGGGCAGCGCGGTGCCGTCCCTGACGGCGATTCCGAAGACGAAGAAGCCGAAGGAGCCGAAAGGCGGGCTGGAGCCGGAACCCTCGGCCTGAGGCGGCGGGAGGGGCGCGCGCGAGGGAGGCCACCATGCCAGGGCGCAGCGACTGGAATCCCGAAGCCTACGCGCAGTTCGGTGACCTGCGCCTGAGACCCGCGCTCGACCTTCTGGCGCGGGTCGGCGACCTCCCTGCGGGCGACATCGTCGACCTCGGCTGCGGCAGCGGTGCCGCCGGCGCGGCGCTGGCCGCGCGCTTCGGCGACCGCCGGCGGATCCACGGTGTCGACGCCTCGCCGGCGATGCTGAAGGCGGCACGGGGCGCGGGCTGCTACGACCGGCTGATCGAGGCCGACGCGGCGGTGTGGACCCCGGAGACGCCGCCGGCGCTCATCTTCTCCAACGCCGCGCTGCACTGGTTGCCCGATCACGACGTGCTCATGCCGCGGCTCGCGGCCTGCCTCGCGCCGAAGGGCGTTCTCGCGGTGCAGATGCCACGCCAGTACGGCGCGCCGTCGCACCGCTTCCTGCGCGACTTCGCCGCCGAGATGTTCCCCGACCGCTTCGATCTCGCCTCCTGGAAGGCGCCGGTGGGACCGCCGGTCGAGTATCACCGCATGCTGTCGGAACTCGGCCGGGTCGATGTGTGGGAAACCGATTACGTTCAGCGACTCGACCCAGCACCGGAAGGTCATCCGGTCCGCCGCTTCACGCAGGCGACGGCGATGCGGCCCTATCTCGACGCGTTGAGCGCCGCCGAGGCCGCGGATTTCATCCGCCGTTACGACCAGGGGCTCGCTGCCGCCTATCCGGTCGAGTCCGATGGCTCGGTCCTGTTTCCGTTCCGGCGGCTCTTCTTCACGCTGAGGCGCTGAGCCGGCCGCGGCGCGCCACGGCGCAAAGTGTCCCATTGCATGCCGAAGTTTCCGATGAGAAACAGACGCGGAGCGCGGCTGGCGATTCCGGCGGAGGATTGGTCGCAATCGGTCCGTTTCGTATCGGCCCTCGCCGCTATAGCCGGGGCGACGTCCCGACCCGGGCCCGAAGGAGAGACAGAGAAGATGGCGTTCAAGACGGATATTGAGATTGCGCGCGAGGCGAAGAAGCGTCCGATCATGGAGATTGGCGACAAGCTGGGGATCCCGGCGGAG
>NZ_JAWQFN010000011.1:0-90734 GCF_033436765.1 Defluviimonas sp. D31
GCCTTCGGCGAGGCGCTGCGTCCCGAGTTCAAGACCTACGCGGCGCAGGTCAAGAAGAACGCGGCGGCGATGGCGGACGAGCTGATGAAGGGCGGGATCGACGTCGTTTCGGGCGGCACCGACAACCACCTCTGCCTTGCCGACCTGCGTCCCAAGAAGGTGACCGGCAAGGCCGCCGAGGCGGCACTCGGCCGCGCCCACATCACCTGCAACAAGAACGGCGTGCCGTTCGACCCCGAAAAGCCCTTCGTGACCTCCGGCATCCGCCTCGGCGCGCCGGCCGGCACCACCCGCGGCTTCGGCGAGGCCGAGTTCCGCCAGATCGCCCGGCTGATCATCGAGGTCGTCGACGGTCTCGCGGCCAACGGCGAGGACGGCAACGGCGCGGTCGAGGAGAAGGTCAAGGCCGAGGTCGCGACGCTCTGCGCCCGCTTTCCGCTCTACCCGAGCCTCTGAGCCCGGCAGACCCGAACACGGCAAGGCCCCCGCGGAAACGCGGGGGCTTCGTCTTTGGGGGCGCAGCTTGAATTGGTCCGATTCGAGGGACGAACCTGACGTTTGATGTTCCACGAAGAAGCCATTCTTACTCTGCCGGCATCTGGCTTACGTCGCCCTGTGCAGGGCGGATGTAGAGCGACCGGATCCTTGCCCAGAAAGTCGCACGGCGGGATGCACGCCCGGCGACCGACTTTTCGAAACGGCGGTCGTTAGTGAGATACCGTTTGTTCTGCCGGTCTCGCTCTTTCGCGGCATCGAGCGCGTTCATGAATGCGCCGGGAACCGTTGCGTTATAAAGTATCTCGTGCAGCATCTGACTTCTCCCTTTGGTGAGCGACGGCTGATCCGCCGCGCCAACGAAGATCAGTCTCCGCGCCGCCTGTGATTGTCCCGTCAGCGCGGCTGTGAGTGGGCACTTGCGAGCGCTAGGACAAACGTGATTTCGCCGTTATTAATATCCTGATGATCGTTATTTCGCGCAGCCGAACCAAACCATGCTTCGCTTGAGCCTCTTTGGGCGCTTCTCGCTGACCGATGCGGGCGGTGCCGAAATTCCGATCAAGTCCCAGAAGGCGAAGGCGCTTCTTGCCTATCTTGCGCGGCCTCTTGGGCGGGCGCGGAGCCGGGAGGAAATTGTCGCGCTCCTCTGGTCCGACCGGGCCGAGGCCCAGGGTCGCGCCTCGCTTCGACAGCTGCTGACCGGGCTGCGCAAGGTTCTTGGGGCGAAGGCGGGCATGGCACTGCACACCTCGGATGAGGCGGTGGCCCTGAAGCCCGAGTGTATCGTGCTCGACTCCGGTGCGCCCGGCGAGGAGCTGCTGGCCGGCTTTTCCCTCCGCGACCCCGCCTTCGAGGACTGGCTTCGCGACGAGCGGCTGGCGGAGGAGAATGGCGCCGGCACCGGACCGGCGTCGCCCGGCGCGCCGGCGGCTGCGAAGCGCGGTATCGCGTGCTGCCCTTCGCCAATCTCATCGGCGACCCGGCGCAGCAGTACTTCTCTGATGGTATCACCGAGGACATCATTACCGAGCTCAACCGTTTCCGATCGCTCTTCGTGATTGCGTCGAACTCATCCTTCGCCTTCCGCGAGCGGGAGGTCGACCCGGTCGATGTCGGCGAGAAGCTGGGGGTTCGCTTTCTGGTCCAGGGCAGCGTGCGCAAGGCGGGCAACCGGGTACGGATCTCGGCCCAGCTCATCGACGCCATGACAGCGGGCCATCTCTGGTCCGACCGCTACGACCGCGAGATTGCCGACATCTTCGCGCTGCAGGACGAGATCGCCGCGAGCGTCGCAACCATGGTCGGGGGCCATGTCGCGACCGCCGACCGGGTGGAGGCGTTGCGAAAGCCGCCGAACGACATCGACGCCTATGATCTGGTGCGCCGGTCCGACTGGCTGTATTTGAGCGACAGCACTTCTCCCGAGATCCCGAGACTCCTGGAAAGGGCGGTCGAACTCGATCCGAGCTTCGCGGAAGCCCACGCGAAGCTGGCCGCCCATCGGGCTTACGAGGCCTTCACGCAGGCACTACCGTTATCGGAGGTCGCAGCCGAGGTGCAGCGCCACGCGGCGGCTGCGTCGCGGCTGGTTCCCGGCGAGTCTGATGTCCATGTCGAGCTTGCCAAGGCCTATGCGCTGGTCGGCGAGCACTCGACCGCGCGGCATCACCTGAAGCGGGCGATGGCGCTGAACCCCAACAGCTTTATCACGATGGTGCATGGTGCCGAGACAATGACGCTTCTGGGAGACCATAGCGAGGCACTGGATCTGGTCGAGCGCGCGATGCTGCGGGATCCGTTCAAGGGGTTTAGCTTCCGGGAAGATCTGTTCGACATCAATTTCATGCTAGGCCGCTACGAGGCAGCCTTGGAGCAGTTCGTCGGCTGGCCCGACCCGGCGATCCACATGAGGCTCGCGAAGGCGGCCGCGCTGGCACATCTCGGTCGGACGGAGGAGGCCGCAGCGGCCTTGCGCGATCTGGAGGCGCGACGACCGAAAGGCTGGGACGCGCGCGTTGTCGCGCAGAACTGTTGTCGGATGTGCGCCCGGCCGGAAGACGGGGAGCGCTGGCTCGAGGGGTTCCGCAAGGCCGGATTGGTGGTCTAACCGCTCTGCAGGTGCAGCAGGACGGCTTCTCCGGGCTCGGACCGGACCAACACGACTTGGGACATGCCCTTGTCATTTGGGGGCCGCAATTCGTTCCGGACCATACCGAGCGCGGCCTCCTCACACCGGCCCGCCGCCCGGATTTTCCTACGCCGCGCGCCGCCAATCACCTATCCTCGACCGATATACGGAAAAGCTGAAAGGGCGTTCAGGATGGGAAACTGCGTGAAATTGCGGCCCGGCGAGACCTATTCGGGCAAGCAGGGTTTCGATTACTTCGAGGGCATCGCGAAGGAGACTGTTGGAAGCACTGGCGTCTGCATGCATCTTCTGACCATCCCTCCGGGCGGGCGCGCCAAGGCGCACAAGCACGAGTCCCACGAAACCGCGATCTATGTGATTTCCGGCTCGGCCAGGATGTACTGGGGCGAGAAGCTGGAACATGTCATGGAAACGAACGCGGGCGACCTGATCTATATTCCCGCCGACACGCCGCACCTTCCCTTCAACGACGGAACCGAGCCCGCGGTCGCGGTGATCGCGCGCACGGATCCGAACGAGCAGGAAAGCGTTGTCCTGCTGCCCGAACTGGAGGCACTCGTACCCGGCTGAGATTGTGGCCCCGAGCAGCAGCAAGGGGGCGACAACGCCCGCGCTTCGTGCCATCAACGCCCGATGATGACCCGTGGCACCCACCAGATCGAACGCGCCCTCGGCACCTGGATGCGCGCCCGCCTGCCGCATGGGCTGGCGGAATTCGTGATGTTCGTCCTGAAGCAGGGCTGGGCCTCGCTCTTCGGCGGGCTGCTTCTGGCCGCGCTGATCGTCAGCAAGGCGATCTGGCAGCCGGACTGGGCTCTCCAGCGTTACGACGCGCTCCTGATCTTCGCCGTATCGGTGCAGGCGCTATTTCTCTGGGCGCGGCTCGAGACCTGGAACGAGGCGAAGGTGATCCTGCTCTTCCACCTCACCGGCACTGCGATGGAGATCTTCAAAACCGGCGCGGGATCCTGGAGCTATCCCGAGCCCGGCCTCCTGAAGCTCTGGGGCGTGCCGCTCTTTTCGGGCTTCATGTATGCCTCTGTCGGCAGCTACATGGCGCGGGTGATCCGGATCTTCCAGATGCGTTTCACCCCCTATCCGCCCTACTGGATGACGATCGCGCTGGCGGCGGCCATCTACGTCAACTTCTTCGCGCACCACTACCTGCCCGACATCCGCCTGGTCCTCTTCGCCGCGACGGTCCTGCTTTTTGCCCGCACCCGGATCTGGTTCCGGATCGGCGAGCGCGACTACTGGATGCCGCTGCCGGTCGCCGCCCTGCTCACCAGCTTCTTCCTCTGGGTCGCCGAGAATGTCGGCACCGGAACCGGAACTTGGCTCTATGCCGGGCAGAACCCGCTCGACCGCGTCTCGTTCGCAAAGCTCGGCTCGTGGTACCTGCTGCTCTATGTGAGCTTCGTCACCGTGACGCTGGTCTACCGAAGCGTGCTCGGGGCCACGGCACCCGCCGCCGGGGACGCGGTCACAGGAAACCCCGCCACGACAGGAGCGCCGCAACCACAAGGGCGGTGACGAGCAAACCCGTCGCGATCCCGGTCAGGATGTCCATGACAAGCGCCTTGCGGCGCAGCCCGGCGCCGATCGGCTCAAGCTCGCGCAGGCAACGGTCATAGGCCGAGGCGATCCGCTCGTGATCGAGCCGCACCCGGAGCTTTGGCACCTGATCCTCCTCGGCGGCGCGGGCCAGATAGCCAGCATCTCGGCGCAACTTCCGCGACAGGCCACGCCCGCCGCGCCGCAGCTTTTCGGCGAGTCCGTCGCCGCGGATCCCGAGCCGGTCCTCGAGCAAATCGGCGATCCGCCCGGCCTTCTCGTGCACGGTAGCTTCACGCATGCCTTCCCCTCCGCCGACCAGACTACCGCGCCGCCGCCCGGCCCGCAACGCACTGGAAGCCGGCGCGGTGCTCGGCTAGGAAGGGGCATGTTGACCTTCACCGATCATGGCGCCCCGACCGCGCTTCCGACTCTTCTCATCGTGCATGGGCTCTTCGGCTCGGCGCGCAACTGGGGCGCGATCCAGCGCCGGCTTGCCTCCGACCGCCGCGTCGTGGCGGTCGACATGCGCAATCACGGCGAAAGCTTCCGCGCCGAGCGCCACGGCTATCCCGAGATGGCCGGCGACCTCGCCGAGGTGATCGAGGCGATCGGCGGCCCGGTCGATCTCGTCGGCCATTCGATGGGCGGCAAGGCGGCGATGCAGCTCGCGCTCACCCGCGGCGATCTCGTCCACCGGCTGGTCGTGGCCGACATCTCGCCGGTCGCCTATGGCCACAGCCAGGTACCGCTGGTGGAGGCGATGCAGGCGCTCGACCTCGACGGGATCGCCGCGCGGTCGGAGGCGGACCAGCGGCTCGCGGGCGCGGTCGCGGATCCCGGCGTGCGGGCCTTCCTGCTGCAATCGCTCGACCTGAAGGGCGATGCGCCGCACTGGCGGCTGAATCTCGAGGTGCTCGGGCGCGAGATGGGCAAGGTCACCGGCTGGCCGGGAACCGAGGGCCGGTACGAGGGGCCGACGCTGATGCTCGCCGGGGCAGAGTCGGACTACGTCCGGCCCGAGCACCGGGCCGAGACCAAGCGGCTCTTTCCGAACGCCCGCTTCGCCAAGATCCCCGGTGCGGGGCATTGGCTTCATGCCGACAAGCCGCGGGAATTCGAGGCGGCGTTGCGGGCGTTTCTCGCCTGACACCCTAGCAATCGAGATCGAACCACGCCACGCCGGTGTCGCCGGGGATCTGGGTGACCATCGAGTTGGGGATCACCCGGCAGCCTGTCACCTCCGCCGCCGCCTCTTCCATCAGCCTTGGCACCGGGGCGCGTTCGGCGCGGGTGAGATAGCCCATCCGCACCACCTCGGCCCGGCTGCCGGCATGGTAGACGACGAAGCGGATTCCGCCCATGGTCACCTCGTCGCGGATCGCGCCGAACATGCCCGGCGAGGGCGAGGCGCAGGCGGCGAGGAGGAGGAGGGCGGGAACGATACGCATGGCGCCACCATGCGCGCCCTTGGTTAACAACTGCTTAACACCCTGATTCTACCCTTGAAATGCTGCCTCCAAGTGCCCAGAATTGCACGGAATAGAACATGGAGAGATGACGATGCTGCGCCTGATCCTGCCACTCCTCGCGCTTTTCGCGCTTACCGCCTGCGAGACGGTCAAGGGCGCGGGGCGGGATATCGAAACCGCCGGCGACGCGATCAGTTCGGCGGCGCAGGACGTTCAGTCGGGGATCTGAACGGGCTCAGTTGGCGATCCGGCCGGCGAGGCCGGCGGCTGAGGCGCCGATCCCGGAAACGGCCGAGGAAGCCTTGATTTTCGGGGCGGAAGCCGGGGTCAGCCGGAAGCTCGAGCCCGGTTTCTGGCTGTCGTGGAGCGCGTAAAGGCCGAGGATGAGGATCCCGGCGACGAGGAACTTGGCCATGTCGGTCCTCCCGGTAGACCGCGACAGGGTAGCCGCACAATCGGGCGGAAATCGGGCGCGGCGGCGGGCGGCTTTCCGTGCAGCCTGCGTCTGCCTTCCGTACCGCCAGCGTCCCGACAGCGGGCGCTCAGGCCCGCGCGTCGGGCGTGAGGCCGGCGGCGATCCGGGCGAGGACCCGCTCGGCCTCCTCGGGGTCGAAATCGGTGCCGTAGCGCTTGCGCACCCCGAGGCCGGAGAGGAGATGGTAGCGGCTGGCGGCGACGCCGTGGCGGGCGAGGCAGTTCTTCACGCAGGCGAGCGCGCAGCCGTCGAGGGCGACGACGGGGCGGCCTGACCTGGCGGTCCGAACGAGCTTCGGCACGTCGCCGCCGACGCCGGCGATGCAGGACATCTCCGCGAGCCCCTGCCGGTCGAGCCGGATCGCGAGGTGATTGGCCATCTGCGCGGCGCTGGAACAGCCCGAGCAGGCATAGACGAGCGGCAGGTGATCGCGTGACGGCATGGCGGGCCTCCGCTTCGGGTCGCGCGGGCAGGCTAGCAGCGGCGGGGCGGGCCGGACGCTTGGACAAAGTGACGCAAGGGGAAGCGGTGTGCCCGGAGGACCGGCAGGTGCGGGTCCAGTGGACCCGCGCCCGGTCCAATTGGCCGGAGGCGTGAGCCGGATGGTGAGGCGTGGTCGGGCCTTGGCCCGATCAATCGCTCCAGTGGAGCGATTGAAACGCCGAACGCCCGGTCTGCAAAGACCGGGCCGGGTGGGGTTATCGGGAAGCGCCGTGCGTTTGGAAATCAGAGCGAAGTGGTTGTTACATTGGCACACCAAACGATTGCGGTAACAAGAAATTTCCCACTTGGCTTACAACTCAAGATTGCTAAGGTGCTCACGTACATTCGAAGGTATTGCCAAGCGAACATCCCAAACTTCGATGCTGGTGGCGCGCTTCCGGCGTTTGTCGGCTCCGACCCGACCAAACCTGCTGTTAGATCGCCCTACAAGACGCACATGGACTTTCTTGTCACACGTTTTCTCACCTCAAAGGAGCGCGCGAAATTACTTCTTGGCCTTAATGAATACAGAAAGCATCTTTGGTCAGGAGGCTTCATTTCCGGGATGCAGTGGATCGACGGCAGTTTCGTTGAAGACGTCGAAACAACGCGCAGACGGCCTCCAAAGGACGTAGACGTCCTTACTTTGTTCAATCGCCCACTGAAGTATCACGGTGATATTATATCCTGGAAGAGCGATTACAAGGCATTCATACATAAACGTTTTTTTGACACTCAAGTTCTAAAACCAATATATGGTTGTGACTGCTATGGCTTGGATCTCGACACTGACGCCTATAACATCGTAGGGAATGCATCATATTGGTTTGGCTTATTCTCCGAACAAAGATATAGCCTTAGAAGAAAGGGCATTGTGGCCATTCCACTAGCAACTGACAGAATGGAATTTGACAAGATAGAAACACAAATTCGGGTGAAATTTGATGTCTAAACTTGTTGATCTCGCCCATCTCAGAAATCAGGTAAACGAAGTAACCTTTTTGGCGGAAGAAGCCGCCGAAAATGGTGATGTCGTGGCCGAAATGAACTTTCGAACTCGAATTGAAGTAATAAAAGACGAGATCAGAGAACTCGAAAGAACTGATACAAATACGGCCGAAATTGCAATTTTGTTTGATGGAAAGCCCGTGGAGGGCAGGATCTCCATTGAGGCGAGATTTGCCGCCAAGGCACTCTCCATGTTCCAAGATATTGTATCAAAGCTTTACGCAAGCGGCACCAAGCTTGGCTTAAAAGGAGCGCGCGGAAAGGTCCGAGGCCTGGAAGGCTCGTCCTTGCGAATAACTGATCTCGCAAGGGGATCATTTGGATTTGTTCTTGAAGAATCTGAGTCAAGACAGTCATCGGGACTACCAACGGCGATGCGGGAAGCACTGGACGAGGCGACCAACACCATCACGGAACTTACAAATAAAGACGACGACGCATTTCTCACCGACGTTAGCGAGATCAACCCAAGGATCTTTGGATCACTAACCAAATTCTTTCGTCATTTGCATACCAACGGAGCAGAATTAAAAACCAATTGCCAAGATAGAAGCTTACGATTTCGACATGAGGATATTGCGAGGGCATATAAGAGACTCTCAGAGTCTCACGCTCAGGTTAAGAAGGAAACCTGGAGAGGCACATTGGTTGGCCTTTCACCGATAAGCAGATCATTCGAGTTTCAACCCACAGATCGGTCTGATGTTCTTTCTGGAAAGTTTGGTCGTCAATTCAGCCAAGACTACCTAGAAAGAATCAAGAACGATGGAATCACACTTGGGAGTGATTTCATCGCAATCATAGAGGTAGTCACCCTTCGGAAACCGAATGGCGAAACCAGCGTGACCTATACAGCCTTAGAACTAAACGAAGCCCGATAGGACCGCGCCTCACCCATCCATCTTCAACGCCGAGATGAACGCCGACTGCGGGATCTCGACTTTCCCGAACTGGCGCATCTTCTTCTTGCCGGCCTTCTGCTTCTCCAGAAGCTTCTTCTTCCGGGTGACGTCGCCGCCGTAGCATTTCGCGGTCACGTCCTTGCGCATCGCGGCAATGGTCTCGCGCGCGATGACCCTCCCACCAATGGCGGCCTGGACCGGGATCTTGAACATGTGGCGCGGGATCAGCTCCTTCAGCTTCTCGCACATCACCCGGCCGCGGCTCTCGGCGCGGTCGCGGTGGACCATGATCGAGAGCGCGTCCACCGGCTCGTCGTTGACGAGGATCGACATCTTCACGAGGTTGTCCTCGCGGTATTCGAGCATCTGGTAGTCGAAGCTCGCATAGCCCTTGGTCACCGATTTCAGCCGGTCGTAGAAGTCGAAGACGACCTCGGCCAGCGGCAGGTCGTAGACCACCATCGCGCGGGAGCCGGCATAGGTCAGGTCCATCTGGATGCCGCGGCGGTCCTGGCAGAGTTTCAGGACGTCGCCGAGGTAGTCGTCGGGGACCATGATCGTCGCCTTGATCCGCGGCTCCTCGATATGGTCGACGTAGGTGAGGTCGGGCATGTCGGCGGGGTTGTGGAGCTCGCGCACCTCGCCGTCGCGCATGTGGAGCTTGAAGACCACCGAGGGCGCGGTGGTGATGAGGTCGAGATCGTATTCGCGTTCGAGCCGGTCGCGGACGACCTCGAGGTGGAGAAGGCCGAGAAAGCCCATGCGGAAGCCGAAGCCGAGGGCCGCGCTGGTCTCCATCTCGTAGGAGAAGCTGGCGTCGTTGAGGGCGAGCTTCTCGATGGCGTCGCGGAGCGCCTCGAAATCGGCGGCGTCGACCGGGAAGAGGCCGCAGAAGACCACCGGCTGGGCGGGCTTGAAGCCCGGGAGCGCCTTGGCGCAGGGCTTCTTCTCATGGGTGATGGTGTCGCCGACGCGGGTGTCGCGGACCTGCTTGATCGAGGCGGTGAAGACGCCGATCTCGCCGGGGCCGAGTTCGGCGATGTCGACCATCTGGGGTTTCAGGACGGCGAGCTTGTCGACGCCGTAGAGCGCGCCGGTCTGCATCATCTTGATGCGGTCGCCCTTGCGGATCACGCCGTCCATGACGCGGATCATGACGACGACGCCGAGATAGGGGTCGTACCATGAATCGACGAGCATCGCCTTCAAGGGGGCGCTGCGGTCGCCCTTCGGCGAGGGCAGGCGGGCGACGATAGCCTCGAGCACGTCGGGGATGCCGATGCCGGTCTTGGCGGAGATCGGCACGGCCTGCGAGGCGTCGATGCCGATCACGTCCTCGATCTCGGCCTTGACCTTCTCGGGCTCGGAGGCGGGCAGGTCGATCTTGTTGAGGACCGGGACGAGCTCGTGGTCGGCGTCGATCGCCTGGTAGGCGTTTGCCAGCGTCTGGGCCTCGACGCCCTGGGTCGCGTCGACGACGAGGAGCGAGCCCTCGACGGCGCGCATCGAGCGGGAGACCTCGTAGGCGAAGTCGACATGGCCCGGCGTGTCGATGAGGTTGAGGATGTAGGTCTTGCCGTCCTTCGCGGGGTACTCGATGCGGACGGTGTTGGCCTTGATGGTGATGCCGCGTTCTCGCTCGATATCCATCGAGTCCAGCAACTGGGACTTCATGTCGCGTTCGGCGACGGTCCCGGTCAGCTGGATCAGCCGGTCGGCAAGGGTGGATTTGCCGTGGTCGATATGGGCCACGATGGAGAAATTGCGGATCTGGGCGAGCTCGGTCATGATGGGCGGGATATGCGCGGGAAATGGCGGGCGGTCAATGGGGGAGAAGGGTCCGGGGGCGCCGGTTGTCTCACTCCTTGCGGCTGATGAGCGCGCTGGCGATCTGGCCGACGAGTGCCACGAAGAGGCCGATGCCGAGCAGCATGTAGAGGATGGTGAAGATCTTGCCGGCATCGGTCTGGGGGACGAAGTCGCCGTAGCCCACGGTCGCCATGGTCGCGACGCAGAAGTAGAGCGCATCGAGCCAGCGCCAGCCCTCGACATTGTGGTAGAACATGGTGCCGCTGAGGATCGTCCCGAGAACGAGGAAGACCGTGGTGCGGAAGGCCGGATCGCGCCAGGACCGACGGATTGCGCGGAAGAGCCGCGCCAGCGTGAGAAAGAACTGAACCATGCGCGCTCCGGGGCTGCGTCACCTGCGGCCCGAGACTGGCGCATGGCGCCGGGGGGCGCAAGTCCGGGGCGCGCGCTTTCGGACGGGAGCGGAGCGGGCGAGGCTGGCGCTTCCCTCCCCCCTCGTGGGGGAGGGAGAGGGAGGGGAGGCTCTGGACGCCGGTCGGATCGCTCTGGTCCGGTGGGGTTTCAGGCGAAGCGCACGCCGCCAGCTTGCGCCCTGAGCCGCGGGTCGCGGGATTTCACGAGGAGCGGCCGGCCCGACAGGGCCTCGTCGCAGCGCTCCAGCGTCTCGCGTTCCAGCCGCGCCATCGCCTCGGCCGTGTAGAAGGTCAGGTGCGGCAGCATCAGGACGTTCGGGAGGGCGAAAAGCGGGCTCATGACATGACCGGAGAGGCTCAGCGGTTCGGCGGAGAAGACGTCGAGGCCGGCGCCGGCGATCCTTCCCTCGGTCAGCGCGGCGACCAGTGCCGTCTCGTCGACCAGCGCGCCGCGCGAGGAGTTGATGAGGAAGGCGGTCGGCTTCATCGCGGCGAGTTCGGCGGCACCAATGATGTGGCGGGTCGTGTCGTTCAGGGTGCAGTGGAGCGAGACGACATCCGATTGCGCCAGCATCTCGTGCAGGTCATCGACCTTTTCGACGCCATGCGCGGCCATGTCCTCCGCGCTCATGCCCGGCGTGCAGGAGATCACTCGGGCGCGGAACCCCTGCCCCGCCATCCGCGCGAAGCTCTTGCCGATGCGACCCAGCCCGACGATGCCCACGGTCTTGCCGGCGATGTCGCTGCCCATCCAGCGCGCGGTGGGCCAGGCCCAGCCCTCGGCCCGCATCTGCCGGTCGAGCGGCACCAGTTTCTTCGCGAGCGCGAGCATCAGGGTGAAGGCGCCCTCGGCCACGGTCTCCTCGGCATATTCGGGGATGTTGACGACCGGGATGCCCCTGGCGATCGCGGCGGGAATGTCGATCGCGTCGATGCCGACGCCGTATTTGACGATGCCCTTGAGCCGGGTCGCGGCGGCGATCACCCGCGCGGTCACCGGCGTGTAGCACATCAGGAGGAGATCGGCCCCGGCCACCTCGGCGGCGAGCGCGGCCTCGCTCACCCCCTCGGGCAGCAGGACGAGTTCGCCGCGCCTTCGCAGCTCGGCGTCCAGGTCCGGCGTTTCAAGTTCGCAATCGGTCCGGACGATCTTCATCGCTTCGCTCCCCCTTGGCGGCCACCCGCGCCGGCCGGTTCCGTGCTATGATAGAGGGGCGGCCGCGCGGACCACCAGAGGAAGCGATGCGATGAAGGAGATTGCCTACAACGTGCGTGTCACCGGCCATGTCCAGGGCGTGGCCTACCGCGCCTGGGCGCGGTCCGAGGCGGGGCTTCTCGGCCTCAGGGGCTGGGTCCGCAACCGCGGCGACGGCTCGGTCGAGGCGCTTCTGGCCGGGCCCGAGGCGGCCGTCGAGGAGATGGTCGCGGCGATGAGCGACGGCCCCGGCGCGGCCCGGGTCACCGATGTCTGGACCGAAGCCGCCGACCCCGCCACGGCACCGGACGGGGAGTTCCGGATCACCGGCTAGCGCGCGCGGCGCCGGATCACCCGACCGGCAGCACCTGCCGTTTCACCATCGCACGGAGCGCGAAGGAGGAGCGGGTCGAGCGGATGCCCGGCACCCGCATCAGCTTTTCCTCGAGGAAGCGGTCGAAATCGGCGAGGTCGGCCGCCACCACCCGCATCAAGATGTCGCGCGATCCGGTCATCAGGTGGCATTCCATCACCCGGTCGAAGCCCTTCACCGCGCGTTCGAAGGCCTCGATCGCGTCCTTCGACTGCTTTTCGAGCTCGACCCAGATGAAGATCGAGACCGGCAGGCCGACCCGGTGCTGGTCGATCCGGGCCGAATAGCCCTCGATCACGCCTTCGGATTCGAGCCGGGCGAGGCGGCGGGCGCAGGGCGTCTGCGACAGGCCGATCTCGGCGGCGAGGTCGGTCACGGTGAGCCGGCCGTCGCGCTGGAGGGCCGCGAGAATCCGGCGGTCAATGGCGTCCATGGTGTTATTCTCCAATATAATCGACTTTTTGGGCGTTAGTTCCCACATTATCAATACAAAAGGGTGTTTATTGGCGAAAACCTCCGCGCGAGCGGTGATATTCTGGACTCCGCATCATTCACGGAGCCTGCCATGCAGATCACGCCGGTCGAGACCGCCGAGCACGAGGAAGTCTATCGCGTCGAGGACAGGGAGGCGGGGCTCGTCGGCTTCATTGCCGTGCATTCGACCGCGCTCGGCCCGGCGGCGGGCGGCCTGCGGATGCGGGTCTACCGCAGCGAGGACGAGGCGCTTGACGACGTGCTCCGGCTCTCGCGCGGGATGACCTTCAAGAACGCGGCGGCGGACCTGCCGCTCGGGGGAGGCAAGGCGGTGATCCTCGGCGATCCGGGCCATGACAAGACGCCGGAGCTTCTGCGCGCGATGGGGCGTGCGGTCGAGACGCTCTCGGGCCGCTACTGGACCGCCGAGGACATGGGGATGACGACCGCCGACATGGCCGTTCTGGCCGAGACGACCGCTTATGTCGCGGGGCTCGCGGGCGGCGCCTTCGCCTCGGGCGACCCTTCGCCGGTAACGGCGCGCGGGGTCTTCAATGCGGTCCGGAGAGCGGCGCGGCACCGGCTCGGACGCGAGGATCTCGACGGGCTGACGGTCGCGGTGCAGGGGCTCGGCAATGTCGGGCGGCATCTCTGCGCGCTGCTCCACGGCGAGGGGGCGCGGCTCATCGTCACCGACATCGACCCCGCCCGCGTCGCCGGCGCGATCGCGGAATGGTCGGCCGAGGCGGTGGCCGAGAGCGAGATCTACAGCGCGGGCGCAGATATCTTCGCGCCCTGCGCGATCGGCGGCATCCTCAACGAGGCGACGATCCCCGAACTGCGGGTCTCGGCGGTGGCGGGCGGCGCCAACAACCAGCTCGCGACGCCCGAGGACGGCGCGCGGCTGGCGGCGCGGGGCATCCTTTACGCCCCGGATTTCGTCGCCAACGGCGGCGGCATCATCAATGTCGCGGCCGAGATCCTGAAGATCGCCGACCGGCCGAGCTGGGTCGCGGCCAAGCTCGACGCGCTCGACCGGACGATGGAGGCGATCCTGAGCGCCGCCGCGGCCGAAGGGGTCGGCCCGAACGCGGTGGCCGAACGCATCGTTGCCGAGCGAATGCGCCGCGCTGCCGCCTGAGCCCTTGACGGCGGCGCCGCGCGGGCCGATCTATGCGGCAAAGCGAAGGGTAAAAGCGATGAAGTTCCTCATCCCGGACATGAGCTGCGGCCATTGCAAGGCCGTGGTCGAGCGCACGATCATCGACCTCGACAGCAATGCCGACGTGGTCGTCGATGTCGCCGGCAAGACCGCCGTGGTGAAGACCACTTCGGCGCCCGAGGCGATCCTGACCGCGCTCAAGGCCGAGGGCTATCCGGCAAGGCTCGTCGGCTGAGACGGCTTGCCGGGCGGGGCATGCCCGCCCGGCCCGGCTTCAGTCGAGCGCCGACTTGAAGGAGGGGGCCGCGTCCTGTGCCGCCTTCATCGCGGCCATCGCGTCCTCGACCGAGATGAGCTTGGTGGTGCGGCCTGCGGACATCGAACCGGACCCCCCGACCAGCATCGAGCCGGCGATCATCGCCTTGTCGTCGGGCGCCTCGACCAGCGCGACGATGTCATCCGTGCCGAAGCAGAAGAACATGTGGTGCAGCTTGCCGCCGATCGCCTCGATCATCTTCGCGGCCGCTGCCCTGCGGTCCTGCGGCTTTTCGACCATCGCCTTGATCGCGGCCGGCGCGTAGCTTCCCTGAAACAGATAAAATCCCATGTCCCGTCCTCCCTTGTGTGATTGTTGAAGGCGGGATTGTATCATGCGCGGCGACAGTTTTCCTGGGGAATAGGGTATCGTCGCCTCAACCCCTGTGGAGTAGACGGGCGATGAGCGCGTCCGAGCCGGATTCGACGAGGTCGAGCACGGTGTCGAAATCGCCGGTGTAATAGGGGTCGGGCATGTCGCGCGGCGCGGAACCCGGCACGCCGTCGAGAAAGAGCGCGAGCGGGGTGGCGTTGCCGCGGGGCCGGAGCGCCTCGAGCGCGGCGCGGTTGGCGCCGTCCATCGCGAGGATGAGATCGAAGGCGGCGAAATCCGCCGCCGCAGCCTGGCGGGCGCGCAGGCGGGAGAGGTCGTAGCCGCGCCGCAGGGCGGCGGCGATCATCGGCGGATGCGGCGGATTGCCGACATGCCAGCCGCCGGTGCCGGCACTGTCGACCGTGACGGAGAGCCCGGCGGCGGCGGCGCGGGCGGCGAAGACCGCCTCGGCGGCGGGCGAGCGGCAGATATTGCCGAGACAGACGAAGAGTATACGGTGCATCGTGGGCCTCCCGGCCCCGGGCGATGCCAGAAGGACGGAAGGATGTCAAAACCCGGTGCCCATATCGTGATCCTGACCGGCGCGGGGATCTCGGCCGAGAGCGGGCTCGGCACGTTCCGCGATGTCGGCGGACTCTGGTCGCGCTACGACTGGCGCGATCTCGCGACGCCCGAGGGATTCGCGCGGGATCCCGGTTTCGTGCTCGATTTCTACAACTGGCGGCGCGAGCGGGTGCGGGCAGCGAAGCCCAACCCGGCGCATCTGGCGCTGGCGCGGCTGCAGCGCGACTGGGAGGGCGAGGTGACGCTCGTCACCCAGAATGTCGACGACCTGCACGAGCAGGCCGGAAGTGCTCCGGTGATCCACATGCACGGCAGCCACCTGACCGCGCGCTGCGCCGCCTGCGGCCACCGCTGGCCGGCGCCGCGGGAGATGGCGCCCGAGGACCGCTGCCCCGCCTGCGGGGCGGAGGCGGCGCGCCCCGACGTGGTCTGGTTCGGCGAGACGCCGCACCATCTGGAGGCGATCGGCGCCGCACTCGCGGCGGCCGATCTCTTCGTCGCGATCGGCACCTCGGGCACGGTCTATCCGGCGGCGGGCTTTGCCGGTGCCGCCCGCGCGGCGGGCGCGCGGACGCTGATGCTGAACCTCGAACCGGCGGAGAACGCGGGGCTCTTCGACGAGGCCCGCCACGGCCCGGCGAGCCGGATCGTGCCCGACTGGGTGGCCGGGCTCTGCCCCGGCGCGGCGCCCTAGCGGGCGCTGTCGACCGGGATCTCGACCGCGACCTCGCCGGCCTTCTCGAAGGTCAGCGTGACGGCGACGCTCTCGCCCTCGGCGGGGCGGCTTTCCAGTCCCATGAACATCACATGGTCGCCGCCGCGTTCGAGCGCATGACTCGCCCCGGCGGGGAGCGCGATGCCGCCCTCGATCGGGTGCATCTGCATCGCGCCGTCGGCGCCCATCGTGTGGGTGTGAAGCTCGGTCCTGGCGGCGATGCCGGAGGCGACGCCGATCAGGCGGTCGTCGCTGTCGCCCTGGTTCTCGATCACCATGAAGGCGGCGCCGGCCATCGCACCGGGCATGACGCGGGCATAGGCGTCGCTGACCACGATCGTGTCGGCGGCAGCGGCGGGAAGGGCGAAGGCGACCGCGGCGGCGGTCAGGGCGGATTTCAGGAATGTCATGTTATTTCCTCTGGTTTCGGTGTCATCGAAGGGCGATCACACCGGAACCGGAGGCCCCCGCGCGCCGAAGGGCGCGAGAACGGCAGCGCCGGGCACCCGCTTCGCCGCGGGCAGGCTCGTCTCGACCGGCGTCACGGGGCGCGCTGCCTCCGCGGGCGCGGAATCGGCGAGTGCTGCGAGGAGGCCGGGCGCGAGGTCGGGGCAGAGATGGGCGGGTCCGGAGGGCGCGCCGGTCGCGTCGCGCGGCACCTGGACGAGGCCCGCGCCGGAGCACAGCACGAGGATCTCGCCACCGGCCCGGACCTGGCCGCGCGCGGCGGCGGCTGCGACGCCCATCGCGGCCATCGCGAGGGCGAGCGTCAGGATCAGTACGGAACGGAGCGGCGGCCGGGTCATGGCCCCGTGATAAGGCCAGGCCGAGCGGAAGGGAAAGGGACAAAACGAAGCGGCCCCGCCGAAGCGAGGCCGTCTCGGGTCACCTCAGGCGGTCCGCTCAGGCGGCGGGCGCGGCCTTCGCGATGTCCTTCTTGATCTTCAGCGCCTTCGCCGACAGCTCTTCGTCCTTCGCCTTGGCGAGGAAGGCGTCGAGCCCGCCGCGATGGTCGACCGACCGCAGGGCCGCGGCCGAGATCTTCAGCTTGTACGACTGGCCAAGCACGTCGGAGATCAGCGTGACATCGTTGAGGTTCGGCAGGAAACGACGGCGCGACTTGTTGTTCGCGTGGCTCACGTTGTTGCCCGACATCGGGCCCTTACCGGTCAGTTCGCAAACGCGCGACATGGGTTCGTTCCTTGTTTCTCGGGCCTTGCGCCCGGCGTTCCTATAACATCAATGGGCGCTGCCGTGGCAGCCCCCCGAATTCCGTTCGCGCCGTTTACGGCCAAAGCCGGGCGAGGTCAAGCGATTCATCCCGCCCGTCCAGCCCGCGCGAGGCTGGACAAGCCCCGGCCGGAGGACCATCCTTCGCGCATGCCCCATGACGACCCCGATCATCCGCATTCCCTGCTGCCCTCTGACCCCGCGCTGAGGGTGAAGGCGCTGGAGACGATCCTCACGGCCAAGGGCCTCGTCGATCCGGCCGCGCTCGACGCGATCCTCGAGACCTACGAGGAGAAGGTCGGCCCCCATCTCGGGGCGCGGGTGGTGGCGCGGGCCTGGAGCGATTCCGCCTTTCGCGACCGGCTCCTGGCCGATGCGACCGCCGCCGTCGCGGAGCTTGGCATCTCCGGCCGGCAGGGCGAGCATGTCGTCGCGGTCGAGAACACGCCCGAGACCCACAACATGGTCGTCTGCACGCTCTGCTCCTGCTATCCGTGGCCGCTTCTTGGCATACCGCCGGCCTGGTACAAGTCGGACGCCTACCGCGCCCGCGCGGTGCGCGAGCCGCGCAAGGTGCTCGCGGAGTTCGGTGTCGCCCTGCCCGAGGGGCAGAGTGTGCGGGTCTGGGATTCGACCGCCGAGGTGCGCTACCTCGTGGTGCCGATGCGGCCCGAGGGGAGCGAGGGGCTGGACGAAGCGGCGCTGGCGGCGCTCGTCACCCGCGATTCGATGATCGGGACCGGCCTTCCGGAGCGTCCGGCATGAGCCGGGTCCATGACATGGGCGGGCGCTACGGCGACGGCGCGGTGGTGCCCGAGCCGCAGGACGCGCCGCCCTTCGCCGTGGACTGGCACCGCAAGGCCTTGGCGCTGACGCTCGCGGCGGGCGGGCTCGGTGCCTGGAACATCGACACCTCGCGCCATGCCCGCGAATGCCTCGCGCCGAAGGATTACGCGCGCTTCTCCTATTACGAGAAATGGCTCGCCGCACTTGCCGACCTTCTCGTCGCGAAGGGGCTTGTGACGCGGGCGGAACTGGCCGCGGGCCGGGCCGATCCGGCGCCCCTGCACGCGCGCGCCTTCCGCGCCGAGGCGGTCGGCGCCGCGCTTGCGCGCCGGGTGCCCTATGCGCGGCCCGGCCCCGCCCCGCGCTTTGCGGTCGGCGACCGGGTAAGGACCCGGCTGCCGGCGCGGAACGCCTTCGTGGCGGGCGGGCATACCCGCCTGCCCTCCTATGCCGCCGGCCAGACCGGCACGGTGGTGCTCGTCCACGGGCCGCATGTGCTGCCGGATACCAACGCCCACGGGCTCGGCGAGAATCCCGAGCCGCTCTACACCGTCGCCTTCGCCGCCACCGATCTCTGGGGCGCGGCCGAGGGCCCCGGCGACGAGGTAACGCTCGACCTCTGGCAAAGCTACCTGGAGGCGCCTTGACCACGCCCGCGCAGTTCGACGAGCCCTGGCAGGCGCAGCTCTTCGCGCTGACCGTGGCGCTGAACGAGGCCGGGCGTTTCGGCTGGGCCGACTGGACCGCGGCCTTCGGCGCCGAGCTGAAGGCGCGCGGCGCGGTGCGGGAGCTTGACGGCGGGGCGGATTACTGGGCGGCCTGGCTGGCGGCGCTCGAAGGGCTGCTCGACCGCTCCGGCATGGCGGCGCGTGGCGAGGCCGAGCGGGTCCGGGCCGACTGGGAGCGGGCCTATCTCGCGACGCCGCATGGCCAGCCGGTGCGGCTGGAGGGCTGAGCGTCAGTCCTCGATCCGGAAGAGCTTGTCGCGCGCGGTGGCGCCGCGCACCAGCGTGAGCCGCGACTTCGCGATGCCGAGCGCCCTGGCGAGCAGCTTCACCACCGCGGCATTGGCCTTGCCGTCCTCGGGCACGGTGGTGACCTGCACCCGGATCGCGCCATCGACGAGCGTGACGGCGTCGCGCGAGGCCTTCGGCGTCACCCGCACCGCGATCTCGGCGCCGGGCCGGGCGAGATGGCTGAGATCGGTCATGGCGTTCTCCTCTGGCCCAAGTCCTAGCCCGCCGCTAGGCTGGCCGCCAGAGCCCGGGAGGATCCGATGACCACCGCCTTCTTCACAGACGAGCGCTGCTTCTGGCATGGCGGCGGCAACTATGCCTTCACGCTGAAGACCGGCGGGCTGGTGCAGCCTGGCGCCGGACTGCCGGAGAGTCCGGAGACCAAGCGGCGGTTGAAGAACCTTCTGGAAGTCACGGGACTCGCTCGGGAAATGGCGATCCATTCCGCGCCGGAGGCGAGCCGGGAGGAGCTTCTGAGGGTCCACCCCGCAAGCTATCTCGACGCCTTCGCGGCGGCCTCGGAGGCGGGGGGCGGCGAGCTTGGCCTTCGCGCGCCCTTCGGGCCGGGCGGCTACGGGATCGCGGCGCTGTCGGCGGGGCTGGCGACCGGGGCGCTGCGGGCGGTTCTGGAGGGGCGCGCGGAGAACGCCTATGCGCTGTCGCGCCCGCCCGGCCATCACTGCCTGCCCGACTGGCCGAACGGCTTTTGCCTTCTGAACAACATCGGCGTCGCGATCCGCGCGGCACAAGGCGCCGGGCTCGCGCGGCGCATCGCGGTGGTGGACTGGGACGTGCATCACGGCAACGGCACCGAGGCGGTGTTCTGGACCGATCCCGAGGTCCTGACGATCTCGCTGCACCAGGAGCGCAACTACCCGCTCGACACCGGCGGGCAGGAGGCGCGCGGCGCGGGCAAGGGCTTCGGCTTCAACATCAACATTCCCCTGCCCCCGGGCACCGGCCATGCGAGCTATCTGGAGGCGATGGAGCGGATCGTGCTGCCGGCGCTTCACCGCTTCCATCCCGAGGCGATCGTGGTGGCCTGCGGCTTCGATGCCTCGGCGGTCGATCCCCTGGGCCGGATGCTGGCGACGGCCGAGACCTTCCGGGCGATGACCCGGCAGCTTCGCGAGGCGGCGGAGGCCTTGTGCGGCGGCCGGCTCGTCCTTGTCCACGAGGGCGGCTATTCGGAAGCCCATGTGCCGTTCTGCGGCCATGCGGTGCTGGAGGAACTGACCGGCTCCGCGATCCGCGCGCCCGATCCGCTTGGCGAGACGCTCGCGGCGCGCCAGCCGGGGCCGGAGTGGCAGGCCCATGTCTCGGCCCATATCGACCGGCTCGTGGCCTATTTCCTTTGACCAAAGCGGCTTGACCCCGGCGCGGCGCTGACCGAAATCAGGGCGAGACCCGAACGGAGCACGACATGCCGATCCCCAATCCCGCCGCGATGGAATTCTTCCTCAACCGCCGCTCGCGGCCCGCGAAGATCCTGACCGCCCCGGTGCCCTCGCGCGAGGAGCTTCTGCCGATCCTGACCGCCGCGGCGCGGGTGCCCGATCACGGCAAGCTCGAACCCTGGCGGTTCCTCGTGCTGGAAAAGCAGGCACTTGCCCGGCTCGCGGCGCTGGCGCGGCGGCGGGGCGCCGAGATGGGGCTGGAGCCGGAGCGGATCGAGAAGGGCGTTCTGCAGCTCTCGGAAGCCGATCTCGCGGTCGCGGTCGTCCGTGTGCCGCGCCCGACCGTGAAGGTGCCCGAGATCGAGCAGATCCTCTCCGCGGGCGCGGCCTGCCTGACGCTTCTCAATGCCGCGCTAGCCTCGGGCTGGGGCGCGTCCTGGCTCACCGGCTGGCACGTCCATGACGCGGAGTTCTGCCGCGAGGGTCTGGGGCTCGGCGCGGGCGAATGGGTGGCGGGGCTGATCCATATCGGCACCGAGACCACGACCCCGCCCGACCGGCCCCGGCCTGATCTTGCGGCGATCACGACCTGGGTGTCGGAATGATCCTCGGCGATTTCCTGAAGGCGCTCGGGCAGCTCTCGGACCGGCGCTTTCTCAAGGTCGTGCTCCTTGGCGTGGCGCTGTCGCTGGCGCTTCTGGTCGCGGTCTACGCGGGCTTCGCGCAGGTCGTGGCCTGGCTCGTGCCGGACACGATCTGGTTGCCCTTCGTGGGCGAGGTCACCTGGGTCGAGAGCCTGATGAGCTGGGGCTCGCTCCTCCTGATGATCGGACTCTCGGTCTTCCTCATGGTGCCGGTCGCCTCGGCCTTCACCGGGTTTTTCCTCGACACGGTCGCCGACGCGGTGGAGGACCGGCATTATCCCAGCCTGCCGCCGGCGCCGAACGTGGCCTGGATGGACGCGCTCATCGACAGCGTCAACTTCTTCGGCGTGCTCGTCGCGGTGAACGTGCTGGCGCTGGTCCTTTACGCCTTCGTCGGCCCCTTCGCGCCGCTGATGTTCTGGGCGGTGAACGGCTACCTGCTCGGGCGCGAGTATTTCCAGATGGCGGCGATGCGGCGGCTCGGGCGCGAGGGCGCGCGGGCGCTGAGGAAGCGCCATTCCGGCCAGATCTGGATCGCCGGGATGCTGATGGCCGCGCCCTTGTCGCTGCCCGTGGTTAACCTCTTGATCCCGGTCCTCGGGGCCGCGACCTTCACGCATCTCTTCCACCGGCTGTCGCGGGAGCGGTAGTCACGGGTCTGTTGGAGCAGTTGGTCGGGTTTGCGGAGAAACCGGGATCTGGACCAATTCACCTGAACGGTTCTATTGGAGCCTCATCGCAAAATCCTGCTGCAAGCGCCTGAAAACAGTGTGGAAACGAGGCGGGCAGCGTATTCTCCCCCGCCCCGTCGATCGCGCATTTCAGGGCTTGTACCAGATCGGTGACGTATAGGCGCGATCCTGAACCGAAGGTGGAACGGAATCGGGCAGCGGGACGCCATAAAAGGCTGCGTCATGGGTCGTCCAGCGCGGCTTCGGTATCTCGATCACCCGCGCATAGTAGAAGGCGTCATTTGCGGCATCGAAATCGGGATCCTGCCAGAAGCCTGCCAGTGCCGCAGCGCCGATCGTGTTGCTGTAGGTCGCATTCTCGATGTCGACGGTCGATCCGACCGGTTCCCGCGCGCGGCCATCCTCTCCGATGACCCGGTCACCGGAGACGACCACGTCATACACGCGTTCGTGCGTTTCGCCGGCATCGTCGATCCAGCCCTTAATGATCTGGACCCGATCCAGGTTTGCGCCATCCGGATCGCGCAGCGCATGGATCAAAAAGCGCGGGGCCGCGCCTTCAGGTGCGTTCGCAAGGTCGCCGCCCATCGGCACTCCGTTCCGGTATCCATTCGCGACAAAGTCGGGGGCGCCGACGTCTTCCGCATCGAATTCCCAGCCCCCGAACACCCGAACCCGGATGCGCGAGCCGGTTGTTGCATAGGCTTCCTTTCGGGTGATCGCGCCATACACCTCATCGCGCGTGTTCTCTCTTGCCCAGACCGCGGTCAGCCCGGCCGCCGATTCCTGGGCCGTCAGGATGCGCAGTGCGGGATCGTCGGCCGGAATGACTTCCATATTGTGCCGGTTTGCCGAGGGCTCGGTGTGCTGGTACTTGCCGAAGTAGTTGTCCTCGCGCGTGGCCGGGATCGCCGTATGCGTGTCGGTCGTTCCATAGAAGCCGAACTTGAACGGGTTCACGCCGATCTCGCGCTCGACCTCGAGGCCGACCTTGAGGGCGGAGCGAGCGTACTCGTACCTGAGCATTTCGGGCTTCTTGGCCGCGGTACCCGAGAGGTTTGCAACATCCCAGGATTCGAAATCGGCGAACTCGTCATCGGGTGACAAGGTCGGATGGGTCTCCTCGTCGCCCTTGATCTGTGTCATCTCGTGCATCGGCTCCCACCGAACGCGCTTGGCTGCGTATTCGGCGTCCATCGGAGTGCCATCGAACTTGGTTGGTGCGAACATGAGCCCGTTCGACATGTTGGCGTTGTGCGGCACCGCGATGACCTCACCGCCGGTTTGCGCCTCGTATCCCGCCAAGTAGTCCCAGAGCAGCTCGGGGTCGGACCCCTCGAAGAAGCTGAACGGCCGGGTGCGCGACGTCTTGTCCGCGCCATCCTTGAAGATCACCACCCGATGCAGATTGTCGCCCTGGGGCGTGAAGGTCCATTCGAACCCCGCCAGGGACGTGAACGTGCCGGGGTCATTGTATTCGTCCACCGTCTCGACGATGTCGAGCCACATGTCTCCGTCCAGATCGAGACCTGCCGTGGGATCGCGGCCCTGAACGGTTCCAATGTCGATGATGTCCGCGAAGGCGGTCATGCGCCCTTCCTGGCCGGAGTTGAACAGCTCGTAGGTGCGCCGGCCCCACTCATCCGCGAGAAGGCGGGGGTCGGCGGTGCGCATCGCGGTTGCGAGGCCAAGCATCTCGGCGTGTTCGGTGATCGCCAGAAAGTCGAGCGGGCGGATCAATTGCACCGGCTGACCCGTGTTGGAGATGATCCGTTCGCCCCGCGCGACGCGGAAAGCATCATGCATGTTCAGCGAGGTGCCGATCAGCCCGGCGTCGAAAGAGATCTCCGTGTGGAAATGCAGGTCGCCGAAGAGCACCCTGTCGGGATAGGAGCGGCCGACAAAGGGCGAGTAGACTTCGCCGCCGCCCATTGTCTCACCGGGAACACCACCGTCATAGGCTGCTGCGTCGGTGGCCGTCAGCGCGAGCAAGGCCAAGCCAGAGCAAAGTGCCACGCGTTGGGCTAAAAAAAAAGCGATGCGTTCATGATCTGTCCTCTCTCAGTAACTCGGTTCTCCTCAACACAGGCCTCTGAACGCGCCGGCGGACCATAACATGAAAGTGAGGGCACTCCAAACCGACCGGGGTTCAAGCCGTGTCGTGGACGTTCAAATCGAGAGGTCCGGGAAGAAACCGGCTGATGTCGGGTCCGGTGGTCACGGCCCTCGGGGCTGCGACATTCACGCATCTCTTCCACCGGCTGGCGCGCGAGCGGCAGGCGGCGGGCGAGGCCCAAAGCGACCGCATCAACGCCATGCGGGCATGACGGGCATCGCTTCCAGACGGGACGGTTCTACACGCTTGCTGTGCCTTGAAGGGGGCGGTTCAGATCGGCGCGGAATTACTTGGCGACACGAATGCTCAGGAGCGTCTTCCCGAGGCGCTTCTGCACCGTCGTCGTCGCGCTTTGCGCGCCGCGATTGGCGCCGTCGTAAGCCGATTGCCCGGTCTCCTTGTAAAGCGCCGCCGCGGCATCGAAGTCCTTCGCCAAAATCAAGTCCGCAATCTGAGGTGCCAATGCGATGAGCACGTTTACGTTCTCGAAAGCGGCTTCGGCGCCCTTCAACTCGTCCTCCGTGGCGACTTTGCTTTTTGTTACGCTGTTATACGCGGTGGCGACTTCCCCCGCGGCCTTGTCCGCGTTGCTGCGGATGGCGTAGTCGTTTCCGATCTCCTTTTCCATGACGCGCCAGCCGCCGCGCTCCGCCTCGATGCTGTAGACGAGGAAATGGTTCACCTGGCTGGTCATCCTTTCAAGCACCTGTAACGAGGTCAGCAATCGCAGTTCATCGGACGCTTTCGCGGCCAGTTCCTTGACGGTTTCCTGCGCGTGTGCTGACAGACCAGAGAGGGCGAGACAAAGGCCGGTCAGGACGGCCATCCAAAATGAGCGCATTTCCTGTACTCCTGTCACTAATGCACTGACCGTGGCATGGCATCGACCCTTCTGACAACCCGAGCCCGTGTCCGGGTGGCCGCCAGTGGCGGTCCGCTCCCGGCTGGCATCCGGTGGTCTTCGGACGTGTACGGCGCCTGATCGCGCGGCCGTGGCCTGCCGGGTAGCCTCAGCGGCAGTGCAGCGACATCCGTTTCACCTGCCGCTCCAGCCCGGAGGAAACGGTATAGGCCGCCCCGACGGCGACCACCTGGGCCGGGACGGATTGCTCCGCATAAAGACCGGTCGCTTGCCGGATCTCTCCGGCTTCGAGCAGCGGCACCATCGAATGGCCGGCCGAGACGATTGCGTCCGCGCTCGTTTCGATCTCGGACAGCCGCGCCTGCGCATCGTCGTCCATCGGCAGGCGGCGGCCGGAGATCAGGATGGACTTGATCGCGCTCTGGCCCTTGTCCATGCGCTTGCCGAGAAACCCGGTCGGCCCGAAGAAGCCGCCGTCATCCAAGCTGCTGATGACGACACCCTGCGCGACCTCCAGGATCGCCTCCGACTGTGCCTGCATCAGGGTCGCGATCTCCAGCTGCAGTTTTCGGAAAACGGCGACGGCGGCGTGATGGTTCGCGATGTCCTGCGGATTGCACGCGGCCGATTGTGCGGTCGAGCGCAGGGGCGCCAGGCTGGTCACTGCGCCGACGAGGAGGCCTGCCAGGAGGCAGAAAAGCCGTCTTCCATACAGATGGCTCTTCATGGAACCCTCTCCAAAGCCGCCATTCCGCACTCTATCATGAAAGTCGGGGGGAGTCCGTCGCAGGCCCGGAGACGCCGGCGAGCTCGCGGGTCAGCCGCTGAAGCGCCGCCTCGCAGAGGTGTCGTTTCGGAAACGCCATTCCGGCCGGCTCTGGGTCGCCGGGATGATGATGGCCGCGCCGCTGTCGCTGCCGCTCGTCAACCTGGTGGTCCCGGTCCTTGGGCCGGCAACCGTCACGCATCTCTTCCACCGTCTGTCGCGGGAGCGTTAGTCGGTCGAAGGCGGCGCCGGTCCTGCTGACGGGGCGGCGACGCCTGTTGCGGAGCCTGGGCGGCTGCCGGACACCGCAGCTTTCAGGTGGTCACCATGATCTTGCCGCCAGCGGAATTGTCTTCCATCGCGCGATGCGCCGCCACGATCTCGTCGATCGTGAACGTCCTGCCTATCGGCGGTTTGAAGACCCCTTTTTCCACCGCATCCACGACCTGTTGCAATGGCGTCGAGACGAAGTCCTCGGCGCCCCCGGAATAGGTGGTGAGGTTGACCGCGGTCGGGATGGAGCCCATCGGGCTGAAGCGTTCGAATTCCCACGAGTTTCCCACCATCCCCGTCATGCAAACGGAGCCGCCCGCAGCCGCGCATTGGAGGCTGTCGAGCAAGGTTGTGGTTCCGACGAGTTCGAGAACCCGGTCTACCCCGCCCGGGTATCGTTCTCGAACGGAGGTCGCGATCTCGCCCGCGTCGATGAACACGTCATCCGCGCCGTTCTTCAGCAACATCTCCCGCCTGTCTTCGCGCCGGGATGTCGCCAGAACACGCAGCCCCGCTTGCTTGGCCAGGATCGCTGCGGTCAATCCCACCGACGTCGTCCCGCCGCGGATGAGAAGCGTTTCGCCGCGCTTGGCCCGGAGCGCCGTATTGAGCGATCCCCATGCGGTCTGAACCATCTCGGGCAGCGCCCCGAGCACCTTCCAAGGCAATTTGGTTCTGAGTTTCTGAACCTGGCCGGCGGGAACGAGGGTGAATTCCGCGTATCCCCCGTCGAATTGCCTCCCCATGCCGCCCATCGCGGTCGCCACCGCGTCGCCTTCGGCGAATGCGCCGTCCGGGGCGGAGACGACCTCTCCCACAGCTTCGATTCCCAGAACGCGCGGGAAAGGCACATCGGGAGAATGGCCCTGGCGTGTGAAGAGCTCGGACCTGTTCAGGCCAAAGGCCCGCACTCTGACAAGGACCCAACCAGGTTTCGGTTTCGGAACCGGGAGGGTTTCAATCTTGAGTACGTCGGGTCCGCCAGGCTTTCGGATCACGACCGCCTTCATGGTGCTCATCACCTGATCTCCAAGTGAAAAGCAGACTTTAAACGCAGTGCGGAATTATGTCACCACGAGTGCAAGGCAGACGCGCGCACCGCCTTGCCCAAAGCAAAACCGCGGGGGATTCACCCCGCGGTTCCATCTTCGCATCCCCTGAGAGGTCAGGCCGCGCGCGACAGGAGGACGTCGTCCACCTTCTTCTGCGCGCCCGCCTCGTCGACGCCGGACACGGCGGCAACCTCGCGGGTCAGCCGCTCGAGCGCGGCCTCGTAGAGCTGGCGCTCGGAGTAGGACTGCTCGCGCTGGTCGTCGGTGCGGTGCAGGTCGCGGACCACCTCGGCGATCGCCATGAGGTCGCCCGAGTTGATCTTCTGCTCGTATTCCTGGGCCCGGCGCGACCACATCGCGCGCTTGACCTTGGCCTTGCCCTTCAGCGTCTCGAGCGCCTTGGTGACCAGATCGGGCGAGGAGAGCTGGCGCATGCCGATCTCGGTCGCCTTGTGCGTGGGCACGCGCAGGGTCATCTTGTCCTTCTCGAAGGAGATGACGAACAGTTCGAGCTTCAGCCCGGCGATCTCCTGCTCCTCGATCGACATGATCTTGCCGACGCCGTGCGCCGGGTAGACCACGAATTCGTTGGGGCGGAAGTCGTTCTTCTTGTTCTTAGTCATATAGGCCTATCCTCGCACGGACCCCCACCATCGAGACCAAACGATACCGCCGGGGATACGCGATCTCCGGACAGCAATCATACTTGGCCTGATACACCTTCCGCTGCGGAGGGACGCAACGGCGACGGTGAGCAATCCTCATCCAGTTGTAACGGAAATATATCAGAAAAATGGCATATCTGGAAGCGCCGCATCGCGGCGCGGCGGACGAATACGACATATAGTACCGCTAAATCGTGGTTGCTTTGCGCGGTTTTCCGCCGGTACGGCGCAGACTTAGCGAATCGGCGGCGCCCCGGGGCGCGGCTCGAATCAATCGCCCGCGCCGGGGGTCTCGGAGAAATACTTGTCGAGCTTGCCGGTCTCGCCGTCGCGTTCCTCGGCCTCGGGGAGCGGGTCCTTGCGCTGCGTGATCACCGGCCACATCTCGGAGTACTTCCGGTTGAACTCGACCCAGGTCTCGAGATCGGGCTCGGTGTCGGGGCGGATCGCGTCGGCGGGGCATTCCGGCTCGCAGACGCCGCAGTCGATGCACTCGTCCGGGTGGATGACCAGCATGTTCTCGCCTTCGTAGAAGCAGTCCACCGGGCAGACTTCGACGCAGTCGGTGTACTTGCAGGCGATGCAGTTGTCGGTGACGACATAGGTCATGGCGCGGATCCGGGCATTGGCTTCACGCTGCTACCTAGCCCCATGACGGGGATCATTCAAGACGGGCCGGGACGGAAAGAGCGGCCGGTCGCGGCCCGGCCCGGACGCCGGGATATCATTCCTCGGGCGGGGCTTCGGGCAGCACGGTGTCGCGCGGTTCGGCCGCATCCGGGGCGAGATCGTCGTAGAGCGCCTGCGCCTCGGGCGCGGGGCCGCGGCGGGTGCCGCAGGCGAGGATGCGGACCACGCGGATCCGGCCGCCATGCGGAAAGGTCAGCACGTCGCCCGGACCGACGGCATGGCCGGGCTTCGCGGTCTTCGCGCCGTTGAGCCGAAGATGCCCCGACGAGACCGTCGCGGCGGCGAGGCTGCGGGTCTTGAAGAACCGCGCCTGCCACAGCCACTTGTCGACGCGGATCCGCCCCTCGGCCGCCAACGCCGCCTCAGAACTTGTCCTTGAGCCCCATCAGCGCCGCGGCGAAGGGGTTGTCGGGGTCGATCCGGTCCTTCTTCGGGGGGCGCGATTCGAACTGGCGGCCGCCCTGCTCGTCGCGCTTGCCCTTGGCGCCCGGCTTGCCCTTGCCGCGCTTGTCGCCGCGCTCGCCACGGTCACCGCGCGGCTTGCCCTCGCGCTTTTCGCCGCCCTCGCGCGGGCCGCGGTCGTTGCGGCGGCCGCGCTCGGCGCGCTCGCCGCGCGGCGCGCGCGGACGCGGCGCCCAAGTGAAGGTGTAGTAGACCTCGGTCTCGGTCACGGTCTGGAGGGCGGCTTCCTCCTCGGTGATCGGATTGGCGGTCTGGCCCTCCTCGGTCGGCGCGGCCACGGGTTCGGAGCGCACCTTCTCGCGCTCGCCCTTCTCGCCCTTGTAGCCGAGGCCGGCCATCAGGTCGGCGAACTGCTCGAGCGTCATGCCGGTGATCGAGAGCATGTCCGGGTTGGCCTCGAACCCGGCCTTGCTGTCCTGGCCGCGCAGGATGTCGGCGAGCCGTTCGAGCATGTCGATGCGGATCGCGCGGGCGCCGGCCGGGTGATAGCCCGAGAGCGTGTAATAGCCCTTCGGCACGTCGGGGATGTTCGGCACCGTGACCAGACCCGGCGGCGGGCTTTCGGGAAACTCGTCGAGCCCCTCGTTAAGCGACCAGAGCACGAGCCGGAGCCGCGTCGGCGCGGGTTTCAGCAGGAGCGGCTGGAAGATCGTGTATTGGCCGAAGCGCACGCCGTGCTTTCTCAGCGCGCCGCGCATGTCCTGGTCGAGCGCCTTGACCTCGTCGGCCACGCCCTCGCGCGGCAGGACGCCCAGCGCCTCCACCAGCCGGAAGGCGAAGCCGCGGGCGAGACCCGCGAGCGCCTCGTCGCGCTGGAGCATCAGCAGCGGCTCGAACAGCGTCGCCACCCTGCGGTCGATGAAATGCTGGAGCCGGCGGCGCACCTTCTCGGCGACGTCAAAGCCGGCTTCCTCGTCGACGAAGGCCTCGACCTGCGGCTTCAGCGCCTCGGCGCCCTTCACGAGCTTGCCGGCGGCGGAGTTGCCCCACATGAGGCCGCCCTGCTCGGTGAAGTCGAGCTCGGTGTCCGGCGCGTTGTAGAAGCGGTCGGCGCGCAGGTGGAATTCGGGCTTGAGCGCCTCGTAGGCCGCCTGCTTCAGCGTCTTCGCCTCGTCGGGCGAGGCCGATCCGTCCTGCTTGAAACGGAACCCTTCGAGACGGCCGACGAATTCGCCTTCCACCGTCACCTCGCCCTTGTCGTTCACCTCGGCCACAAGGCTCTCCTTCTGCTTGAGCCGGCGAAGGAGGACGCTCGTCCGCCGGTCCACAAATCTCTGCGTCAGCGCGCCATGCAGCGCGTCCGACAGACGGTCTTCTACAGCGCGCGTCTCCTCGCGCCAATGACTTTCGTCGGCGACCCAGCCGGAACGCTGGGCGACATAGGTCCAGGTGCGGATATACGCCAATCGCTTGGAAAGCGAGTCGATGTCGCCCTCGGTCTTGTCGATGCGGCGAATTTGCGCGGCGAGCCAGTCGTCGGGGACGTGGCCGTCCTGCAGGAAGCCGAAGATCCGTTGCAGCAGATTGGCGTGTTCCTGCGACGAGATGCCCTGGAAATCCGGGATCCGGCAGACGTCCCAGAGGAGGCGCAAGTCGCGCGGATGCCGGACCCGGTCGCGGACCTGGCCGATCTCGGCGAGCGACTTCAGCGCGCGCAGATCGTCCGCCTCGCGCCCGCGCATCAGCCATTCGTTCTGCGGCGGCGCTTCTAGGGAGGCGATCAGCCGGTCAACCGTGCCGAAGTCGAGGTCACCCGAACGCCAGTTCAGCCGCTCGATCGGGCGGAAGCGGTGGTTTTCGATCGCGCTCACGACCTCGTCGTCGAGCGGCGACGCCTCGCCGGTCACGCCGAAGCTGCCGGGCGTCATGTGCCGCCCCGCCCGCCCGGCGATCTGGGCCAGCTCGTGCGGGAAGAGGTGGCGCATCCGCCAGCCGTCGAACTTCGCGGTGGCCGAGAAGGCGACGTGGTTGATGTCGAGGTTGAGCCCCATGCCGATCGCGTCGGTGGCGACGAGGTAATCGACGTCGCCGTTCTGGTACATCGCGACCTGGGCGTTGCGGGTGCGGGGCGAAAGCGCGCCCATCACCACCGCCGCGCCGCCCTTCTGGCGGCGGATGAGCTCGGCCATCGCATAGACATTTTCAACCGAAAACCCGACGATGGCCGACCGCGCGGGCATCCGGCTGAGCTTTTTCGAACCTGCGTAGCTCAGGGTCGAGAACCGCTCGCGCTTGAGGAACTGCACCTTCGGCACCAGCGCCGCGATCGCGCCGCGCATCGTGTCGGACCCGAGAAACAGAGTCTCGGAGAGGCCGCGGGCATGGAGCAGCCGGTCGGTGAAGACGTGTCCGCGTTCCGGGTCGGCGCAGAGCTGGATCTCGTCCACGGCGAGGAAATCGGCGCCGATATCGGTCGGCATCGCCTCGACCGTGCAGACCCAGTACTGGGCGCGGGCGCCGACGATGCGCTCCTCGCCGGTCACGAGAGCCGCGACCGCGGGGCCGCGGGCGGCGACGATGCGGTCGTAGACCTCGCGCGCAAGGAGGCGCAACGGCAGGCCGATCACGCCGGTGCGGTGCGCCAGCATGCGTTCGATCGCGTAGTGGGTCTTGCCGGTGTTCGTCGGTCCGAGGACCGCCGTGATCCTCGTCTCCGCCGCCATGGGATGCTCCTAGAGTCTGGTGCCGGAGGTCTTGCGCTCTAGCTGCGCGAGCAGCTCCTTTATCCGCTCCTGGTGCGGATGTATAGCGAGCGCGGCGCGGTAGGCTTCCATCGCGCGAGAATCGTAGCCAAGCTCCTCGAAGATCATGCCGAGCCCCGACAGCGCGCCGAAATGGTGGTCGTTGAGCGCGAGCGTGCGGCGGATGTCGGCGATCGAGGGACCGAACTGGCCCGCCAGGTAATAGGCGGTGGCGCGGGCGTTCCAGCCCTCGGCGAAATCGGGCGCGTGGTCGGTGAGAGCGGTGAAATGCTCTATCGCGGCATCGGTATCGCCCGCCTCCAGCGCCTCGCGGCCGCGCTTGAGCAGGAGGTCCATCGCCGGCGAGCCGGAGTTCGACCATTCGCGGAGGATATCGGACTGGGTTCTCTGCCACTCCCGGTTGTCCGGATCGGCGAGTTCGGCGTAAAGTTCGTCGAGCGTCGCCGCGCCGGCGGAAACCGGCAGAGCGAGGAATAACGCGGCGGCACAGGCCGCGAAAACCGATCCGAGCGGGGTGGCGAAACGTCCCATATCGGGGCAGAGTGTAGCCGATGCGCGCCGGTCAGCGAAAGTCCCCCGGCGGTCACAATTGGAGGAAGAATGAGCGACGTTGTGAATGCGGCCGTGACGGCCCTGAACGAGAAACTCTCCGGCGGATTCGCCGGTCGCGCGAAATTCGTCATCGAGGGCGAAGGCGCGCTGATGCTCGACGGCGCCGGCGTGCGCGCGGGCGACGAAGAGGCCGACGTGACGCTCACGGCCGACCGCGAGACCTTCGAGGGAATCCTCTCGGGCGACGTGAACCCGACCGCGGCCTTCATGCAAGGCAAGCTCAGCGTCGACGGCGACATGGGGCTCGCCATGCAGCTGGGCGCGGTTCTCTCGTAACGCGATGGAGCGCGCGCCGTTCCACGCAGATGTGGCCGAGGCGCCCGCAGGCGAGACCTGCGCCTGGCTTGACACCTCGGACGGCGTGCGCGTCCGCGCGGCGCATTGGCGCGAGGGGGCGAAGGGGACGGTGCTGATGTTCCCCGGCCGCAGCGAATATGTCGAGAAATACGGCCCCGCGGCGACGGAATTCGCGGCGCGGGGCTACGCGATGGCGACGATCGACTGGCGCGGCCAGGGCATCGCCGACCGGCTTCTGGACGACCGGGCGCCGGGCCATGTCGGGGCGTTCCTCGACTACCAGAAGGATGTCGCGGCGCTGATGGAGTTCGTCCGCGCCGAGGGCCTGCCCGAGCCCTATTTTCTCGTCGGCCATTCGATGGGGGGCTGCATCGGGCTAAGGGCGATCCATGACGGTCTGCCGGTCCGCGCGGTAACCTTCTCGGCGCCGATGTGGGGCATAAAGATGCACTGGGCGCTGAGGCCCGTGTGCTGGACGCTGGTCACGCTCGCGCCGCCCTTGGGGCAGGGCCACCGGATGGTGCCGACGACCTCGCCGATGACCTATGTGCTGGAAGCCCCGTTCGAGGGCAACGTGCTGACCCGCGACGCGGAGATGTTCGACTTCATGCGCCGCCAGCTCATTGCCCATCCCGAGCTCGCGGTCGGCGGGCCGACGCTGCAATGGCTCGGCGAGGCCCTGCGCGAGACTCGGGCGCTGCGGCAGATGCCCTCGCCCGCCCTGCCCTGCCTGACCGTGCTCGGCGCCGAGGAGCGGATAGTCTGCATTCCGGCGATCCACGACCGGATGCACCGCTGGCCGGGATCGGAGTTCGACCTCGTCGGCTCGGCCGAGCACGAGCTGATGATGGAAGGCCCCGAGATGCGGGACAAGTTCTACCGCCGCGCCACCGAGCTTTTCGACGCGAACCGCTGACAGGTCAGAGCGGGATCTTTCCGAAGCTCGACCGGAGCGCCTTCGACCAGGCCTCGCTGGTGCGGCGGAAATCGGCGTCGCCGGGCTCGATCCGGCGCTGCTGGGTGACCCGGCATTCGTCGCGCGCGATCACCGCGAGGTCGAGCGGCATCCCGACCGAGAGGTTGGAGCGCAAGGTCGAATCCATCGACAGCAGGACCGCCTTCTGGCCGTCGGCGATCGAGGTGTCGGGCCGCACGATGCGGTCGAGGATCGGCTTGCCGTACTTGTGCTCGCCGATCTGGAGGAAGGGCGTGTCCTCGGTCGCCTCGATGAAGTTGCCCTCGGGATAGACGAGGAACATCCGCATCACCCCACCCTTGCGCTGGCCGGCGACGATCATCGAAGCCGGGCCGAACTGGCCGCCGGTCCGGAGCCGCTGGTCGACCGCGTCGCGCACCGACCAGAGCGTCGCGCCGACGATCTCGGCCACCTTCAGGAGCGTGGGGGCAAGGAGGATCGAGGTCTCGGGCGAGGCCTCGGGGTCCTCGACCGCCTCCTGCAGCTTGGCGATCGTGGCTTGCGTCACCGAGAGGCTGCCGGCGGTGAGGATCGCGACGACGCGCTCGCCCGGCACCTCGAAGCTGAACATCTTGCGGTAGGAGGAGATGTGGTCGATCCCGGCATTGGTGCGGGTGTCGGACAGGAGCACCATGCCCTCGTTCAGCAGAAGCCCCACGCCATAGGTCATGTCCGATATCCCCTCTGCCCCGACCGCGTCACACTAGGGCCGGGCGCCAGCGCCCGCAACACCCGGCCGCAGGGTGATTTCCGGTCCTTGCCGCTTGCCTTGCCCGGCCCGCCGACCCTATGTCTGGGGCGGACAGAAAAGGAGTATCCCATGCCCATCCGCCTGCCGCGCCCGGTCTTCGACACCAATGCCGCCGCCGGGGGGCTCGGCGATCTGCCGGAATGGGACCTGAGCGATCTCTACACCGCCCCCGACGCGCCGGAACTGGCGCGCGACATGGGCTGGCTGGAAAAGGCCTGCGCCGATTTCGCCGCGAGCTACGAGGGCAAGCTTGCCACGCTCGACGCGGGCGCGATGCTCGGCTGCATCCGCGCCTACGAGCGGATCGAGGCGGTGGCGGGCCGGATCATGTCCTACGCGGGCCTGCGCTACTACCAGAACACGGTCGACGCCGCGCGCGCCAAGTTCATGTCGGACTGCCAGGACAAGGTGACAGACTTCACCACGCCGCTGGTCTTCTTCTCCTTGGAATTCAACCGGATCGAGGACGAGGCCTACACGTCGCTTTTCAGCGCCAATGCCGACATCGCCCGCTACAAGCCGGTCTTCGACCGGATGCGGGCGCTCAGGCCGCACCAGCTTTCGGACGAGCTCGAACGCTTCCTGCACGACCAGTCCACGGTCGGCGCCTCGGCCTGGAACAAGCTCTTCGACGAGACGATGGCGGCCCTGGAATTCACGGTGAAGGGCGAGGCGGAGCCCCTGAACCTCGAAGCCACGCTCAACCTCCTGTCGGAGCCCGAGCGCGAGCGGCGCGAGGCCGGGGCGCGGGCGCTGTCGGAGGTTTTCGGAAGCAATGTCAAGCTCTTCGCGCGCGTTCATAACACGCTCGCCAAGGAAAAGGAGATCGAGGACCGCTGGCGCAAGATGCCTACGCCGCAATACGGGCGGCACCTGTCGAACGATGTCGAGCCGGAGGTGGTGGAGGCTTTGCGCAACGCCGTGGTCGCCGCCTATCCGAAGCTGTCGCACCGCTACTACCGGCTCAAGGCGAAGTGGATGGGGCTCGACAAGCTGCAGGTCTGGGACCGCAACGCGCCCCTGCCGATCGAGACCAAGCGCACCGTCGGCTGGGAGGAGGCGCGCAAGACCGTGACCTCGGCCTATGCCGCCTTCTCGCCCGATCTCGCCGCGCTGACCGAGCCGTTCTTCGACAAGGGCTGGATCGACGCCGGCGTGAAGCCCGGCAAGGCGCCGGGCGCCTTCGCCCATCCGACGGTGACGGAGGTGCATCCTTACGTGATGCTCAACTACCTCGGCAAGCCGCGCGACGTGATGACGCTGGCGCATGAGCTTGGCCACGGCGTCCATCAGGTGCTGGCGGCACCGCAGGGCGAGATGCTGGCCTCGACGCCCTTGACGCTGGCCGAGACCGCGAGCGTCTTCGGCGAGATGCTGACCTTCCGCAAGCTCCTCGCGCAGGCCAAGGATCAGAACGAGCGCAAGGTGCTGCTGGCCGGCAAGGTCGAGGACATGATCAACACCGTGGTCCGCCAGATCGCCTTCTACGACTTCGAGTGCAAGCTCCACGCCGCGCGGCGCGCGGGCGAGCTGACGCCCGAGGACATCAACGCGCTCTGGA
This sequence comes from Defluviimonas sp. D31, assembly GCF_033436765.1. Classification (NCBI taxonomy): domain Bacteria; kingdom Pseudomonadati; phylum Pseudomonadota; class Alphaproteobacteria; order Rhodobacterales; family Paracoccaceae; genus Albidovulum; species Defluviimonas sp. D31. The sequence goes on from NZ_JAWQFN010000011.1 coordinate 35,446, forward strand.
TGAGCGTGCAGGGCGAAAGCCTTGGCGATGCGTTCGAGTTCATGGAGGGCTACGAGACCTTCTGGGCCTATATCCCGCATTTCGTCCACTCGCCCTTCTACGTCTATGCCTATGCCTTCGGCGACGGGCTCGTGAACGCGCTCTACGCGGTCTACGAGGAAGGGCTGCCGGACTTCCAGGCGAAGTATTTCGAGATGCTGAAGGCGGGCGGCTCGAAGCACCACAAGGCGCTCCTGAAGCCCTTCGGGCTCGACGCCAGCGATCCGAAGTTCTGGGACAAGGGGCTGTCGATGATCGCCGGAATGATCGACGAGCTGGAGGCGATGGAGGGATGAGCCCTGGCCGGGACGCGGGGCCGGGTCTTGTCCTGCATGTCCCGGGCCACATGCTCGGCCCTGACGAGGCCGCGCTGCCTGGGCTCTTCCAGAAGCTCGCGGCCGGGTTCCGCTCGCGTGGGGTAAGGGTGGAGACCCGCTGGCGCGACCGCGTGGCGCTGGCGGAGATGGGCGAGACGGCGGACCTCCACCTGATCCACAACGGCGCCGTCCGCCATCCCAGGGTGCTGAACACCGGCCTCGCCTACGTTTTCCCGTTCTGGTACTGCGACGCCCACGGCATCTTCGCGGACTCGAGCCTCGCGAGTGCCGCGTTCGATCCCGGCGCCGAGGATCCCGAGGCCGCAGCGTCCTTCTTCGCCGCCCATGCGCGGCGGATCGTCGGGCAGCGGCTCAGCCGCTACGGCCAGCCCAACCGCCGCGCTGAATTCGCTGGCGGCGCGATCGCGGTCTTCCTGCAGGGCGACAGCGAGCCGGTCGAGCGGATGCGCCACATGCGCGAGGCGGAGATGTTCGAGGCGGTCGTCGCGGCACGAGGTCACCGCGAGGTGCTCGTCAAGGCGCATCCGCGCAACCGCTCCGGCGACACCGGGGCGATCCTGGAGCGCGCCCGCGAGTTGCAAGGCGTGACGGTCACCGATGCCAATGTCCACGACATCCTCGCGGCCAGCGCGGTCACGGTCTCGATCTCGTCGGCCACGGCTCTTGAGGGGATGTTCCACCGGGTGCCGGCGGTGCTCTGCGGCCGCTCGGACCTGCACCACTGCGCCGAGACCGCGCGCGACCCCGGCGCGGTGGCCGGTGCGCTTCGCACCGCGCTGGGGCGGCGCTATCCGTTCGAGGCATTCGTGCACTGGTTCCTCGGCGCCGGCATGCTCAACACCGGGCACGACGACCTTCTCGACCGGGTGGTGGCGCGGTTCCGGGCCCAAGGCGTCGACATGGCCGCGCTCGGCCTGCACGGTTGACCGTTTGAAGCGCCTTCCGAGACCTGGCCGAAAGTTTGCCGCGATGCGCTGAAATCCATCAGACCAACCGTGCCCGCGGCCCTTGTCGGCGCGAACCGGTCGCGAAGCATTCGACCTGTCCGACGGCCCCGGACGCGAAGAAGGTGTGCACGCGTCTGTTCCCATCCATCTCCAAGAGCGCTCAGCGCGCGTGGCGGTATAGTTCCAGCTCCTCGGCGATCAGCGGCCGTTCCTCAAGCGTGACCTGCACGGCGAACGGCAAACCCTCCCTGAAGCCCCTTATGCGCACCGTCTGACCGACCCGGAGCGCCCGGACCATCTCAATTGCCGCGTCCAGGCTGTCGATCCTGGCCCCGTCCACATGGGTGATGATCTCGCCGCCGAGAAGGATCTGCGTCGGCCCCCATCGGACCGGCCATGCCCCGCCTTTCAAACCCGCGCGATCGGCCGCGCTTCCGGGCTCCACGGTCTCAACCAGGAATCCGGCGGTCTGGTCCCATTCCTGCGAGGGTACGCCGAGCATGAGCATGATCGCCGGAGTGGTAAACTGCCCATAGAGCCCGTGCCATGGCCGGGAGACGCGCCCCTTTTCGATCAGCTCGTCGACCACCGGCAGCAGCACCGATAGCGGAATGGCGAAACCGAGATCCTCTCCCCGTCCCGGTTCGATCCCCTTTGTCATCATGCCGATCATCCGGCCGCATTCATCGACGAGCGGTCCGCCGGAATTGCCGGGGCTGATTGCTGCGTCGGTCTGTACGAACGGCGACAGCCAGCTCGACGTCGTGACCGGCAGGACGCGGCCGTAGCCCGAGACGATGCCGCTCGAGATCGATTTGCCAAGCCCGAGCGGATAACCGATCGTGTAGGCCGTCTGGCCGATCGTGACTTCCGAATTCTCGGCGCTGGCAATCGGCACCTTCTTGTCCGCACCCCACCGGGGCCGGAGGACCGCGATATCCAGCGGCGGGTCGATGCCCACCACCGTCGTTTCGGCGCCGCCCTCCTCCGTGAAGACCACCACGGTGCTGGCGTCAGCCACGACATGGTAATTCGTCACCACATAGCCGTTGTCGAGGACGATCCCCGATCCGCCTCTGGGCAGCAGCCGGTCCGCCACCAGAAAGGGGTTGATCGCGATAGAGAACACTTCGACAACCGATTTCCCCGTCGACGTGAAGATTTCGGATGCCGAGATTTCGCAATGTCCACCGGCTGCCCGCACGGGACCGGCGGCGGTCACCATCGCGATCATGGCACCGACAAGAAGGACTGCCGCCGAGAAAAGTTGCCCTTCGGTGCAGCTTGCCGTCCTGCTGCCGCCCTGTCGGGTTCCTTCCGGGTTATTTTCCATAAAGCCTTGATACGGAACTTTTGCGAGCACTGCGTTGATCTGCAACAGCGCAGAAACAGGGCCCGGCCACCGGCGGCCTTTCATGCCTGCAGTTCCGGTCGTCGATCGGCGCTTACATCGGCTGGATGTCGGCGAAATGCGGCGGCAGGTCGTGCACCGGCACCTTCACGAGGTCCTTGGCGAGGTCGCCATGAAGCGCCGCGGCAGGGGCGCCGCTCAGCTTGGCGCGCAGGGCGCCGAGCATCTTCGGCGGCGCGGCGACGATGAGACGGTCGGGCTTGACGCGCGCCCAGGTCTCCTGCACCGCCTCGACGACATGCTGGGCGAAGTTCGAGCGGGCGATTTCCTGATCGTGTTCGTGGGTGTCGAATCCGTGGCGCGCCGTGCCGCCGGGACCGCCGGTCTGGCGTCCGGGCCGGTCCTCGTACTCGACCTGGGCGTCGGCGAACTGGGCGACCGAAAGCCCGGCGCGTTCCGTCAGCCCCTTGCCGATCCCGTCGTTGATGAGAAGCCGGGCATTTTCCTCACCGGCGACGAGCACAAGCGTGCGTACTGGCTTCATGACCATCCTCCGCTTTCTTGTATGCCCTCCAATATAGCGCAAACCCGCGTTCATTAAACCGCGGTGACCGCCCGGGCGTCACTCCGCCGCAGCAAAAACCCGGTCGATCATCGCCTGGGTGCCCCTGGCATCCTCGAGCCGCCAGGGATAGGGCGCGCCGCCCCGGATCGCGTGGCCGAAGGCCTCGACCTGGAGGCGGTATTGCCGCGCGCCGGGGAAGCGTTCGAGATGATCGGGCTGTCCCGCGCGGAAAAGGTGCAGCTGCGCCTCGCCGAAAAGCCCGGCGTTGAACGGCGCGGTGAGCCGGAGGAGCCCCGCCTCGCCCTGGAACACCACCTCCTGGCGCGGAAAGAGCCGCATCGACGTCATCGCGTGGAAGCTGAAGCGCCCGCCCGGCCCCTCCATGTCGCCCGAAACCAGTGCGAAGGTGTCGACGCCATTCTCGCGCTCGATCCGGGTGCGGAGCGCCACCGGCTCGGCCCCGGTGGCCCAGCGCAGCGAGCCGTAGGCATAGACGCCGATATCGGGGATCGAGCCGCCGCCGGTCTCGGGGCGGTTGCGGATATTGCCGGGGTCAGCGCGGTTGTCGTAACTGAAATGGGCATCCGCATGGAGCACGCGCCCGATCGCGCCCTCGGCGATCAGCGCCCGCGCCCGCTGCCATTGCGGGTGGTGGACGATCATGTAGGCCTCGGCGGCGACAAGCCCGGTGGCGTCGCGAAGCGCGATCAGCGCGTCGATCTCGTCCGCCGTCATCGCGATCGGCTTTTCGGTCAGTACATGCTTGCCGGCCTGAAGCGCTTTCCTTGTCCATTCGACATGGAGGTGGTTCGGCAGCGGGATGTAGACCGCCTCGATGCCGGGATCGGCGAGCAGCGCCTCGTAGCTGGCGTGAACCTTCAGGTCCGGGCAGAAGGCCCGGAACCCCTCGGCCTTGGCGGGATGCGCGGTCGCGAGTGCGGCGAGCCGCGCGCCCTCGGCCTCGTGGATCGCGCGGGCCATATGTTCGCGGGCGAAGTTCGAGGCGCCGAGAACGCCCCAATTGACGGTGGTCATGCCTACCCTCCCGCAGCCTGCGCTATCGCTCATTGCTACCCGACGGCTCCGCGTCCGGCAAGAAAGGGCGGCGCGGGCCGGGGGGATCGGTAGTGCCGGCCGGTCAGGCCGGCACTACCATGCCCTTGTCCTTGGCGAGCTTGCGCATCTCGTTTTGCAGCTTCTCGAAGGCGCGGACCTCGATCTGGCGGATCCGCTCGCGGCTCACCTCGTACTGGCCGGAAAGGTCCTCGAGCGTCACCGGCTCGTCCTGCAGCCGGCGCTGGATCAGGATGTCGCGCTCGCGGTCGTTCAGGACCTCCATCGCGGATTCGAGCAGCTCGCGCCGGATCGCCAGCTCGTCGGCCGCCTCGTAATCGGCCGCCTGGTCGGCATCCTCGTCCTCGAGCCAGTCCTGCCACTGGGCGGTGCCCTCGCCGTCCGAGCCGATCGTCGCGTTCAAGGAGGCGTCGGAACCCGCCAGCCGGCGGTTCATGTCGATCACCTCGGCCTCGGTCACGTTGAGGTCATGGGCGATCTTCTCGACATGCTCGGGCCTGAGGTCGCCCTCCTCGAGCGCGCCGATCTTCGACTTCGCCTTGCGGAGGTTGAAGAAGAGCTTCTTCTGCGCCGAGGTGGTGCCGAGCTTCACGAGGCTCCACGACCTGAGGATGTATTCCTGGATCGAGGCGCGGATCCACCACATCGCGTAGGTGGCAAGCCGGAAGCCCTTTTCCGGGTCGAAGCGTTTCACGGCCTGCATCAGGCCGACATTGGCCTCCGAGATCACCTCGGCCTGCGGCAGGCCATAGCCGCGATAGCCCATCGCGATCTTCGCCGCGAGGCGCAGGTGCGAGGTGACCATCTTGTGGGCGGCGGAGCTGTCCTCGTGGTCCACCCAGCGCTTGGCCAGCATGTATTCCTCTTCGGGCTCCAGCAGCGGGAACTTGCGGATTTCCTGCAAGTAGCGGTTCAGCCCCTGTTCGGGGCTCGGAGCGGGAAGATTGGCGTAACTCGTCATTCAGACCCCCTGTTCCTTACAAGGACCAAGCAACCTAGGCGCGCATGGATATCGGCGCAAGGCGCAAGGCCTATCATCGGTAGTTTAACGTCAGATGAGCCGGTTTCCGTCGCTCTGCCAGATTTGTGTCGGTCCGATCACGGTCTTGTCAGAAATTGTAAAGCATTTTAGTCGGAATTGCGCGAGTTGTCATCGAGAACCGCGATGAGCCCGGCGAAATCCTCCGGCAGCGGGCTTTCGAATTCGAGCCGTTCGCCCGTCACCGGATGGTCGAAGCCGAGCGTCGCGGCATGGAGCGCCTGGCGCGGGAAGGCGATGACGGCTTCCGCCGCCCCCTGCCCGAGCGCCTTTGCCGCCGGCTTGCGTCGGCCGCCATAGGTCTGGTCGCCCACGAGCCCGTGGCCGACATGGGCCATGTGGACGCGAATCTGGTGGGTGCGTCCGGTCTCGAGCCAGCATTCGACGAGCGCCACCGACGGCGGGGTGCCGAAGCGGTCGAGGACGCGCACCCGAGTCACCGCGTGGCGGCCGCCGTGGAACAGCACCGCCTGACGCTGGCGGTCGGTCTTGTGGCGCGCGAGCTGGGTGGTGATCTTGAGGATCCCGCCCGCCTCGAAATTCGTGCCCTTAACGCCGTGGAGGCGCGGGTCGGCGGCATCGGGCACGCCATGCACCAGCGCGAGGTAGCGCCGGGTGACGCTGTGCTTCTCGAACTGCTTCGCGAGCCCGTGATGCGCCCGGTCGGACTTCGCCACCACAAGGAGCCCGGTCGTGTCCTTGTCGATGCGGTGGACGATGCCCGGCCGCCGCTCGCCGCCGATGCCCGAGAGCGTCTCGCCGCAATGATGCAGGAGCGCGTTGACGAGCGTGCCCGCGGGCGAGCCCGGCGCGGGATGGACCACCATGCCGGCGGGCTTGTCGATGACGATGAGGTCGTCATCCTCCCAGATGACATTCAGCGGAATGGCCTCGGGCCGGGTCTCGACCGCCTCGGCGGGGCCGAGCGCGATCTCGAAGACCTCGCCTTCGACGACCTTAGCCTTGGCGTCGGTGACGACTGCGCCGGCGCGCGTCACCGCGCCCTCGGCGAGAAGCTTCGCCAGCCGCGAGCGCGACAGGGCGGCTTCCTCTGGCACATCGCGGGCCAGCGCCTTATCAAGGCGGTCGGGCGGGTTCTCCCCGATCACGACGGTAAGGACAGGGCCGGTGGCATCCGACATCAATCAAGCTCCGAACGACGAGGGCACCGGCACGCCGCCGGAGCTCCGCTTCCTGAAAGTGCTGGTCTCGGTGCTGGCCGGGACCATGATCGTCGGCCTGATAACGATCATCGGGCTGCTTGTCATCCGCTTCCCGAAGGCGCTGGAGCCGCGCCCGGCGCTGCCCGCGGCGATCACCCTGCCCGAGGGCGCGAAGGCCGAGGCGGTGACGATGGGCCGCGGCTGGGTCGCGGTGGTGACCGAGGCGGACGAGATCCTGATCCTCGACGCCGAGACCGGCGAGCTGCGCCAGCGCGTCGCGATCACTCCGGCGGAGTGACGCCGCCCTGCCGGCCGGCCGCCCAGCGGTTGAGCCAGGCAAGCGCCGCGAGCGAGAGGCCGAGGGCGAGAAACGAGGCGACCCGCGTCAGGCCGGTAAGCCCGGAGGCGTCAATCAGGAAGACCTTGGCGATGGTGAGGGCGATCACCGCCATGGCGATGCGCCTCAGGTCCCGCGAGCGCCGTGCGATGGCCTGGTACAGGAGGACCGCGCCCACCAGCATCAGCGCGATGGTGTAGCTGTAAAGTTCGGCTTGCGTAACACCCGGCACCGAGAGGTCGTCGCCGCGCCAGAGCCGGCGGATCTCGAGCCCGGCGTAGAGTGCCGAGTAGGCCACGCCGACCGCCCCGAGGCCGACCCGCAGCCAGCGCTTCAGATGGCCGAGCCGCGCCGCGCCCAGAAGCAGGAGGAGCCCCGGCAGGCCGTAGGCGACGAGGAGCGTGTCAGCGACCGGCGGGCCGTAGACAAGCCATTCCGACGCGTCCGGCCCGCCGATGAACCGGGCAAAAAGCGGGTTCGCCGGCCCGGTCGCGAGCAGGAGCCCGCCGAAGCCGATCAGCGCCGCGACCCCGGCGATGGCCCAGCGCAGCCAGCGCAGCACGCCGCCGAGCTGCAGCCGGTAGAGCTGCACCAGCATCAGCACCAGCCAGGGCATCGCGTTGAGCGCGAGCCCCCAATGCGAGAAGAGCCAGTCGCCGGTCTCGCGCATCGTCAGCCAGCGGGTCAGGAGCACGTTGACGGTGAGCGCCGCATAGCCCGCGAAGGCGCTTTCGAGAAAGACCCGCGCCGCGCGCCGCGCGAGCCCGGCCATGAGCGCGAGCCCCGCCGCCATCGCCGCCGCCGCGCCGCCATAGGAGGCGATGGCCTCCCACAGGGCGGCGCGGTTCACCGCCCAGTCCAGACCGGGGTCGATCACCAGTCGCCACGAGAGCACGATCACCGCGGCCTGGATGAAGAGCCCCATTTCGGGCAGCCGGAACCGCCGGTCGAGCGCGGCGGCGACGACGACGAGCGCCGAGAGCGCCAGCGTCAACGCGCCTTTGGTGGTGATAAGGAACAGCGCGAGCGCGATCAGCGACAGAGCCGAGAGCGTGGCATAGGCCGCGCGGCGGCGGTCCTCGCCATCGGCGCGGGCGAAGCCGAGCGCCAGCGCCACCATGATCGCGGCGAGGCCGATGACATGGAGCGCCCAGGTGTAGGCGCCAAGCACCGCCGAAGGCGCCCAGAAGAGCTCCATCACCAGCGCGGCGAGCGGTGCCATGAGGGCAGCGCCGGCGGCCCAGAAGGGCTTGAGCCGCCCTGCCCCGCTGCTCGCCCAGGCCGCCGCCAACGTCACCGCGAGCGCGAGCGCGAGGAGCAGCGTCGCGGTCATCGGCGGCGCGGTCTCGGGTTCGCGGAGGTGGATGGCGCGGGCGGCGAACTCGCGGGCGAGCGGCCAGCGGTCGAGGCCTTCGAAACCGAGGCGCAACAGGAACCCCGCTGCCGGCAGGAGCGTCAGGTCGGAGAGCGCGGGCGCGCGGCCCGACCATGTGGTGAGCGCGAGCGCAAGTGCGGCGAGGCAGAGGAAGACGAGGAGGCTCTCCGCCCCGGTCTCGGCGGGCAGGAGCGTCAGGATGACCGCCGCCAACGCCACCGCGCCACCGGCGAGCCGGGTGGGGAAGAAGGGCCAGCCGCCCTGCCCCTTGCGCCAGAGCGCCTCGGTGAGCATCGGCCCCTGATGGTCGGGCAGGAGCCCGCGCGCCGGGATCAGGATCGCGAACGCCGCGAGTGCGGCGAGCGTAAGCGCGTACCAGCCGCCACCGCCGGTCCCGGCAAAGGTCAACCAGGCGCCGCCATGCCCGAGGGCCAGCGCCAGGACCGAGACCCATGCCCAGCGCCGGATCGTGTCGATGGCGAACCCTACGCCCGCGATCAGTGAGAAATAGGCATAGAGCCAGTAGGGCGTCTCGCTCTCACCGCCTACCAAGAACGGCGCTGCCGTTGCGCCGAGGAGGCCGACCGCAGCGAGGAATGGCCCATAGAACCAGCCGAGAACGACGGCGAGGACGGCGGTGGCAACAAGCCCGGCAAGGGCAGTCTCCGGCCCGATCAGCCCGTAGAGCTGGCGCGCGGCGAGGACGGCGCCGAAGATCGAGACGAGCCCGGCGCCGGAGAAGGTCGAGGGAAGATAGGCGGTGGCTTGGCGCTCACTGTCGCCCCAGCGTCGGCGCAGCCATTCGCCCGCGCCGATGAGCGCGAAGCCGAGGAGGATCGCAGCGGCGACCCGCATCGGTGGCGGCAGGAGGCCCTGCTCGACCCCGTACTGAACGAGGAAGATCCCGGCGAGCGCCAGCGACAGCGCCGAGACCGCGTAGACCCAGTTCGCGACCAGCCAGTCGCCAAGCGCCGAGCCCCTCTCGGGCCGCGCCACAGCCACCGGCTCGGTGCTCCGCGCGGCGGCGGGGGGCAGGTTCTCCCAGGGGCCGGGCACGACCGGAGGCGCTTCGGCCGCCTCCGGTAACTCGGGCGCCGGAGGTTGCGGCTCCGCGGCCATTTCGGACAGCTCCGGCACGGCCGGCGTTTCGGGCGTTTCGCTACGCGACGCGCGGACCGAGGCGCGCAGTTCCGTCACCTCGTGCTCGATCATGTAGGCGCGCCGTTCCAGCACTGACAGCCGGCGCTTGAGGCCCGAGACCGCGACCATGAGCACGATCACCGCGACCGGGACTGCGAGCGCCACGAGCGCCGCGAATACGAGCAGTGCTTCCATGCCTCACCTCCCCTGCCGCCCCGGATCTGCGTCCGGGCTCATCGCCTCCATTGATACCGAAGGCGGTCCGCGAGGAAAGTCAGGAATTCCCCTTGGCCTCTCCCGCCCCGCCGAAAAGCCCCGCGAGGCCGCGGCTGACGAGGTTCGTGACCTTCGGCTTCGGCAGGGCGGCGAAGGGCAAGGGCCGGCAGACCTCGATCGCGGCGACGCCGACCCGCGCGGTCAGAGCGCCGTTGATCACGCCCTCGCCGAAGCGGCGCGAGAGCTTCGACAGAAGCCCGCCGCCCGCCACCGACTGGATCAGGTCGTCGCCGACCGCGACCGCGCCGGTCGCGACGAGATGGGCGAGGACCGCGCGCAGGAGCCGCCAGCTGCCAATCGTGCCGGCGCGGCCGCCGTAGATCTCGGCGATGCGGCGCACCATGCGCAGATTGGCGATGAGCGCGGCCGCGACATCGGCGAGCGCCAGCGGCACGATCGCGGTCACCGTCGCGACCTGCCGCGACGAGGCCTCGATCTCGGCCCGCGCGGCGCGGTCGAGAGGCGCCATCAGCTCGGCCTCGGCGAGCGTGAGGAGCGCGTCGGCATCGAAGACCTCGCCGCGCCGCTCGGCGAGCCGGGAACGGCCCCAGGCGGTGTCCTCGCGGGCCTCGTAAAGCGCGACGAGCCGGTCGGCGACGCGGTTCGCCTGTTTCAGATCGCCCGAGGCGAGGGCATCGAGCGCGGCGCGGTGCACCCGGTCGAGCCGCGCGAGGCGGCCATAGGCGGCCCATTCCCGGAGGGCAATCAGGACGGCCGCGAGAAGGAAGAGCCCGACCAGCGCCGCCGCGATTCCGCCGAGGAGCGGGTTCTGGGCGAGAAGCGTCTCCACGAAGCGCCAGGCGGAGATCGACAGCACGAAGCCGAAGAGCGCACCGGCCGTGGTCCAGAAGAACCGGCCGAGCGGCGACCGGCGCCGGGCCCCGAGCGCCGCCACCGTCTGCATCGCCCGGCCCTCGGGCTGCAGCTCGGGAACCGGCGGCGCCTCAGCCGGACTCTCCGCGGCGGGCCGCTCCATCTCGATCAGCACCGGACCCTTGGGTTTCGTCATGCCGCACCTCCCGCCTTCCGCACTAGCCGGACATCCGGCAGCCGCTCCGCATTGCCGCTGCCGTCCGTGCGTTCGGATTCCACAAATCCGCGCGCCGCGTAAAACCGCAGCGCCCCGGCATTCGCCTGAAAAGTCCAAAGCGAGAGATCGGGCTCCGCCGCCCCCGCTGCCGCCAGCAGCGCCGATCCGACGCCCCGCCCGCGCGCTGCCCCGGCCACATAGAGCGCGTCGATCTCGACGCCCTGACGGGCGAGAAAGCCCACGACCCCGTTTGCCCGCGCCACCAGGACCTCGTGGCTGGCGAGAAGTCCCGCGACGAAGCCGCGGTCCTCCGTCCGGCTGTGGAGCCGCGGCATCCAGGGGGTCGCGTCGATCCAGTCCGACAGGATCGACGCCATCGCCGGAACGTCCTCCGGCCCCGCGCTCTCGACCACGATCCTCACAGCCGGTCCCCGATCAGGAATTCCGCCGCGCGGTCGAGCCGGATATGCGGCGGTCCCTCGCCCGGCTTCAGCTTCAGCACCGCCGGTGCGAAGGCCATCACCGCGTAATCGGCGTCGAGCCATTGGGTCGCCCCCTCCCGTGCGGGGGCTATGAGGGCCGCGGGATTGTCGGGCAGTTCGCCGGGATAGAACGCCGCCTCGCGCCCGCCGTCGAGGAGGCGGCCCCGCACGCAGTCGAGCACGCGGCCCTCGTGGCGGACGCTTTCTTCGACGGTGGCGCGCAGGGAGGCGATCGCCATCGCAGCGGTCTCGGCCCCGGCGAACTCGGCCCGGTCCTTGGCGTCACGCATCAGCGCCGCCATGATCCGGGTCAGCTTGGCATGTTCGGAATGGTGCAGGTGATCGGCCTTGGTCGCGGCGAAGAGAATGCGTTCCACCCGGCGCAAACCCAGAAGCCCGGTGAGCCAGCCGGTGCGGCCCGGCCGGAACGCCGCGAGGATGCCGGCCATCGCCCGGCGCATATCCTCGACCGCGCGGGGGCCGGCATGGATCGCGCCGAGTGCGTCGACCAGCACGACCTGACGGTCGATCCTGGCGAAATGGTCGCGGAAGAAGGGCTTCACCACCTTGGCCTTGTAGGCCTCGAAGCGCCGCTCCATCTCGCGCCAGAGCGCGCCGCGCGGGATCTCGGCAGGCTTCGGGAGGGGCGCGAAGGTCAGGACCGGCGAACCCGCAAGCTCGCCCGCCAGGAGGAACCGGCCCGGAGTGCAGTCCGAATAGCCCGCCGCCCGCGCGGCGCCGAGATAGGAAGCGAAGCCTTCGGCGAGCGCCTTCGCCCGCATCTCGTCATGCGCCGCCGCGGCGTCGAGCCCGGCGATCTGCGCCAGATACCCCGCCGCCTCGGCGCGGTTCTCGATCCGGGCGAGCACCTCCGCGCTCCAGCCGGCATAGTCCTGCTCCATCAGCGCGAGGTCGAGAAGCCACTCTCCGGGATAGTCGACGATGTCGAGATGGAGCGTGCGCGGGCCCCGCATCCCGCCGAGGAGCCCCGCCTCGGCGAGCCGGAACGACAGCCGCAGCTCGCTCACGGCGCGGGTGCTCTCGGGCCAGCGCGGCGCGGGGCCGGTGAGCTCGTCGAGATGCACCTCGTAGTCGAAGCGCGGCACGGTGTCGTCGGGCTGCGGCTGGAGGAAGGCCGAGAGGATCCGCCCTTCGGCGGCGGCCCTGAGACCGGGCATCCGGCCGCGGTCCATCAGGTTGGCGACGAGCGAGGTGATGAAGACGGTCTTGCCCGCCCGCGAAAGCCCGGTGACGCCGAGCCGGATCACCGGGTCGGAAAAAGCCTCGGTCAGCCCCGAGCCGAGCCCGCCGAGCCCGCGCAGAAGATCGTCCGCGATGTCACCGATACCCAAGACCTGCCCCTCGCCTTTCCGCCCAAGATAGGCGCCCCGGCCGCGCCTGTGTAGGGGCGATTGCCAAGCCGCGCACCGGTCGCTAGGGAAGGCCATGCCCCGCTACGCGCTTCTCATCGACTATCACGGCGGCCCGTTTTCGGGCTGGCAGCGGCAATCCGGCCAGCCCTCGGTGCAGGAGGCGGTGGAAACCGCGCTAAGAAAGCTCGAAGCGGAAGCCCCCGGCATCGCGGCGGCGGGGCGCACCGATGCCGGCGTCCACGCCACGGGACAGGTCGCGCATTGCGACCTTGCGAAGGGCTGGGACCCGTTCCGTCTATCGGAGGCGCTGAACTTCCACCTGAAACCTTCGCCGGTCGCCATCCTCAAGGCCGCGCGCGTCGCCGACGACTTCCACGCCCGCTTCTCGGCCAACGAGCGGCGCTACCTCTTCCGTCTGATCGCGCGCCGCGCGCCGCTCACCCACGACGCGGGGCTGGCGTGGCGGGTGCTGAACCGGCTCGACGTGGAAGCGATGCGCGAAGGTGCCGCCCATCTCGTCGGCCATCACGACTTCACCACCTTCCGCTCGACGCTCTGCCAGTCCAATAGCCCGGTGAAGACGCTCGACGAGATCACGATCACCGAGCACGCGATCCCGCAGGGCACCGAGTACCGCTTCCAGCTCCGCGCGCGGTCGTTCCTGCACAATCAGGTCCGCTCGATCGTCGGCACGCTTGAACGGGTCGGCGCCGGGGCCTGGGCGCCCGGGGCGGTTCGCGAGGCTCTCGAGGCGCGCAGCCGCGCCGCCTGCGGCCCGGTCTCGCCGCCCGACGGGCTCTACCTCACCGGCGTGGGCTACCCGGACAATCCCTTCGGGTGATGCACTCCGCCCGCCGGGGACTTTCCGACGTTCGGTTACCGGATGCTTCGCGACGGCGCGCCCGGCGGTCCGACGACGCGGGCCCTTTACCCTTCGCCCTCTCTCCGCATAGGGTTTCACGACCACGGTCATCCCCGGGCGGAGCGCATGTTTCAGGACGACTTTCCCCTTCTCGGCACGCCGAGCCTCCTCGCGCTGATCCTGCACGGGGCCGAGGCCGGACCGGTGACGCTCGACGACTGCGCGGACCATCTCGACGCGCTCTTCCGCGCGGCCAACGAGAGGCCGGCGCTGCCCTCGGATGCGATCCGCGACCGGCTCGCCCGCCATATCCGCCAGCTCGAGATCGCCCGGCTCGTCGAGCCGGTCGGGGACGGCGCCTACCGGCTCACCGACCGCGGCAGCGAGACGATGCGGCACCGGACCGGCAGGATCGACCTGCCCGACCTCATGTCCTATCCCGAATATGCCGCGCATATCCGTGAGAGCGGCGCCCGGCCGCCGGCGGCGGATGCCCGCGGTGCGAGCTACGACGAAGGCTACGAGGCCCGACGCGCCGGCCGGCGGTTCACCGAGAACCCCTACACGGTCAATTCCGTCGATCATCTCTGCTGGGAGAACGGCTGGATGGAGGCGCTCGACGACGAGCAGCCGTGATGCCGCGCGGCCGACGCCCCTGATTGGCGGGGTCCGGTTTTCCCGACCTGCGGCGCGGCGTCCTCCGTGCTATCCTGTCTGCATTGACGAAAGGCATTTCGAAGGGGCCGACGGGTGGCAGAGGCCGGGGTCCCGACATTCCAAGCGGATCCCGGCCGGCAACACATCATCTCACGTCCCCGCCAGCGGACCGACACATTTCTGGATCCGCGCCGGCCGGCCCCCATGTCCTTCCGTGAACGAAGGAGAGAGCCATGAACCGCCAGGCCCCGCGCCCGCCCGTTCCGAAGCCGCGTCCCGGAGACCGGAAGCCGCGCCCCCCGCGTGTCACCTACCGGTTCACCGACTGGGCCGCGATCTAGCGGAGAGTTCCGAAGGCCGCTGACGCCGGTATGCGGCAAACCGGCCTCGCGCCTGACCCGGCGCCCCGGCCTTGCGCAAAGACCCTTCCGGGCGGAGCTCAGGCGTTCAGATCCTTGAGCAGCCGCCCATGCTTTCTCACCTCGGTCAGGACATCGCCAAAGGTCACGATCCCCATCCCCTTCAGCATCGGCAACAGCTTCAGGAACGCCTCGGCCGTGGCGATCGTGTCGCCGATCGCGGTGTGGCGTGCCTCCTCGGGGATCGTGATGCCGAGCCGCGCGGTCAGCGCGTCGAGCGAATGGCTCTCGGTCTGGCCGTAGACCACCGCCGAGAGAAGCACGGTGTCGAGGATCGGGTGGTCGAAGGCCTGCCCGATCTCCGCCTCGCGGCGCTTGAGAAAGGTCATGTCGAAGGGCGCGTTGTGGGCGATCAGCACCGCGCCCTCGGCAAAACGGTGGAATCGCACGAGCGCCTCGGCGATGCCGGGGGCGCCGGCGACCATCTGGTCCGAGATCCCGTGCACCGCCGTCGCGCCGGGCGGGATCGGGCGGCCGGGATCGACCAGCATGTCGAGAACCTCGCCCTGGACGCGCCGCCCGTTCACAAGCCGGAGCCCGGCGATCTGCACGATCTCGTCGCCCGACTCCGGCAGGAGCCCCGTCGTCTCGGTGTCGAAGACGACGTAGGTGAGATCGCCGAGCGGCGTCGCCGCGAGCTCCGCCGCCGGCGGCTTCAGGAGCAGGTCGAAATCGTAGACCACCTGCCGCGCGATCGGCGCCACGCGGCCCCCCGCCCGGCGCGCCTCGCGGATCGGCAGGAGCACGGAGGCCTCGCCGTCGCCCAGTTCGGGCCAGCATTCGGTGGCATGGGAGGCCAGAACCGCCCGCCCGGTCGCCTCACCCGCCGCCGGGTCGAGCGGTTCGGCGAGCCAGGCCTCGAGCATGCCCACGGTCAGCGCCGGCCCGGTCCAGCCAAGCGCGATCATCGCGCCGGCGCCCTCCTCGGCGAGCCGGAGCGTTACCGCTGCGGCGATCCCTTCCGCCTTCAGCCGCCGCGCGATCCCGGCCAGAAGTGCTACGATCTCGAACCCGTCGCAGCGCAGGATCAGTTCGTCGGCCTCGGCAGTGACCGCGACGCCCGCCGCCTCGGCCCGCGCCCGGAAGCCGTCGACGAGATCGGCCGAGCGCGTCGACGGCAGCGCCGCCCAGCTGCCGCGCGCCGCGTCGTAGCGGGCGGCAAGCTCGTTCACCGAGGTCGCGAGGGTTCCGACCTCCTGAAGCAGCGCCGCGTTCAGCGCCTCGCTGCCCGAGTCCTCGGCGAGGACGCCGATGACGGTCTGCAGATTTGCGGCCGGGCGGCGGATCCGTTCGAAGATCTCCTCCAGAAGCCGGTCGCGGCCGGCATGGGCGGCCAGATCGCCGGTCACGTCGCGCAAGGTAAGCACATAGCCCGGCGCCGCCCCGCCGCCTTCGAGAAGCCGCATCCGCCCCGAGAGCACCCGCGCCCCGTCGCGGGTCGCCACCAGAAGGTCCGACACCGCCTCGGCATCGCCCGCGGCCACCAGCCGATCGTAGGCATGCATCAGGGGCGCCTCACGCAGGTAGTCGAAGACCTTGCGGTCGAGACCGGGCGCCGCGCCGGCGCCGAGGATGTCGGTCGCGGGGCCGTTGTAGAACACGAGCTGATGCGCGCCCGAGCAGAGGAGCACCCCCGCCGGAACGTCCGAGAGCAGTGCTTCAAGCCGGGCCTTCTCCTCCTTGAGGCGGGTCGTCTCGCGCTCCACCGCCGCGGCAAGGGCCGTGCGGGTGTCGGCGAGCGCGCCGGTCAGGGCCGTCGCGGCCGGGCCGAGATCGCCGAGGTAGCGTCCCGGCGCCGCGTCGAAGGCGCCCGCCCCGTCGGCATGGGCCTGCGCCCGCATCCCCGCGGCGAGCCGGTCGAGCGCGCGGCCGACATTCTCGTCGAAGAGCAGCCAGACCCAGGCCGCGATGCCGATGATCCCGAAACTCGCCACCGCGCCCGCCGTGACAAAGGCCGATTGCGTTTCGGGCAGCCCGGAGTGCTGAAATCCGAGCCAGAGCCCACCCACCACCGACGCCACCCCGCCCACGGCGATCGCCGCGAAGAAGAGAAGCAGCCGCTGGCGCAGGCTCAGGCCCTTACCCATCGCCTCCCGCCCCTCCGGCGCCGGCTTCTAGAAGCTTGCGAACTTCGTCGCGCAACTCTTTGAGTTCGAAAGGTTTCGCGATGAATCCGTCAGCGCCGAGCGCGAGCCCCTTGCGGCGTTCCATCGCCGAGCCGCGCGCGGTCATCATCAGGATCTTCACATCCTTGAGCTTCGGATCCATCCGCACGTTCTGGCAGATCTCGTAGCCCGAGACCTCGGGCAGCATCACGTCGAGCAGCACCAGATCCGGCGCGGTGTCGCGGATCTTCGGCAGCGCCTCGGCGCCGTTGGCGATGCGGTCGTGCTCGTAGCCCTCGCGCGTCAGCACATAGTCGAGCGCCAGCGCGATATTGTCCTCGTCCTCGACGATGAGGACCCGGTGGCGTTTCTTAGCCTCAGCCATTGCCTCCTCCCTCGCATGCCGCCCGGAGCGTGGGATCCTCCGGGTCGAGTTCCTGCCAGTCCGCCGCCGCCAGATCGGCAGCCGTCGCCTCGGCCGCGCTGGCATCGACGCGCCGTGCGCCGGCGCAGTCGAAGAGCACCGTGAGCCCGTAGGAGGGCCGCCAGCGCTCCATCAGGTAGAGCTTCGCGTGGCGCATGTCGGGGCCGGGATCGGCGGGCAATCCGGCCTCCGGGCCACGGTCGACCAGAGCCATCCGCGTCGTCACCGGCGCGAGAAAGGTCCAGGGCCGCCAAAAATCGCTGCGCTCGTTCCTGAAGGTGACGACGGCGCTTTCGGGCAGGGTCAGGCGGGTCCGGTCGGCCCAGCTGTACTCGTTCCAGACCATGAACAGGAGCATCGCCAGCCCGGCCCCCGCCGGCATCGTCCATTTCGGCAGACGCCGCCCGGAAAGCCGGTTGAGCCCCATCACGAGGCCCGCCGCGGCGAAGCCGGCGGCGATGGTGGAGACGAAATCGATCAGCATGGACGCTCCTTCAATTCAAGGCTCCCTTGCCGTGGCCGAGCGCCGACTGCATCGTGCGCACCACGACGAAGGCATCGCGCAGGTGGCTGCGCTCGAAATCGGACAGGCTCGACGGCGCGAGGTAGTTGTCGGGCTTCTCGCCCGCCTTGACCCGCGCCGCCTGGTGCTCGAGCCGGGTCTCGGCGATGAGGTCGTAGGCCTCGATCAGGTCGCGCCCGCCGGAGGCCGAGATCACGCCCCCCTCCACCGCCGCGACGAGCCGCGCGCGGGTGTTGACCGGCGCCAGCCGCCCCTGGAGCGCGTAGACCCGCGCAAGGTCGGTGACCGGGACGACGCCGGAATGCTTCATGTCGATCTGGTTGCGGTGCTCGCCCGAGCGAATCGTCGCGAAGCCGCGGATGAGGCCCAAGGGCGGGGTGTGCTTCAGCGAGTTTGAGATCATGTGGGCGACGAAGATTGAGTTCTTCGCGGCCGCCTCCAGCGTCTCCTGCTGGAGGTCGCCGAAGAGATGCGCGGCGCCGCCTATCGGGCGCAGGTCGAACATGACGCTCGCCAGCATCTGCGCCTCTGGGCTCGGGGTCTGGATCCAACCGCGGAAGTAGTCGCGCCAGACCCGGACCGGCTGGCACCAGCGCGGGTTCGTCGCCATCATGTCGCCGGGGCAATAGACATAGCCGCAGGCGTCGAGCCCGTCCGAGACGAATTTCGCCAGCTTTTCGAAGTAGTGCATGTCCGATGCCGTCACGGCGTCGTCGAGCATCAGGCAGTTGTCCTGGTCGGACACGCCGGTCTGCTCCTGGCGGCCCTGACTGCCGCAGGCGAGCCAGAGATAGGGGACCGGCGGCGGCCCGAGTTCCTTCTCGGCGAGAGCCAGAAGGCGGCGCGTCACCGCGTCGGCGATGTCGGTGATGAGCCGTGTCGTCACCTCATGGGCGCTGTGGCCGCCGACGAGCTGGCGCAGGAGGCCCGGAATCCGCGCCGTCGTCTCGGCCATCTCGGAGGCGCTATCGGCCAGCGCGATGTCGCGGATCAGCACGGCCGAACTCACCGCCTGGTGGCGGGTGAGGTCGGTCTGGGTGATCATGCCCCTGAGCCGCCCCGCCTCGGTCACCGGCACATGGCCGACCCGTCGTTCCAGCATCAGGTGGAGGATGTCGGTGCCCAGCGCCTCGGGGGAAAGCGTCGCCGGGTCCGCGGTCATGATCTCGACCACCGGGGTCGCCAGGTCGCGGCCCTCACCGAGCAGCCGGTGTGAGAGGTCACGGGTGGTAACGATGCCGAGAAGCACGCCGTCGGGGTCGGTGACACCAAGACTCGAGACATTCGCCTCGCGCATCATCCGCGCGGCCTCGACGGCTGGGGTGTCGGGCGCGCAGGCGACCGGATCGCGCGCCATGAGATCGCCGACGCGGCGGGTGGCGAGGTCGCTGCCGCGCGGCTCGGCGCCGCGGCCGCGGCTGAAGAATTTGGCGAAGCTCTCGACGCCTGCGACGAGACGACGGAACTCGGCCACCGGCAGCACAAGGAGCGTCGCCGCGCCGGTCGTGCGCGCCGTCGTGGCGGCGCGGCCGTCCCGCATCAGCCCGCGCTCGCCGAAGGAGTTGCGCGGACCAAGGAGCGAGACGAGCGCGCCATTGGCGTCGAGGATCTCGACCCCGCCGGCCTCGATCAGGAAGAGGCCGGGCAGCTTGGCGCCAAACGTGTAGATCTCTGCGCCTGCGGCGAGTTGCCTGCGGCCGAAGGAGCCGGCGACCCGCGCCAGCTCGTCCTGCGGCAGACTGTCATAGGGATGGACCGTTTCGAGGAATGACTGAATGGTCCTTGCGTCGTCGCTCACCTGGTCCTCCGCCTCCGGGGTGGCGCGCCCCCGGGATCGGGGACGCGCCGTGAGTGTTGGAGATCAGTGGCCGGTGGCCGCGCCGGCGCCTTTCGGCACGCGGATCGATTCCACCAGTTCCTGGATCTCTTCCGGGGTCTCTTCGGTCGCGTTCGAGACCACGAAGGCGACGATGAAGTTGATGATCGCACCAACCGCACCGAAGGCTTCCGGCGCGATGCCGAGGATCGGCGTGGTGGCGAAGGCCGTGCCCGGGATGAAGAACCAGCCCTTGTAGGCGAAGATGTAGAGCAAGGTCGAGAGAAGACCCGCAAGCATCCCCGCGATGGCGCCCTGCTTGTTGATCCGCTTGGAGAAGATGCCAAGCAGGATCACCGGGAAGAGCGAAGCCGCCGCGATGCCGAAGGCCAGCGCCACGACCTGGGCCGCGAAGCCCGGCGGGTTGAGGCCGAGCAGCGTCGCGATGACGATCGCCACCAGCATCGAGATCCGCGCCGCCATCAGTTCGCTCTTTTCCGAGATGTTCGGATTGAAGACGCCCTTGATGAGGTCATGGCTGACCGCGGACGAGATCGCCATCAGGAGACCGGCCGCGGTCGAGAGCGCCGCGGCGAGACCGCCGGCGACCACGAGCGCGATGACCCAGCCCGGCAGGCCCGCGATTTCCGGGTTCGCGAGAACCATGATGTCGCGGTCGAGCTTGGTGACTTCGTTGGTGGCCTCGTCGGCCGTGAAGTCGATCTTGCCATCGCCGTTCTTGTCTTCGATCGTCAGGAGACCGGTGGCTTCCCAGTTCTTCATCCAGTTCGGACGCGCTTCCATCTCGAGCGGCTGGGTGATGTCGCCACCCGGATAGACCGTGGTGATGAAGTTCAGCCGCGCCATCGCGCCGACGGCCGGGGCCGTGGTGTAGAGGATCGCGATGAACACCAGCGCCCAGCCCGCCGACCAGCGCGCGTCAGCCACGCGCGGCACGGTGAAGAAACGCACGATGACGTGCGGCAGACCCGCGGTGCCGATCATCAGCGACGCGGTGTAGAGCACCATGTTGAGCGTGCTCGTCGTATGCGCCGTGTACTGAGTGAAGCCGAGCTGGGTCACCACCTCGTCGAGCTTGGCCAGAAGCGGCTGGCCGCTTTCTAGGTGCGTCCCGAAGAGGCCGATCTGCGGCAGGAAGTTGCCGGTGAGCTGCAGCGAGATGAAGATCGCCGGGATCGTGTAGGCGAAGATCAGCACGCAATACTGCGCCACCTGGGTGTAGGTGATGCCCTTCATGCCGCCGAGCACCGCGTAGACCGCGACGATGCCAGCGCCGATCCAGAGGCCGGTCGAGTAGCTGATGTTCAGGAAGCCCGAGAATGCCACGCCGACGCCCTTCATCTGGCCGATGACGTAGGTGATCGAGGCCGCGAGAAGGCAGACCACCGCCACGATGCGCGCCGCTTTCGAGTAGAAGCGGTCACCCACGAATTCCGGCACCGTGTACTTGCCGAACTTGCGCAGGTAGGGCGCGAGCAGGAGCGCCAGGAGCACATAGCCGCCGGTCCAGCCCATCAGGAAGAGCGAGGTCTGGTAGCCACCGAAGGCGAGAAGGCCCGCCATCGAGATGAACGAGGCCGCCGACATCCAGTCGGCCGCCGTGGCCATGCCGTTGACGACCGGGTGAACGCCGCGGCCGGCGGCATAGAACTCGCTCGTGGAGCCCGCACGGGCCCAGATCGCGATGCCGATGTAGAGCGCGAAGCTCAGACCGACGACGATGATGTTAAGGGTATACTGTTCCATTCCGTCTTACTCCTCGACGCCATGTTCGCGGTCGAGCTGGTTCATGCGCCAGGCATAAACGAAGATCAGGACCAGAAAGACGAAGATAGATCCCTGCTGGGCAAACCAGAAGCCGAGATCCGCGCCGCCGACCTTGATGCCCATCAGCATCGGCCGCAGGATGATCCCGAAGCCGAAGGAGACCAGCGCCCAGATCACCAGACATACCTGGATGAGCCGAACGTTGGCCTTCCAATAGGCGTTGGACGAAGATTTGTCCGCCATTTGTGTTACTCCCTTAAGTTCCCTCGTTTCCCGCCGACGCCCCTCGCACGGGACGCCTGCTCCCCTCAGGCCGTCACGCGACGCAGGATTGCGCCGAGCGCAGAGGCGATCCCGGCGATGGAGCCCATCGCGTCGACCGTCTCGAGCACGCCCATCTTGCGATAATGCGCGATCAGCGGTGCCGTCTGGGCGTGATAAGCCTTGAGCCTCTCGCGCACCGTCTCGGCATTGTCGTCGGCCCGGCGCTTGAACTCCGTGCCGCCGCATTTGTCACAAGCGTCCGCCTTCGCGGGACGCTTGTGGGTGTCGTGGTATCCTTCTCCGCAATTGGCGCAGGTGAATCGCCCTGCGACCCGGCCGACCATCGCCTCGTCATCAACTTCGAGGCTGATGGCGGCCGAAACCTTCTGGCCGTTTCGGGCCAGAAGCCCGTCCAGCGCCGCGGCCTGGCCATCGGTGCGCGGGAAGCCGTCGAGGATGACGCCCGCTTTCACGTCCGGCGCGGCCATCCGGTCCTCGAGGATCGCCAGAACGATCTCGTCGGATACGAGCCCGCCCGCCTCCATCACCGTCTTCGCGGCGAGCCCCGACGGGGTGCCGGCCGCGACCGCGGCGCGCAGGAGGTCGCCGGTCGAGAGCTGGATCAGTCCGAACTCTTCCTCCAGCATCCGCGCCTGGGTGCCCTTGCCCGCGCCCGGAGGCCCGAGCAGGATCAGGACGGCGGGGGTGGTGGTGGTATCGTTCATGCGCTCAGCCCCGGTTCATGCGGTTGTCGATGAGGTCGTCCACGACCGACGGATCGGCGAGCGTGGAGGTGTCGCCAAGCGCGCCGTAGTCGTTCTCGGCGATCTTCCTCAGGATCCGGCGCATGATCTTGCCCGAGCGGGTCTTGGGCAGGCCCGGCGCCCACTGGATCAAGTCCGGCGAGGCGATCGGGCCGATCTCGGTCCGGACCCACTTCACCAGTTCCTTGCGCAGGTCGTCCGACGCCTCGACGCCCTTCATCAGCGTCACATAGGCGTAGATGCCCTGGCCCTTGATCTCGTGCGGGTAGCCGACCACGGCGGCCTCGGCCACCTTCTCGTGGGCGACGAGGGCGGATTCGACCTCGGCGGTGCCCATGCGGTGGCCCGAGACGTTGATCACGTCATCGACGCGGCCGGTGATCCAGTAATAGCCGTCCTCGTCCCTCCGGCAGCCGTCGCCGGTGAAGTAGTAGCCCTTGTACTGCTGGAAGTAGGTCTCCTGGAACCGCTGGTGATCGCCCCAGACGGTGCGCATCTGGCCAGGCCAGCTGTCACCGATGCAAAGGACGCCCTCGACGCCGTTGCCCTCCACGACCTTGCCGCTTTCGGCCTCGAGCACCACCGGCTTCACGCCGAAGAACGGCAGCGTCGCCGAGCCCGGTTTGGTCTCGGTGGCGCCCGGCAACGGCGTGATCAGGTGACCGCCCGTCTCGGTCTGCCACCAGGTGTCGACGATCGGGCATTTGCCGCGGCCGACATACTTGTCGTACCAGACCCAAGCCTCGGGGTTGATCGGCTCGCCCACGGTGCCGAGGAGGCGCAGGTCGCTGAGGTCGTGCTTTTCGACCCACTCCGGCCCCTGCCCCATCAGCGCGCGGATCGCGGTCGGCGCGGTGTAGAACTGGTTGACCTTGTGCTTGGCGCAGACCTCCCAGAAGCGGCCCGCGTCCGGATAGGTCGGCACGCCTTCGAACATGAGCGTCGTGGCCCCGTTCGCGAGCGGCCCGTAGATGATGTAGCTGTGGCCGGTGACCCAGCCGACATCGGCGGTGCACCAGAAGATGTCGCCGTCCTTGTAGTCGAACGTGTACTGATGGGTCATCGCCGCATAGACGAGATAACCGCCCGAGGTATGCACCACGCCCTTCGGCTTTCCGGTCGAGCCAGAGGTATAGAGGATGAAGAGCGGGTCTTCGGCCCCCATCGGCCGGGCCGGACAGTCCGGGGCTGCGGTCTGCATCAGCGCCAGCACGTCGACGTCGCGGCCTTCGACCCAGGTCGTCTGGTCGCCGGTATGCTTGACGACGAGGCAGCGCACCCTGTCCGAACAGTGCAGGAGCGCCGCGTCGGTGTTGGACTTCAGCGGCGTGCGGCGGCCGCCGCGCGGCGCCGTGTCGGCGGTGATCACGAGCTTCGCGCCGCAGTCGTTGATCCGGTTGGCGAGCGCGTCCGGCGAGAAGCCGGCGAAGACGATCGAATGGATCGCGCCGATCCGCGCGCAGGCCAGCATCGCATAGGCCGCCTCGGGGATCATCGGCAGGTAGATCACCACGCGGTCGCCGCGCATCACGCCCTGGCTCAGGAACACGTTCGCCATGCGGCAGACGTTTTCGTGCAGTTCGCGGTAGGTTATGTGCCTGGCCGGCGTCGCCGGATCGTCCGGCTCCCAGATGATCGCGACCTGGTCGCCGCGCTTTTCGAGGTGACGGTCGATGCAGTTCGCCGCGACGTTGAGAACGCCGTCCTCGAACCACTTGATCGAGACCGAGCCGAAATCGAAATTGGTGTCCTTCACCTTGGTGTAGGGCTGGATCCAGTCGAGGCGCTTGCCCTCCTCGCCCCAAAAGGATGCGGGGTCCGAGATCGAGGCCTCGTACATCTTGCGGTAGCCGTCCGGCGTGACATGTGCGCTTTCAAACCCCGCCGGAATCGCCCGCCTCGTCGCTGTATCCGTTGCGCCCATCATCGCCTCCTGTGTCGGTTTCCCCCGGGAAGGCCCGCGACCAGCGGCGCAATGCCGCCAAAGGGCCGCGAGGCCCGTTCGCCCGATACTGTAAACCATTGTCCGATTTTTTTGTAACCTATTTTATCTGCTGGATTTTTTTGTGAATTTATTGACAGATAATCGGAAAATTATGTAAAGACTCACTCGCCGCCGCGGCAATTGCCGTGGATTATCAATTTCTTGGCTGTTGACGGCCGCGAGGCGACCCCGTGGAAACCCTGACTCCGGCCTCCGCAACGCCCGGACAAGCGCCCCGGACGGATCGAATCATTCTGCGCGTACGGGGCGGTGTGATTCGCGGACGCGGCGATCCGGACGCGCGAACGCACCGGGCTTGCCGGCCCGGGCGGCGATTGCTACCGCTTGAAGGCGACGGACTATGCCGGCGAGAACCCGCGATGAGTGACAAGATCAATCCGATCCGCGAGACCGACGACGAGGCGCGCGGCCTCGCGCGCGACCTCCTGACTGGAGCCGCGACCGCGGCGCTCGGGGTGATCGAACCCGGGAGCGGCGCGCCCTTCGTCAGCCGCATCGCCTTCGGCCTCGGCCCGCAGGGAGAGCCGATGACGCTGGTCTCCGACCTCGCCGTCCATGCCCGCGCGCTGCGCGCTGATCCGCGCGCCTCGCTGCTGATCGGCGCGCCGGGTCCGAAGGGGGATCCGCTCACCCACCCGCGCCTGACGCTGCGGGCGAGCGCACGCTTCGTGGCCCGCGACGACGGTCGGCGCGATGCGCTCAGGGCGGTCTGGCTCGGGCACCATCCCAAGGCGAAGCTCTATGTCGACTTCGACGATTTCCACTTTGTCCTCTTCGACATAGCGGACGGACTTCTCAACGGCGGCTTCGCGAAAGCCTATGCACTCGACGCGAATGACCTTAGAGTGATCTGAGACTTTGAACCTCCGGCGCGGGAGCGCATCAGACCACATGACGCCCAGATCAGCGACGAGAGAGTATGGCTGACCGAGCGATTTGGCTGGACGAGATGTCGCGTCAGGGAAAGCGGCTTGAGGCGGATCTTGTCGTTCGCCAAGTCGGGATCGCGCTCAGTTGCGTGCTGTTCGGAGTGCTGCTGCCGTTCTGGCTGGTGTTCTTCACCTACCTGCTCTGCGTCGGCTGCGACATTCTCCAGCTTCGCCTGCAAGCCGCGTTCGCGGCCAATCCAACGCGGTTCCGGCATGCGCTGATCCTCGCAAACTCCACGGCCATCGTTGCGTTCTACTGCCTTCCCGCGGTCTTCATCGCGATGATCCCCGGTCCGCTGGTCAAGTTCGCGGCGCTTCTGCCGCTTGTCGGGGCGCTACTCAACGTGTCGATCGTAAGATCCATTCATCTGCCGATGGGCATCCTCAGCAGCGTGCCGCCGGCGCTGGTTCTATTGTGGATTCCAGCGCATAGCCTGACCGATCCCAGGGCTACGCATGTCGGCCTCGCGATCATGGGCGGGATCGCGCTCGTCGGCTACTTCCTCGCCTGCCTGGTGCAGAACCACCGCGCCCACGCCACCCTTGTCGCTGCGTTCGAAAACGCGAATGCCGCCAACCGTGCCAAAAGCCGGTTCCTGTCGACGATGAGCCACGAACTCCGGACCCCGCTCAACGGCGTGCTGGGTCACAGCCAGCTCCTGCGCGAGGCGACTGACCTCGACACCGCGCGGCGCCACGCCGCGGAGGTGGAGGCCGCGGCGCGCGCCCTGCGGATGCTGGCCGAGGACGTGATCGACCTCGCATCGCTCAGCGAGGGCGAGATCCGCTTCAAGCCGGTGACCGCCGCGATCCGCGCAGAGCTCGAGGCTGTGGCGGCGATGAAGCTGCCGGTGAGGGGCGGAACCGACTTGGCCATTTCGGTCGAGATCGCTCCGGAAGTGCCGGAATTCGGACGCTTCGACCCGATCCTTCTGCGCAAGTGCCTGACCCATCTCAGCGCGGCCGTTGTGTCGGACCATTCCTCGGAGCGCCCGACAAGGATCGACATGCGCTGCGCGTTGGCGCCGGGGCGCATGGACCGGCTGCGGATCACAATCGCGGCACGCGGCCCCGGCTGCGCGCCGGAGAATCGCGTCGCGACACCCGGCGGCGAAGGTCTTGCGAACACGCTCGTCCGCCGCATCGCCGAGGTGATGGGCGCCCGCGCCGCGGTGCTGCGCGCGCCCGACGGCAGCCCGGTTGCACGGATCGAGGTTCCTTTCGTGATGGTGCCCGACCCGCCCGAGACCGGCGCCGAAAGCATATACGGCAGGCTGCGCGTGCTGGTGGTCGACGATATCCCTACCAACCGCCTCATCGTGGTTCAGATGCTGCGCAGCCTGCGCATAGAGGCCTTCGAGGCTGAGAGCGGCGGTGATGCGCTCGAACGGCTCGCGATCGAGCAGTTCGACCTCGTCCTGCTCGACATGAACATGCCCGACATGGACGGTGAGGCGACATTCCGCGAGATTCGTGCCGCCGGCACCGACTGGGCAGGCATTCCGGTCGTCGCGCTCACCGCCGATGCCGCGGTCACCCAGCGCGAACACTACATGGCGCTGGACCTTGACGGCTTTATCTCGAAGCCCGTCGACAAGCGGCTGCTCTGGGCCGAGATTCTCTCTGCCGTACCGCCGCCGCCGCCGCTCTAGAAAAGACCCGGGCGGCACATGCGCCCGCCCGGACTGTCCAACTCCGCTTGCGCCCGCTCAGATCGGGTTGTCCATGCGCAACTTCACCTGAACCCGCCCCTTCGAGGCCGCCGCCCAGTTGAGGGTGACCTGCTGCTTCGTCGCGCCCTGGGCGACCTGGACATAGGGCAGGTCCGAGCGCCGCTCGCCAGACGGGCCGGTGATCATGCCCTCGGGCATGACCGATTCCACGGTGCGCGCCCAGCCGCCGAAAGGCAGATAGGCGCCGGCGTCGACGGTCCAGCTCGTCGCCGCGGAACCCTGGTTGAACTCGTAGATCACCGGGTTCGCGATCGACTGGTTGACACCGGTGAAGGTGTTGCCCTCGACCCAGAGGCTGCGCATCCGTCCGTTGTCGAGCTGCGCGAAAGTCGTATCCACCTTGTCGACCCTGTCGATCGAACCGTTGAACGACTTGAACACGTTCGCGGTGACGTTGAGGCTCTGTATGAAATGGCCCGCGCCATAGGGCTTGATCACGATCCAGCTGAACCACGGCGCGACGTCCGACACCGTGAAGACGTTGCCGGTGATCGTCAGCCCGCCGAACGACAGTTGGTTGTAGAAGCCCGGATCGGCCTCGTGTTCGTTGGTCCACTCGACGAAGCAGTTGTCGATCGAATTGCCGGTGATCGTGGTCCTGAGATCGGTGCCCGCCAGCACCAGCCCGGCGAGCCGCACCCCCGCGGTGATCCCGTCACCCTGGAAGAAGTGGTTGTCGCTGATCAGGTTGCCTGCGCCCGCCATCACCCCGAAATGGCGGAAGTTGAGCGCCCGGCAGCCCCGCACCTTCACGTCGTTGGCGTTGGTGTTGAACGCGATCGATGCGCGGTCCTGCGCCCGAAGCGGCCCCTCGGCCGAGAGGAACTGGCAGCGGTCGATCATCAACCCCTGGCAGCCGCTCCCCGTCGAGGTGATGCCGCGGTTCCTCGGGTTCGAGATGAAGCTGTCGCGGATCTGGAAGACGATGCCCGAGGGTGGCAGCAGGATCCCGCTCGCATATCCGTTGCAAGCAACGTCGACATTCTCGAGCGCCATCTGTGACAGCGACACGAAGCCGCCGAAATCGAGCGCGTACTTGAAGCGGGTGAAGGTGTAGACCTGTGTGCCCGCCGCGCCATAGAGCGGTTTCGACAGCGTCAGCGTGCCGGCACCGACATTGACCGAGGTCACATAGACCTCTCGCCCGACGCCGGTCCCCTCGACAAGCGCTCCGGCCGGGATGTTGGCGATGTTCGAGACGGAACTCAGCAGCGTCGGGTTCGCCGTCGAATAGCTTGCCTGCGACTCCACGACCGTCGGAGCCCAGACCGGACCGTCGATCACGTTGAACTGGCCGTTTCGGATCACCCTGCGGGTGGCGAAGGTGGTCTTGTTGTTGACCGCCGCCTGCATGTCGATCGGCGCGGTGACCTCGATCCGACGCCCCTTGAGATCGAGCGAATCGTGATCGGAGAAGTTCAGCAGCGCCTGGAACGCTTTCTTGAAGCCGAGTTCCTCGTCGCCGAAGGCGGCCGCGTAGCTCGGCAGGTCGAAGTTGCGGGTCAGCGCCAGCCTGCGGTTCACCGGCATCGTCACCCGGCCCTCGAACCGCACCGGCGCTTCGAACGTCACGTCGGAATTGAGGTAATAGGTACCGGCCGAGACGAGAACAGCCCGCCCCGCCGCATCGGCCGCGGCATCCGCCGCCTCGAAGGCCGCCGCGTCGTTGGTCACGCCGTCGCCCTTGGCGCCGTAGTCGCGCACGTCGACCCAGTCCATCATCGTGCGCAGGAAGACCGAAGTCACATCCTCGATCTCGATGTCGTCAATCCGGACCACGCCGCCGTTCGCGCCGGTCAGATCGAGCCCGAAGTGCCCGTAGATCGCACCCTTGCCCCACGACATGTCGACCCCCGTGCGATAGCCGGTGCCGACGATCGCCTCGACCGTCACGACCCTTCCGTAGCTCGTCAGCTGGACGCTCGGCCCGGTCTCGACGACGCCAGAGACATGGGCGCCGCCCGCCCCCCCGGCCCAGCCCGCGATCCGCACGGCGGGCAGGTTGCCGCTCATCGCCTTGACCCGCGCCCGCACGCGCAGGTAGCAACCGGGCAGGAGCGGCGTCTCACCCTTGTAGCGCAGCTTGGTGACCGAGGTCGTCTTGACCACTTCTAGACAGGCGCCAAAATCCTGTTCCCCCGTCACCAGCGCGGCCTCGGGCGATCCGTCCCATGTCGATGAGCCCGGCGTGCCATCGCCGTTCGACCAGACATCGAGCCCGTTCTCGAAAACGGGCGGCATCAGAACCAGCCCGTCGGTGATCGCCTTGTTCATCGCTTAAGACCCCTTGTCCTTGATTGGCCCCGATCGCGCCGCCCGCCCCGGACCGGTCGCAGCCCGGCGGCCGCCGGCCTCCGTGCCGGGGGCCGATCGGGGAGAGCTCGGTTCGGGAATGTGCCGGGCCGCTCTGGCCTCGGCCCCAAGGTCTAGCGCAGAAGGGTGAGGCGCGCGTTAGCCGGGCGTACGCTGCCCTCAGACACCGGCCGCGGGCGCAGAAACAGGATGGACGCCGTTGATCCGCCAGCCGTCGCGGCTCTGCACCATGTCGTAGTCAAAGAGGTGGAGGCGTCCCTCGCCATCGACGAAGCCCATCCGCTGCAGCATCCGCCCATCCTCCTCCCGCAGCCCCAGATAGCGAACCGCGCCGGGGCGCCAGATCATCGGATAGCCCTGGCGTACCATGTTCCCGAAGGTCTCGGGGGTCTGGAACATGTGCCGGATCATCGGCGAGGCGAAGCCGAAGGCTGCGGCAAGATCGTCGGCCGCGAAGGCTTCGATCTGCGCGCCGATGACGCCGCGGATCTCCGCGCCGTCCTCTCCGCGCGCCGGCAAGACCGGGGCGAGAAGCATGAGCGCCAAGGCTGGAACGCAAGGCCTGAACCGCATTTTGCCTCCTGTCACGCAGGTATTACATGTATCCAATATAGACCCGCAGGCTTTCGGGGCCAAACCGGCCCCGGACCGACCGGATTGAAATACGATGGCATTCGCTTTTAAACTGACTGACAAGAACACCGCGAAAGCGGTGCGCCGGATTGTCCGCAGCCGGCTCGCGGCCTCGACCGCGCTGATCACGGATCGCTCGCTACCAAAGGCCGAACTGGTCCACGAACTGCGCAAGAACATCAAGAAATCGCGCGCGGCGCTTCGGCTCGTCCGCCCCGGCTTCAAGGCCTTCGGCCGCGAGAACGACGCGCTGAGGGACGCCGGGCGCCTCATGGAGCCGCTGCGCGACGCTGACGTCCTGTCGCAGACCTTCGACCGGATCGCGGACAAGCTCCATCTGCCGCAGACCAGCCAGGCCCGCCTCCGCGAGGCGCTTGCCGCGCCGCAGGAGCAGGCGCCGGACACCGAGGCGGCCTTCGCCGCCCATGCAGAGGCGATCGCCGCGATCACGGCCCGTTCGAAGGGCTGGAAGGCGCATGGCAGCGGCTTCGACGCGCTTGCCGGCGGGCTTGAACGGAGCTGGGATGACGCCCGGGGCGCGCTTGAAAAGGCCGCCGCCTCGCCCACGCCCGAACGGCTCCATCGCTGGCGCAGACGGGTCAAGGACCATTGGTATCACGCCCGCCTCCTTGCCCCGGTCTGGCCCGAGATGATGCATCCTCATGTCGTGACGGCGGACACGCTCGGCGAGATGCTCGGCGACGCGCGCGATCTGGCCGCGCTGATCGAGGCGCTTGCCGGTGTAGAGGGCGGCGACGAGGTCTGCGCCCAGGCCGCGCGCGAGGAAGCGCGGCTGCGCACCGACGCCTTCGCCCTCGGCACCCGCTTCTTCAGGGAACCCGCGCATGGCCTGTCGCGCCGCTGGCGCGGCTGGTGGGAGATCTGGACCGACCGCTCCGGCCAGTCGTCCGAGTGACGAATCAGGGCGGCGCCAAGCGCCGCCCCTTCTGCATCAGGCCGCGAGTTCGCCCGCCAGCGCCCGCTCGATCAGCGCCACGGTCTCGCCCACGCCGTATAGCGCGATGAACCCGCCGAAGCGCGGCCCCTGGCTCGCACCGAGAAGCACCTCGTAAAGCGCCGTGAACCAGTNGATCAGCGCCACGGTCTCGCCCACGCCGTATAGCGCGATGAACCCGCCGAAGCGCGGCCCCTGGCTCGCACCGAGAAGCACCTCGTAAAGCGCCGTGAACCAGTCGCGCAGCGGCTCGAACCCGTGCTCCTTGCCGATGGCGAAGACCATCGACTGCAGCGCTTCGGCATCGAGCCCGCCGTCCCAGGCCTTGAGCCGGGCCACGAGTTCCTGCATCGCCACCCGCTCCTTCTCGGAGGGCGCGCGGAAGACCCGTGTCGGCGCGACGTGGTCGTTGAAGTAGCGCACCGCGAATTCCGCGGCCTGGTCGAGCTGCGGGTTCGCGTCGGGCGTGGCCTCGGGGGCGTACCGCTTGATGAAGCCCCAGAGCCCCGACTTGTCCTTGGCTCCCGCCACGCTGGCGAGGTTGAGGAGCATCGCGAAGGGCACCACCATGTCCGAGGCCGGCGGTTTGCCGTTATGGATGTGCCAGACCGGGTTCGCCAGCCGCTGGGCATCGTCCTGGTCGGGGAAGGCGCGCAACTGCTGGTGATACTCGTCCACCGCCTTCGGAATCACATCCCACCAGAGCCGCTTCGCGGTCTTTGGCTTCTGGAACATGAAATAACCCAGGGACTCGGTCGAGGCATAGGTCAGCCACTCGTCGATCGTGAGGCCATTGCCCTTCGACTTCGAGATCTTCTGGCCTTGCTCGTCGAGGAATAGCTCGTAGGTGAAGTGCTCCGGCGCCTTGACGCCCAGAACCTCACAGATCCCGTCATAAATCGGCGTGTTGGTCGAGTGGTCCTTACCGTACATCTCGAAATCGACGCCGAGTGCTGCCCAGCGCGCGCCGAAATCCGGCTTCCACTGCAGCTTCACCTGTCCGCCGGTCACAGGCAGCGTCCATTCGCGGCCCTCCTCGTCGTCGAAGGTGATCTCGCCCCGCGCCGCATCGACGTTCTTCATGGGGACATAGAGAACCCGGCCGGTTTCGGGATGGATCGGCAGGAAGCAGGAATAGGACTGCTGCCGCTCCTCCCGGAGCGAGGCCAGCATGATCTCCATGATCGCGTCGTACTTTTCGCAGCAGCGCAGCAGGATCTCGTCGAACCGGCCCGAACGGTAGAAGTCGGTGGCGGAGATGAACTCGTACTCGAAGCCGAAGGTGTCGAGGAAGCGCCTGAGCATCGCGTTGTTGTGATGGCCGAAGCTCTCGTATTCGCCGAACGGATCGGGGACCGAGGTCAGCGGCCGCTGCAGGTTTTCCTTCAGCATCGCCTGCTGCGGTACGTTGTCCGGCACCTTCCGCATCCCGTCGAGATCGTCGGAAAAGCAGATGAGCTTCGTCGGTATGTCCGAGATGATCTCGAACGCCCGGCGGATCATCGTCGTGCGCTGCACCTCGCCGAAGGTTCCTATATGCGGCAACCCGCTCGGCCCGTAGCCGGTCTCGAACAGCACATAGCCCTTTTCCGGCGGCGCCTTCTCGTAGCGTTTCAGCACGCGGCGCGCTTCCTCGAAAGGCCAGGCTTTGGAGTTCATCGCGGCGTCGCGCAGAAGAGACATGACATTCATCCCGTAGAGACGGCACCCCATGTGCCGCAAGGTCCGTCTCCTATTGAACGGGGGGCGGATCGTCAATAATTTGCCCGGCAAAGCATGAAGGACAAAGACAGTGACCCATACCCTCCCCGCCTTCTCCGCCCAGGACGCGCTCGTCGCGATCATGGTCACGGTCTCGGTCTCGGATGAAGCGATCCGCACCTCCGAACTCGTCGCCATCGAACGCCAGGTGAATCACCTGCCGGTCTTCGCCGATTACGACATGGATGCGGTGAAGGAGGTCGCGCAGACCGTCTACCGGCTTATGGAGGAGGAGGACGGGCTCGACACGCTCTTCGCGATGGTGCGCGACGCGCTCCCGGAACGGCTCTGGGAGACCGCCTATGCGCTGGCCTGCGACGTGGCCGCCGCCGACGGCAAGCTGCGTCAGGCCGAACTGCGGCTCCTCGAGGAGGTCCGCCACGAACTGATCGTCGACCGCCTGCACGCGGCCGCCATAGAATGGGGCGCGCGGGTGCGGCACCTGACGCTCTGACATCCAGCATGGTGACCGATCCCCGTAGGATGGGCTAGACTGGCCGCGCAACCGATCGCAAGGAGGCCACCATGCTCTACTCCCTCGCCCATCTGGAACCCGAGAAGCTCGCCACGATCCAGCGACTGGAGAACGAGATCGGCAGCCCGCTCCTCGCGATGGAGGAGGTCGAGGCCGATACCGCCACCCTGCCCGCCGAAAACGTGAAGAAGCTCAAGGACGCCGAGGAAGAGCTCGGGGTCATACTCGTCGCCGTCAAGCCCAACTGAGCGCAAGTTCCTGACGCTACGCAGTCCAGTTCATCCGGTCCGATAAGACCAGCCACCGATCCGAATTGCCGCACCAGCCATGCTATGGTAGCGCGCGGACCGGAATCAGCGGGGACAGGACCATGAAGATCGTCGTGATGGGCGCCGGCGTGATCGGCGTGACGACCGCCTACTATCTCGCCCGTCAGGGCGCCGAGGTCGTGGTGCTTGACCGCCAGCCCGGTCCGGGGCTGGAGACGAGCTATGCCAATGCGGGCGAACTTTCCTACGGCATGACCTCGCCCTGGGCCGCCCCCGGCGTGCCGATGAAGGCCCTGAAATGGCTCTTCATGAAGCGCCGCCCTCTCTTCATCTGGCCGCTGATCAGCCCCACGATGTGGAAATGGGGCGCGCAGATGCTGACAAACTGCAACGACGCCGCCTATGCGGTGAACAAGTCGCGCATGGTCCGGATCTCGAACTATTCGCGCGACGTCATGCCCGAGCTCATCGCTGAGACCGGGATCGAATACGATGGCCGCGAGCAGGGCACCTTGCAGCTCTTCCGAACCGAGAAGCAGCTCAAGGGCTCGAAGGCCGACCAGGCGATCCTCGCCGAGTTCGACAGCCCCTTCGAGGTCCTTGACCGCGACGGCTGCATCGCGGCCGAACCGGCGCTGGCCGAGGTCAAGGACAAGTTCGTCGGCGGCCTGAGGCTCACCGCGGACCGCACCGGCGATTGCCGCCTATTCACCATGGCGCTCGCCGAGAAGGCGGCCGCGCTTGGCGCGACCTTCCACTACGGCCAGAAGATCCAGATGATCGCGGTCGAGGGCGAGAAGGTGAAGGGCGTGCGCACCGACAAGCTCGGCCTCGTCACCGGCGACGCCTATGTATGCGCGCTCGGGAGTTTCGCGCCGAACCTGCTCAACCCGATCGACCTCCGGTTGCCGGTCTACCCGGTCAAGGGCTATTCGGTGACGCTGCCGGTGACCGACGACCGCTTCGCGCCGCAATCGACGATCATGGACGAGACCCACAAGGTCGCGATCACCCGGCTCGGCGACCGTATCCGCGTCGCCGGCACCGCCGAGATCGCCGGCTATTCGAACCGCCTCGGACCGCACGCCACAGACACTGTGCGCCATGTGATCGGCGACCTCTTCCCGAAGGGTGGCGACCTCAGCCAGGCCGAGGGGTGGACCGGGCTTCGGCCGATGACGCCGGACGGCACGCCGATCCTCGGCCCGTCGCGCTACCGCAACCTCTACCTCAACACCGGCCACGGCACGCTCGGCTGGACGATGGCGGCCGGATCGGGCCGCGCGGTCGCCGATCTGGTGATGGGCAAGAAGCCCGAGATCGACTTCGACGGTCTGACCGCCGAGCGTTACGGGCGCTGACCACGGCCTCAGGCGCGGACGTACTTTCGGGTGGCGGCGTCCTCCGCCCGATAGTCCCAGGCAGTGCCGTTCGCGGCCATGGCGGCATTGACCACCGCCTTCTGCGGCAGGCGGGCCCAGACGTCGGCCTCGATCGCGTCAAGATCGAACCGCCCGCCGGTGATGACCGCGTTCAGCTCGGCCTCGATTCCGGCCACACCGGGATCGCCCGCGCGGTTCATCCATTCGCCGGGATCCTCGTCCAGATTGAAAAGCTGCGGCGCCGAGCGGTGGCAGTAGAGGTATTTCCAGGGCCCCTTCCGCACCATGAAGCTTGGACGCATGATGCCCTCGCCGTGGTACTCGCCGATGATCGGAACCTCCTCCAGCGCCTCGCCCCGGAGCGCCGGCACCAGCGTGCGCCCCTCCATCGCCCGCGCCTGCTCCTGCCCGGCCAGATCGACCAGCGTCGCCGGCAGATCGAGCAGCGAGACCGGCGTCACGACGTCGCGTCGCGCACCGCCGGGCATCGCCACGATCAGGGGAATGCGCGCCGACCACTCGTAGAGGCTGCGCTTCTGGATCAGCCCCTTCTCGCCCAGCATCTCGCCATGATCGGAGGTAAAGATGACGATGGTGTCGTCGGTCAGACCCTGCTCGTCCAGCACATCCATCAACTCGCCGACCTTGTCGTCGATGTAATGCGCGAGCGCGGCAAAGCCCCGGCGCATCGCGGTCAGGTGCTCAGGCTCCCGGATCGACTTCCGGTCGAGCCCGTACCAGCGGATGAAAGCCCGGTCGAAATCGGAGTACTTCGCGTCCATATCCTCTGGATAGTGCGGCAAGGGCAGGTCGGCGTCCTTGTACATCTCCCAATAGCGGCGCGGCACCACATAGGGCGGATGCGGGTTGGTGAAGCTCACCGTCAGCATCCAGGGCCTGTCGTCGGGTGCATGTCGCAGGTATTCGAGCGCCCGGAACTGGGTCTCCTCGTCGTATTGCAGCTCGACCGTCCATCCCGGCCCGATATTCTCCGCTCGGTATTGCGGCGCGAAATCGAAGGCTTTTGCCTCGGGGTCGTCTTCGGGCAGCAGCGGATAGGACCAGATGAAGCCGGACGGGTAGATGTCGGTGTTCAGCCGCCGCGCATAGCCATGCAACTGATCGGCGCCGATGAAATGCATCTTGCCCGACAGGACAGTGTCATAACCGGCATTGGTCAGGTAGTGCGCGAAGGTGGGGATGAAGCTCGAATAGGGATCGCCGTTGTCGTAGCACCCGGTCGTCGAGGTCAGAAGCCCGGTCATCAGGCAGGACCGTGCGGGTACGCAGATCGGGCTGGGCGTATAGGCATTGGTGAAGTTCACCGCCCGGTCCGCGAGCGCCGTGATATGCCGCGTTCGCGCCCCGCGGTGGCCGCAGGCCTCCAGCATGAACGGCGTCATCTGGTCCGCAATGATCAACAGGATGTTCGGCAATCCGCCATTCGTCGCCATGTCGCCCCCTGTTTCCCGGCGGGTCCGGACATGCCGGCTCCTCCAAGACTATCCTGACGGCGACACCGCGCCCTTCGCACCCCTTTGCGACAACGGGCGTCGGGATCAAGCCGCGTAAACAGCCATCCAGCGCTGGATCAGTTCCTGCTGCAGCCGCCGCGAGCGGCCGATCCAAGCGCGGCTGCCCTCGGGCCGCTCGCGCTGCGCCTCCGGCACCGCGTCACGGCGCGCGATATCGCCGGTGAAGATCGCGAAGGCCAGCTCGCGGCCCTGCGGCGGCGTCACATAACCCGCGAGCGTCGAGACGAAGTTCAGTGTCCCGGTCTTGGCCACCACCTTGACCTTCGGATCGGCAATCCGGCGACCCTTGCTGTCCTTGAACTTCACCGGCTTCATCAGCCCCTGGATGCCCGCCCCGCGACCGAGCCGCACCAGCACCTGCACCATGTCCTCCGCCGAGATCCGCGAGGCCCCGACGAGCCCCGAATGATCGGCGAACCGCGCCGTCGTCGTCCCGGCCTCTGCACCGAGCCACGCCGCCATCTCGTGCCCCGAGGCGACATGGCTGGTGGCGCCCCGCCGGAGCGAGGCCGCCATGCCGACCGCCTCGGCAGTCATGTTGGTGGAATATTTCATCATGTCGCGCAAGATCATGACCAGCTCGCGGCTTTCCCGCTGCACGACCACCGTTCCCTGCGGCACGGCCCCGGCCGCCTCCGGCGCCGCCAGCGCCACGCCCTGCGCCCGCGCGAGCGTGTGGAACACGTCGCCGGCATAGAGGTCGGGCCGTCGCACCGGCAGCCAGCGGCTGCCCTCCTTGCCGAGCGCGCCCCGTGCCACGGTCCATTCCTCGACCGCCCCGCCGTTCCGGTAGGTGTAGATCGGCCCCGCGCGGTCCGCGACCTTCACCGTCGCGGAATGGACCTCGGGCGCGAACCGCGCGGCACGGGCGTCCATGCCGACATTGTAGCCAGAGCCTTCCCGTTTCCAGACGAAGTTCACCCGGTTGAAGTTCAGGTTCAGCCCGCAAACTGCCGGGTTGTAGCCAAGCCAGTCCGGCTGGCTGACGTCGATCGCCTCGAGATAGGGCAGCGCGCCGCCCCAGACGAGAAACCGCCCGCCCACCTCCCGGATCCCGGCCGCCGCCAGCGCCGCCACCATGTCGCCGAGATCGTCGGTCGAAAGCTCCGGATCCCCGCCGCCGGCGAGCACGAGATCGCCCTCGACCCTGCCGCCCGAGACCGGCCCGGTCGCGATCAGCCGCGTCGCGAACCGGTGCGGCGCGCCGAGATGGGCGAGCGCGTAGAGCGAGGTAATGACCTTCGAGGTCGATGCCGGCGGCATCGGACGGCCGCCGTCCCGCGCCTCAAGCACCTCGCCGGTCGCGGCATCGGCCACCACAAAGCCGACATCGCCCGTGAGCCGCGCCGACGCGATGAGATCCGCAGCAACCGGCGCATTCACCGGTGCACCGGCAAGCCCCGCCCGCGCAACCGGTCGCAGCGAGGACAGCGGCGCCTCGGCCCATGCGGCGCCTGCCCCGCAGGCCGCCAGGCCGCCAAGCACGAAGCGCCGCGAGACGCGGGTGGCCGGATCCTCCGTCATGGCGCAAATCTGGCGCAGACTGCCGCGCACGGCAAGCCCCCGGCGTCCGTCAGCGGTTGCCCGTGTCTCCCTTGCGCCAGTCGCCACGCGCGCGGATCGCGCTCGACGAGAGGCGCAGCATGGGCATGTCGAGGAAGCACCAGGCCGGTGTCGCGCGGCGCGGCAAGAGCCGTGCAGCCTCTGCCGGCAGCCGGTAGCGCGCATATTCCTCCGCCGCCCGCGCCCCCCGCGCGGCCAGCCGCGCGTCCGGCCGCGCGAAGATCCCGACCGGCACGTTCTGCATGATCCAGTCCCAGTCCTTCCAGAGGTGGAACTGGGCAAGGTTGTCGGCCCCCATCAGCCAGACGAACCGCACGCCGGGATAAAGCGCCATCAGGTGCTGCAGGGTCTCGGCGGTGTAGCGCGTG
Organism: Defluviimonas sp. D31; assembly: GCF_033436765.1. Classification (NCBI taxonomy): domain Bacteria; kingdom Pseudomonadati; phylum Pseudomonadota; class Alphaproteobacteria; order Rhodobacterales; family Paracoccaceae; genus Albidovulum; species Defluviimonas sp. D31. The sequence goes on from NZ_JAWQFN010000011.1 coordinate 73,518, forward strand.
CCGAGCCGAGCCTCGACATCGGTAACGACGACCTTGGGATGATCCATCACCGCCCGCGCCCGCGCGATCCGCTTTGCCATCGGCGCCGGCCCATGCGCCTTCAGGGGATTGCCCGGCGAGACCAGCCACCAGACCCGGTCAAGCCCGAACCGCTTCAGCGCCTCCCGCGTGATATGCGCATGGCCTTCATGGGCGGGGTCGAAGGACCCGCCGAGCAGCCCGACCGTCTGGCCCGGCCCCGCCACCGGCATTCCCGCCCGCATCGAATACCTCTCTCGCACTCTGCCGGACCATCTGCTATCGCTCGGGGAGCATTGTCAAATCCACCGAACGCCGTCTCGTGCCCAAGACCTGTTGGACGGGCTATGATGGAACATCCTCCGGCCGACAAGTGGAGCCACTCGCCATGACGTCTTTCCAGGACCGCATAACGATCCTCCGCGTCGATCCGGAAACGCCCGAGGCGCGCCGATGCCTCACGGCCTATCTCCATCTTTTGTCCGAACGGATCGCGGGCATGCCCGCCTCGCATGTGCCCGACCCCGACCCCGAAGCCGCCTCCTACCGCCCACCGGGGGGCGCCTTCCTGATCGCGCGCCGCGACGATGGCCAGCCCGTCGCCTGCGTCGCGCTCAAGACGCTTTCGCCCGGCGTGGGCGAGGTGAAGCGGCTCTGGGTTGACGCGTCCGCGCGCGGCCACGGCCTTGCCCGCCGCATGATGCGCGCGATAGAGGACGAGGCCCGCTCCATGGGACTCGCCCAGCTCCGGCTCGACAGCAACGAGTCATTGACCGAAGCGATTGCGCTCTACCGTTCAGACGGCTGGGGCGACATCCCCGCCTACACCGGCTGGCCGGCGACGCACTGGTTCGGCAAGACGCTGACCTGAGCGCCGCGCTTATTCGCCCTTGGCGAAGCGGAACATCCCGCCGCTCGACGGCCGCAATCCGTGACAGGCCGTACAGGCACCTGTAAAACTCTCGAACTCGCCCATGTAGGTCTCCCGGTCGCCCGTCTCTGCCGCCGCCGCCATCGCCGCCGTGGCCTCCTGGAAGGTCTCGACGGCGCTGACGAAGGTCTCAGGCTCGCTCCAGACCTCCGGCTTCGCCCGCGATCCCGGCGCTTCGCCGCGCGCCGTGCCCGGCTCCAGCAGTGACACGAACCGCGTCATCAGCGCCGACATCTCCCGCGCCGCCGCCGAGGCGGCCGCGAAATCCTCGCTGTCGCCCTTGTTGACGTTGAACAGAATCCAGTAGTTGTCCTGGAGATCGCCCATCACGGGCTTGCGCTCGGCGACGATCTGCGCGCGCTCGTACTCGCTCGACTGACCCGTGGCCGCCCCCGCCAGCAACAGCAGCACGGCAACCGACGCGAGGACGCTCGCATGGCTTCCCCCGATCATCTCGTTTCCCTTTCCTGAGGCCACGATCCTACCACGGATGCCGATTCCCGCGAAAAGCCGCGCCGATGCCCCGTTGCGCCACCCCGCCCACCCAGCTAGAACGCCGCGAACCCAGATTTCAGCGGCGCGAGGCATCCCATGGCATCCTACCAATACGTCTACCACATGGATGGCGTCTCCAAGACCTATCCCGGCGGCAAGAAATGCTTCGAGAACATCCGCCTGAACTTCCTGCCCGGCGTGAAGATCGGCGTCGTCGGCGTTAACGGCGCGGGTAAGTCCACGCTCCTCAGGATCATGGCCGGCATCGACAAGGACTTCTCCGGCGAGGCCTGGGCCGCCAAGGGCGCGACCGTCGGCTACCTGCCGCAGGAACCCCAGCTCGACGCCTCGCTCAACGTCCGCGACAACGTCATGCTCGGGGTCGCCGCCAAGAAGGCCAAGCTCGACCGCTACAACGAACTGGCGATGAACTACTCCGACGAGACCGCCGACGAGATGGCCAAGCTCCAGGACGAGATCGACGCCGAGAATCTATGGGACCTCGACAGCCAGATCGACGTCGCGATGGAGGCCCTCCGCTGCCCGCCCGACGAGGCCAATGTCGACACGCTCTCGGGCGGTGAGCGCCGCCGGGTAGCGCTCTGCAAGCTTCTCCTCGAAGCGCCCGACATGCTCCTTCTCGACGAGCCGACCAACCACCTCGACGCCGAGACCATCGCCTGGCTGCAAAAGCACCTGATCGAATACACCGGCACCATCCTCTGCGTCACCCACGACCGCTACTTCCTCGACGACATCACCGGCTGGATCCTCGAGCTCGACCGCGGCCGCGGCATCCCCTACGAGGGCAACTACTCCGCCTGGCTCGAACAGAAGGCCAAGCGCCTCGCCCAGGAAGCCCGCGAGGACAAGGCGCGCCAGAAGGTGCTCGAACGCGAACTGGAGTGGATCCGAGCCGGCGCCAAGGCGCGGCAGGCCAAGCAGAAGGCCCGGATCAACAAGTACAACGAGCTCGCCGACCAGTCCGAGCGCGACAAGCTCTCCCGCGCCCAGATCATCATCCCGAACGGCCCCCGCCTCGGCGGCAAGGTGATCGAGGTCGAGGGGCTGAAGAAGCACATGGGCGACAAGCAGCTGATCGAGGATCTCTCCTTCGCGCTGCCGCCCGGCGGCATCGTCGGCGTCATCGGCCCGAACGGCGCCGGCAAGACCACGCTCTTCCGCATGCTGACCGGGCAGGAACAGCCCGACGCGGGCAGCGTCTCCTACGGCGACACGGTGAAGCTCTCCTATGTCGACCAGTCGCGCGACGCGCTCGATGCCAACAAGACCGTGTGGGAGGAGATCTCCGGCGGCGCCGAGCAAATCGAGCTCGGCGACGCCACCGTGAACTCGCGCGCCTATTGCTCGTCCTTCAACTTCAAGGGCGGCGACCAGCAGAAGAAGGTGGGGCTCCTCTCGGGCGGCGAACGCAACCGCGTCCACATGGCGAAACTGCTGAAATCCGGCGGCAACGTCCTCCTCCTCGACGAACCGACCAACGACCTCGACGTGGAAACGCTGCAGGCGCTGGAAGCGGCGCTCGACGACTTCGCCGGCTGCGCCGTCATCATCTCGCACGACCGCTTCTTCCTCGACCGCCTCTGCACCCACATCCTCGCCTTCGAGGGCGAGGCCCATGTCGAATGGTTCGAGGGCAACTTCGAGGCCTACGAGGAAGACAAGATCCGGCGGCTGGGGCCGGATTCGGTGGAGCCGAAGCGGGTGAAATACAAGAAGTTCACGCGGTGAGGCAGCGATATATCGGCTAGGCTTCAGACCTATTGATCTTGCTTTTACGGGATGAGTCAGGGGCCGCACGGAGACCAGACGACCAGAGGGGCCGACTGATCGGCCGAACCAAGGGCGGCATGATCACCAAACGGCATGCCGTCACTGATGCCGACGGTCGCCCGATCCGCTTCTTCATGACCGCGTGCAAGGTCAATGTTCCATCGGCGCGGCGGCCCTGCTGAATCGCCCGGCAACCGAAGGCTGGAGCTCAACGGCGAAAAGAGGCTCGGCAATCGAGCCTCTGACCCAAGGTTTGGTTCAGCGCAGCACATCGGAGAATCAGAGACCGAACCTATCCCTGATGCGATATGCCATCACTGCGGGGCCAAGAAACCAAGGATTGCCGGAATAGAGCGGTCGCGTCGAAAAACTCAGGCCGTCAAACCCGGTGCATGCCCCTTCGAAACCGGCCGCCTTCAACCCGAGTTTCGCCCCCAGATAGCTGGCCATTCCGACACCCGACCCGCAATAGCCCATCGCGTAGAGGATTCCGTCTGTTTCACCGATATGGGCGAGCGTGTCGAAGGTGTAGGCAACGAAGCCCATCCAAGAATGGCTGATCCGGGTTCTTCGCAGTTCCGGGAAGAGCCGCGAGAGTTCTGCATGGAGCTTTGGCCCGCTCTTCCTCGGATCGGTTTCGCTGACCGAGACTCGACCGCCGAAGAGAACCCGGCGCCGGTCGGGCGATGGACGGTAGTAGTAGACGAGCCGGCGGGTGTCCGAGAGGACCCTATCCTTCGGAAAGAGCCGATCCATCAGTTCCGGCGCGATCGGTTCCGTCGCGATCATGTAGGAGCCGATCGGGATGACCCGGCACCGGTGCCAGGGAGAGAGCGGGCCGCTGTAACCGTTGGTGGCGAGGATCACGCGGCCGGCGCGGATCGTGCCGCGCGGCGTAGCGACGTCATGGGTGCCGGCGCGTCGGGCGATCGAAGTCGCCGGGCAATGGGGAATGACTTTTGCGCCGGCCTCGCGGGCAACACGCAAGAGACCGTCATGGTAGCGAGCCGGATCGACGCTCGCATGGTTGGGGAACACGCAGCCGCCGAAATAGGCGTCTGTCCCGAGTTCGCCGTGCAGATCCTCGCGCGGAACCATGAAGGCGCGAGTCTCGAAAGCCGGGTTCGGCGCCTCGAGAGCGCGGGCGAGCGCGTCGTATTTCGCCGGCAGATGGGCGCCGTGGAACCGGCCGACGACCCGGAAGTCGCAGTCGATCCCTTCGCGCCCGACGAAATCCCCGACGAAGTCGAGAGACGCCTGACCATCGCGCAGGATCGCCTCGGCCACCGCCGCGCCATAGCAGCGCGAAAGGGTGGCATAGTCGGGTTTCACACTGGTCGAGATCTGCCCGCCATTGCGGCTGCTGCAGCCCCAGCCGGCCGCCTCAGCGTCGATAACAACGGTCGCCATCCCAGCCCGCGCGGCCTCTACAGCAGCGTGAAGGCCGGTATAGCCAGAGCCGACGATTACGACATCGGCCGCGACCGGCGGATCGGTCTCGGGCAGGTGCGGCCGGGGCGTGCGGTCCCACCAATAGGGCGTTGTCTGGAAGTCGGGGGCGAAGAGATTGTCAGCGTTGCGCATGCGAACCTCAGTCCCGGCTGTCAGTGCGTGTCACTCTCGCGGGCCTTGATCGGCACGTCAACGGCAAGACGCCTTACGAGGCCCTCAGAAGGAAGCCATAAGCAACCAGGCGGGCGTCTCGCCAGATCGCTGAGGCTACACTTCCGATGCCGCCCATTGGAGAAGACATTCGCCGCAAGTGCGTATGCCGATTCGAACGGGAACCGGATGCATGTTGAACTGTCGTACGCTGGCGTCCCTCAACGCGTCGACGCTCGCTTCGCCCAGATCCGGAGATCGATCACGACCTTCGCGGTCGCCACAGCAACCAATGCGCAAAGTGCCACCTTCGAGACCGTCTCCATCGTGCCCTCGATCAGTATGGCGTGGACCGCGCTTCCCACGACGATCACAAGCGCGAGGCCCGTGTGAGCGAACCTCCACGCGCGCAACCCCAGACGAAGCCTTCTGCGGAGCGCTGCGAGGAGCGCCGTGGCGAAGAGCGCCCACATCGCAACCACGCCCCAGGAGGAGAACGGCGTCGGAGACACGAAGAGAAGGGCGTCGACCACATCCGGCGGACTGGTGATCCAGAGGCCCGCAACGTGCGTGAATACCGCCACAAGGAGAACGCCGCCGACCCAGCGATGCACACGCCGGCCTCGAGGAGCGCGCAGCCCAGGCAGGTATCCGCCCGCCAGAAGAGGCTGAGCCAGCATCAGTGTCATCGCCATGATGCCAGCAAAGCCTGCCGCTATATAGACCGGGTCGCGCCATGCGAGCAGCGGACTCGCCGATGCCGCGGCAATAGGCAGGCCGACGGCTGTCGCGAGCGCGGCCCAGATCAGGATTGCTCGGGCCAAGCGCATGCCATTCTGGCCCAACGCGGTCAGATCGGCTGGAGGACGAAGTGCGCGTTTAGGCTGGTATCTTTTGCGCTTCCCATGACGGGACGGAGAAAGACGGTTTCGAATTCACCGCTGTCATAGGCTAGATGGCCATGCGGCTGTCCGAAGGCGGGCACGATCTGCGGCATCTCAAGGCGGAATACGCCGTTCGCGTCCGTGATCGTGGCGCCGTGACTGTGTGGATCGCGCTCGTGCCCTTCGGTGGTATGCGCCCATATCTGAATGCGCTGCCCCGCGAGCGGGGCACCGTCGCCGGCTCGCCGCACGGTGCCAGACATCCAGAAGCCCCCGCCACCGATCCGCTCCACGATCGGAGCGCCGGGAAGGTAGTTGTTGGACCCGCCCCGCATGGACAGCGTTGGTTCGATTCCGCCCGCCCGGGCGGGCGCGATCAGGCCGGACATGCCAGTGGCCAGGACCGAGCCGCCAGCGACCAGAAGAGTTCGGCGGTTAAGCGGGACGGAGTTCATAGGGCTTTCTCCTATCGTGCGTGCTCTGGCTCGGCCGACGCAAGCGACCGGAAACCAATGGGGCCGGATTATAGGCCGTTTGCGACCGAAGCCCAAGAAATGCGGGAGCATCATGCGATGAATCGCCCCCACGATCTCGTGAGGACAGTCATTGTCTGGCGTCAGCATCCGTCAGCGTCGCTTGCAACACCAGATAGCGGCCGCCTGAACTGAAGCCACAGACGAGCCGGTGCCGCCGCTGCGCACCCGCCTCAGTACTCCAGAAAACCCTGACGACGGACATTGTGGCAAAGCTTTAGGCGGCCAGGAGGTCCGCGAAGCACGCGCAACTCACGATGTCAAACAACGCGCTCGGGTAGCGCTTGAACGCCGCCGCCTGGGCTTGCCCCCTTCGACATCCGGCAGTCGCGAGATGTCATTGCAGTGCTTTCTTCCGTTGCAGGGAATGAAGCGCACGATCAAAACGCGTCTTTCAGAACTTTGTTTAGATCGTCTGCTGTCAGCGGCACCGCATTCTTGCGGCTGGACGACGCGGTGACTGCGGCATCAGCCAGATCTCCGAGCGATGTCAGGCGGAAGGACCAATCTGAGAGACGCGGCAGGCCCTGCAGGTCCATCCACCGTTCCAGGCCCGAGAGCGGATCGGCTCCGTCTTCTGACGGAAACGCGCGTGAGATCAAGCCGACGCATTCGGCGAGGCGGCGCTGCACGTCCGTTCCCGAGGCCGCGAGCGCATGGTTGCAGCGCAGGACCGGCAGCAGGAGCCGTCCGCAGAGCGCGCCATGCGGTGCCGAACTTCGCGCGCCGAGAACCGAGGCCAGACCATGGGCGGCGCCAAGCCCGCCGTTGGCGAGCGCAAGGCCGCTGGACAGGCTGACCCAGGCCAGATCCCGCATCGCTTGCGGGCTGTCCGTCTCGATCACGCGGCGCAGGGAGTCGAGCCCCGTGGCGATCGCCGGGCGGCTCAGGGCGTCCGAGAAGGGGGTTCGGGCCGCGGAGACATAGGCTTCGATCACCTGCGTCACCGCGTCGAGCCCGGCGTAAAGCTTGACCTGCACCGGGGCCGAGCGCATCAGTTCAGGATCGACGATGGCGAGGTCGGGGGCGACGGCACGCCCTCTCAGGCTGATCTTTGCCGCCCGGGACGGCACGTCGAGCACCGCGTTGGCCGTCACCTCTGCCCCCGTGCCGGCCGTCGTCGGGATGGCGATGCAGGGCACCCGTGCCGGCGCCGACAAAAGGCGGGCATCGAGGGTCTCGAAATCCTCGTCAAGCCGGAGATCGTGCGACAGAAGGAACGACAGCGCCTTGCCGGTGTCGATGACCGATCCCCCGCCACAGGCCACGACCGCGTCCGGCACCGCGCCGTTCAATGCCTCGCAGGCCGCGTTGACCGAACCGACCGTGGGTTCGCCCGCGCAGCGCAGCACCACCGGGTCAAGCCCACGTTCGCGCAAGCCGTTCAGGACCGGCGCGGCCGCGGTACCGCTGAAACCCTGCACGAAGGCAATGCTCCGAACATCGGGGGGTAGAAGGTCTTGCAGTTCGCGGTGTGTGCCGGGACCGAAGCGGATGCGTGTCGGGCAGGCGATCGAGAAGGCCGGGGCATCCGCCATCGGTCAATACCCCAGCGTGCTTTGCACCGCGCGTTTCCAGTTGGCATGTTTGGCCGCCCGGGTGGCGTCGCCCATCACAGGCTCGAACCGGCGTTCGAGCGCCCAGCCCTTGGCGAACTCATCCTGACCGGGATAGAGGCCGGCGCGCTGACCGGCGAGCCAAGCCGCCCCCTTCGCGGTGGTTTCGAGGATACGCGGCCGGTCGACCGGGGCACCGATTATATCGGCGAGGAACTGCATGGCGAAGTCCGAGGCGCTGAGCCCGCCATCGACGCGCAGCACGCCGGCGCCGCCTTCCCGCGACCAGTCCGCATGCATCGCGTCGAGAAGGTCGCGGGTCTGGTAGCCCACGCTTTCGAGCGCCGCGCGGGCAAGCTCGTTCGGCCCGGAATTGCGCGTGAGTCCAAAGACCGCGCCGCGGCTTTCCGCGTTCCAGTAAGGCGCGCCGAGGCCGGTGAAGGCCGGCACGAGGATCACGTCCTGGGCCGGATCGGACTGTTCCGCCATGGGCTGGGTCTCGGCAGCCGAGCGGATGATCCTCAGCCCATCGCGCAGCCATTGCACCACCGCGCCGGCGATGAAGATCGAGCCTTCGAGCGCGTAAGTCGGCTTGCCGTCGAGTTGGTAGGCGATCGTCGTCAGGAGCCGGTTCTTCGACGCGACCGGAGTGTCGCCGGTGTTCAGAAGCGCGAAGCACCCGGTCCCATAGGTCGATTTCATCATTCCGGGGGTGAAGCAGGCCTGCCCCACCGTCGCCGCCTGCTGGTCGCCGGCCACGCCGAGGATCGGCAGCTCGCGACCGAAAAGATCGGCGCGCGTGTGGCCGAAGTCCGCGGCACTGTCTCGCACCTCGGGCAGCATCTCCATGGGAATGCCGAACCGCTCGCAGATGGTGCGGCTCCAGCGGCCCTTGTGAATGTCATAAAGCATCGTCCGTGCGGCGTTGGTCGCGTCGGTGGCATGAACCGTGCCGCCGGTGAGATTCCAGACCAAATAGCTGTCGACGGTGCCGAATTTAAGCTCGCCCCGCGCCGCGCGCTCGCGGGCGCCGTCGACATGGTCAAGTATCCATCTGAGCTTGGTGCCGGAGAAATACGGGTCTGCCAGAAGCCCGGTCCGCGCGGTGATCGTCTCGGCATCGCCAGTGTCGCGCAGTTCCTTGCAGAAATCAGAGGTTCGGCGATCCTGCCAGACGATCGCATTGTGAACCGGCTGGCCGGTCCTAGCGTCCCAGACGAGCGTCGTCTCGCGCTGGTTGGTGATGCCCACGGCGGCAATGTCGGACGGTTTCAGCCCGGCACGCTCGATGGCGGCGCGGCAGGTCCCGGCGGTCGTCGACCAGAGGTCCGTCGGGTCATGTTCGACCCAGCCGCTGGCGGGGAAGTGCTGCGGGAACTCTTCCTGGGCCGTTGCGATGACGCGCATGGCGCTGTCGAAGACGATGGCGCGGCTCGATGTCGTGCCCTGATCGATGGCGAGAACATGGGTCATGGCGCCGCCCCTGTCGATTTGTGAACTGGCCGGTGGGAAGGATCGGATGGCCGGGGCCCGAAAGCCCCGGCCAGGGGCAGGTTACTGCCAGGACGCGATCAGTTCATCATAGCCGATCGTTTCCGGGGTGGGATCCTCGTCGATCTTGGCGACCGGCGCGCCGGGCGCGTCGAGCCATTCCTGCGGATCCTTCGGCTCGTTCATCATCGGGCCGATGTCACCCTGGACGCCGGCACGCTCGAGCCGCTCGAGCACCTTCTCCTGCTCCTCGCAAAGCGCGTCGAGCGCCCCCTGCGGGGTCTTGGCGCCGGACATCGCATCGCCGATGTTCTGCCACCAGAGTTGCGCGAGCTTCGGATAATCAGGCACGTTCGTGCCGGTCGGCGACCACTGCACGCGGGCCGGCGAGCGGTAGAACTCGATCAGGCCGCCAAGATTCGGCGCGCGGTCGGTGAAGCTCTGGTGCTGGATCGTGGACTCGCGGATGAAGGTCAGGCCGACGTGGCTCTTCTTCACGTCCACGGTCTTCGAGGTGACGAACTGGGCATAGAGCCAGGCCGCCTTGGCGCGATCGACCGGGGTCGATTTCATCAGCGTCCAGGAGCCGGCGTCCTGGTAGCCGACCTTCTGGCCATCCTGCCAGTAGGCACCGTGCGGCGAGGGCGCCATGCGCCACTTCGGCGTGCCGTCCTCGTTCATGACCGGCAGGCCTTCCTTCACCATGTCGGCGGTGAAGGCGGTGTACCAGAACATCTGCTGGGCGATCTCGCCCTGCGCCGGGACCGGGCCGGCCTCGGAGAAGGTCATGCCCGCGGCAGCCGGGGGCGAGTACTTCTCGAGCCACTCGATGGCCTTCGTGACGGCATAGACCGCGGCCGCGTCGTTGGTCGCACCGCCCCGCGCCACGCAGGACCCGACGGGACGCGAGTTCTCGTCCACGCGGATGCCCCATTCGTCGACCGGCAGACCGTTCGGCTCACCCACGTCGCCCATGCCGGCCATCGACATCCAGGCGTCGGTGTAGCGCCAGCCGAGGCTCGGGTCCTTCTTGCCGTAGTCCATGTTGCCATAGACGCTGGTCGGCCCACCCATGTAGGACATATCGCGACCGGTGAAGAACTCAGCGATGTCCTCGTAGGCCGACCAGTTGACCGGAACGCCAAGATCATAGCCATAGGCTTCCTTGAAGTCGGCCTTGGTCTTTTCGTCGTTGAACCAGTCGTAGCGGAACCAGTAGAGGTTCGCGAACTGCTGGTCGGGCAACTGGTACAGCTTGCCGTCCGGCGCCGTGGTGAACTCCTTGCCGATGAAATCGGCGACGTCGAGGTTCGGGTTGGTAACGTCCGCGCCTTCGCCGGTCATCCAGTCGTCGAGGATGCGGGCCTGCTGGTAGCGCCAGTGGGTGCCGATCAGGTCCGAGTCGTTGATATAGGCGTCGTAGATGTTCTCGCCCGACTGCATCTGGGTCTGCAGCTTCTCGACCACGTCCCCTTCGCCGATCAGGTCATGCGTGACCTGGATGCCGGTGATCGCGGTGAAGGCGGGCGCAAGCACCTTGGATTCGTACTCGTGCGTGGTGATGGTCTCGGACACCACCTTGATGTCCATGCCGGCGAAGGGTGCCGCGGCATCGACGAACCACTGCATCTCGGCTTCCTGATCCGCGCGGCTCAGCGTCGAGAGATCGCCGATCTCGGCATCGAGGAAGGCTTTCGCCTCCTCCATTCCGGCGAAGGCCGGGCCGGACAAGAGCGCAAGCGCCATGCCCATAGCTGTCGTCGACTTGAATGGCAATTTCATGTGTTCCTCCCTTAGAACTATATATTATCAAACGGTTCGCCAGTTTGCCCGCCAGCGAACCACCTCCTTGCAGTGCCCTTTCAGACCCAGCGGAACACCGCTGCGGCGTAGATCAGGCAGACGATCAGGGCGCCCCATTGCGGCGCACTGACAAGACCGAGCCAGGCCAGATTGATGAAGGCCGAGCCCAGAAGCGTGATGAACAGGCGATCACCACGGGTCGTTTCGATCCGGAGCACGCCGACGCGCGGCGTCTCGGGAAATCTGATCGCGAGGATCGTGAAGGTGACGAGAAGGCAGGCGATGACGGCGAAGAAGATCGCGGTCGGTACGGTCCAGGCCATCCAGCTCATGGGATTTTCCTCCCTTTCCCGGGATCACACGCGGCCGAGGGCGAAGCCCTTGGCGATGTAGTTGCGGACGAAGTAGATCACGAGCGCGCCGGGAACGATGGTCAGCACACCGGCCGCGGCCAGCACCCCCCAGTCGAGCCCCGAGGCCGAGACCGTGCGGGTCATCGTCGCGGCGATCGGCTTGGCGTTCACCGAGGTCAGTGTGCGGCTGAGCAGCAGTTCGACCCAGGAGAACATGAAGCAGAAGAATGCGGCGACGCCGATCCCGCTGGCGATCAGCGGCGTGAAGATGCGGATGAAGAAGCGCCCGAAGCTGTAGCCGTCGATATAGGCGGTTTCGTCGATCTCCTTCGGGACGCCGCGCATGAAGCCTTCGAGGATCCAGACCGCCAGCGGCACGTTGAAGAGGCAGTGCGCCAGCGCCACCGCGATGTGGGTGTCGAAGAGCCCGACCGACGAGTAGAACTGGAAGAACGGCAGCGCGAAGACGGCGGGCGGCGCCATGCGGTTGGTGAGCAGCCAGAAGAACAGGTGCTTGTCGCCGAGGAACGAGTAGCGGCTGAAGGCATAGGCGGCCGGCAGCGCCACCGTGATCGAGATGACGGTGTTCATCACCACATAGATCAGGCTGTTGACGTAACCCATGTACCAGCTCGAATCCGTAAGGATCGTCGCGTAGTTCGCAAAGGTGAGGTTGCGCGGCCAGAGCGAGAAGACGTTCAGGATCTCGGTGTTCGTCTTCAGGCTCATGTTGACCAGCCAGTAGATCGGCAAGAGCAGGAACACGAGATAGAGCGTCATCACGATGGCCCGGCTGTTCACGCGGGGAAGTCCGAGGCCGCGCGGCGCCGTCTGGTTGAGCGTCGTGTCGGCCATTTACTTGCCCTCGCTTTTATCGAGGTTGGTCATCACGGTGTAGAACACCCACGAGATCAGCAGGATCACCAGGAAGTACATGATCGAGAAGGCGGCCGCGGGGCCAAGGTCGAACTGGCCGAGCGCCATCTTCACGAGGTCGATCGACAGGAACGTGGTCGAGTTGCCCGGCCCGCCGCCGGTCACGACGAAGGGCTCGGTATAGATCATGAAGCTGTCCATGAAGCGCAGCAGGATCGCGATCATCAGGACGCCCTGCATCTTCGGCAGCTCTATGTAGCGGAACACCTTCCAGCGGCTCGCCTGGTCGATCTTGGCGGCCTGGTAATAGGCATCGGGGATCGACTGGAGGCCGGCATAGGCGAGCAGCGCGACGAGCGACGTCCAGTGCCAGACATCCATGACGATGACCGTGGTCCAGGCGGCGATGAAGCCCTGCGTGTAGTTGTAGTCGATGCCGAAAGCGTCGAGCGTGTGGCCGAGCAGGCCGATATCGACGCGGCCGAAGATCTGCCAGATCGTACCGACCACGTTCCACGGGATCAGCAACGGTAGCGCCATCAGGACGAGGCAGACCGAGGCCCAGAAGCCCTTCTTCGGCATGTTCAGCGCGACGAATATGCCGAGCGGCACCTCGATCGCGAGGATGATGCCCGAGAACACCAGCTGCCGGCCGAGCGCGGCCCACATCCGGTCGCTTTCCAGCATCTCGGTGAACCATTCGAGCCCGGCCCAGAAGAAGACGTTGTTGCCGAACGTGTCCTGGACCGAGTAGTTGACCACCGTCATCAGCGGGATCACCGCCGAGAACGCCACCAAGAGAAGCACCGGCAGAACGAGGAACCAGGCCTTCTGGTTGACCGTCTTTTCCATCACGCGGCCTCCCCTTCCACACGCCAGTCATTGGCGTAGACGTTGATATGGGCGGGGTCGAAGACGACCCGGTTCATGTCCGCGCCGATCGAAGCGCCCTCGTCGGCGATGATGTTGATATCGTTGCCGAAGAACTCGGCGCGGATGATCTTGTGACGACCCACGTCCTCGACGCGGCGCACCTTGACAGGCAGGCCCTCGCTGGCCGAGAGCGTCGCATATTCGGGGCGGACCCCGATCGCTACCTTGCCGTCGAGCTTACCGAAGGCCTGCGACAGCGTCACCCGTGAGCCGTTGACGTTGGCGACGTTGCCTTCGATGGTCGCGGGGATCACGTTCATGCCGGGAGAGCCGATGAAATAGCCCACGAAGGTATGGGCGGGCGTCTCGAACAGCTCCTGCGGCGTGCCGATCTGCACGACGCGGCCGTCATACATCACCACCACCTTGTCGGCGAAGGTCAGTGCCTCGGTCTGGTCGTGGGTGACATAGATCATCGTGTGGCCGAACTCATGGTGCAGCGACTTTAGCTGGGTGCGCAGCTCCCACTTCATGTGCGGGTCGATCACGGTCAGCGGCTCGTCGAAGAGAAGCGCGTTGACCTCCTTGCGGACCATGCCGCGGCCGAGCGAGATCTTCTGCTTGGCATCCGCCGTAAGTCCGCGGGCCTTGCGGTCGAGTTCCGCCTCCATGCCGATCATGCGGGCGATTTCCTGCACACGCTCGGCGACATAGGCCTCGTCGCGGCCGCGGTTGCGCAGCGGGAAGGCGAGGTTGTCGCGCACGGTCATCGTGTCGTAGACGACCGGGAACTGGAACACCTGCGCGATGTTGCGCTCGGCCGTCGGCGCATCCGTCACGTCCTGATCGTTGAAGAGGATCCGCCCGCGCGAGGGTTTCAGGAGCCCCGAGATGATGTTGAGCAGCGTGGACTTGCCACAGCCGGACGCGCCGAGCAGCGCATAGGCCTCGCCGTCGTTCCAGACGTGGTTCAGTTCCTTCAGCGCGTAGTCGTCTTCCGATTTCGGGTTCGCGAGGTAGGAATGCGCGAGGTTGTCGAGCGTGATCTTGGCCATGGTCGCGTCCCCTCAGGCTGCGAGTGCGTAGGCGGCGGGCACGACGAGCGCGCCGTCCTCGCCGAAGATGTAGACATGGGCGGGGTCGAGATAGACCTTGATTTCCTGGCCGAGCGGCAGGTTGCGCACCCCATGGACCAGCCCGACCCAGCGGACGCCGTTATGATCGAGGTGGACGTAGGTCTCCGACCCGGTGATCTCGGTGACATCGAGTGTCGCCGTGAAGACCATCGCGTCGGAAGTATGCTTTTCGAGCTCGACGTGGTTCGGACGGAAGCCCGCGACATAGCGGCCGTCAGCCAGATCGCGCAGCTTGCCCGTCAGCGGCGAGGACTGGCCGTCGCCGAACATCAGCTTTCCGCCGGTCTTCGACACCTGCATGAAATTCATCGGCGGATCCGAGAAGACACGCGCGGTGGTCGCGTCGACCGGTTGGCGGTAGACCTCGGGCGTGGGACCGAACTGTGTGACACGGCCCTCCCAGAGCGTCGCGGTATTGCCGCCAAGGAGCAGCGCCTCCTCGGGTTCCGTGGTCGCATAGACGAAGATCGAGCCCGATTCCTCGAAGATCTTCGGGATCTCCACCCGGAGCTCCTCGCGCAGCTTGTAGTCGAGATTCGCGAGCGGTTCGTCGAGAAGCACGAGGCCCGCGTTCTTCACAAGCGCGCGCGCTAGCGCGCAGCGCTGCTGCTGGCCGCCCGAAAGCTCCAGCGGCTTGCGGTCGAGCAGCGGGGTCAGCTTCATCAGCTCGGCGGACTGGCGCACCGCCCTGTCGATCTCGTCCTTCGACTTGCCCATGAGCCGCATCGGGCTGGCGATGTTCTCGTAGACGGTCATCGACGGGTAGTTGATGAACTGCTGGTAGACCATCGCCACCTTGCGATCCTGCACGCGCTGGCGGGTCACGTCCTCGCCGTTCCACAGGACGCGGCCGCTCTGCGGCACGTCGAGCCCGGCCATGAGCCGCATCAGCGAGGTCTTTCCAGACAGCGTCGGCCCGAGAAGAACGTTCATCGTCCCGTTCTGGAGTGTCAGGGTGGTGGGGTGTATGTGGGTCTGGCCGTTCACGACCTTGGTGACCCCATCAAGCGTCAATGTCATTGCTCTCTCCCTACCCCCTACTCGGCCGCGTGAAACGTTGCGTTGCGGCGAGCCTTCTCCATCCATGCATCAAGCGTGGCGACCCGGTCCGCGCCCATCCGAAGACCGAGCTTCGAGCGCCGCCAGACCACGTCCTCGGCGGTGCGTGCGAACTCCTTGTCCATGAGCCAGACGACCTCGCGTTCGCTCAGCGTCGCGCCGAAGTCCTCGCCGAGGTCTGCCGCTGACTGCGCGTCGCCGAGCACGGACCGCGCCTCGCTCCCATAGGCCCGGACGAGGCGGCGGGCCCAGAATTCGCTCAGGAACGGATAGGCGGCCTTCAGTTCCGCGATCAGCCGCGCCACGTCGCCGACCGGGAAGTCGCCGCCCGGCAGCGGCACGCCCCCCGTCCAGTCAGCCGTCGCGCCTCCCAGAGCCGCGCCGATCTTCTCCATCGCACTCTCGGCGAGCCGGCGGTAGGTGGTGATCTTGCCGCCGAAGACGTTGAGCACCGGCGCCCCGGCCGAGGTGTCGATCTTCAAGGTATAGTCCCTGGTCGCCGCCGTCGCCGACTGGGCGCCGTCGTCGTAAAGCGGCCGGACTCCGGAATAGGTCCAGACAATGTCGGAGCGCGTCACCGGCTTTTCGAAATATTTCGACGCAAAGGCGCAGAGGTAGTCCTGTTCCTCCGGTGTGCAGACCGGCTTGATCGAGGCATCCGGGTGCTCCGCGTCGGTCGTGCCGATCAGGGTGAAGTCGGTCTCGTAGGGGATCGCGAAGATGATCCGGCCATCCTCGCCCTGGAAGAAGTAGCACTTGTCGTGGTCATAGAGCCGTTTCGTCACGATATGGCTGCCGCGCACCAGTCGCACGCCCTCGCCGGAGCGCAGCCCCATCGTGTCTTGAATGATGTCGCCGACCCACGGCCCGCCGGCATTGACGAGCATCCGTGCCCGGACCTTGCGGGTTCGTTGCTTGTCCGCGACAGTGACTTCCCAGACACCCTGCACCTGCCGTGCCGCCGTGACCTTGGCTCGCGTCAGGATCGTCGCTCCGCGCGCAGCAGCATCGCGCGCGTTCAGGACGACAAGACGGGAATCCTCGATCCAGCAGTCGGAATACTCGAAGGCCTTGCGGAACTTGTCCTTGAGCGGGCGGCCCGCGGGGTCGGACGCCAGATCGAGGGAGCGCGTTCCCGGCAGGATCTTCCGGCCGCCGAGATTGTCATAGAGGAACAGGCCGAGACGGATCAGCCAGGCGGGGCGGCGCCCCCGCATCCACGGCATGACGATGCCGAGGATGCGCGACGTGGGAGTCGCGCCCTCGAAACGCATGTCGTCGTAGTAAGGCAGCACGAAGCGCATCGGCCAACTGATATGCGGCATCGCCGTGAGCAATACCTCGCGTTCGACCAGCGCCTCGCGCACGAGACGGATCTCGAAATACTCGAGATAGCGCAGGCCGCCATGAAAGAGCTTGGTCGAGGCGCTGGAGGTGGCGGACGCCAGGTCATCCATCTCGGCAAGGACCACCTTCAATCCTCGCCCCGCCGCATCGCGGGCGATGCCACAGCCGTTGATGCCGCCGCCGATGACGAACAGATCGTAGAGGTCCTGATGTTCAACGCTGCCCACCGCCCTCTCCGCTGGTCGCACCTGGGTGGACCATCTTCTACCCCAAAAGCGAATAAAAACGAAACACAAAATTTTCGATTTGCGCATGTTTTTACGTTACCACATGAATTCAATCACTTACTTACGTCTCCGCCATCGGATTTCGATGAGAAATCGTGATACTTCAGGGCAAACCCTGCGATCATCGAGCGAGACGAAGGCCGTATCGCGCATATTGGAACATTTTTGACACCTGAATC
>NZ_JAWQFN010000012.1:0-58734 GCF_033436765.1 Defluviimonas sp. D31
CGCGTTGCAACCCGCTACGATCGATGCCCAAAGGTCTTCCTGTCCGCCGTCGCCCTCGCCGCAACCGTCATGTTCTGGCTTTGAAAATCAATGAGTCTGGAGCCTAGGCGCTGATGTTCATGACACCCAGATCATCGCCCCAGATCACTAGAATATTCGGTTTATCGGTCTGGGCGCTGGCTGAAAGTGCGATTAGTATTCCAGAAACGATCGATAGCAATCGTAATATCATAGTCGCCTCCCTAGCTTTAAGTCATTACGCGCGCTTTTAAAAAATCTTTATACCATTATTGAATGGCTTATGCCAACCGCCTTGCCCCCGATGATGGGCCGCGGCCTTTTCTAGCATTGCGAGAGCCTCAGAACGGACGCCGATCGGGCGCGGTTGGCTCTCGACAGCCCAGGCATTCAGGAAGCTCACAGCATAAGAATGGAACGCCTGCGCAACCCTCTTCACCGGCTGGGAAAGCGTCAACACTCGCGACAACTGATCAACCCTTCCCGCCCCGATCTGCCACCGCAATTCATGCGGCGGCTCCTTTTAGTGAGGGATGTGTCTCAGAATGTCGGTCGATTGCGCTGCGTCAATATCGCAGTCCACGGTTGGCCATAGGCTGTTATAATGACGCGACGCGCCGCGGCCTGCGGTCAAGCGCAGCGGCGGCGCGGGGAAGGGGAGCCATGTCCACCCGGGCCGCGAGTTTCCGGATCGATTGCAGCGCGTGCCTCGACGCGACGGGCAAGCCGATCGGAAAGCTGCCGGATTTCGCCGGGGACGCGGAGACGCTCGCTTCGCTCTATGCCGCGATGGTGCGGACCCGCGCCTTCGACGCCAAGGCGGTCGCGCTGCAGCGGACCGGACGGCTCGGCACCTACGGCTCGAGCCTCGGCCAGGAGGCGATCGGCGTCGGCGTGGCGAGCGCGATGCGCGCCGAGGACGTTCTCTTGCCGTCGTTCCGCGAGCATGGCGCCCAGCTCTGGCGCGGCGTGACGCTGGAGGAGCTGTTCCTCTACTGGGGCGGCGACGAGCGCGGCAACGACTTCGCGGGCCCGCGCCGCGATTTCCCGGTCTGCATTCCGGTCGCCTCGCAGTTTCCCCATGCCGCCGGGGTGGCGCTGGCATTGGTCCAGCGCGGGGAGCCGGGCGTCGCCGTGGCGATGGGCGGCGACGGTGCAACCTCGAAGGGCGACTTTTACGAGGCGCTGAATCTCGCCGGCGCCTGGGATCTGCCGGTCGTCTTCGTGATCAGCAACAACCAGTGGGCGATCTCGGTGCGCCGGAGGGAGCAGACCGGCGCCGGCACGCTGGCGCAGAAGGCGATCGCGGGCGGGCTGCCGGGCGAGCAGGTCGACGGCAACGACGTGATCGCGGTCCGCGCCGCGACCGAGCGGGCGCTCGCCCGCGCCCGCGACGGCCAAGGGGGCTGCCTGATCGAATGCCTGACCTACCGGCTCGGCGATCACACCACCGCCGACGATGCCAGCCGCTACCGCGAGGACGAGGAGGTGAGCGTGCACTGGAAGGAGGAGCCGCTGGTGCGGCTGCGCAACTTCCTCGTCGCGCGTCACGACTGGGACAAGGCGCGCGAGGAGGCGCTCCTGCGCGAGGTGCAGGCCGAGGTGGAGGCGGCGGCGGACCGCTATCTCGCGATCGAACCGGCGCCGCGCCGGGCGATGTTCGACCATCTCCATGCGACCCTGCCGCCCGACATCGCCGCGCTGGCCGAGGAGGCGGGCGATGGCTGAGATGACCATGATCGAGGCGATTAGGGCGGCCCTGTCCCATGCGCTCGAGACCGATCCCGCGGTGATCCTCTTCGGCGAGGATATCGGCATCGACGGCGGCGTCTTTCGCGCCACCGACGGGCTCATGCAGCGGTTCGGCGCGGCGCGGGTGCGCGACACGCCGCTTTCGGAGACGGTGATCGCCGGCATGGCGGTGGGGGCGGCCGCGATGGGGCTGAAGCCGGTGGCCGAGATCCAGTTCTCGGGCTTTCTCTACCCCGCGCTCGACCAGCTCGTGAACCATGCGTCTCGGCTGAGGAACCGCACCCGCGGGCGGCTCACCTGCCCGATGGTGCTGCGCGCGCCCTATGGCGGGGGCATCCGCGCGCCCGAACACCATTCGGAAAGCCCCGAGGCGATGCTGGGCCATATCCCCGGCTTGCGCGTCGTGATCCCCGGCTCGCCGGCGCGGGCCTACGGGCTACTCCTCGCGGCGATCCGCGATCCCGATCCGGTCGTCTTCCTCGAACCGAAGCGGATCTACCGCACCGTGAGCGAGACGGTGCAGACCGATGGCGCGGCGCTGCCGCTCGACCGCGCGTTCCTGCTATCCGAGGGCAAGGATATCACGCTCGTCGCCTGGGGGGCGATGCTCGCCCCGGCGGGCGAGGCGGTGGCGCAGCTCGCCGGCGAGGGGATCTCGGCCGAGCTCATCGACCTTTCCACGATCAAGCCCTACGACCGGGCGGCGGTGCGGGCCTCGGTCGAAAAGACCGGGCGCTGCGTGATCGTGCATGAGGCGGCGCTGACGGCGGGCTTCGGCGCAGAGATCGCGGCCGACCTTGCCGAGCATTGCCTGACCCACCTGATCGCGCCGATCCGCCGGGTCGCGGGATACGACACGGTCATGCCCTATCTCAGGCTCGAGGCGCAGTACCTGCCGGACAGCGGGCGCATCCTTCAGGCCGCGCGCGACGTGATGGAGTTCACATGACGACATTCAGGCTTCCCGATCTCGGAGAAGGGCTTGCGGAGGCGGAGATCGTCGCCTGGCAGGTCTCGGTCGGGGATCATGTCACGACCGATCAGCCGCTCCTGTCGGTGGAAACCGACAAGGCGGTGGTCGAGATCCCGGCGCCCTACGCGGGCACGGTCAGGGCGCTCCTGGCGGAGCCGGGCGAGGTCGTGGCCACCGGCGCGCCGCTCATCGAGATCGAGACCGGCAAGGCTGCGGATGCCGGTGCCATTGTCGGCGACTTCGCGGCGCCGAAACCCGCGCCTGCGGCTCCGGTACGGGTCACGCAAAAGGCACCGGCAAGGGCCGCCGCCACGCCGGCGGTGCGGCGGCTTGCCGGGGAGCGGGGCGTGGACCTCGCGGCGCTCAGGGGCAGCGGGCCGGGCGGAGCGATCACATCGGCCGACGTCCGGGCGGCGTCCTCGGGCCTCGCGGGCGGCGCCGAGCTTCGCGGCGTCCGCAGGGCGATGGCGCGGGCGATGGCGGCGGCGCACCGTTCGGTCGTGCCGGCGACGGTGACCGACCGCGCCGACATCCACGGCTGGCCTCCGGGCGAGCCGCCGACCCCGCGCCTCGTTCACGCCATCGTTGCCGCCTGCCGGGCCGAGCCGGCGCTCAATGCCTGGTTCGACGGGATCCGGCGGCAGGTGCACGACCATGTCGACCTCGCGGTCGCGGTGGATACGCCCGACGGGCTCTTCGCGCCGGTGCTGCGCGGCGCCGAGGCGACGGAGGACATCGGCGAAGGGGTCGCGGCGCTCCGCCGGGCGGTGGAGGCAAGAACGCTCGCGCCGGAGGATCTCAGGGGGGGCACGATCACGCTGTCGAATTTCGGCATGATCGCGGGCGAGCACGCGGCGCTCGTGGTGACGCCGCCGCAGGTTGCGATCGTCGGCGCGGGGCGGATCGCCGAGGCGGTAGTCGCGGTCGGCGGCGCCCCGGCGGTGCGGAGGCTTCTGCCCTTGTCGCTGACATTCGATCACCGGGTGGTGACCGGCGGTGAGGCGGCGCGGTTCCTCGCCGCGCTCCGCGCTGATCTGGAGCGGCCGGCGATCGGCGGGAAGGAGGCAAGCGATGGATGATGTCTTCAGCTTGTGCGACGAGTTCGGGCCCGAGAAGGTGGTGCATGTCGAGAACCCCTCGACCGGGCTCCGGGCGATCGTGGTGATCGACAACATCGCCTGCGGCCCGGCCATCGGCGGCACGCGAATGGCGCCGGACGCGACGCTTCAAGAATGCGCGCGGCTCGCCCGCGCGATGACGCTGAAGAACGCGGCGGCCGGCCTGCCGCATGGCGGCGCGAAATCGGTGATCCTTGCCAACCCGGCGCTGCCCGTCGCGCGCAAGCAGGCGCTGATGCGGAGCTTCGCGGCGGCCATCGCGCAGCTTACCGACTACACGCCCGGCCCCGACATGGGCACCGACGAGATCTGCATGGCCTGGGTCAAGGACGAGATCGGCCGCGCCGTCGGCCTGCCGCGGGTGCTGGGCGGCATACCCCTCGACGAGATCGGCGCGACCGGCTTCGGCCTCGCGGTGGCGGCCGGTGTGGCGGAAGGCTTCTCGGACGTCCGGCTCGACGGTGCGTCGGTGGCGATCCAGGGCTTCGGCGCGGTCGGCCGCCACGCCGCGCGGTTCCTGGCCGGGAAGGGCGCGCGTCTGGTCGCGGTCGCGGATTCCAGGGGCGCGGCGTTCGATCCCGCCGGTCTCGATCCGTCGCTGCTGCACGAACTGAAGGCTGAGGGCCGGAGCGTCGCGGAACTCGATGCGGCCCGCGCCGGGCCGGCCGAGGCGGTGATCGGCGCCGACTGCGATATCCTGATCCCGGCCGCGCGGCCCGACGTGATCACCGAGGCCAATGCCGCGTCGGTCCGGGCCGCGGTGGTGATCGAGGGTGCCAACATCCCGGCGACGAACGCGGCCGAGGCGATCCTGCACCGGCGCGGCATTCTCGTCCTGCCGGATTTCATCGCCAATGCCGGCGGGGTGATTTCGGCGGCGGTGGAGCTTGCCGGCGGCTCCGAGACACAGGCGATGGACAGCATCGCCGAGAAGATCGCGCGCAATACCCGCGAGGTCCTGGAACGCGCGCAAACCGGCGGCCTGACCCCGCGCGCGGCGGCCCTTGGGCTGGCCGAGGCGCGGGTGATATCCGCGATGGCACTCCGCCGCGTCTTCTAGGCGGGGTTGACCGGGATCATGGCGGAGGCGAGGCCGGACCGGCAGGCTTTGCCGGTGAACGAAAACGGGGGCTTGAGCGATGGCGACAAACCCGATGGAAACACCCGGCCTGCCGGCGGAAGAACTTGCCCGGCGCTGCGATCCAACGGACCTGCCATTCCACGCGACCGACGAGATCGAGGGGCTTGACCAGCTCATCGGCCAGGACCGCGCGATGGACGCGATCCGGCTGGCCGCCGAGATGCCGCATCGCGGCTTCAACCTGTTCGTGCTGGGACCGACCGGGACCGGGCGCCGCACCGCGGTCGACCGGCTTCTCGCCGAGCAGGCGCGCACGCTGCCGGTGCCCGACGACTGGGCCTATGTGAACAATTTCGACGCGCCCGACAAGCCGCGCGCCCTCAGGCTGCCGCCGGGCACCGCGCAAAGGCTGAGGGGCGCGATGCAGGGGCTCGTCGACGACCTCGCGATCGACATTCCGGCACTCTTCGAGTCCGACGAATACCAGACCCAGCGTCGCGCGCTCGACGAGGAATACGGCGACCGCCAGGAAACCGCGATGGCCGATTTCGCCGAGAAGGCGAAGGCCGAGAACGTGGCGCTCCTGCGTACGCCGATGGGTTTCATGCTGGCCGCGATCCGCGACGGTAAGGTCGTCAAGCCCGAGGTCTATGGCACGCTGGACGAGGCCGAACAGCAGCAGATCGACGAGAAGATCGCGCGACTTCAGGAGGATCTCGCAGCGGTGTTGCGCGAGGCGCCGAAACTCGACAAGGAGTTGCGCGGCAAGATCGAAACCCTGCACGCGAGCATGGCCGAGCGCGCCGTCTCGGCCCGGGTCGGCGAGCTTCAGGCGGAGTTCTGCGACATCGCCGCGGTCTGCGCCTATCTCGACGACGTACACAAGGACATGATTGCGAATGCTGAGCTGTTCCTCGCCGCGCAGGCCAGTGCCAAGTCCGGCCCGTTCCCCGAGGCGATCCGCAAGTACCACCGCGAGCCGCCCTTCGAACGCTATGTCGTCAATGTCATGGTGTCGCGCGAGGGACCGGAGGCAGGTGGCGCGCCGGTCGTGGCCGAGGATCTGCCGACGCTCGACCACCTCGCCGGACGGATCGAGCATGTCTCGCAGATGGGCGCGCTGATCACCAATTTCACCCTGATCAAGCCCGGCGCGCTGCACCGCGCCAATGGCGGCTACCTTGTGCTCGACGCGCGCCGCGTCCTATCCGAGCCCTTCGCCTGGGAAGCGCTGAAACAGTGCCTCAAGAACCGCTCGATCGCGATCACCTCGATGGCCGAGCGGTTGAGCATGGTTTCCACAACCTCGCTCCAGCCCGATCCGATCCCGCTCAGGGTGCGGGTGGTGCTGATCGGCGACCGGATGCTGCACGCGCTTCTGGTGATGCTCGATCCCGATTTTGCCGACCTCTTCAAGCTTCAGGCGGATTTCGAGGAGTCGATCGACCGCACGGCCGACACGGTCCTGCCCTTCGCCCGGCTGATCGCCGCCCATGCGGCGCGCGACGGGCTGAAGCCCTTCGCTGCGGCCGGCGTGGCGCGGATCATCGACGAGGCGACAAGGATCGCCGACGACAGCAAGAAGCTGACCCTGCATCTCGGCGCGCTCTCCGACCTGATGCGCGAGGCCGACCACTATGCCGGCGGGGCCGGGCGCGCCCGGGTCGAGGCAGAGGACGTCGCCCGCGCCGTCCGCGAGAAGGAGCGGCGCGCCTCGCGCGTGAAGGACCGGATGCAGGAGGCGGTCACGCGGGGCACGATCCTGATCGACACCGACGGCGCGAAGGCCGGGCAGGTCAACGGGCTCTCGGTCATCGGTCTTGGCGATTTCCGCTTCGGCCGGCCGTCGCGGATCACCGCGCGGTGCCGGATGGGGGCGGGCAAGCTCATCGACATCGAGCGCGAGGTGGAACTGGGTGGGCCCTTGCATTCCAAGGGCGTGCTGATCCTCGCGGGCTACCTCGCCGCCACCTATGCGCTCGACGCGCCGTTCTCGCTCCATGCGAGCCTCGTCTTCGAGCAGAGCTATGGCGGGGTGGAGGGCGACAGCGCCTCCTCGGCGGAGCTTTACGCGCTCCTGTCGGCGCTCTCGGACCTGCCGGTGGCGCAGGGTTTCGCGGTGACGGGATCGGTGAACCAGGCCGGGGAGGTGCAGGCGATCGGCGGCGTTAACGAGAAGATCGAGGGCTTCTTCGACACCTGCGTGACGCGCGGGCTGACCGGGCGGCAGGGCGTGCTGATCCCGAAATCGAACGTCGAGCACCTGATGCTGCGCGACGATGTGGTCGAGGCCGCCCGCGCGGGCAGGTTCCGGGTGATCCCGGTCGCGACGATCGACGAGGGCATCGCGATTCTCACCGGGCGGGCGGCGGGCGTCCGCGATGCGGACGGCGCCTTCCCCGAGGACAGCGTCAACGGCCGCGTCGAAGCGCGGCTGCGCGAATATGCCGAGGCGCGGCGGCGGTTCGGCCGCACCGGCCGCGGCGAGGAGAGCAGGGGCGGCGAGGGGGATGCGCCATGAGCGTTGCGACCGTGACGCGGCGGCGCATCCTCATCGGCGCGGGTTCCTTCGCCGATGCCGAGACCGCCATCGCCATCGCCGAACGCATCGCCGAGGCCGTCGCCGCCGATCTCGGCGGGGTGATGGTCGAGGAACCGGACGCGGCCGGGGTCTCCGGCCTCCCGTGCCAGCGCGTCGTCACCTCCTCGGGCATGCTGGTGGTCGCGCCCTCCAGCGCCCAGATGCGGATTCTCCTGGCCAGTGACGCGCGGGCGTTCCGCGCCCGCCTGTCGCGGGTGGCCGAGGCCCGCGCGCTCCACTGGAGCTTCGAGCGGCGCAGGGGCGAGCTTGTCAGCGGTCTCTGGGAGGCGGCGCGGAGCTGGGACCTGCTGCTCCTCGGCCACCGGCCAATCTCTCGCCGGCGCGGCAGCGTCGTCGCGATCCTGCCGCCCGGCCCGACCGAGATCGACGCGCGCGCGTTGGCCGAAACGCTGGCCTCCGCGCTCGGGACCGGGATCGTGACGATGACGCCGATGGCCGGCACGGAGGCGGAGGCCGAGGAGGCGCTCCTGCGCCGGGTCAGCCGGACCAATGCCGCCGTTGTGATCGTGGATCTCGGCGCCGGACCCGTGCGCGGCCCCGACGCGCTGCGCCGGCTTCTGGATGCCGCGCGCTGCCCGGTGCTGGTGATTGGCGCCGGGCGCGTACCGGCAACGATCGCCCATACAACGCAGATTCCGCCCGCGCCGAACGAGGACGGTTCGACCTGAGCGCGCAAGTTCGGGCGGCCCGTGTCGCTCCGGGTCGGGAAGCGGTCGGAACCGGCTTGACAGCCCAGCCGGGCAAAGGGCATGACGGCTGCCGATGGTCCCGGCCAAGCCAAGCGCGGCCGGGTGAAAAGGGAACACGGTAAGGAAGAGCCGCAAGGGCGCCGAAGCCGTGACTGCACCCGCAACTGTAGGCGGCGAGCGACCCCCGGATACCACTGGCCCCGAGACGGCCGGGAAGGTGGGGCGAGCATGGACCCGCAAGTCAGGAGACCTGCCATCGACGAACGTAGCCAGACCGGGCGGGCTGCCCGGGGAGGGTGTCGATGACTTGTGCCGGACGCGGTCCCATGCCGCGCGCTGCCTTGGCAGGCCATCATCCTTGCGTCGCGATGCGCGGCGCGGGGGTCTTCCCCTGTTGCCCCCCGGTCGCCACCTGACCCCGAGGGAGACCCCATGTTCCTGCGCACCGGCCTGACGGCCCTGCTCCTGTCCTCCACCGCCGCCGTCGCGGCGGAAGGCCCCACCCAATACCCGCTCACCATCGAGAACTGCGGCGAGACGATCAGCTTCGACGCTGCCCCCGGCGCGGCAGTGAGCGTCGGCCAGGCCGCGACCGAGATCCTCTATTCGCTCGGCCTCGGCGCCAAGGTCGCCGGTACCTCTGTCTGGTTCTCCGAGGTCCTGCCCGAGTTCGCCGACCTGAACGCCGGTATCGAGCGGCTCGCCGACAACGACCCGAGCTTCGAGAGCGTCGTCCCGAAGAAGCCGGGCCTCGTCGCGGTACAATACGAATGGCACGTCGGCCCCGAGGGCATCGTCGCCACCCGCCAGCAGTTCCACGACCTCGCGATTCCGACCTACATCCTGCCCACCGACTGCGTCGCCAAGGACAACACCACGGGCGCCGACGGCACTCGGCTCGCGATGTTCTCGACCGAGAGCGTGCATCAAGGCATCCGCGAACTCGCCGCGATCTTCGACGTGGCCGCCGATGGCGAGGCGCTCGTCGCCGACCTGACCGCGCGCGAGGTCGCCGCTGTCGAGAAGGCGCAGGTGCTTGGCCTCAAGGACGCCTCGGCGCTCTTCTGGTTCTCCTCGACCGAGCTCGCGGCCGATCCCTTCGTCGCCGGCCGGAAGGGCGCGCCGGGCTACATGATGGAGAAGCTCGGGCTCCGCAACGTCGTGGAAAGCGACGAGGAATGGCCGACTGTCGGCTGGGAGACGCTGGCCAAGGCCGACCCGACCGTGATCGTCATCGCCAGTATGGACCGCCGCCGCTTCGAGGCCGACGACGTCGAGAAGAAGCTCGAATTCCTGAAGACCGATCCGGTGGCGAGCCAGATGACCGCCGTCAAGGAAGGCCGCATCGTGGTGATGGACGCGCAGGACATGGAGGCGACGATCCGCACCGTGCGCGGGCTTGAGGACCTGTCCGGCGCGCTCGAGTCCTACGGGCTCGCGCAATGAGCCTCGCCGTCGCGGGTTCGGGCGGCGCGGGCCGCCGCATCGGTGTGGGCGGCCTGGCGCTGGCCGGGCTCGCGGCGGCGCTTCTGGCCGGGGTGGTGATCGGCGAGACGGCGCTGCCGCCTCTCACCGTCCTCCAGGTGCTGGCCAACAAGGTTCTCGGCGCCGGATACGCGCTCGATCCGGTGGACGAGGGCATCATATGGAATTACCGGCTGACGCGGGCGATCGTCGCGGCGGCCTGCGGCGCGGGGCTCGCGGTGTCGGGCGTGGTGCTTCAGGCGCTGTTGCGCAACGCGCTCGCCGATCCCTATGTGCTCGGGATCTCGGCCGGAGCCTCGACCGGGGCGGTGGCGGTGACGATCGCGGGGCTCGGCGCGGGGCTCCTGTCCCTGTCCTTCGGCGCCTTCATCGGCGCGATCCTCGCCTTCGGCATCGTCGCGCTGCTCGCCCGCGCGGCGGGGGGCGGTGCGGGGGCGGCGGGCGCGGCGCAGATCGTGCTGGCCGGCATCGCGGGCGCGCAGCTTTTCAACGCGCTGACCGCGCTCATCATCGCCAAGTCGGCCAATTCCGATCAGGCCCGAGGCATCATGTTCTGGCTCATGGGCAGCCTCGGCGGCGTGCGCTGGCCCGATGTCTGGCTCGCGGTGCCGGTGGCGGCGGCGGGCGTCCTGATCGTGGCGCTTCATACCCGCGCGCTCGACGCCTTCGCATTCGGCTCGGAGGCCGCCGCCTCGCTCGGCGTGCCGGTCCGGCGGGTGCAGGCGGCGCTGATCGGCACCTCGGCCATGATCACGGCGGTGATGGTGTCGATGGTCGGGGCGATCGGCTTCGTCGGCCTCGTCATCCCCCATGCCGCGCGCTTTCTCGTCGGGCCGCGCCACGGGCGGCTCATCCCCGCCTCGGCCTTCATGGGGGCGGTTTTCCTCATCCTCGCCGACATCCTGTCGCGCGTGGTCATTCCGGGCCAGGTGCTGCCGATCGGCGTCGTCACTGCGCTCGTCGGCGCGCCGGCCTTCGCGGCGATCCTTGTCAGGGGAGGGCGGCGGCTGTGATCGACGCAGAGGATCTTTGCTATTCCGTCCGTGGCCGCCGGCTTCTCCAAGGCGTTACGCTCGGCCTTCATCCCGGCGAGACGCTCGGCCTTGTCGGGCCGAACGGCTCGGGCAAGTCGACGCTCCTGCGGCTTCTTGCCGGGCTGACGCGGCCCGAGGCGGGCATCGTCCGGCTCGACGGCGCGCCGCTTGCGAGCCTGCCGCGCCGCACCGTAGCGCAGCGCGTGGCCTTCGTCGCGCAAGCCGCCGAGACAGCCGAGCGGCTGACCGGCCGCCAGGTGGTGGAACTGGGCCGCACGCCCTGGCTCGACGCGCTCGCTCCCTGGTCGGAGGCGGACGAGAGCATCGTCGACGGCGCGCTCGCCACGGTCGAGATGCTGGATCTGGCCGAGCGGCAATGGGGCACGCTCTCGGGCGGCGAGCGGCAGCGGCTCCACATCGCCCGCGCGCTGGCGCAGCGGCCCGATATCCTCCTCCTCGACGAGCCGACCAACCATCTCGATATTCGCCACCAGCTTGCGATCCTCAGTCTGGTCGCGGACCTGCCGGTCACCAGCGTCATCGCGCTCCACGACCTCAACCAGGCGCGGATCTGCGACCGGATCGCGGTTCTGCATCATGGCCGGCTCGTGGCCCTCGGCCCCGCCGAAGAGGTGCTGACGCCCGACCGCCTGCGCGCGGTCTTCGGTGTCGCCGCGCGGGAACTGACCGATCCCGCCGACGGCAGTCGCCTTTTCCATTTTCACGCCATTGCCTGACCGGACCCCATGACCCAGCATCCCCGGCCCATGCCCGGCCTTACCAACCACTCGCTCCGCGAGGAGATCCGCGACTACTGGTCGCGCCGGTCCGAGACATTCGACCGCGCCTTCGGCCACCGCATCGCGCCGGGGCTCGAGGCCGCGGCCTGGGCGGAGCCGATGCGCGACCATCTCGGGCCCGATCCGCTCAGGGTGCTGGAGCTGGCCTGTGGCACCGGCGAGGTGACACGGCTCGTCCACGATCTCGGCCACGACGTCACCGCGCTCGATTTCTCCGAGGCGATGCTGGCGGTGGCGAGGGCGAAGCACGCAGGCAAGCCGCGGCTGCGCTTCCTTCTCGCCGATGCCGGCCAGACACTGGAACCGGCGTCAAGTTATGACGCGGTGCTCTGCCGCCACCTCGTCTGGACCCTGACCGAGCCCGAGGCGGCCTTCGCCGACTGGCACCGGGTGCTGCGGCCCGGCGGTCGGCTCCTGATCTACGACGGCGACTGGGCGCGGCCGAAGCCCTCGGGGGCTTGGGCGGCCAAGGTGCTCGCACTCTGGGACCGGCTCTCGCCCGACCCCGACTACGACGGCGCGCTGGGCGAGCGCCACGCCGCGATCATGGAGTGCCTGCCCTTCGGCGACGGGCTCACCGCGGCGCAGCTCGCGCCGATGCTGGAAGCGGCGGGCTTCACCGACATCCGCACCCGGTCGCACGAACCGATCGCCCGCGCGCAACGACGGACGAACGGGCTTCGCAACCGGCTTCGGACGCGCGTCTACGACCGCTTCATCCTGACCGCGCGCAAGGGCTGACACCGGCCCCTCCGGGCGCGCGACCCCTCGCGATCGCGCCGAGGATTGCCGTCGAAACCGGATCGCCGCACTTGACCCGTATCAAGGTCGAACCCCAGCGGATGGGTCAGAGTCGGTCCGAACAGCGCGACGCATGCAGGAGAATGAGAATGGCCAAGCCCAAGCCCGACACCAACCCCGCCATGGATTTCGGACGGCAGGCCATGGCGGCTTTCGGCCTCAATCCGCTGGCCGGACCGCCGGTGCACCAGTTCTGGGAGGTTCAGGAGAAGCTTCTCGACGAGGTTGAGGAATTCACGAGACTCTGGTTTGCGCGGCGCCACGCGGCCGCGCGAACGGCGATCGAGGCGAGCAAGGCGGCGATGGAGAGCGGCGGCTCGGATCCGACGGCGGCGCTGCGGATGGTCAGCGAATGGCAGGCCCATTCCGTCGAAAGGCTCGCGGAGGACATCCAGCAATGGGCCGAGCTTTGCTCGCGCTGCGCCGGACACCTTGCGATCGGCGAGGTGGCGGCGGGCGAGGAGGCGCTGGAAAGGGCTTCCAAGGAGATCGCCAAGGCCGAGGCGAAGCACGCGACGCCGGTCTGACGGGCTTGCCCGCCGGCCGGGCGGCTGCCAGAGTTGCCTCGCAGCGGCAGGGCTGACCGATCATATCGGGCAACTGGCGCTGCCTGGCCGGGGTTCCGGGGCGGTTCTTCGCTGGGTTACGGGAGCCGAGGATGCCGGAACTGGTGGTGGACAAGCCCTTCGCGCTCGCGGCGGACGCGGTCGCAACCGCGCTCTCCACCGTTCCCGCTGACGGTCTTTCGACCGAGGATGCCTTGCGGCGGCGGCAGATATGCGGGCCAAACCGGTTGCGCCGGCG
Source organism: Defluviimonas sp. D31 (assembly GCF_033436765.1). Classification (NCBI taxonomy): domain Bacteria; kingdom Pseudomonadati; phylum Pseudomonadota; class Alphaproteobacteria; order Rhodobacterales; family Paracoccaceae; genus Albidovulum; species Defluviimonas sp. D31. Next base: position 13,158 of record NZ_JAWQFN010000012.1, read on the forward strand.
TGCTGCCAGAAGCGCGTTGTCCATCCTCCTTCACCAGTTCAGCGGGATCATCGTCTGGCTGCTCGGCGCGGCGGTGGTGCTGTCGCTGGTCCTGGGCGATCTCGCCGAAGCCGTCGCGATCCTCGTCGTCCTCGTGATCAACTCGGCGATCGGCTTTTTCACCGAGCTGCGCGCGGCGCGGTCGATGGAGGCGTTGCTGCGGATCGCCGAGGTCCGGTCGCTTGTCCGGCGCGACCGGCGTGTCCGCAAGGTCGACGCCCGTGACCTCGTGCCGGGCGACATCGTGCTCCTGGAGGCGGGCGACATCGTGACCGCCGACCTGCGGCTGGTCGAGGCGTCGAACCTGCAGGCCGACGAATCCGTGCTGACCGGGGAATCGGTTCCGGTCGAGAAGGACACGCCCGCCATCGCCGCCGACGCGGGGATCGGCGACCGCGCCAACATGGCCTTCCGGGGTACCGCGATCACCCGGGGCGCGGGCGAGGGGATCGTGGTCGCGACCGGCATGGGCACCGAGATCGGCCGGATCAGCGATCTCGCGCAGGGCGCAGAGGGCGTAGCCTCGCCGCTTGAACGCCGGCTCGACCGGCTCGGTCACCGGCTGGTGTGGCTGACGCTCGCGCTCGCGGTGCTGACGATCGCCGCGGGGGTGCTGCAGGGGCATGCGTTCGGCACCATGCTGCAGACCGGCGTCGCGCTGGCGGTGGCGGCGGTGCCGGAGGGGCTTCCCGTCGTGGCAACCCTGTGCCTTGCGCGCGGGATGTGGCGGATGGCGTCGCGCAACGCGCTGATCACCCGGCTGTCGTCGGTGGAGACGCTGGGGGCGACGACGGTCGTTCTCACCGACAAGACCGGGACGCTGACCGAAAACCGGATGACGGTGGTGCGCTACCTGCTGGCGGGCGGCGACGTGGCGTTCGAGGCGGAAGGCGAGGCTCGCGCCGAGGATGACCGCGTCGCGGCGGCGCTGCGGGTCGGGGCGCTCTGCATCAACGCCGAGCCGGGCGACGAGGCGGCGGAGGATCATGGCGGCGACCCGATGGAGATCGCGCTCCTCAGTGCCGCCGAAGCGGCCGGGATGGGGCGCGGATGGCTGAAGGAGCACTATCCCCGCGCGCGGAAACATGCCTTCGATCCCGACCGCCGGATGATGGCCTCGGTCCATGCCGAAGGCACCCGCTTCCTCTACGCGGTCAAGGGAGCGCCCGAGGCGGTCTTCGAGGTCTGCGACCACCAGCTCGGCGCGGAGGGCCCGGCCCCGCTAGACGCAAACGGGCGCGAGGACTGGGCGCGCCGGCAGTCGGAAGCCGCGCGGGAAGGGCTTCGGCTCCTGGCGCTGGCGATGAAAGAGGCGGCGTCGGACGGCGAACCACCCTACGAAGGGCTGACGCTTGTCGGCCTCGTCTGCTTCCTCGATCCGCTCCGCGCCGACGTTCCCGCGGCGCTGCGGGCCAGTCTCGATGCCGGGGTACGGGTGGTGATGCTGACCGGCGATCACGCCGACACGGCGGCCACCATCGCGCGCGACGCCGGGCTCGGGGCGAATGGGCTCGTCGTGATCGAGGGCCGCGATCTGCGCGGTTTCGACGCCGAAACGGCCGAGGCGGATTTGCGCGACCGGGTGCTGGCCGCCGACGTGTTCGCCCGCGTCGAGCCCGAGACCAAGCTGCGCCTCGTTTCGCTGTTCCAGAAGCACGGCCATGTCGTCGCGATGACCGGCGACGGCGTGAACGATGCCCCAGCGCTCAGGAAGGCCGATATCGGCATCGCGATGGGGCTGCGCGGCACCGAGGTCGCGCGCGAGGCGGCCGACATGGTGCTGAAGGACGACGCCTTCGCGACGATCATCGCAGCGATGCGGCAGGGACGGGTGATCTTTGGGAACATCCGCCGGTTCGTCGTCTACCTGATGTCGTGCAACGTGAGCGAGGTCCTTGTCGTCGGCCTTGCCGTGGCCGCGGGCCTGCCGCCACCGCTCCTGCCGCTACAGATCCTGTTCCTGAACCTCGTTACGGATGTGTTCCCCGCCTTCGCGCTCGGCCTCGGTCGCGGCGAGGAGGGCGTGATGGGGCGCCCGCCGCGCGATCCGGACGAGCCGATCGTCGGGCGGCCGGAGTGGAGCTGGATCGGTGTTCTGGGCGGACTCATCACCGTCGCGACGCTTGCCGCCTTCGGGCTTGCTCTGTTCTGGCTTGGCCTTGACGCGCGGCGGGCGGTGACCGTTGCCTTCGTGACGCTCGCGCTCGCCCAGCTCTGGAACGTGTTCAATGTCCGGTCCGCGGGGGGGCGTCTCCTGCAAAACGACGTGACCCGGAACCCCTATGTCTGGGCGGCGCTCGGCTTTTGCGCGATGCTGATCGCGCTGGCCCTGTGGTGGCCCGACCTGTCCGAGATACTCGACCTGCCGCACCCCGGCGCGGCGGGCTTGCGCCTCGCGGTCGGGCTCAGTGTCGTGCCGTTGCTGGCCGGGCAGCTGATCCTGTCCGTGCGGCGGCCGGCCCGGCCGAACGGTGGGGCGCGCGCGCGGGATCGAGTGCATGCGGCACGGCGTCCCCCGGGCGACTGACGCGCGTCAATGACAGCACCGGCCGATCGGCGCCATCCTTTCCTGTGATCCGAACGCGTCTGTCGCCGGAGCGACGACGCGAGGTCGGCTGTCGGGAGGACAACATGACAGACCATCAAGGGAATCTGGTGACCTGCCCTGAAGACGAAGGGCAAGCACCGCAATCTGAAGGCCGCCGCGGCTTTCTCAAGCTCGCGGCACTTACCGGCGCGGCGGCATCGCTGTCGACGCGGCGGGCGCTCGCGAACGGCGACATCGCCTATCACGCGATGGATCTGCCGGACGACAGGCTCGTCGACATGTACCGGACGATCCTGAGGATCCGCTGGCACGAGCGGACCCAGGCCGACCAGATGCTCGCGAACCCCGAGTACCGGGGCTACAACCACTTCTATGCCGGGCAGGAGGCGGTCGCGACCGGCGTCTGCGCCGCCCTGCGCAACGACGGGCCGTTCGAGCAGATCGACCTCGTCTATTCGTCGCACCGGCCCTCGGGCCATGCCATCGCCAAGGGTGTCGACATCCCGACGATGGTGGCCGAGATGGACTTCCGTGCCACCGGCATGAACGGCGGCTATGCGGCCGAGATGCACATCTCGGACCCGTCGGTGGGCTTCATCGGCGCCGACGGGATGATCGGTCCGGCGCCGGTCATCGCCTCGGGCTCAGCCTTCGCCTTCCGGGCGCGCGGCTCGGACCAGGTGGCGGTGGTCTTCGCGGGCGACGGCAACTACGCCGCGCCGCATTTCCACTCCACGCTCAACAACGCGAAGATTCTCGACCTGCCGCTGATCTATGTGTGCGAGAACAACCTCTATCACCAGTACGCGCATTACTCGTATTCGTGCCCGCACAAGGACATCGCCGACGCGGCGGCGGCCTACGGCATTCCGTCGCGCACGGTCGACGGCCAGGACGTGACCCAGGTCTACAACGTCGCGAAGGAGGCGGTCGACCGCGCTCGCGCCGGCGGCGGACCGAGCTTCATCGAGGCCAAGACCTACCGCTACTACAACCACTGGGGCGCCCCTGGCGCCAAGGAGGGCGAGCTCGGGGCCTTCGGCTACGACCCGCTCGCCATCACCTCGTTCCGCCCCGAGCGCGAGGTCCGCGCGTGGATGCAGCGCGACCCGGTGGACATCGCGCGCAACATCCTCGTCGACTGGGGGATCCTGGAGGAACAGAAGGCGCTCGACATCGAGGCGGAGGTCAAGGCCGAGATCGCCGCCGCCTTCGAATGGGCGCTCTCGCAACCGCTCTGCACGCCCGAGGATGGTCTCAAGCACGTCTTTGCCGAAGGCACGGTGCCGGCCCGCCAGTTCGGCTGACACCATTGCCTTCGCGCGTGAAAGGATACGCAAATGACTGAGAAAAGCTGGATGTATTCGGTCCTTGAGGCCGTGCAACACGAAATGCGCGAGGATCCGGCGATGACCTGGATCTTCGAGCTGACCCCGCCGGTGGCGTCCAACCCGAACATGCCGGTGATCAACCTCGAGACCGAGTTCGGCCGCAAGCGCGTGGTCAACACCGGCATCGACGAGAACTGGATGGCCTCGGCGGTGCTCGGCGCCGGGCTGGCAGGCTCGCGGGCGGCGACCTACATCCCCTATCAGGGCGCGCTGATGCCGCTCGAGGTGATCCAGAACGTCGCCGGGAAGCTCCGCCACATGACCGGCGGCAAGGCCGCGATGCCGGTCGTCTGGGTGATCGAGATGACCGGCCAGACGCCCGGCTTCGCGGGGCAGCATTCCTGCTACGAGGAGGACAGCTTCTACATGCACATTCCCGGCGTGCGGACGGTCATCCCGTCGACGCCCTATGACGCCAAGGGGATGATGCACGCCGCGCTGCGCTCGCCCGATCCGGTGGTCTATCTCTATCCTGCCGGGCTCAGGACGCTGACCGAAGAGGTGCCCGACGAGCCCTACGAGGTCGCGCTCGACAAGGCGGCGGTGCGGATGGAAGGCAGCGACCTGACCATCGTCAGTTCCGGCGGCGGCATGCCGGGTGTGCTGGAGGCGGCCGAAGTGCTGAAGGGCGAGGGCATGGGGGTCGAGGTCATCGACCTGCGGGTCCTGAAGGAGATGGACACCGAGACGCTCGTCACCTCGGTCGCGAAGACCAAGCGCCTGCTGACGGTGGACCAGTCCTACTACACGCTCGCGCCGGGGGCCGAGGTCGTCGCCCGCTGCGCCGAGAACGTGGAGGGCGCGCGGTTCAAGCGGGTTGCCTTCCCCGATGCGCCGCCGCCGGCCTCGCCGGAGATGTTCATCTGGATGCGTCCGAACGCCGAAGGTATCGCGGGGGCGGCGCGTGCGCTCGTCGGCTGACAGGGCGCGCGACAGTGGCGCGGTGACGGAGTCCGAGGACGCCGCCCCGCGCTGCCAGTCCTGCGGCAACGGCCGGCTCGCGCGCGACCGGATCAAGACCGCGCTCTGGTCGGGCGGCCGTCTCGTCGTGGTTGAGGACGTGCCGGCGCTCGTCTGCGGGCACTGCGGCGAGCAGTTCTACGAGGACGAGACGGCGATGCGGCTCGACATGCTGAAGGGCGGCGGCTTTCCCTCCGCCGAGGCGGCGCGCGAGATGGTCGTGCCGGTCTTCGCCTTCGAAGCGCCCCGGCCGGACGATGGGGGCGGAAGAGATGAGCGTTAGGCGGCTTTTGGCGGCGGTCGCGGCCGGGCTCTTCGCCGCGCCCGCAGTGGCGGACGATTTCGCCTTCATGCCACCCGGCGGGAGGTCGATCCTTGCCGGGTCGCTTCTGCCCGGCGACGCGGAGGGCCTTGCCGAGGCGGCCGCCCGAAAGGCGAGCGCCGAGGACTGGGCCGCCTGGGCGCGCGAGCGCAATCCCGACTTGCCCGACGCCGCCATCGAGACCTTCGCGGGCTATGCCGCGCTGAACTTCCCCATGGCCGCCGAAGCGGCGCAGTCGCTCGCCGAAACCGGTGATCCGGCGCTCCTGCCGCCCGACGGCAAGGAACTGGCGATCGCCCAGTGCCAGTTCTGCCATTCGCTTTTCACCGGTTACCTGATGCAGGACCGCGACGAGACCAACTGGCGCGGCACCTTCAAGGCACCGTTCCATGCCGAGATCCCGATGAGCGAGGTCGAACGCGACACCTTCGCCCATTACTCCGCGATCAACATGCCGCTGAAGTTCGGGGACGTGCCGCCGGAACTACGTTTCTGACATCTGTGAGGGAGACGAGCCGATGAGATGTTTTCACCGCCGCGCGGCCTTCCTGACAGCCCTGATCGCAGCAGTGGCGGTCACGGCGGCGGCGCAGGACGAGGTCTTCGCCTTCATGCCCGACGGGGGGCGGACGCTTCTTGAGCAAGCGCGCGCGGAGGGGCTCCCCGAGGGGTTCGAAGGCGCCATGGGCTCGGAAACGGGCGATGCCGAGACCTGGCTTGGCCGGCTGGAGGCCGCGAAGGCCGATGCTCCCGCGCTTGCCGCGCTCGACGGCTGGCAGACCGACACGCTGGCGCATTACCTTGCCGCCAACGCGCCCCTCGCGGAGGGCGAGTTGCCGCGCGACGGGCGTGACATGGCGCTTCAGCTTTGCCAGTCGTGCCACATCATCACCGTCGTCGTTACGCAGGAGCGCACCCGCGAAGCCTGGCTCGGCACGATGAACTCGCCAAGTCACATCGAGATCGCGACGACGCCCGCCGAACGCGAGGCGCTGGCGGACTACCTCGTGATCAACGCGGGCATACCGATCGACCAGATCCCGCCGGAACTGCGCGCCGGCGGCGCCTCGTACTGACGCGCAGACGGGCCCGGGGGCGAGGGAGGGCGCCTTGCGATGCTGTTCACCACGCTCGACTTCCTGCTCTTCCTTCCCGCTGCCGTCCTCGTCTTCTGGCTCCTGCCGGCGCGCCTGCGGCTGGCGTGGCTCGTGCTGGCGAGCCTCGTCTTCTACGGCAGCTTCGGGCTCGAGAACCTGATCTATCTCGCCGTCGTCGTCCTGATCGTCCTCGTTGCCGGGCGCGTGCTCAAGGCCAAGGCGCCGGGCGCGCGCCGCGCGGCGCTTTGGGGCGGCACGCTTCTCATCCTCGCGCTGATGGGGCTCCTGAAATACTACGATCCGGTTGCGGCGGGCATCGACGGGCTGCCGGCCCTCGGCCTCACCTCGCCGGCGGGGTTCTCGTTCTACGCCTTCACCGCCATCGCGCTGATCGTCGACCGCTACCGCGATCCTGCGGCGGCGCGGGCGGACGACGCGCAGGAGGTGCTTTACCTTGCATGGTTCCCGAAGATCCTCGCCGGCCCGATCGAGCGGATCGGGCCGTTCGTCAGCGAGCTGAACGACAAGACGCCGCTCGGCTGGCCGCAATTCGCGGCGGGCCTTCAACTCATCCTCTGGGGCCTCGTCAAGAAGGTCGTGATCGCCGACAACCTCGCGCCCTTCGTCGACCGCACCTATGCGATCCCGGCCTACGCGGTGCCCATCGAGCTCATCCTCGCGAGCTACTTTTTCGCCTTCCAGATCTACTGCGACTTCTCCGGCTATACCGATATCGCGCGCGGCACCTCGCAGCTGTTCGGCATCCGGCTCTCTGAGAACTTCCGGCGCTCCTACTTCGCGCATTCGGTGGGTGAGTTCTGGTCGCGGCGCTGGCATGTCTCGCTCGCCGACTGGTTCCGGGACTATGTCTACTTCCCGCTCGTCGGCCCCGAGCGCAAGGCCTGGCGCATGTATGCCGGGCTCATGGTCGTCTTCGCCCTGAGCGGCATCTGGCACGCCGGTCTCGGTTACGGCATCGGCTGGGGCTTCGTCGCCTGGGGGCTCCTGAACGGCGTCTATCTCTGGGGGGAGCGGGCGCTCAACCCGCTCAGGCGGCGGCTTCGGAAGCGGCTTGGCGGAAGCTGGCTCGGGCGCCTCCACGAGATCGCGGCGATCCTCACCGTCTTCCACCTCGTGCTGGTCAGCTGGGTCTTCTTCCGGGCCGGTGATCTTGGCGATGCCGCGACGATCCTATCCCGGATCTGGCAGAGCCTGCCGGAGCTGCCCACGCTCCTGACCCGCTACCCTTTCACCGGTGAACAGGCCTTCCTCGTATGTCTCATCGCAGCACTCCTCGTGATCGAGGCGGCGATGGAGCGCCCGACCACCGCCGACCGCTTCGCCGCCGCGCCGGCGCTGCTGCGCTGGCCGGTCTGGCTCGCCTGTCTCTTCGCGCTGATCCTGCTTGGCCGGTGGGACAGCGAGGTCTTCGTCTACATGCAGTTCTGAAAGGCATTGAAATGCACAGTCTCAGCCGCCCGCCTCCGGCCTTGCCCTGGACCCGCATTGCGGCCTTCCTCGGCCTCTTCGCCGCGCTCTACATCGCGGCGGCCGCGATCGCCGAGCTCCGCGTCGGCCGGGCCGGGCAGGGGGCGATGCAGGAACTCCTTGCCGCGAAGGGAAGGCAGGTCGACTGGATCGTCCTCGGCGCCTCGCATGCGCTGCCGCTCGCCTACGGCGGCGTTCCCGAACGGCTCGAAGCGGAGACCGGGCAGACCATGATGATGCTCGCCGAGGTGGGCGCGGGGCCGCTTTACGCCGATTTCGTGCTGCGGCAGGCGCTTCTCGATCTTGAGCCGATGCACATTCTCTATGTCGCGGATTCCTTCGCGTTCCGGTCGCCGCGCTGGAACGAGGAGCGCATCGCCGACCGCAAGCTCCTGCGCAAGACGCCGTGGCGGTCCTCCATGCTCGGGATTCTGGCCGGGATGGCCGGGTCCGGGGGTGTCGCTCCGGGCGCGCTTGCCGACTACGTCACGAATTTTTCGAAGCTCAATCCGCCCGACCGGTTCCCGCAAGACGACTGGCGCGGGGCGGAAAACTTCGACCGCAGCTTCCGTCCGTCGCGTCACGCCACCGGGGCGCGGATCGGCTATCTCTATCCCGAAGGCGCCGCGAAGGCGGACCCCGCCCGCTATCTCGACGCGCTGGAGGCCATGTTCGCGAGGGCCCGGGCCGAGGGTCTGAGCGTCACCGTCGTCAAGCTGCCGGTGCCGGACGCCTTCCGCGAGGCCCTGCCCGGCGAGGCCGAGTTCGACGCCGCACTCGCCGCCCGCCTCGCGCCGCTCGGCATCCCGCTCCACGATCTGAGTGCGGCGCTGGCCGATCCGCGTCTCTACTTCGACACCGATCACCTCAACCGTGACGGCGTCGAACTGCTCTACGAACGCCATCTGGGACCGATCCTCGCGGCCGGTGGTTGACCGGAAGGGCGACTTGATCGGTGTCATGTTTCGGAACGGCGGAGCGTGTAGCCTCGGGGCTCATCAAGCGATGAAGGGCAGGTCTATGTTTGCGCGGACGGGACGGATGGACGGAGGACCGGGCATCCGGGTCGGGGTCCGCCCGGACCGGGCGCGGTACATCGTGCCGGGCGTGAGCCAATGACAGGCGCCGCCACGCTGATCGCTATCGGTGTCCTCTTTCTTGCGGGGATCGCCGTGGATGCCTTCGGACGGCGGGCGCATGTGCCTCGGGTGACGCTGCTCGTGCTTCTCGGCGTTGTCGCCGGGCCGCCGGTGCTCGACCTCTTGCCGCCGGCGCTGGCGCGCACCGACGACATGGTCGCGCCGGTCGCGCTGACGATGGTGGCCTTCCTGCTCGGCGGCCAGCTCAAGCCCTCGACACTGAGCGAACACGGGCGCGAGATCCTGTCTTTGTCGCTGACGGTGGTCGCGGTCTCTGCGCTGGTCGTCGGATGCGGTGTCTTCCTCGTCACCGGCGATCCGGTCCTGTCGCTCCTGCTTGCCGGTCTTTCGGCGGCGACCGATCCCGCCGCCACGCGGGACGTGGTCCGCTCGGCCGGGGCGCAGGGGCGCTTCGCCACGAACATCCTCGGCATCGTGGCGGTGGACGACGCCTGGGGTATCATCCTCTTCAGCCTGATGCTCGCGGCCGCAGGGATCGTCGCCGGCGGCGTGGAGATCGAACCGGTGCTCCACGGTCTGACCGAACTCGCCGGCGCGACCGCCCTCGGCCTCGCAGTCGGCCTGCCTGCGGCCTATCTCACCGGGCGCATCAAGCCCGGTGAGCCGACGCTGATGGAGGCGCTCGGCATCGTCTTTCTCTGCACCGGCCTCGCCAGGTATTTCGGGCTGCCCTACCTGCTGACCGGCATGGTCTGCGGCCTCGTCATCGTTCATTTCGCGCGCCACCACGACCGCCCGTTCCACGAGATCGAGCGCATCGAATGGCCCTTCATGCTGCTTCTCTTCGTGATGGCGGGGGCGGCGCTCGATCCCGGCGTGCTGGCGCGGTTCGGGCTCGCCGGGTCCGCCTATGTCGGGTTCCGCGCCGTCGCGCGGATCCTTGGCGGCTGGGCGGGCGGAAGCCTCGCACGGCTTCCGGCGCGCGAGGGTCGGCTGACGGGGCTGGCGCTGATGCCGCAGGCCGGGGTGGCGATCGGTATGGCGCTCGTGGCAGGCGAGCGGTTTCCGGCGCTTGCCGAACCGGTCCTCGGCATCACCATCGCAAGCACCGTGGCCTTCGAGGTCTTAGGTCCGGTCCTGACGCAATATGCGCTCTCCGAGGCGGGTCGGGCACCTCAGTGATCGCCGGCCGCGCAGGGGCGCCGGAGTCGCAGTCCGCCACCGGCTCCGGCTGATCCGGATCAACCCGCCCTCAGGGCGGCGCGCTACCCTGACGCGGCTTCCGACCCCGGGGCATCTCTGCCCGCCAAGCGCGGGACTTCGCGAAAGGAGTGAGCCCATGAGCGACAAGATCCTGCGCAAGGACGAGGCCGCGGCGCGCACCGCGAACATGCCCGATTACGCGACGGTGCGGAAGGCGTTCTCCTGGGAGGAGGCGCGCGCCGCGCTCGCGGGCCTGCCCGGAGGCGGGCTCAACATCGCGCACGAGGCGCTAGATGCCCATCTCGCGGCGGGGCGGGGCGAGAAGATCGCGATCCGCTGGCTTGGCCGCGACGGCAGTCGGCGCGACGTCACCTATGACGATCTGACCCGCGAGGCCAACCGCTTCGCGAATGTGCTCGGCTCGCTCGGCATCAAGCCTGGCGAGGCGGTCTACTCGCTCATCGGCCGCGCGCCGGAGCTATACGCCGCCGCGCTCGGCACCCTCAAGTCCGGCGCCGTCTTCTGTCCGATGTTCGCGGCCTTTGGGCCGGAACCGGTGCAGGCGCGGATGGAAATCGGCTCGGCGAAAGTCCTCATCACCACCGCCAGCCTCTACCGGCGCAAGGTGGCACCGGTCCGCGACCGGCTGCCCGAACTCGCGCATGTGCTCCTCACCGACGGCGAGGCAGAGGGCTGCACCGCGCTTGCCCCCCTGATGGATGCGGCGAGCGACGTGTTCGAGACCGCGCCGACGAAGCCAGAAGATCCGTCGCTCCTTCATTTCACCTCTGGCACGACCGGGCGGCCCAAGGGCGCCCAGCATGTCCACGAGGCCGTGGTCGCGCATCGCGCGACGGCGCGCTTCGCGCTCGACCTCAGGCCAGAGGATACCTACTGGTGCACCGCCGATCCCGGCTGGGTCACCGGGACCTCCTACGGGATCATCGCGCCCCTCGTCATCGGCGTGACGATGATCGTGGACGAGGCCGAGTTCGACCCCGACCGCTGGTACGACATCCTCGGCCGGGAAGGCGTGACCGTCTGGTACACCGCCCCGACCGCGATCCGCATGCTGATGCGCGCCGGGGCCGGGCTGATCGGCAAGCGCAGGTTTCCGCGGCTGCGTTTCATGGCGAGCGTCGGCGAGCCCCTGAACCCCGAGGCGGTTCTCTGGGGGCAGGAGGTCTTCGGGATGCCGTTCCACGACAACTGGTGGCAGACCGAGACCGGCGGGATCATGATCGCGAACTACGCGTCGATGGACGTGAAACCCGGCTCGATGGGCAAGCCGATGCCGGGGATCGAGGCCGGGATCGTCGAGGTGACGGAAGCGGGCGTGAAGGAGCTGACGAAGCCGCAGGCGATCGGTGAACTCGCGCTCCGGCTCGGCTGGCCCTCGATGATGCGCGCCTACCTGCACGAGGAGGCGCGCTACAAGAAGTGCTTCCGCGATGGCTGGTACCTCTCCGGCGACCTCGCGATGCGCGACAAGGACGGCTACTACTGGTTCGTCGGCCGCGCCGATGACGTGATCAAGAGCGCCGGCCACCTCATCGGCCCCTTCGAGGTCGAAAGCGCGCTGATCGAGCATGACGCCGTGGCTGAGGTGGGCGTGATCGGCATTCCCGACGAGACGGCGGGCGAGATCGTCAAGGCCTACGTCACGCTGCACAAGGGCTTCGCGCCAAGTCCGGATCTGGAGCGCGAGCTTCTCGGCCATGCGAGGAAGCGGCTCGGCCCTGCCGTCGCGCCGAAGGAAATCGTGTTCCGCGAGAACCTGCCCAAGACCCGCTCCGGCAAGATCATGCGCCGGCTCCTGAAGGCGCGCGAACTCGGCCTGCCGGAGGGCGATATCTCCACCCTTGAAAGTGACGAGAAATGACCGACGCCGCGCTGAAGCCCCGCCTCGACCACGGCCATGTCCGCGATCTTCTCAAGGCGATGATCCGCATCCGCCGGTTCGAGGACAAATGCGCCGAGCTCTACACGCAGGAGAAGATCCGCGGCTTTCTCCACCTCTACGACGGCGAGGAGGCGGTGGCGGCGGGCGTGATCCCGGTTCTGACGGAAGCCGACCGGATCGTCGCCACCTACCGCGAGCACGGCCACGCGCTGGTGCGCGGCCTGCCGATGGGCGAGGTTCTGGCCGAGATGTACGGCAAGGCCGAGGGCTCGGCCGGCGGGCGCGGCGGGTCGATGCATCTCTTCTCGGCACGCGCGAACTTCTACGGCGGCAACGCCATCGTCGGCGGCGGGCTGCCGCTCGCCGTGGGCCTCGCGCTGGCCGACAGGATGCAGGGCGCAGACGCCGTCACCGCCTGCTTCTTCGGCGAGGGCGCGGTGGCCGAGGGCGAGTTCCACGAGGCGATGAATCTCGCCTCGCTCTGGGATCTGCCGGTGCTCTTTGTCTGCGAGAACAACGGCTACGCGATGGGCACCGCGCTCGACCTTTCCGAGGCCGAGACCGACATCGCCGCCAAGGCACGCAGTTACGACGTCGCCGCCGACGTGGTCGACGGCATGGACGTCGTCGCGGTCGAGGCCGCGACCCGCCGCGCATTGGCCAAGATGCGCGAGACCGGCGAGCCCCATTTCCTCGAATGCCGCACCTACCGCTTCCGCGCGCATTCGATGTTCGACGCCCAGCTCTACCGCCCGAAGGAGGAGGTGGAGGACTGGCGCCGGAAAGGCCCCCTCGTCCGCTTCCAGGGCTGGCTCGAGGAGAACGGCCTGATCCATGCCGGGGAGGTCGCCGCGATCACCGCCGAGGTCGATGCCGAGATCGCCGAGGCCGTCGCCTTCGCCGAGGCGGGCACCGACGAGCCGGTCGAGACGCTCACCCGCCACGTCATGGCCGAGGAGCGGCCCGCACCGCCCGAGCCTGCCAAGCCCGGCAAGATGGTCGAGACGACCTACCGCGAGGCGGTCAAGGCCGCCATCGCCGAGGCGATGGAGAAGGATGAGCGCGTTTTCCTCATGGGCGAGGATGTCGGACGCTACGGCGGCTGCTATGCGGTCTCGAAGGGGCTTCTCGACCGCTTCGGCCCCGACCGCATCCGCGACACGCCGCTTTCCGAATCCGGCTTCACCGGCGCGGGGATCGGTGCGGCGATGGCGGGGATGCGGCCCATCGTCGAGGTGATGACGGTCAATTTCTCGCTCCTCGCACTCGACCAGATCCTGAACACCGCCGCCACCTACCGGCACATGTCGAACAACACCTTCGGCGTGCCGGTGGTGATCCGCATGGCGACCGGCGCCGGACGCCAGCTCGCGGCCCAGCATTCCCATTCGCTCGAAGGCTGGTACGCGCATATCCCCGGTATCCGCGTCCTCGCCCCCGCGACGCTGGAGGACGCGCGCGGCATGCTCTGGACCGCGCTGCAGGACCCCGACCCGGTGCTGATCTTCGAGAACGTGATGCTCTACAACATTGCCGGGGACTTGGCCCAGAACGCCGGTCCCGTCGATATCGACAAGGCGGCCGTGCGCCGCGAGGGACGGGACATCACGCTCGTCACCTATGGCGGTTCGCTCTGGAAGACGCTGGAGGCGGCGGAGGCGCTGGCCGAGGACGGGATCGAAGCCGAGGTGATCGACCTGCGCAGCCTCAGACCCCTCGACATGGAAACGATCTTCGCCTCGGTCGCCAAGACCCACCGCGCGCTCATGGTGGACGAGGGCTGGAAGACCGGCAGCCTCGCCGCCGAGATCGGGATGCGTCTCGCCGAGGAGGCGTTCTTCGACCTCGACGCGCCCCTTGCCCGCGTCTGCAGCGCCGAGGTTCCGATCCCCTACGCCCGCCATCTCGAACAGGCGGCGATTCCGCAGGTTCCCTCCATCGTCGCGGCGGCGCGGCGGCTGTGCGGGAAGGGCTGAGGCATGGGTGAGTTCCGCATGCCCTCGCTCGGCGCCGACATGGAGGCGGGAACCCTAGTCGAATGGCTGAAGGCGCCGGGAGACCGCGTCGCGCGCGGCGACATCGTCGCGGTCGTGGAGACCCAGAAGGGCGCCATCGAGATCGAGGTGTTCGAGGACGGCGTGCTGGAGCGGACCCTAGTCGGAACCGGCGCGAAGGTCCCCGTCGGCACGCCCCTTGCCGTGATCCGCGCCCCCGGCGAGGCCGCCGCTCCGCCCCCCACGCCGGAGCCCGTGGCAACGCCGGAGCCCGTGGCAACGCCGGAGCCCGAGCCCGAGGCGCCCGCTCCGGAAGCCGCGCCCCGACCGGAACCCGCCGCTCCGCCGCCTGCCGCCGGAGAGCGGCTCCGCATCACGCCGCTGGCGCGTCGGCTGGCCGAGACGAAGGGTCTCGACGAGGCCTGGCTGCGCGCCATCGCGGGCACGGGACCGGAAGGGGCGATCACGCTCCGCGACATCGAGGCACCGGGCGAAGCGGCCGCGGAACCTGCCGCGCCGATGACCGAGATGCGCGTCGCGATCGCCGCAGCGATGGCGCGCTCGAAGCGCGAGATCCCGCATTACTACCTCGCGCAGCAGGTGGATCTGACCCCTGCCTCGGCCTTTCTTGCGGCGGCAAATGCCGACCGAGCGCCGGAAGACCGGATCCTGATGGGCGCGCTCTTTCTCCATGCGGTCATCCGCGCCGCGAGGGAGTACCCCGAGTTCAACGGTCATTTCACCGACGGCGCGTTTCGCCCCTCGTCAGAGATTCATGCCGCGATGGCCGTAGCCCTGCGCGGCGGCGGGCTCGTCGCACCCGCGATCCTCGGCGCCGGCGAGTGCGATCTCGCGTCACTCATGGCGCGGATGCGCGACACGCTCGGCCGGGTCCGCACCGGCCGGTTCCGCGCCCGCGAACTCTCGGAGGCGACGATCACCGTCACCAGCCTCGGAGAGAGGGGCGTCGACACGCTTTTGGGCGTGATCCAGCCGCCGCAGGTCGCCATCGTCGGCTTCGGCACCCCCGCCGAACGCCCCGTTGTGCGCAACGGCAAGCTCGCCGCTGCCATGACGACGACCGTCACGCTCGCCGCCGACCACCGGGTCAGCGACGGCCATCGCGGCGCGCTCTTCCTGCGCGCCATCGACCGCAACCTGCAGGAACCGGAGGCGCCATGACATCGGACCGGATCGAAGACCTCGTGCGCAAGGAGCTCGGCCGCATCGCCCCCGATGTCGATCCGGGCGAGATCGACCGCAAGGGCGACCTACGCGAGGAATGCGACATCGACTCGCTCGATTTCCTCAACCTCGTCACCGCGCTCGGCAAGGCGCTGTCGTTGCCGATGCCAGAGGCGGACTACCCGAAGATGCGCAGCTATGACGCGCTGGTGGCGTATCTGCGCGCAGGTTCCGGCGGCTGACGGCCGCGCCGGCGCGCCGCGACCGCTTCAGACCGTCGCAGTCGCGCGCATGGCGAGGCCCGCGCTGGGCCGGGCGGCCGCAAGCTCGGTGACAGCACCCGACCGCCGCGCGTTGAGCGTGAATGCCTGATGGTCGCAGACCGGGCTGAAGGCGCGGAACTCGAAGGCGCGCAGGGTCGCTCCGGGGTTCCGGCGCAGCGCGAGGTCGGCGAGCATCGTTGCGATCAGCGGGCCGTGGACGACGAGCCCGGCATGGCCCTCGACGCTGCGGGCATAGTCGCGGTCGTAATGGATGCGGTGGCCGTTGAAAGTCAGCGCCGAGTAGCGAAAGAGCATGACCTCCGAAGCCGTGGCGGTCTCGGTGACATCCCAGCCGCCGTCGTCGGCCGGCGGCACCGGCGCGGCGTCGCCCGGACGCGGATCCTCGCGGTAGACGATGTCGTGCTCCTCCCAGAGGGCCGGGCCGTCACCGGTCGCGATTTCATGCCGCACGGTCACGAAGCAGAGCGCGCCGGAGCGGCCCTGCTTCAGCGCCACGTCCTTGATCGTCGAGGTTTTCGTCGCCATCGCCCCGATCCTCAGCGGGGCGGTGAAGCCGAGCCGTCCGCCCGCCCACATCCGCCGGGGCAGCGCCACCGGCGGCAGGAAGCCGCCGAGCGCGGGGTGCCCGTCGCGGCCGAGATCGCTGAGCTTGGCCGAGTGCAGGAAATAGAGCCAGTGCCAGAGCGGCGGCAGCGGATCGCCGTCGCAGAGCACCGGATCGCGGTCGAGCGTCATCTCCATCAGGTTCGCGGGCTCGGCCCGGATCCTGTCCGACCGGGTCTCGCTGCGGCCGATCCACTGGCTGAGGATCGCGGGGTCCATCGTTCGGTCCATGGCTCAACTCTTCTGCGTGAGGGGGGCGAGAGCAAGCCCCTCACGGACTGGGCCAAGCCCGATGCGGGCATCCGGGCCGGGATCGAGAAGGCGCGTGGCGGTGGCGTCATCGCCGCCGCAGGAAGCGAACTTGGCGCGGATATCGGCCGGTGACATCGGCCGGGCCGGACCTCCCGCCACATTGCCGACGGTCTCGGACAGGGTGCCGCCGCCGGCGAGATACACCGTCACCCGGTCCGGGTGATCGGGGCTCATGTCGTCGAGAGCGGGGCCCGGATCGTAGGCATCGACCCCGGTCCGCTCGAGCAGCGCCGCGATTGCGGGGCGGAGGAACGCCTCGGGCCGGAAGCTCTGCGGACCGACGGCGCCGTCGATCAGGGCCGCGAGCGCGCAATAGGTCGCCGAGAACCGGGCCTCGTTGGCAGTCGTGGGCCTGAGGAAGCCCGAGACGCGGAAGAAGGGTTCGGGCATGCGGATGACGATCCGCACCCAATCCGCCGGATCGGGCAAGCGGGGCCGGAGCGCGAGGCCCGCGTCGATCACCCGGTGGGTATAGGCGCAGGAGGGCCAGGGCTTGCGCAGGATCGCGTGCTCGGCGATCCCGAGCGGGCGGCCGATCCGCGCGAGGACTTCGCCGGGATCGGCGCTGGCGCCGTGATGCATTGCGGCAAAGCCGAAACGCCCCTCAAAAGCCCCTGCAGCACCCGTCGCCCCGGCACCGGCGAGCCGCGCCGCCTCGATCCCGGCGCGGGCGGCGAGCCCGGCATGGAGCGCCTTGGCGTCGGTGCCGAACTGCGCCTTGAGCCCGCCGGCGAGGCTTGCCGAGATCGCGAGCGCATGGGCGAAGGTGGGCGCGGGCAGCCCCAGGAGCCGCGCCGAGGCCGCCGCCGCGCCCACGGCGCCGAGCGTGCCGGTGGCATGCCAGCCGGCATTGTAATGGTCGTAGCGCAGCCATTCGCCGAGGCGGACAATGGCCTCGAACCCCACGACATAGGCGTCGAGGAGATCGCCGAGCGGCCGGCCCCCCGCCCGCGTCAGGGCGAGGAGGGCGGCGAGTATCGGGGCGCTCGGATGGGTGGAACCGGGAACCTCGTAATCGTCGAAGTCGAGCGCATGGGCGGCCGTGCCGAGGATCAGCGCGGTGGCGGTCGCCGTGTCCTCGGACGCGAAGGCCCCGCGCGCGGCGCGGGCCTGCGGCTCGTCCCAGCCCGCGATCATGCAGCCGAAGGTGTCGAGAAGGGCGAGCCGCGCCTCGTCCCGCGCCGTTTCGGGGACAATCACGCCCGAAGCCCAAAGTGCGAAGCTCTCGCAAAAGCTGCTCATGGCACCCCCAGCGACCGCGCCAGCGCGCCGATCTCGGCCCAGGTCGCCTCCGGCACGGCGATCTCGCCGCCCGAGGCCGCGCGATGGGCGCGCTCGCGCTCGCCGGGGATCTCGACCCGGTCGAAGCCCGGCGCGGGCGGGCAGGCGCGGAGTTCGGACAGGATCTCCTCGGCCACTTCCGCCATGCGCGGCGCGGCGCGGAAACGGGTGGTGTCGATGCAGATCAGGAGCCAGTTGCACTCCGTGGCGGCGGGGCCGAGCATCGCCTCGCCGATCAGCTCCGCCATCAGCGCCAGCGCGTAGCCCTTGTGTTCGCCCGCGGGCAGGATCGCGCCGCCGGCGAAATAGGCCTCGGGGTCGCGGGTCGGCTTGCCGTCGCGGTCGATGACGCAGCCCTCGGGCAGAAGGGCACCGGCAGAGCGCGCGGCATAGATCCAGCCGCCGGCGATCTTCGAGGTGGCGAAGTCCATGACGACCGGGCCGTCGGCGCCGCCCGGAATCCCAACGCACCACGGATTGGTCGGCAGCATCGCCTTCGCCCCGCCATAAGGTGCCACCTGCCGCCAGGTCTCGCGGTTGCCGCCGCCCATGAGGAAGGTCAGGAACCCGTCTTTCGCGGCCTCGTCGGCGAAGGCGCCGTGCCGACCGGTGTGGCCGGCATTGCGGATGGCGAGCGCCGCGATGCCGCTGTCCCGCGCCCGCCGGCAGCCCTCGGCGAAGGCCAGCCGCATCGCCGGGATGCCGATGCCGCCTTGCCCGTCCACCTCGGTCGTCCCGGTTCCCGTGACCCGGCAGACCGGCTCCGCCCCAGCCTTCAGATAGCCCGAGCGCATCTGCTCGGCATATTGCAGGACCCGCATCAGCCCGTGGCTTTCGATGCCGCAGAGGCTGGTGTCGACGAGATGCTCCGCCACCTGCCGCGCCACGTCCTCCGTCGTGCCGAGCGCGCGGAAGATGGCGGCGGCACGCGCGACGGCCTCCCCGGCCGGTACAGACACCCGGCCGCCGCGCAGGTCCAGCTTGGAGCGGGTCTCGGCCATTCGTCCCGCCTCAGGACGCCTTTTCGAGCGCTTCGAGGAACTTGTCCTTCTCGTCCGGGTGCATCGAGATGTTCGTCTGCGGGTAGGGGAAGTTCGCTGCCGCGACCTCGCTGTGAAAGGCGTTCAAGGCCGCCACCCGTTCCTCATGGATCTGCCTGTGCAGGCGGCCGACATTGCCGAACGCATGGGCATGTTTCGGCGGCTTCGACTCCTCGCTCGCCTCGCCGCAGATGTCGGCGACGAAGGACATGATCACGTCGCCCGCCTTGCCGGACCCAAGCGAGAAGGTGACGATCGAGGTCCTGGCGTTCACCGCCTCCAGCACCTCCTCGGCGATGCATTCGGCCTCGACCGCGAAGACGCCGACATCCTCCATCCGCTTCAGCGTGCGATAGATCTCCATCGCCTCGTCCGCGGTGCGGCCGAAGGCGCGCAAGCCCCCGGAATAATGGCTGAAGGTCGGGATCAGGCCGATATGGCTCTGGACCGGGATGCCCTCCTTTGCCAGCGCCTCCATCACGTCGTAGGAGCGCAAGGTGTAATACATGTCGCCGCCCTTGCGCATCATCTCGAAGGCGTGGTCCATGATCTCGGGCAGCGTCCCGAACTGCGCCCAGGTCGAGCCGACCCCGGCGAAGTGATGCGGCGCGATCTGGCGCACCTCCTCGATCTGCTCGGCCCAGACCACAAGAAGGTCGATGCCCGCCTCGACGCAGGCGCGCAATTCCGCGGCATTGGCCGGGTTCGACATCGACAGTTTCCGGCCGGAGCCCTTCAGCGCCTTGAGGTCGGCGACCGTGTAGTTGCGGGCCGAGGGCCTGCGCCCGAAGTCGTAGATGCGTTTCATGTCCATATCCTGATTATCCGTACATCCGCTTCTTGCGGGCGCGGGTGGCGGCGGTCGCCTCCTCGCTGCCGTCATGGAACGAGCCGAAGAGCTTGTCCCACGGAATCTCGGCGGTGCCGTAGTTGCACTCGAAATAGCGGTGATGGAGCTGGTGGAAAAAGTCGCCTGCGCTCAGGCGCTTGCGGTCCCCCGCATGGACCCCCTCGAAGCCGGAGTGCGAAAAGGCTGGGTTCAGCCCTTCGAGGTAAAAGTGAAAGAGCACGTGCACCGGATGCGAGGGCACAACGAAATGGATGGCCACCGACGAGAAGTAGAGCGCGGTTTCAACCGGATGCATCGAGATCCCCGCCCAGGGGCCGATATTGATGTTGCGGTGATGCAGGTTGTGGGCGAGCCGGTACATCGGCGGCCAGTGCAGCAGGCGGTGGATCCAGTAGAAATGCAGGCTCGACCAGAGCGGGATGATCACCATCCACAAGACGAACCAGATCGGGTGTTCCGCAAGCCCCACCTGCGGGGCATAGCCGTTTGCGGCGGCCCAGAAATAGAGCACTTCCCAGAGGGTCCAGGCCGTGACACCACTCGCGTAGGACCAGAACATGTTGTCCCAGACCTGATTTTTGAAGGTGAACGTGCCGTTGCTCCTCGCCTGGTCGCGGGCATCGAATTTCAGTTCCTTGCCCTGCGCCGCGAGCGTGATGAACCACAGATGCAACCCGCCCGCCACAAGGGTCAGGAGCACCATGTTCCGAGCCCAGATTGCGAAGATCCAGCCGGGGCCGAGATGGCGCATCGTCTCCCAGTCGGGCTGGAACCAGCGATAGACGGCAAAGGCCGCCGCGAGCTCGATCGTGACCGAGCTGACCGCGAGCCAGTAGCGCGAGATCCATGTGAGCCAGGCGAGGGGGCGCGGCGGCCAGGACATGATGGGCGAGACCGGAATTGGCAGGTCCGGGTGGTGGTTCCACTGGGCGTTGCGTCTGGTGTCCATGCGTCTTTGTCCTCAGGCGGGGAACGGGTCGGGCTGGTGCGGATCCGTCGCGAGCCAGACCGATTTCGTCTGCAGGAAGGCGCGCATCCCCTCCCAGCCGTTCTCGCGGCCGTGGCCGGACTGCTTCCAGCCGCCGACGGGGCTTTGCGTCGCGGCGTTGAAGTAGTTGTTGATGTAGACCGTGCCGGCCTCGATCCGCCCGGCCATCCGCATGGCCTTCGCGACGTCGCGCGACCAGATCCCGGCGGCGAGGCCATAGGGCGTGTCGTTGGCGGTGCGGATCACCTCGGTCTCCGCGTCCCAGGCCTCGGTGGAGACCACGGGGCCGAAGACCTCGTTCTGCGCCAGCTCTGACGCGTTCGGCACATCGGCGAAGATCGTTGGGCCGATATAGTAGCCCTTGTCACGGCAGGCCGTGCGGCCGTCGAGCAGGAGCCGGTGCCCCGCCGCCTCGGCCGCCGCGATCCGTCTCAGGATCGCCTCGTAGTGCGGCCGGTTGGCGATGGGACCGATCTGCGAGGCGGGATCGTCGGGCGGGCCGGTACGGGCTTTCCTCACTACCTTGACCAGCCGTTCGGTGAAGGCGTTGATGACCGAACGGTGCACCAGCAGCCGCGAGCCCGAGATGCAGCTTTGCCCGCCCGCCGGGAAGATCCCCGCCGCGATGCCGTTCACCGCAAGGTCGAGATCGGCGTCGGGCAGCACGATCTGCGGCGACTTGCCGCCGAGCTCCATCACCGTCGGCTTCACCTGCCGCGCCGCGATGGTCGCGGCCGCCCGGCCCCCGGCGGCGCCGCCGGTGAAGCTCACCATCCGCACGTCGGGATGGTCGATCAGCGGCTCGCCCGTGGTGGGTCCGAAGCCGGTGACGACGTTCACCACGCCAGGCGGCAGTCCGGCCTCCTCCAGCACCGCCATCAGGTCGAGCGTGGAGCACGAGGCCTGTTCGGAGGGCTTGATCACCACCGTATTGCCCGCGGCCAGACAGGGCGCGAGCTTCCAGATCAAGGTGCCTACGGGCGAGTTCCAGGGCAGGATCAGCGCGACGACGCCAAAGGGCTCCCAGGTCAGGTAGTTGTGCATGTCCGGCACTTCGGCGGGGATGAGCCGCCCTTCGAGCTTGTCGCACATGCCGGCGTAGTAATGGAACGAATCCACCTGCCAGCCGCCCGGTTTCAGCCCCGGCGCGATGTTCGGCAGCCGGCCGTTGTCGCGCAGCTCGACTGCGCCGAGCCGCTCGGCATGGGCACTGATCACGTCGCCGATCCGCCGCAGCACCCGGCCGCGTTCGGCCGGCATCATACGGCCCCAGGAACCATCGTGGAACGCCGCCTTCGCCGCCGCAACCGCGCGGGCCACATCCTCGGCACCGCAATCGGGAACGCGCGCCCAGACCTCGCCCGTGGCCGGGTTCTCGCTGTCGAACCAGCGCCCGGTCGCGGGCTCGTGCCAGGCATTGCCGGCGAAGTAGCGGTAGGTTTTCAGCTCAGCCATGCGTCGTTCTCCCTCACCACGATCACCGTGGGCCGGTCGGCTTCGAAGGCGCCCTTAAAGGCCTCGGTAAATGCCGCCGCGCTGTCAGCGTAGGTGCCGTGGCAATGGCAGGCTTGTGCGAGGGCGACAAAATCGGGGTTGATCCCTTCCACGCCGACACGGGCGATGTCGCGGATATCCATGTCGTCCTGGATCTGCTTCAGCCCGCCGTTCTCCCAGATGACGATGGGCATGGCCAGCCGGGCCTCGGCGGCGGTGACGAGCTCGGGCATGGTGAACATGAAGCCGCCGTCGCCTGCGAGCACCGCGACCGGCGCATCCGGACGCGCCATCTTCGCCCCGATCCCGTTCGGCAGCGCATTGCCGAGCGCGCAGAACCCCGCCGGATAGAACCAGTGGCGCGGCTTGCGCACCGGCATCGCGAAGGCGCCGGTGTAGACGAGCTGGCAGGCATCGCCCGCCCAGACCGTGCCCGCTGGCGCGATCCGGTCGAGAAGCGCCAGAAGCCGCGCGTGCCGGCGCTCCGATCCGCTCAGGTTCTCGGCGATCCGTGCCCGCAGCCCCGCCACGCGCGCCGCGCCGTCCCGGGCCCGACCCGGAACCTCCGCCAGCGCCGCCCGGAGCGCGGCCATCGCCGGGGCCGCATCGGCGACGATGCCAAGCGTCGCGGGATAGAGATCGCTGATCTTGGCAGGGTCGATATCGACCCGGATGATCCGGCCCCTCAACTCCATCCGCTCGATGAAACTGTCGGTCTCGGAAAGCTCGCTCCCGACGGCGAGGATCACGTCGGCCTCGGCCAGGAACGCCTGCGCCTCGGGCCTGACGGTCGATGCCGAGAGCGACATCGGATGGTCGTCCGCCACGATCCCCTTGCCGGCGGTCGAGGCGATGACGACGGCCCCCAGGACCTCGGCAATGGCCGTCAGGTCTCCCGCCGCGCCGGCCGCGCCGCCGCCGACCATGATCACGGGGCAGGTCGCGGCCCGGAGCATCCGCGCCGCCTCGGCTATCTTGGACGGAGCGGGCGCGGGGCGGGCGGGCAGGGCGACCGGCTCCCAGATTTCCTCGACGATCTCGGCCTGTACGTCGATCGGCAGCGAGATATGGCAAGGACGCGGGCGCTGGCTCGCGAAGATCGAAAACGCGCGGGCCATCAGGTCGGGCACATCCGCCGCCCGCCGCGCGGTCGCGGAAAACGCGCAAAGCGGCTCGGTCACCCGCTTCTGCTCGGTGATCTCATGGAGCACCCCCCAGCCCTTGCCGATGGTCTTCGCCTCGGGTTCGGCCGAAACGAGAAGCATAGGAAGGCTGTCGGCATGGCACTGCCCGAGCGCCGTCGCGGCGTTGGTCACGCCGGGGCCGGAGATGACGACAGCGACGCCGACCTCGCCGGTCGCCCGCGCCCAGCCCTCGGCCATGAAGCCCGCGCCCTGTTCGTTGCGGGTCTGGACATGGGTGATCGCCCCGGCGTTCTGCCCGCCCGAGAGCCCCCGGCAAAGATCGAGCGTATGGACGCCCGGTATCCCGAAGACCGTGGTGACGCCGTAGCGCGCCAGAAGCCGCATCGTCGCCTCGCCGCAGGTCATGCTCATGCCGCTGTCTCCTTCGGATGTTCGGAGGGGAATTCGGGTGCCGGGGCCGCACGGTCGAGGATCAGGTCGGCGGCCTTTTCCGCCATCGCGATTACGGTGGCGTTGAGGTTGCCGGTGATCTGGGTCGGCATCGCCGAGGCATCGCATACGCGCAGCCCCTCGACCCCCCGTACCCGCAACCCGGCGTCAAGGACCGCCATCGGGTCATGGTCGCCCCCCATCCGCGCGGTCGAGCAGGGGTGGTGGCCGGTATAGGTCGTGGCCCGTACCGCCGCCTCGATCTCGGCGTCGGTCCGCGCGTTCCGCCACGGCTCCAGTTCACCGGTCACAAAGCGGGCGATCTGAGGCTGCGCCATCACCTCGCGCATCACCTTCACGCCGTCGACCAGCTCCTTCAGGTCGCGCGGATCGGCATAATAGTTCGGGTCGATCAGCGGATGCGCCCTCGGGTCGGCGCTCGCCAGCCGCACGGTGCCCAGCGACCGGGGCCGTTCCTGGTTGATGTCGATCTGCACGCCGGGTTTCGCGACCTTGCGGCCCCGCACCAGGAGCTTGCGGCCGAGCCATTGCGACCACGGTGTGCGCTCCCGGTCGCCGTTCGTGAGGTTCTCCTCGACGATCATCGGGGTCATGAAGACCTCCAGTTCCGGCAGCGCGGGGTCGTCGAAGGCGTGAAAGAGGACGGCTGAGAAGAACGCCCCGCCGCCGGGCCCCCGCTTGAAGAGAAGCCAGTTGGCCATGAGCGCGGCCGCCTTGTCGAGCCGCTGGTGACGGGCGAGCGAGAGGTCCATCCGGTCCGAGCCGTATTGCATCGACACATCGACATGGTCGGCAAGATGCGCGCCGACGCCGGGCAGGTCGGCCACGACCGGGATGCCGTGCGCCGCCAGATGCGCGGCGGGGCCGATCCCGGACAGCATCAGGGTCTGCGGCGTCGCGAAGGCGCCCTGGCAGAGGATCACCTCCCGCCGCGCCTCGAAACGCTCGCCGGTCACGGTCTCGACCCCCGTCGCACGGATTCCTTCGAAGGTGATCCGGGCCACCTGGCGATGGGTCAGCACGGTAAGGTTGCCGGGCTGCTTTCCGAGGTAGGCGATGGCCGAGGACTGGCGGATGCCGCGGTGGACGGTCGAATCGGTGCGGGCCACGCCGGTCCGGTCGGGGCCGTTGAAATCGTCCAGAAGCCGGTGCCCGGTCGCCTGTGCCGCGTCGATGAACGCCTGGTCGAGCGTGCCGAAATTGGCCGAAAGCTCTGTCTTCAGCGGCCCCCCGACCCCGTGCCAGGGATCGCGCCGGTCCCGCGCACCCTCGGAGCGACGGAAATAGGGCAGGAGATCGGCGTGGGACCAGCCCGGAAGCCCCATCTGCCGCCAGCCATCGTAATCGGCCGGCACGCCGCGCATGTAGATCATGCCGTTCATGATCGACGAGCCGCCGAGCCCGCGCCCGCGCGCGTAGTAGATGCGCCGCCCGCCAAGGGCCGCCTGCGGCACCGAGGAATAGCCCCAGTCATGCTTAGGATTGCCGAAGATGAAGCCGTTGCCGGCGGGCATCCGGATGAAGAGGTCGCGGCCACGGCCGCCCGCCTCGATCAGGGCAACCGTCACGTCGGGGTTCTCGGCCAGCCGCGCGGCCAGCGCGCAGCCCGCCGATCCGCCGCCGGCGACGATATAGTCGAAGCTCGTCACGCGCGCAGCTCCGCGATGACGGCGTCGGTCAGGCCGGCGGTCGTGGCCGCGCCGCCGAGGTCGGGGGTCAGATGGCCCGAGGCCAGCACCCGCTCCACCGCCGCCTCGATCCGGCGGGCGGTGGCGGGCAGGGCGAGGGAATGCTCGAACATCATCGCCGCCGAGAGGATCGTGCCGACCGGGTTGGCGATGCCCTGCCCGGCAATGTCGGGGGCCGAGCCGTGGACCGGCTCGTAGATGCCCTTCACCCGCTCGCCCGGCGACCCGCAGAGGCAGGCCGAGGGCAGGAGCCCGAGCGAGCCCGAGACGACGGCGGCGAGGTCCGACAGGAAGTCGCCGATCAGGTTGCAGCCCATCACCACGTCGAAGGCCAGGGGGGTCCGCACCATCTGGAAGGCGCAGTTGTCGGCATACATATGCGTGAGCGCCACGTCCGGGTATTCGGCCGCGACCTCGGTCACCACCGCGCGCCAGAGCTTGTAGCTTTCCATCACGTTGGCCTTGTCGGCCGAGACGAGCCGGCCCTTCCGCGCCCGCGCGAGGCGGAAGCCGGCATGGGCGATGCGGGCGATCTCCTCCTCGTCATAGGCGGCGGTGTCGAAGCCGTAGCGGCGGCCCGCGCGCCGCTCCTGCCCGCGCGGGGAGGCGAACATCACGCCGCCGGTCATCTCGCGCAGCACCATGATGTCGGCCCCCTCGGCGAGCCCTTCACGGAACGGCGTGAACCGCCCGAGCCCCGGCCAGGCGCGGGCGGGCCTCAGGCCGGCGTAGGCGTCGAGCGCCTTGCGGAGCCGCATCAGCCCGTCCTGCATCTCCGGCCCGCCGGGCACGCGGATATCGTCCCATTCCGGCCCGCCCACGGCGCCGACCAGAACCGCGTCGGCGGCCTTGGCTGCCGTGACTGTCTCGTCGCTGCAGAAGGTGCCGTGGGCCTCCCAGGCGGCGCCGTGAAGCAGGTCCTCGGCGATATCGAGCCGGATGCCTGCGAGGCCCGAGGCCACTTCGATCACATCGAGGGTCGCCCCCAGAACCTCGGGGCCGATCCCGTCTCCGCCGAGTGCAAGGATGGTGAAGTCTGCCATCGCGCAACCATTCCCACGTGGTTTCCGCCGTGACGCTAGCAGGCTTGCAGAGTTGGAAAAACGCGGAAAAAATGAATGCAGATCATTCATCAAGGGAATGAAGATGCGTGGCTATCCGGCCCTCTCCCAGATCGCGGCCTTCGACGCCGCCGCGCGCCACCTCAGCTTTTCGCGGGCGGCGACCGAGCTGAACGTCCAGCAGCCCGCGGTCAGCCGGCAGATCGCCGCACTCGAGGCCGATCTCGGCCACCTGCTCTTTCAACGCAGCAAGCCGCGCCTGCGGCTGACGCCCGAGGGCGAGATGCTGGCGACGGCCGTGACCGACGGCCTCGGCGCGATCCGCCGCGCCATCGACGCGCTCCGGGGCCAGAAGCGGCGCGACGTGCTGGTCGTCAACGCGGCCATCGGCTTCACGAGCTTCTTCCTCTTGCCGCGCCTCGGCGAGTTCCAGAGCGCCCATCCCGATATAAGGGTCGAGGTGGTCACCCGCGACCAGAACCCCGATTACGACCCGACTGCCTGCGACATCGTCGTGACCTTCGGCGAGGCGCCGCCGCCCGGCACCGAAAGCCGCCCGATCTTCGGTGAGGAACTGGTCGCGGTCTGCGCGCCGGGGCGTCTTCCCGCGGGGCGGCACCTCGGCCCGGAGGAACTGGTCCGCGAACGGCTTTTGCACATGTCGAGCGGTGCCCATGCCAGCGACTGGGACCGCTTCCTAGCGGGAACCGGGCTCAGCCCGCCCGAGCCGCAGCCGATCGACCGGCTGTTCAGCTACATGGTCTACCTGCGCGCGATCCAGAACGGGCAGGGGATCGGACTGGGATGGCGCCATCTCGTCGACGACCTCCTGGCGAGCGGCGCGCTGGTGCAGATTTCCGACCGGATCGTCGTCACGCCGCGCGCCTACCACTGCTCGATCCTGCCGCATTCCGAGATGCGCGCCGACGCGCGCGTCTTTCTGAACTGGATCGGGGCTCTTGTGCTTCCGGCCGGAGCCAGCCCCGCAACCGGACCGGGGCAGCCCTGACGCGCGTCGGCACTGTCCGGGGGTGGCCCGCGCCCCGTCTTTACCGGTTGGTCGGGCAATCGTCGTCCGGCGAAACCCGCGCCTCGCCGAGCGCCTCGTCCCGGACGACAGGAAGCGCCACCTCGGGACCGGCCGAACCCTCCGAGGGGCCGGGCGATGTGACCGGGACGACTTGCCGGACCGCCATTCACGCCTGCAATCCCGAATCTTCGAACGGCGCGGCCACGACGCTGCCGTTCCTAAATTCCCTGAACCTGTCCGTTGGGCGCCGGCGTCAGACGGCCAGCCAGCCGCGCGAGCTGGTCCGACCGAGGCAAGAGACGTCAATGTTTCTGAAACGCTGATCTGAGCCGGCTGGCGTCGGACTCGCTCCATGCCTCCGGATCGGTCAGCGATTCCCATGCGTCGATGTAGTGCGCGGCCGAGAAGAGATGGCCGAACCCCTTCGAAACATCAGTCGCGGTGGCCATGTCCATCGCCAGTTGAAGCATGGTTACGATCGGGAACCACGTGAATTTTTCCGAAACGTCAGGCGCGCGCGGGCTCATCATCCATTCGGGGCGGCGATAAGCCGTCTGGACCTCGAAGAAGGTGATCGGGTCGCTGGGGTATTGCAGATAGATAGCACGCGTCCGGGCCCATTGTGCGGGGGCACTGTCGAGCGTGTTCTTCTGCGTCGTGAAGCGAACGACCGAGGAATCGTCTATGCGCGGCGACCAGTAGGGTGATCCGGGGTTCCGGTTCCGTGTCATCGATTTCCAGATCGCGTTGTTGAAGGTCGGACCGGACCACAGCGCGCCGTCAATCGGATCACTGATCAGGCGGAGCGGCGAAAGCGCCTGTTCGGACGCGTATGAACCGAGGCTCAGCCCGTGAAGATAGAGCCGAGGCCGCGTCTCTGACGGCAGCGTCACCCAGTAATTGTATATCGCGCCCGCCAGGGCCTGTGCGGACTCAGGCGCGAGGTCCGGTTCGAACAGGAGCGAGAGCGGGCTGGAGAGATAGGAATATTGCATCGCCACGATCGCGGTGTCCCCGCGATGCATGACCTCCAGAGGATCCACGGCCTCGGGGTCCACCCAGCCCGTGCCCGTAGGACTGACAATCACCAGAATCCGACGCCCGAACGCGCCGACTCGAAGCATTTCCTCCAGCACCTTGTGCGCGCGGGAACTGACATTGTCGGCAGAGTTGAGGCCGGCGTAGATCCGGACGGGCGTCGTCGCCGGAGCGCCGCCGTGAAACCGCGAGATCTCCTCTTCGGTCCAGCCCCCTGCGACGAACGCGCGCCCTCGCGCGCCGAGCGAGGGCCAGGATACGAGCGACCCCGCGCCTCCGGCACGAAAGCGCCCGTCCGGGGGAGGCAACTCCGGATCAATGAAGGCGTCCACTTCCCTCAGGCCGCTGTCGGCCGCGTCCAGCGCCGATCTGAGGATGACGCCGTTGCCAATGTTCCACGAGATCACCGCCACCAGAGTCAGGCTTGCGACCATCGCCGCGCGCGGCGGAATCCGGCGCGCCAGACGCCGCTGGATCTTCGCCGCCATGACCTTGACGAGACGGCCGAGAAGGAGGAGCGCCCCGAACGTGCCGAATGCGGCGGCAATGATTGTCGCCGAGCTGTCCTGTTCGAGCGAAGGCATGCCCATCAGTGCGCGAAGTTCGTTCTGGTATCCGACGTTCCGCATCAGCGCCGGGATCAGCATCCCGATGCCAACGATCGCGATGGCACCCTCGGCGGCCGTCCGAAACCTGTCGCTCGGCTTCGGGAGTTCGAGGTAACACCACAGCGCGGCGATCGCGACGGCCAGCAGATAGCCGAGCGCGAAGGTCACCCCTCCAAGGACGCCCTGCAGGGCCGCGCTGCGGGGAATCATCGACGGCGTCAGCGAGGCCGCAAAGAACAACACTCCCACGGACAGCGCGAAGACCGAAAGTTTGACGCGTCTCAGCACTCTGACCATTGCGGCCCTTTCCTGGCTTGGGATGCCTGACAATCCGGGAGTGAACTGTACATGCTCTTTGCGGTGGGACACATGATGGCGCGGCGGGTCTGTCGATGTGACGAGTCATGTCTAGACTGCATCGGTTGCGCGCGGTTTGAATAGACATTCATACGATCTTCGCGGCTTCGGTCATGCGTCCGGGCACTCCCCTGCTTCCGGAAATGTGCCCGGACATCCGCGCCCGGCAACGGCCCGGCTTCTCGGGCCGGGCCCTGCCAAAGATCCCTGACCCTTTCGCGCCGGCTGTCGCGCAACCGTCATCACTCCGGGGCAAGCTGCCGGGCATGAGCGACATCGACCGACTTCCCGAATTGCTGGCCGCTCGCGACTGGATCTCGGCGGAACGGCTCCTGCGCCGCGCCGCCGCTGCCCGGGGGGGGCACCGGCGAGCGTCTTTTACAACCTCGCCAAGGTGATCGAGATGCGCGGCCGCGCGCCGCAGATGCTGCCCTGGCTGCGAAAGGCCGTGGCGGCCGGTCAGCGCCTCGGGCTTCAGAGCGTCAGCGCGTCAGCGCCAGTATTGGTTGACGCTGCTTCGTAGGGATAGTGCTCGGACCACATGTTGAGGCATTTCGCGCGGGCAAGCTGAAGCTTCTCTTCGATTTCCCACCAGCCGTAGTCGTTGTTGTGCTGATAGAGCATCGGCGCATAAAGCAAGAAAGCATTGGTGAAGATCTCGTTGAAGCCCATCTGTGCCTCGACCGGAGGTTTGGTTGAACCGTGCGGTCGCGCGTGAAACGCCGTCGGACGGCCATAGCGCACCGGCCCGCTGTACTTCGAACATCTCGTAACTCGACACTCCGGTGGACATATGTCCAACGGTAGACCCAATCCCGATGGCCCCTTCCGCAAGCCCTTGATCGATGATGTTGGTAATCTCATTGATCTGGTCGAGATCGCTGACCGTCACGGACCAGCCGTTCACTCCGTCCTCTCCCGCCTTGGCCCGGTTGATGAAGCCTTTGGTCGCGTCTGCCGGCCCGTCGAAAGTCATGCCGTCATGTACGATCATTCGCGCCATCTCGTGGCTGATGACGGTGCCGCAGTTGACCGGCCATTTGTTCTCCTTCGACGCGTACCACTCTGCGACGTTCTTAGCGCCCAGTTCCATGTCCATGCCGGTGGTGACTTCATCGCGTAGACTGGCTTTCACAGAGAGACCGTCCAAGGCGTGAAAATGCGTATCGATGAACCCCGGAGCCACCACATGCCCGCTCGCATCGATCGTTTCGCGCCCCTCGATGGGTTTGTCTGTAGTCTCAACGATCCATCCGGCCGAAATGCCTACACTCGCGACCTGATCAAAGCCCGTTTCGGGGTCCATGACACGCCCACTCAAGATGACCGTGTCATAGGTCTGAGCCTGCAGACTGGTTGCTGTAAGAATTGTCGCCGTAAGAAAATGGATGTGAGCTGGATGACTTCTATCCTTGCTCCAGAAGATGGCCAGGATAGCTCCGACCTGCGGTTCACAACAAGTTCTGGTCCAATTGAAGGGCGTATAGAATGGCTGCTTTGTCCCGCAAAGAGGACCAACAGAGTTCGTGGAAAGCCCTTCTTATTTCGGCCCGACCAGTGCGAACATCGCGCCCTGCGGATCCTGTCCGACCATGATGAAGGCGCCGCCCGGCACTTCGTGCGGGCCGTGGAAGACCCGGCCGCCCGCACCGCTGACGCGGCCGATGGCGGCGCTCACGCTGTCGGTGCCGAAATAGGGCAGCCAGAACGGCCGGTCGGGCCCCGGCATTCCGGGAGCTTGCCGCATCATGCCGCCGATATCGGCCTTGCCGTGCCGGAAGAGGTGGTAGCCGCCCATCTCGCCGAGGTCCATTACATCGCCCGGCTTCCAGCCGAACTGCTTTCCGTAGAAGGCCATCGCCGCCTCCGGGTCGGAGGTCATCAGCTCGTGCCAGCAGCCGTGGCCGGTCTGCCTCTGGTCGAAGGCGGTGCTGGTCGCGCCGTTCTCGGGGGCGAGGAGGCCGAACGGCGTGCCCTGCGGATCGGCGGCGACGGCGAAGCGGCCGGTATCGGGGATGTCGGCGGGGGCCTGATGCACCGTGCCGCCGGCCTTGGTGAGTGCCTTCGCGGCCTTGTCGCAGTCGCTGACGGTGACGTAGAAGATCCAGCCGGGAGGGGCGCCGGCCGGTGCGGCCATCATCCCGGCCACCATCGTCCCCCCGGCGCGGGCGATCCGGTAGTCGACCCCCTCCATCCCGGCATCGGCGACCGACCAGCCGATCACATGCGCGTAGAACCGCGCCGCCGCGTCAGGGTCGGGTGTGGTCAGTTCGTACCAGCAGGGGGTGCCCTTCTTCGCCTTGGCCATGTCGATCCTCCGCGGTTCAGCCCGACCCAGAGCCTGCGCCCCTCGGGCCGCGAAAGCAAGCGGCGGGGTTAGACTGCGCGGTCGAGCTTGGTCGAGAGGTGGATCAGGCTTTCGGACGACTTCACCCCTGTCATCTCGCCGATCACGTCGAGGACGCCGTCGAGCACCGCCGTCGAGGGGGCGGCGACCTGCAGCAGGAAATCGACCCGCCCCGAGGTGGTATGGACCCGCTCGACCTCCGGGATCGCCTTGAGCCGGGTCAGCACGTTGGCCTGGGCGCGCGGCTCGATCGTGAGCAGAACCGTGGCGCGGATCCGGCTTTGCCGCGCGGCCTCGCCGAGCTTTACGGTGTAGCCCGCGATGACGCCGGTGGTCTCCAGCCGCTCCAGCCGCGCCTGGATCGTCGAGCGCGCGACCTTGAGCCTCCGGGCAAGCGTGGCCACCGAAACCCGGGCGTCGGAGCCGAGAAAACCGAGGAGGGAGCGGTCGAGGTCGTCCATGCGATGATTCCGGCGATATGACAGTTCGTTCGTCATTCTAACGAGGTATCGAGGCAATTCTACTCTTTTGATCGGTGGAAATGTGCATCATATCCGGCGAACTTCGTTACAGGCGAAGGACGGTTTGTACGTTCCTGGCCTGGTTTGGTTAAATGCGTAAGCGCTTTCCAACCGGATGCCCCGGGAAAGAGGTGGCTGCGCCTTGTTGGCAAGGAACACGCCGATGGGGCTCTCAAAGACGATCTGGGCGAATCCGTCCGAATATCTCCGTATCGAGCAGCCGGAAGATCCGGTGATGTTCTTCGCGCCCACGGTGCTCCAGGCGACCGCGCGGCGATTCCTCGACGGCTTTCCGGGGCTCGTCACCTATGCGGTGAAGTCGAACCCCGAGGAGACGGTGATCCAGAACCTCGTCGCCGCAGGCATCCAGGGCTTCGACGTCGCCTCGCCGGCCGAGATCGAGATGGTGCGCCGCGTCGCCCCGGCCGCCGCCTTGCACTACAACAACCCCGTGCGCGCCCGCCACGAGATCGAATATGCCGTCGCGATGGGTGTTAGGTCCTATTCCGTCGACAGCCGTTCGGAGCTGAAGAAGCTGGTGGAGATCGTGCCGGCGGAGGGCGCCGAGATCTCGGTGCGGTTCAAGCTGCCGGTCGCGGGTGCGGCCTACAATTTCGGCGCCAAGTTCGGCGCGACGGTGGATCTGGCGGCCGAACTCCTGCGCGAGGTTCACGAGGCGGGCTTCATCGCCTCGCTCACCTTCCATCCCGGCACCCAGTGCACCGACCCTATGGCTTGGGACGCCTACCTGCGCGCCGCCGCCGGGATCTGCACTAATGCCGGCGTGACGGCGCGGCGTCTGAACGTCGGCGGCGGCTTCCCGTCGCACCGGCTGAACGGCGAGTTGCCGCAGCTCGACGCGATCTTCGAGCTGATCGGGCGCGTTGCGGACGAAGCGTTCGAGGGCGCGCCGCCGGCGCTGGTCTGCGAGCCGGGCCGCGGACTGGTGGCCGAGAGCTTCACGCTCGGAGCCCGCATCAAGGCGGTGCGCGACGGCGAGCATGTGTTCCTCAACGACGGCACCTACGGCACCCTCGACGAGCTGCCGATCACCGGGATCATCGACCGCATCGCGGTGGTGAGCAGCGAGGGCGCTCTGCGCCGGGGCGCGACGCGGCCGCGGGTGATCTTCGGGCCGACCTGCGACAGCGTCGACCGGCTGCCCGGGGAGGTCGGGCTGCCGGCGGACCTCGAGGAGGGCGATTACCTGGTGGTCTCTGGAATGGGCGCCTATTCGACGGCCACGAACACAGGCTTCAACGGTTTCGGCAAGATGGTGGTCGCGACGGTGATGCGCCTCAGCGCCTGAGGGCGAAAGCTCCCGATCGGGCGAAGGCCGGCGCGCGCCGCACGCCGGCCGTTTCGTTGCGGTCGCGCGGGACGCCGGTGTGGCCGTGCGGAGGATCAATCTTTCGTCAAACTTCTGTGCGTAGCCTTCGATGGAGGGGCGGCGGGATTACCTATCAGTTGATAGTTCCGGTGCCGGCCCGATCCGTTGGCACGGCGCTCTGGCCGTGCGCATGGAGGTGCCCGCGACATGCAAATTTCCCCGCATCCGCTTGCGTGTGATCGCTTCGGGCTGCTGGCGCCGTCTTTGTCGCGCGTGTGGAAACAGAAACATTTGGTAACGGCAAGTTACACCCTCGTGCCTTTGGGCGACTCGGGGGTAGGGGCTATGCTGGAAGACAGGGTGAAGGAACGGGAGGCCTGTTCAGGGTGACGCGGCTAACCGAAAAGCTGCTCAAGTTGTTGCGCATCGGCCGTCAGGTCGAGACGCAGAGCGCGGTTCGCGGGCGCGGGCCGTGCGATCATGTCATTTGCCTCGACGGGACGCTCTCCACGCTCGAGCCGGGGCAGGAGACGAATGTCGGCCTCATCTACCGGCTCCTGCAGCAAGTGCCGCATTCGTCCCACCTGTCGCTCTACTACGAGGCCGGCGTGCAGTGGCACATGTGGCGCAATACGCCCGACGTGGCGATGGGGCGCGGCATCAACCGCCAGATCCGGCGCGCCTATGGCTGGCTCGCGACCCGCTACCGGCCCGGCGACCGGATTTTCCTCTTCGGTTATTCGCGCGGCGCCTATGCGGTGCGCTCGCTCGCGGGGATCCTCGACCA
Organism: Defluviimonas sp. D31; assembly: GCF_033436765.1. Lineage (NCBI taxonomy): Bacteria > Pseudomonadati > Pseudomonadota > Alphaproteobacteria > Rhodobacterales > Paracoccaceae > Albidovulum > Defluviimonas sp. D31. Next base: position 47,602 of record NZ_JAWQFN010000012.1, read on the forward strand.
GGTGGGTCTGCTCAGGGCCGAGCACGCGACCGAGCGCAATGTCCAGCTTGCCTACCGCTATTACCAGCGCGAGAGCGAGAGCAAGTTCGAGGCGGCTTTCCGCCGCCGCTTCTGCCATCCGAAGGTCGAGATCGAGATGATCGGGGTCTTCGATACCGTCAAGGCGCTGGGCGTCCGGCTTCCCTTGCTGTGGATGTGGACCGAGCCGCATCACGAGTTTCACAACCATGCGCTCGGCCCGGTGGTGAAGCAGGGCTATCACGCGCTGGCGCTCGACGAGAACCGCGCGGCTTTCGATCCGATCATGTGGGAGACGGGCGGCGGCGACTGGGAGGGCCGGGTCGAGCAGGTCTGGTTTCGCGGCGCTCACGGCGATGTCGGCGGCCAGCTCAGCGGTCTGAGCGAAGCGCGGCCACTGTCCAATATTCCGCTGGTCTGGATGTTGGAAAAGGCCGCGCGCTGCGGACTGGCCCTGCCCGAGGGCTGGCGGGCCGGTTTTCCAACCGATGCCGGGGTGGTCTCGGTCGGCACGACGCGCGGCTGGGGCAAGGCGTTCATCCTGCGGGCCCGGCGGCAGGTCGGACGCGACCCGTCCGAAAGCCTGCATCCGACCGCGACGGCCAGGCGGGCCCGGGCGGCATGGTCGCTGCCGGCGATCGGGCGCCGGAGCGGAACCTGAACCCGGCGTTACGGCCGGCACGGATTCACCGCGCGATAATTGTGACCGTTCCCGGCCCGGCCCGGCCCGGGTCGCGGCCGTTACGCCGGGTCCATGCTCCGTTTGAAGTGGCCGGATCAGGGGTCGACCGCGAAGAGCAGTCCGCAGAGGAAGATGTTCGCGTCGTGGTGCATGCCGATGAGGACATAGCCGTCGCGGCAGACATGGGTCGAGGTGCCGGCGGCCGGAACGGGGTAGGGCGCTTGCGTGCCGCCGGGGCCGTCGACGTAGATCTCGGACAAAGGTTGCCAGCCGGGATTGCGACCGGCGGGAAGCTCTTCGCCGATCTCGACGCAGGTGAAGGTGTTGGCGGGCACGTCATAGGCCGTCATGTAGGCATTGGGACCACACCAGTGCATGGACGGGCCGGAATAGCCGGGCACAAGCAGGTGGTCGTAGGTCGGGTCAGGCCATTGGCGAGCTGGGAGTCTTCCGCGATCCCGGGGGGCGCTGGTGAACGCATTCTTGACGTCGAACCAGGTTGAAAGCACCGGGACGCAGATCGTGTAGCCGGTGTCGTAGCGAATTCCCATCACGGCATATTGATCGTCACCGGCGGAGGGGCAGGGGCGCCAGTCGCGCATGGTGGCATAGGGGTCTTCGTCGGGCATCGGGATCGTGGGCAGCGCCGCGGCGAGCGCCGGGGCGAGGCAAAGCGCGGCGGCGAGGGCAAGAAGAGAACGGATGCTGGGCATGACTTCCTCCTGACAATCATCATGTGGCCGGGAGGAATGGCCGAAGCGCGTGTCGGCCATTGGGAAACCGGCCGAAGTTAAGACCAAGAAATTATCGTGACATGATAACACGATATCGGCGACTTGTCGCGTTGACTTGGTGGCCGGGCGCGACCGGCCGGACGCAAATCGGCCCCGGACTGTGAGCGGTCCGGGGCCGGCTTGCCGAACGTCCTGTCAGGCGACGTTCTGCAGGGAGACCTGCGGCTCGAGCCCGAGCGCGTGGCAGATCTCGCGCGTCAGGTGCGGCCGGTTGAGCGTGTAGAAGTGCAGATCCTCGACGCCGCCCTGGATGAGGTCGTCGCAAAGCTCGGTCGCGAGCGCGGTGGCGAGGAGATGCTCGCGCCCGTCGCGGATTGCCTTGTCGAAGGTCTTGTCGAGCCAGTCCGGCACCGTGGTGCCGCAGCGTTCGGCGAAGCGCCGCGCGCCCGACCAGGAGATGATCGGAAGGATGCCGGGTATGATCGGCGCGTCGATGCCGGCCTTCTCGCAGGCGTCGCGGAAGCGGAAGAAGCTCTCGGCCTCGAAGAAGAACTGGGTGATCGCCGAGGAGGCGCCGGCGTCGATCTTGCGTTTCAGCCAGGCGACGTTCGCCGCCATGTCGGCGGCCTCGGGATGGGCCTCGGGATAGGCGCCGACGCGGATCGTGAACTTGCCGGTCTCGGCCAGCGCCTCGATCAGATCGACCGACGAGGCGAAGCCGTCGGGATGGGCGGTGAAGCTTTCCTCGCCTTTCGGTGCGTCGCCGCGGAGCGCGACGATCTCGGTCACGCCGGCCTGGGCGTAGCTCTCGGCGATCGCGAGCGTCTCTGCGCGGGTCGCGTCGACGCAGGTGAGGTGCGCCGCGACGTTGAGGCCGTAGTGGTCGCCGATCGTGGTGACCGCCTCGTGCGTCAACTCGCGGGTCGTGCCGCCTGCGCCGTAGGTGACCGAAACGAAGTTCGGTTTCAGGGGCGCCAGCATCTGCACCGTCTCCCACAGCCGGAACGACGCGTCGAGCGTCTGGGGCGGGAAGAATTCGAAGGAAATCCGGGGTGCAGGCATCGTGTCGTCCTCGTGTTTGATGGGCTCTTGTCTCATATCGGCGAACGTGAGACAAATTCATAATTCTCAAGATCAATATGAGGTGGATCGGATGATGGCGGGGCGGCGATGCATCTCGAGCTGAGGCACCTGCGGACGATCAAGGCGATCCACGAGGCCGGTGGGCTAGCGCGGGCGGCCGAGCAGCTCAACATCACCCAGTCCGCACTCAGCCACCAGGTCAAGGGACTGGAGGAGCAGGCGGGGGTGGAGCTTTTCGTGCGCCGGTCGAAACCCCTGAAGCTCTCGGCGGCGGGCCTGCGGATGCTGCGCACCGCCGAACGGGTGCTGCCGGAGATCACGGCGCTGGGCGAGGAGTTCCGCTCGCTCCGGTCGGGCAAGAGCGGGCGGCTCCATATCGCGATCGAGTGCCATGCCTGTTTCGACTGGCTCTTTCCGGCGCTGGAGCAGTTCCGCCGCGCCTGGCCCGAGGTCGATGTCGATATCCGACCCGGCCTCGCCTTCGAGGCGCTTCCGGCGCTGGCGCGGGAAGAGGTGGACCTTGTGGTCTCCTCGGATCCCGAGACGCTGCCGGGCATCGTGTTCCGGCCGCTCTTCGACTATGCGCCGACCTTCGTCGCGGCGCGGCAGAATCCCCTGGCGCAGAGGCCCTTCGTCGTGGCCGAGGATTTCCGCGACCAGGTGCTGATCACCTATCCTGTGGACCGCGCCCGGCTCGACATCTTCTCGGAAGTGCTGCGCCCGGCGCGGGTCGAGCCTCTGGCGGTGCGGCAGGTGGAGCTGACGGCGGTGATCCTGATGCTGGTCGCGTCGAACCGGGGCGTGTCGGTGCTGCCCGACTGGGTGCTCAGGGAAGTGAAGTACCAGCCCGACTACGTCACCCGGCCGGTGACGGACAAGGGGCTGACGAAGCGGATGTATGCCGCGGTCCGCGAGGCGGAGGCGACGCGGCCCTTCATGGCGCATTTTCTCAAGCTCGCGCGAAGCGAGCCGTTGAAGCTGCAGCGGGCGTGACGATGCATCCGTTTCTCGATCATCCGAAGCCCATCGCCTTCGCCCATCGTGGCGGTGCGCTCGAGGTCGAGGAGAATACGCTCGGCGCCTTCGGCCATGCGGTGAAGCTGGGCTATTCCCATGTCGAGACCGACGTGCAGGCGACGCGCGACGGCGTGGCGGTGATCTTCCACGACGACACGCTCGAGCGCATGGCAGGGCGGCCGGAGCGGGTCGATGCGCTCGACTGGGCAGAGCTTCGGCGCGTCCGGACGCGGGGCGGGGCGGAGATTTCCCGGCTCGACGACGTGCTCGCCGGCTTTCCGGGGCTTTACGTCAATCTCGAGGCGAAGTCGGATGCGGCGGTCGAACCGATGGCGGCGGCTATCAAGGCGGCGGGCGCGCTCGGGCGGGTTTGCGTGGGCTCCTTCCAGCCGCGCCGGACGGCGCGGCTCTGCGCAGCACTCGGGCCGGGCCTTTGCTGGTCGCCGGCCCATGCCGGCGTGGCGCGGCTCTGGCTCGCGGGCTGGGGGCTGCCGGTGGCGGTCGGCGGGTTTCCCGCGGTGCAGGTGCCGCCCACCCATCGCGGCATCCCGCTCGTCACCAAGCGGTTCGTCCGCGCCGCCCATGCGCGCGGCATCGAGGTCCATGTCTGGACCGTCGATGAGGCGGCGGAGATGGAGCGGCTGATCGATCTTAGCGTCGACGGGCTGATGAGCGACCGGCCAACGCTCCTGCGAGAGGTGCTCGCGGGCCGCGGGCTCTGGCGCCCGCGGCCGGCGGGTGTCTGAGGGCGGATTTCGGCTGCCCGGCCCCTTCACAACCGGCCCGGGCGCGCGTATAGGCACGGGCTTGATGACAAGGAGCCGTGGCCGATGCAGGGCAGTGCCAACCTCAACCTGATGATCAAGGCGGCGCGCAAGGCCGGCCGCAGCCTCGTGAAGGATTTCCGCGAGGTGGAGAACCTGCAGGTCTCGGTCAAGGGGGCGGGCGACTTCGTCAGCCGTGCCGATCTCGCGGCCGAGAAGATCATCCGCGACGAGTTGATGGCCGCGCGGCCGACCTATGGCTGGCTCGGCGAGGAGACAGGCGAGGCGGCGGGCGCCGACCCGACCCGGCGCTGGATCGTCGATCCGCTTGATGGCACCACGAACTTCCTCCACGGCCTTCCGCACTGGGCGGTGTCGATCGCGCTCGAGCACAAGGGCGAGATCGTCGCGGGCGTGGTGTTCGATCCGGCCAAGGACGAGATGTACTGGGCCGAGAAGGGCGCGGGCGCCTGGATGAACGAGAGCCGGATCCGGGTCTCGGGGCGGCGCTCGATGTCCGAGGCGGTCTTCGCGACCGGGGTGCCGTTCGGGACCAAGAAGACGCTGCCCGCGACCTTGCGCGACCTCGCGCGGCTGATGCCGGCCTGTGCCGGGGTGCGGCGCTGGGGCTCGGCCTCGCTCGACCTCGCCTATGTGGCGGCGGGGCGCTACGACGGCTTCTGGGAGCGCGAGCTCGGCGCCTGGGACATGGCGGCGGGGCTTCTTCTGGTGCGCGAGGCTGGCGGGTTTACCGACGCGGTGCGTGATGGGCGCGACATCTTNTCGCCTATGTGGCGGCGGGGCGCTACGACGGCTTCTGGGAGCGCGAGCTCGGCGCCTGGGACATGGCGGCGGGGCTTCTTCTGGTGCGCGAGGCTGGCGGGTTTACCGACGCGGTGCGTGATGGGCGCGACATCTTCGAGTCGGGCGCGGTGATTGCGGCCAACGGCGATCTCTTCGGGCCGCTGGCGAAGATCCTGCGCGAGGACGCCTGAGGGCGGGCCGGGTAAGGGGGCTGTCCGCCCCCTCTTGCCGCTTGTGCGGCAATTCACCCCCGAGGGTATTTTTCGCAATGAAGAAGATCATGTCTGGTCGGACGGGTGGTCGATGCCATCGGTCCAGGGAACGGGATCGAGGTCGCGCGGGTTGACGCCGTCGAGGCAGGCGGCGTTGCGCCCGTATTCGTTCGGGTTCGAGCGGCGGCGGTGGTGGGTGTAGATGCCGCAGGTCTTGCAGAAGTAATGTTTCGCCGTGCCGGTATTCCAGGTGTAAAGCGTGAGGTTGTATTCGCCCTTCACGATGCGGAGCCCGTCGAGCGGAACGGTGACGGCGACGGCGCCGCGCCTCGCGCAGAACGAGCAGTCTCAGCGCCGCGCCGTGGCGAGGCCCTCCGGGGCGAGGGTGACTTCGAACTCGACCGCGCCGCAATGGCAGCGCGCGGAGTGGTCGGCGCCGATCATGGGCAGCGTCATTTGTGCTTCCGGCGGATGACGGGGATCGTGGAGGGCGAATACTCGGTCTCGGGATGGGGCGGCCGGCCATGCGTGCGCTGCCAGAAGCCCGCCGCGCCGCGCCTCAGCCACAGGGGCAGCGTCAGCGCCATGCCGGCCGCGAAGCCGCCGGCATGGGCCCAGTAGGCGATGCCGCCAGCCTCGGACGGGGTGCCGAGGCCGCCGAGGATCTGCATGCCGAACCAGAGCCCGAGCATGACCCAGGCCGGGACCGCGAAGACCCGGAAGAACACGAAGAAGATCAAGAGGATGTCGACCCTCGCGCGAGGGAAAAGCAGAAGGTAGCCGCCGAGAACACCGCCGATCGCACCCGAGGCGCCCACCGTGGGCACGACCGAGTCGGGATCGGCGGTGATATGGGCCGTGGCGGCGGCGATCCCCGAGGCGAGGTAGAAGGCGAGAAAGCCGAAGTGCCCCATCTGGTCCTCGAGATTGTCGCCGAAGATCCAGAGGAAGAGCATGTTGCCGGCAAGGTGCATCAGCCCGGCATGGAGGAACATCGAGGTAATGACCCCGCGGACCTCGCCGCCTTCGGTGACCGCGACCGGGATCATCGCCCAGTCGCGCCAGAAGAGCATCATCGCCCGTTCGCTGTTCATGTAAGGCAGTTGCAGCAGGAACGCGGCGATGTTCGCCGCGATCAGGCCGTAGACCACATAGGGCGTGCGCCGTGAGGGGTTGTGGTCGCGGATCGGAAGCATGGAACCACGTTTTCCGATCCGCGCCGGCGCGTCAAGCGGTGCCCGCCTCGGCGAGGAGCTGGGCGTTGCCGCCCGAGGCGGTGGTATCGACGCAGACATGGCGTTCATGCGCGACATGGGCCCGGTCCGGGAGCGCGGTGATCAGCGGCAGGATCGGGCCGGAGCGGCCCGCCAGCGCCTCGCCATAGGCCCGCGCCTCGGTTTCCTCGCCCCAGAAGACGACGCCGGAGAAGCCCCTGAGCGATGCCAGCGAGGCGGGATCGAGTCGGCCGGCGACCGCGATTGCCTGACCGCCGAGCGCGTGGATCGCCTCGGCCTGAGCCTCGGTCGCCGCGGCTCCTGGACCGAGGCAGAGGACGGGCGTGCGGGCGAGAAGCGTCAGCCGGTTCGATTCGCCGGTGGGCCCCGGCAGGTCGAGCTGGGAGAGCACCGCCGGGACAGGCGCGGCGTCGAGCGCCGCCTGCACCTTGGCCGGGTCGGCCTTGGCGGTCGCGGTTCCGGGGGCCGGCGCCGCGGCCGGTTTCGTGAACCGGGCGAGGTATTCCGGGCCGCCGGCCTTCGGTCCGGTGCCGGAGAGCCCCTCGCCGCCGAAGGGCTGGCTGCCCACGACAGCGCCGATCTGGTTGCGGTTGACGTAGATGTTGCCGACGTGGAGCGCCTCGGTCACTTCCTGGACGCGGTTGTCGATCCTCGTGTGCAGCCCGAAGGTCAGTCCATAACCGGTTGAATTGATGTCATTGATGACCTTTGGAAGATCCTCGGCATCGAAGGTCGCGATGTGGAGGACGGGGCCGAAGATCTCGCGCTTCATCTCGGCGATGCCCTTGACGCGGATCACCGTCGGCGCGACGAAGTGACCGCCCCGAGGGGTCGAGAGCTGGCGCAGCAGGCGGCCTTCGCGGCGGGCCTTCTCGATATGGGCGCGGATGCCCTGTTCGGCCTCGGAATCGATCACCGGGCCGACGTCGGTGGCAAGGTGCCAAGGGTCGCCGACGGTCAGTTCCTCCATCGCGCCGAAGAGCATGTCGGTGAAATGGGCGGCGATGTCTTCCTGCACATAGAGGCAGCGCAGCGCCGAGCAGCGCTGGCCGGCGGACTGGAACGACGAGGCCACGATGTCGCGCACCGCCTGCTCGGGAAGCGCCGTCGAGTCGACGATCATCGCGTTGAGGCCGCCGGTCTCGGCAATGAGCGGCGCGCCGGGGGCGAGGTGGCTGGCCATCGCCTTGCGGATCAGCATCGCCGTCTCGGTCGAGCCGGTGAAGCAGATGCCGTTCACGCGCGGATCCGACGTGAGCCGCGCGCCGACCGTGGCGCCGTCGCCGGGCAGGAGCTGCAACGCCGAAGCCGGGACGCCGGCCTTGTGGAGAAGCGCCACGGCATGGGCGGCAATCAGCGGTGTCTGCTCGGCGGGTTTTGCCAGCACCGCGTTGCCCGCGGCGAGGGCGGCCGCTATCTGGCCGGTGAAGATCGCGAGCGGGAAGTTCCAGGGGCTGATGCAGGTGAATATGCCGAGGGGCGGCTGCTTCAGCTCAAGTCCCCGCGCGGCGTAGTAGCGCAGGAAGTCCACCGCCTCTCGCAGTTCGGCGACCGCGTCCATCTGGGTCTTGCCGGCCTCGCGCGCCAGGAGCGCGAAGATCGGGCCGAAGTTCTCCTCGTAGAGGTCGGCGGCGCGGTTGAGGACCGTGGCGCGCTCGGCCGCGGTCGCGGCCCAGGGCTTGGCCGATTTGAGCGCGGTGTCGACGTCTTCCTTGGTGGCGTCGGTGACGCGGCCGACGCTGGCGCCGGTCGCCGGGTTCACCACCTTCTTCGGGGTCGCGCCCACGACCTTGCCCGCGAGGATCGGCTGGGCGGAGAACTCCGCCTTGCCGTGCGGGTCGCGCGCCGCGTCGATGCGGGCGAGCGTCGGCGCGTCGGTGAGGTCGAAGCCCTCGGAGTTGCGGCGTTCCGGCGCGAAGAGGTCCGGCCCCTTGCGGATCGCGCGGTTGGTGAGACCGGGGAGCATTGCCTCGACGGCGTCGAAGGGGCAGGCGGCGACCACTTCGGGGGCCACGTCCTCGTCGACGATCTGGTTGACGAAGGAGGAGTTGGCGCCGTTCTCCAGGAGCCGCCGGACGAGATAGGCGAGCAGGTCGCGGTGCGCGCCCACCGGCGCGTAGATGCGGCAGCGGGTGCCTTCGCGCTTCAGCACGATGTCATGGAGCCGTTCGCCCATGCCGTGGAGGCGCTGGAACTCGAAGCTCTGGCCATCGGCCATGTCGAGGATCGCGGCGACGGTATGGGCGTTGTGGGTCGCGAACTGCGGATAGATGCGGTCGGTCATGCCGAGGAGTTTCTTCGCATTGGCGATGTAGCTCACGTCGGTCGCTTCCTTGCGGGTGAAGACCGGGAAGTCCTCGAGCCCCATGACCTGCGCCCGCTTGATCTCGGCGTCCCAGTAGGCGCCCTTCACGAGGCGCACCATGATCTTGCGGTCGAGGCTCGTGGCCAGCCCGTGCAGCCAGTCGAGTGCCGGCCCGGCGCGGCGGCCATAGGCCTGTACGACGACGCCGAATCCGTCCCAGCCCGCCAGTTCGGTATCGGCGAGCACGGCCTCGATCACCTTAAGCGACAGGGAGAGCCGGTCGGCCTCCTCGGCGTCGATGTTGAAGCCCATGCGGGCCTTTGCGGCCTGGCGCGCGAGGTCGCGCACGACCGGCACCAGTTCCTTCATCACCCGCGCCTCCTGCGCCACCTCGTAGCGGGGGTGGAGTGCGGAAAGCTTGACCGAGATGCCGGGATTGGTGCGGATGTCGTCGCTCTTGCAGGCGATCGCGATGGCGGCGATGGCCTTCGAATAGGCCTGCGCATAACGCTCGGCATCCTCGGCGGTCTTCGCGGCCTCGCCGAGCATGTCGTAGGAATAGGAATAGCCCTGCTTCTCCATCCCTGCCGCGCGTTCCATCGCGGCGTTGATGGTCTCTCCGAGGACGAACTGCTTGCCCATCTCCTTCATCGCCTGGCGGGTGGCGCGGCGGATCACCGGCTCACCGAGGCGCTTTACCGCGCCGCGCAGGTGGCCGACGATGCCGGGTTCCTTTTCTTCCAGCACCTTGCCGGTCAGCATCAGCGCCCAGGTCGAGGCATTGACCAGCGAGGAGGCGGACTGGCCGAGATGCTTGCCCCAGTCGGACGGCGCGATCTTGTCCTCGATCAGCGCGTCCATCGTGTCGGCATCGGGCACCCGCAGGAGCGCCTCAGCAAGGCACATCAGCGAGATGCCCTCCTCGGTGGAGAGCCCGTATTCGGCAAGGAAGACCTCCATCAGGCCGGGGCGGACATCGGCGCGGATCTGTTTCACGAGGCTGGCGCCGGCTTCGACGATGCGGGCGCGGTCCGCGCTTCCAAGGGCCGCGGCCTTGATCAGGCGGTCCAGAAGCGGCGCTTCGGGGGTGAGCGAGCCAGTTTCGATCTCGTGCCAGTGCTGTTCCATGCGGGTCCTCCTGCGAATGGCCCATCATAACGCTTGACCAACAGTCATTTTGCCTGAAATATGGTAATTGCCAGCCAGAATGACCAAAGTGAATGCCATGATTGTGCCAAACGATCTGCCAGAGATCGACCGTTTTGACGCGGCGATTCTGCGCGCCCTGTCCGCGGACGGGCGAATGCCCGTGACCGAGCTTGCCCGCCTCATCGGGCTGACCAAGACGCCGACGCAGGTGCGGGTGAAGCGGCTTGAGGAATCGGGTGTGATCGCGGGCTATCGGGCGGTGCTCAACCCGATCCGCATGGGACTCGCCAACGTTGCCTATGTCGAGGTGCGCCTTTCGGACACCCGCGAGGCGGCCCTGCAGGCATTCAATCGCGCGGTGCGCGGGGTTCCCGAGATCGAGGAATGCCACATGATGGCCGCCGGGTTCGACTACCTTATGAAGGTCAGGACCAGCGACATCGCCGATTACCGGCGGGTCCTCGGCGAGCGGATTTCGCAACTGCCGCATGTCGCATCGACATCGACCTATGTGGCGATGGAGGCGGTGAAGGAGGCAGGGATCTGAGCTTGCCGGCGCCATGCTTTCCGCTATGGTCGCCGCCGCTGGCCCGCGTGGTGGAATGGTAGACACAGGGGACTTAAAATCCCTAGGCTTTGGCCGTGCCGGTTCAAGTCCGGCCGCGGGTACCAGAAAGACGGCCTCCCCGGGCTGTCCAGATGACTTCACCCGACCCGTGCGGGCTCCGGCGAATCAGGGGCCGACCGGCACCGGGCCCGTCGCCGCGGAAGTTCAAATTAGCCATCAACCATTCCAGGCCCGCAAACCCGGCGCCTGCTTGCGTCGATTGGCGGAATTTCCCGCCCCGCCTGACGAGCGCAAGCGGTCCAGCAGGGTCGGGTTCTCGGCGATCGGGGAGTTGACTGATAGGAAAAACAATTTAACATGAAGAATAATGCCCGTGAGGATGGCGGCGGACGTGTCACGCGCCGTCGGCTCGCAATCATTGAGCATTAAACTCGGTCGCCTGATGTGGCCGCGGCAAGGAGAGACAGAGAAGATGGCGTTCAAGACGGATATTGAGATTGCGCGCGAGGCGAAGAAGCGTCCGATCATGGAGATTGGCGACAAGCTGGGGATCCCGGCGGAG
>NZ_JAWQFN010000013.1:0-58623 GCF_033436765.1 Defluviimonas sp. D31
ACCGTCGGCGAGCCGCATGTCGGCGACCACGCCGTCATAGTCGGCCTCGGTCATGAAGCCCTTCAAGGGATGGAAGCCGCCGTTCATCAGAAGCTCCAGGTCGCAGATCTGGCGCTGGGACAGATCCCAGGACGGCAGCGCGCCCGCCTCGTGCTTCAGCTTCTGGGCGGAGTCGTACGAAACATAAAGCTCCGGGATCGGAGCGTGCCGGGCAACGAACCCTGCCGGCTTCCTTTGCGCAACCTCCTGCCTGTCCTTCATTCTGCGAACGCTCCGAGCCGGATCCGATGTTCATGAAGCCGATCGTAATGCGGTTTCATACGGCGATGCACCTGCTTCACGCGGGACGGCGTGTTCTCGAGCGTGACGTACTTGCGCTTCTGCGGCTTGAGCCCGGTCGAGTTCTTGAGGTTCTCGTGGAACGACCCGCCGTCCCACCAGCTGTACTGACCGGTGTCGGCGCCGGGCGCCCAGGTCAGCGCCTCTGGGATGAAGGGGATGCCGACCGCCGCGCAGAAGGCCTCGGTCATCTCGTACGGGTTTTCCAGCAGGTCGTCGCTGTCCACGACCGGCGGCGGCGTGCCGTTCAGCGCGGTGAGAAGATCGAAGAGCGCGCGCTGCTCGGGAAAGCCGACCTCGCCTTCGTCGAAGTCCGGCCACTTGTCGTACATCGACGTGATGGTCTTGGCCGGGTCGCGGATAAGGAAGGCATGAGTGAAGTTCGACAGGAACTCTGCATCCCACATGTGGTTGATGTAATGCGGAAAGTCCTTGATGAAGACGGGCCTTTCCTTCGCGGCCGCCTTCAGGGTGTCCCAGACGCTTTCGAGCGTCAGGCCCGGTGTCGTCCGGTCGCCTTCCTTCCAGCGCTGCCAGAGCGGCGCTTCGCCCTGGTACCAGGCCTCGCCGAACGGCTCGTGGAAGCAGGCGAGGTCGCCGCGCTGGCGCATCATCCATTCGAAGGCGGTGGAGGTGGACCTCGGCACGGCCCAGAGAGCTACGATCTTGTGCATGAGGTCATCCTTTCAGCGAGGAGAGAAGCTTGCCCTGCCGCGTCGTGGGCGCGAGGCCGAGGGTCTTGAAGATCCGCCAGTAGAGGGCCGTGTCGTGGCCGATGACGGGCTTGCCGAGCATCTCCTCCAACTCGACCTCGAGATGCACCGGGCGTTGCGCGAGGCCGTCGCCCGCGCGCCGGAAGTTGCACATGCCGTTGATCAGATAGGCATCCGCATCGGGTGCCTTGTCGGCGACGTATTCGAAGCTCTTGCGCGCCAGATCACCGTCGAAACACCAGATGCAGTCGTTCACCTCCTCCTGCGTCTCGAACCAGCCCTGGTCGACGAAGTTGCCAGCCCAGATCACGTCGAAACCGGCCTCCTTCCAGAACGCCACCGTGCCCTGCCACCAGCCCGGCCAATGATAGGCGCCGTTGAGCGCGACCTTCTCGACATTCAACGCGCGGAGCGCCTCGACCATCGCGTAGCCCGCCATGTGGAAGGGGGTCTGGTACTTCTCGCTGAGCATCTCGCAATGCTGGCGGACACCCTCGACGCCCAGCCCCGAGGCATGCACCCAGTTCGAGCCAACCTGGCCGCAGACATCGGCGCCATTGTTGGCCATGCAGTGGACGAAGTCCTCAAGCATGTCGAACTTCTGCTTACGCTGGTCGAGCTGGTGCCGATATTCGGGCACATGCAGCATCCAGCCATGGACACCCACGGTCTCGGGCGCCATGCGGAGGAAATCGGACGGCGCCGCATCCCAGTCCTGGGGCGGACAGGTGAAGCCCACCTGGTGGGGAAAGAGCTTGTTCTTCGGATCGGCCCAGTGGGCGGGTTTGACATAGTCCGGCATCGCGCGTCCTGCCTCTCGGTTGGAATGCGCCAAGGTTCGCCTCGGACCCGTCCGATTTCCATTGCTTTGTATGCGCCAATCCATATCAATTACGATATGGGACAACGGCGATACCGGATACCTTCAACGAGCGCTCTCGTCGCTTTGGAAAGCGTCGCCCGCCTTGGCGGAATCGGTCGCGCGGCGGAGGAGCTCAACACTTCGCAATCCGCTATCAGCCGGCACATCAAGCATATCGAGGATGAGTTCGGCACGCGTTTGACGGAAAAATCAGGCCGGGGAATCGTTCTCACTTCGGCTGGCGAGGCGTACTTGCGCGCGGTGACCGCGGCTCTTGAAGGACTGAACGCTGCGGGGAACGTACTTCGCGCGATGGATGAAGACGTGACGATCGCCTGTACGCACGAGGTGTCGCACCTTCTGCTCATGCCGCATTTCGCACGTCTCAGGGAGGCGCTGGGTCCGGGCGCGCGTATCCGCATCCTGACCTGCGAGTATGAGACGGTGCCGATGATGGTGAATGCCGGCGCGGACTTGATATTTGAATATGTCGAGGACATTCCGGAGAAGGGCTGTCTCGAGATTTTCCAAGAAGAGATCATTCCGGTCGCGTCGCCGTCCTTGGTCGAAACGCATGCCGTGGCGTTGGCGGGATCCGGAATTTCTTTGAGCGGAATTCCCCGCCTCGCGTTGACGAAGGCCAATTTCGGCTGGGCGACCTGGGAAGACTGGTTTTCCGCCGTCGGTGCGCCTGCGCCGGCGTCGGGTGTCGAGACATACGACAACTACGTCTATTTGCTTGAGGCTGCGGCGGCCGGCGCTGGCGTGGCCTTGGGCTGGCGGGGATTTGTCGACCGGTATCTGAAATCCGGCGCCCTGATAACTGTGACGGACCAGTGGATCACCCGACCGCCGATGCTTGTGGCGCGGCTGACCCCGAAGGGAGAAGGGAACCGGAACGCGGCAAGATTCCTGCCGCGGCTGGCAAAACTGCTGGGCAAGGGCGATCTCGATAGGCGTTGATGGAGGTACGGGCGACCGACGAACCCGGCACTGACCCGGCCGGGGGCCTGCGCCAAGGGTACGCCTGGCGCGACGGAAGGGTAGATGCCGAAATCAGAGTCGTCTTGGCTGGCCTGCGGGGCGAGGAGAGCATTTCAGCTGCCGACCGCTCCACCGAGGCGACGAGGCTGATCCCAGACATGGCGTATCACGGTCATGATCTGCGCATCGTCGAAACGGCTCTTCTTGATCGGTGTCACCTCGTCAATCTTTTCAGAAAACTCTAATTCCGCATCTCCGCAACCATGGGAAGGATTGCCAGCCGTTTCCAGTAACCAACTCAATTCCGGGCACATTCCGAATGACGAAAGGTGTTCTTGACGGCTATCATTGATGGAGATTTGAAAGAAAGGGCACGGTGTGATAGGGCGTGTGGCCGAAAGCTATCGCAAGGCACTCGGGTTTCTTGTGCCATTTCTTTTAACGCATATCGTATTGCGCCTTGTGTCGGTGGCGATTGTCCTGCCGCTCATCGGGATGCTTTTGGCGCTCATGCTGAACTTCTCGGATCAGACGGCGCTGACCGACCAGGACATTGCCAGGTTTCTCGCAACTCCAGCCGGAGCGATTGGGGCGCTCCTGATCGGAAGCGCCGTGATCGCCGCGATGACACTCGACGTTGCCGTGATGATGGCCACGATCCGAAGCGGCGAGCGCCGGCCGATGGCGGCGCTGAGCGCGGGGGTCGGTTTCGCGATCCGCTCGGCACCTGCCCTGCTGACCGTAGCCGCCGGGCTCTTGCTTCGGATCGTCGCGATGGCCATGCCGTTTCTCGCAGTATGCGGTATTCTCTACATTACTTCGCTTTCCACTTACGACATCAATTACTACCTGACCTACCGGCCGCCCGAGTTCCTGACGGCAGTAGTGCTCATTGCGGTGGTTTTGGCGGCAATGGCGTTCTTGCTGCTCGATCGCCTGACCGGATGGACGCTCGTGTTACAGAAGGTGCTTTTGGAAGGGCGCGGAACGAACGAGGCGTTCCGCGAAAGCCGCGCCCTGATGAAGGGGCGACGGGTCGAACTGGTCAAGGTACTCGCGCTTTGGCTTGCCGTGCGTTTGGCTGTGGGAACGGTGATATCGGCCGCGACGGCATTCGCCCTCGCTTACGCGCCGGCCCTCGGCCGAGAGAGCCTGGCCTCGGCGGCCACCGCCGTCCTGATAGTTCTTGCGCTTTCGCTTGCCGCGACCACCCTCCTGAACGCCTGGTCGAACGGGGCGCTGGCCCAGCTTCTGTCCGATCTCCACGACCGCGTGAGCGGAGGTAGGGCTGTTCCGCAAGATGCGAGCCGCGTCCAGAGCGGTACCGGCCGAGCGACGGCATTTGTTCTTGTCGGCGCCGCGGTGATCGGCGTCCTTTCCGTCGGAAGCATCGGCACCGTCCTGGCATTGGCCGAGCGCATCCGTGCGGATGCCGACGTCGCGGTCATTGGCCATCGAGGGGCGGCAGCTGCACGGCCGGAAAACAGCATGGCCTCGGTTCTGAAAGCGATCGAGGATGGCGCGGATTGGGTCGAGATTGACGTTCAGGAAAGCGCCGACGGCGAGGTCATCGTCGCCCATGACAGCGATTTCATGAAATCCGCGGGCAATCCGCTAAAGGTCTGGGACGCGACAACGGACGATCTCGGCCAGATCGACATTGGCAGCTGGTTTGACCCGGCCTATTCCGGCGAGCGCACCCCCCTGCTGCGCGATGTCCTTCTCGCGGCGAAGGGACGCTCGCGCGTCATCATCGAGCTCAAGTACTACGGTCACGACGTCGACCTCGAGAACCGCGTGATCGCGATCGTCGAGGAAACCGGCATGGCCGACAGTATCGCTACCATGTCGCTAAAGTACCCTGCCGTGCAAAAGATGCGCGCCCAGCGCCCGGAGTGGCGGACGGGCGTTCTCGCGGCCACCGCCGTCGGCGACCTTACCGGTCTCGAAGGCGATTTTCTGGCCGTGAGCCTGACCATGGTCTCACCAATGCTGATCAGGCGGGCTGAAAGCGCAGGCAAGGACGTATATGTGTGGACCGTCAACGATGCCGCCACGATGTCGCGCATGATCTCGATGGGTGTCGGCGGGCTCATCACGGATGAGCCGAAACTTGCGCGGCGCGTAATCGTCGAACGGAACGCGCTGCCAACCATTTCAAGGCTGGCGCTGTGGATCAGCGACAGCTTCGGCGTGACTTTCGACCGCCTCTCCGGCGAGGTCGTGGAGCAGTGAGACCTGCTGCCGCGGTCATCACGTTCTTGCTTGCTCTGCCGTTTGTGGCGGCGACACGTTCCCGCCATCAGTTCTGCGCTGGAGTGCCCCCAACGAAGCGGCCCGCCAACTGGGAAGGATTTGTCCGACGTTGTTGCGAAAGTCGCGGTCTGGGCGTGATGCCCCCTTTGCCGGTTGAGCTCAGATGACGCGCTCGATCTCGGCTTGGCCGAGTGCGTTGAAGCGGTTCACGAGGACAATGCGGATGTGGATGTCGGCGGTCTGGCGGTCGGGGTCTCGCGATGCGATACTTTCGCTGACGGATTTGAGGCCGCGCAGGTTCAGCGCCACAGGGTCGAGCGAACCCGCGAGGGCATCTTCGCCTCGATCCGACAGCGGAGTGATAGCCAGGCCAATGCTTCCAGGTCGCCCGCCCGAAGCGTCTGGCCGCCCGGGGGATTTCGTTGCGCGCCGTTGCGGCAGGGCAGTCCTCCTTCCAAAAGCGCCCGTTCTTGCGGATGAGTACAAAAGCGGTGCCGCCACGCGCGAGGATCGCGGAGTGGCCGCGGCGGGTGTCGAAANACCTCGGGGCTCCGGTGGAAACACTTGAAGGGGTCGCGTTTCGTCATGCCCCGAGGCTGAGAGACCGTCCCGCCCGTCTCAACCGGATACCTTCTGACAGCTTCCCGTCGGCAGTCACCAGTATGCGGCCTTACCTTCAGGCTTTCTGCGCCGATGCGGGGAATTCGTTCATCCGGCTGGAAAACTCTCTGAACTTGTCTTTGACAAGGGCCGCCCGGAGGTTAACAGGCGTGAAGACATGATCTGTCAGGCTAACCTGCGGCTCGTCGATCACTTCCTCGACTCCGATATCGTCCAGCAGATGCGGGCTCAGTTCCTTGAGCCGGCGGCAGTGCGCCAAGAATTCCCGCTCGCACATCTTGTCGGCCCAGACTTTCCTCACGCTCGCGGGGACGAGCGCCGCTGTCGCTTCGCTTATGCGCTTCAGGGCAGGCTTGCGTGACATTGCGGCCATCCTTTTCGCCTCGGCGCGAAACAGCCTGTCCTCCAATTCCATTTCCGTCTCAGGGCCACGATCCGGTTGGTGAAGAATCTGGCAAACTGCAGTTGCATAACCCATCGCAAACATTGTGGCCTCCATCCTTTCCCGTGCCGCCCAACCAGCGGGTGGCCTGAAAGAAAGGATGCCGGATTCGCGAGAGCCAGGCTGTTACCCTGGGAACAGGCGCAAACAGATGGTTGGGAGAACGCGGACATTCTGATGCCGGGAGGCGAACGTAGGCGCTTTGGAAAATTTTCTTGCTCTTGGAGGCGTCGGCCGGTCCTATAAAGCGCGGAAAGCGGGAGCGGCGAATTGGTTGGGGTGCTCACATGCGCGACCGGGTTCGAATAGCCAGTCATGACTCGGAGATCCTGCGCTCCGTTCACATCTTCTGCGACCTCGATGAACCGGTGCTTGCCGAAATCGCGCAGCACATCCACAGGCGCAGTTGGGTCGCGGGTCAAGCGCTCTTTTCCAAGGGCGACGAAGGCTCGTATATGCTGATCGTTGCAGACGGACGAATAAGAATCTCCATGGTTTCGGCGGCTGGCCGCGAATTGCTGGTCCGCATTGCCTCTCGGGGCGACATGGTGGGCGAAATCGCCTGCTTCGATGGCGGCGTCCGCACCGCGGATGCCGCCGCCGTCGGCGCCGTGCAGGCATTGGTGCTGAGCCGGCGAGACTATTGCGACATCGCTTCGCGGTTCCCGGCGCTGAACACTGCCGTGGTCCAGTATCTCTGCAACATTGTTCGCGACACTGACGACCGCCTTGAGGGGTTGGCGCTTCACAACCTGAAGGCGCGGCTGGCGCGGTTCATTCTGTTCGCCGTCCGGGAGTTGAACGGATCCGACGCAGACGCGGCGTCGCATCTCTCCATCGACCTGACACAGGGAGAACTCAGCCAGTTTCTGGGCGCCAGCAGGCCCAAGATCAACAGGGTCTTGAACGACTTTCACGAAAACCGCTTTCTCGTGCGAGAGGAGCGGACATGGCGCTGCGACCTGGACGCGTTGCGCAGTATTGCGGAGAGCGACGCGTGACGTACGTTTTGCCGCGACTTGGCCTGGTCTGTCCAAGGTCGGACGCATGAAGGGACTTGCGATTGCCCGGCCCGCATTGCTCGGCCTGGCGCTGGGTGTCGATGCGCTCGGGCATTGTGTCGCAATCGGGGCCTTCGTTTTCGCCGGTCCGCTGGCTTCTGGCGTCGGGATCGGGACAACGCTGTTTCTGGTCTCGACTCTGGTGGCGACCATGGCGATCGCGCGCTGGGGAGGGGTTCGGGGCGCGCTGGGGATCGCTCAGGATTCCTCGATCGCGATCCTGGCCGCGGTCACAGCTGCGGCCGCGACGGCGATTGCCGGCGCGGGGAACAATCCAATGCCTACGGCGCTTGTCCTGATCGGGCTTTCCACCCTTCTCTCAGGCACGGTGCTTTTCGGCATGGGTAGGTTCGGCGCCGGTAGAATTGTTCGAATGTTGCCCTACCCCGTCGCGCTGGGGTTTCTTGCCAGTTCAGGTTGGCTCCTCACACGTGCCGCCCTGATGATGGTAGCAAATGCAGACGATCTCCAGGACCTGCCGCAGGCCATGTGGACGAACCTTCTGATCACCCTGCCAGCGGTCGCCCTCGGGGTTTCGCTGATGCTTTCCCTGCGGCTCTGGGCCGGCGCAGCGACGATAATGATTGTGCTGGTAGTGTTCGTTGCGGGTTTCTACCTGACAATTGCGTTTCTTGGCATGGATGTCGCCGCTGCCCGTCAGATGGGTCTGCTGCCCTCGGTCACATCCTCTGTCGACCGGGCCGGGCTGGATCTTGCATTATTGGCGCAGATCGATTGGGGCCAGGTTCTTGACGCCGTGCCCAGCCTTGCCGTCGTCGTCGCGATAAATGTGATCGCATTCCTTTTAAACACGTCCGGAACCGAATTTGCGACAAGAAGCAATGTAGACATGAACCAGGAGCTACGGGTGGGCGGCCTGACCAATGCCACACTGGGCCTTGTTGGCGGCGTGACCAGTTTCGTTTCGACAGGGGCCACGATTTTCGCCGAAAAGCTCGGTGCCAGCGGTCGGGCCATGACGCTGGCCTATTGCGCGGTGGTGCTTGCTGGAGGGATCTTCTCCGCGCAGGTAGTCGCTTCGGTGCCCGTCTTTGTCTCCGGCGGGCTGCTGCTTTTCATCGGGCTGTCGATGCTTCAGGACTGGATGATCGCCCCCCGCAAGCATCTTGCATTGCAGGACTGGCTAACCGTCGTCGCGATTGTCGCCGTGACAGCGACGACGAGTCTCTTTCTGGGGGTTCTCGCAGGCTTACTGTTCACCCTGATCAGTTTCGTGATGAGCTACATTCGGGTCCCGGTCATTCGCCGCAACATCGCTTCGCAGCCGCGCCGCAGCAACGTCGACCGCTCGCCTGACAGAGAGGCCTGTTTGCGAGGCGTCTGGAACAGGGTACGCTTGGCTCGCCTTCAGGGTTTTCTTTTCTTTGGCTCGGTCGATCGATTGCTGGAAGAGGTCTACGCCCGCCGGGCCGGTGCCCCCACGCCAGACACCGAAAATCGACCGGATTGGCTGATACTCGACTTTTCTGCGGTGACTGGAATGGATTCCTCTGCCTGCGCCGGGCTTGGCAAGTTGGGGTATCTCGCACCTTCGCGCCAGTTGCGTGTGCATCTCTGCGGGCTTTCGAGAGAGGTCGAAACGGCACTCGAACTGTGGCGGACCGACTTCGATGCGGAATTCGGTTTCAGCCGTTCCGACACGCTAGAATCCGCTCTGGAAGAGGTCGAGGAAGCGCTGCTCGCCGAATGTCCGGGTTCCGACGACTACGGCGGGGGGCTCGAGAAACTCCTGCGGGCGACCGGGAACGGGCATCCGCGCCTTCCCGAGCTTGCGGGACTTTTCGAGACCCGGATTCTGACTGATGGCGAGGTGCTTTTCGGGCAGGGCAGCGACGGGCGCGACATCTTCGTGGTCGAGGAGGGGCGCCTTGGTGTCTATCTGGACCGCGGCGACGCGGAACCAATGCGTGTCAGGGCTCTGACCGAGGGGGCAATGGTAGGGGAAATCGCACGTTATCTGCGCACCACGCGCGGCGCCAGCGTCGTGGCCGACGGCCCCGCAATTGTGAAATGCCTGCCAGCGGCGGCCCTCGATCGGCTGGAGCGCGACGACCGCGATCTGGCAGCGACCCTGCACGCAACGGTCGCGCGGGAATTGGCCGAAAAGGTCACCAGAACGAACATGCTCTTGCTGGACGACTAGCTTCGGGCGTTGACGAAAGCCCCCTGCGCCGCGCCGGATCGCAACAGGACTGAGTCGATGGCGAAGTCAGGCAAGTTAAACGCACTGTTCCACCGCAAATTCAATGCCAACCTTTCGGGCCGACATTCCCTAAGGGAAAGTCTGTCAAAGTTTGTTTTTTCTTGACAGTATTATAACTTAACCCGCCAATGGGACTGTTTCCAGTTTTGAGAGCACCGTTGCGATGGCGAAGCACCACGGCAGGCACGGGCGATTTCATGCTTCCCTCGCGGATGCATTTTATCACAATAACTCGCGACTTTCCCTTGACCGTCGCGGCGACGGGACGCCCGAAACATGGTTTCTGGGGCCGAAGGGCGAGAACCTAAACTTTCTGAAGGCGCTGGTTGCAAGAGCGATCGATGCGAACGTCGAGGCGCGGCGAGCCTACATGCCCTCGGATCCCGGCATTTTCGGAGACGGCCTGCACAAGAACCTGGCTGAATCCAAAACATTCATTTCCGACGCGGTCGACGACATGTTGCATTACCTGCAGGGGTCGATCCCGCTGTCGAGTTTTCGCAACCTTTCGCACATGTATTGGGACCAGTCCCTTCCCGGATTGGTCGGCTATATAGCGGCCCTGCTTTACAACCAGAACAACGTCGCCGCCGAGGCCTCACCCGCCACGACGCTATTCGAGATGGAGGTCGGTGACGACCTGTGCCGGATGCTCGGCTTCGAATTGCCCGATGCCGACGCGACCGAAAACGGCGCGATTAGGCCCTGGGGGCACATCACTTGCGACGGTTCGGTGGCGAACTCCGAAAGCGTCTGGGCATCGCGCAACACCAAGTACCTGGGTGTTGCGCTCGCCCGGGCCATCGAGGAGGACCCCAAACTCTCGGCTGCCAGGCAGACGACCGTCAGGCTGCTCTCGGGAGAGCGCGTGCGTCTTCTCGAACTCTCGCCGTGGCAACTGCTGAACCTCCCGATCGACGAGGTTCTCGGCCTGGCGCCACGTATCGCGCGCACTTCGGGCCTGCCCGGCACAGCCATCGAGGCCGCCTTGGCACGTAGCTCCATCCAGTCGCTCGGGCTGATGGAGTTCCACCGCCGGCACCTGCCCGACGTCTTACCCCCCGTGTTGATCGCGCCCGCGACGGCGCATTATTCCTGGGCCAAGGCAATGGCACTCGTGGGGCTTGGTTCGGCGTCCCTGGTTTCAATACCGGTCGATCTCGACGGACGCATGGACACGGTGGAACTGCGCAAGGCGATCGACCAATGCCTGACCGAGCGGCGACCCGTGATGCAGTTGACCGCGGTCATGGGGTCTACCGAGGAAAGCGCCGTCGATCCGTTGGCGGAAATCCTGTCCATTCGCGCCGAAAGCCGGGAATTGGGCATGGAATTCTCGGTGCATGCTGACGCGGCCTGGGGCGGATATTTCGCCTCTCTCTTGCGCAAGTCCAGACACCACGGAACCGGGCATAAGGAACTGCAGGCCGTCACAGAGACTGAGGAAAACCCGCATCATGCGCTTTTGTTGAAGGACGGCAAGAGAGCCCCGGGAATGATGTTCAACGCCTATGTGATGCGACAATTCCTCGCCCTCAGACACGTCGACACGATCACCACAGACCCCCACAAGTCAGGTTTCGTGCCGTATCCGGCCGGGTCGCTCTGCTACCGCAACGGCGCGATGCGCGACACGATCTCGTTCAAGGCGCCGGTGGTCTATCATGGCGGTATTGATCCCGCTGTCGGATTCTACGGCATCGAAGGATCGAAACCCGGCGCAGCCGCCGCGGCCGTGTATCTGTCACACCGCGTCATCCGGACGGACAGAACCGGTTACGGCAGACTTCTGGGCCGGTGCATCTTCAACAGCAAGCGCCTCTACGCGGCGCTTGTCGGCTTGAGTGGGTCGAATTTCACCGTAACACCGTTCCAACAAGTTCCAGCCGAGCGGGACGCCACGGCGACCACACGCGATATAGCGGACCAGAAGGACCTGATCGCCCGGCGGATCGTGCCTTTGGCCGACGCCGACCTGGTGGATGCACTCATAGACGACCCGGCCTTGTTCAAGCTCTTCAGGGACATCGGCCCCGATCTGACCATCGTGACCTACGCATTCAACTTCGTCACTGCCGGTGGTCTAAACCGCGATATCGCTTTGATGAACGAGATGAACGATCGCATCTTCAATAAGCTCAGCATGCATTCGTTCAATGGAGGCAAGGTTCCCACCGCGCCGATGTTCGTCACGTCTTCAAGCTTTGATCCGAAGGCCTACGGTCAGCCCTTCGTCGACACGTTCGCGCGGCGCGCTGGCGTAGATCCGCAGGATGGCGTTCCGGTCAGTTTCCTGATCTCCACCACGCAGAACCCATGGCTCAGCGAGGGCGGCGCAGGCGATTTCGTTGACCGCATCGTCAAAGTGCTCGCGGCGACCGCGTCCGAGACCGCGAACGAGGTGATGGCGCACCATGACCTACCCCCCGCTTGAAGCAGGACCGGAACAATCAGGACTTCGACCGATGCGAGGAAGGGAACAAGCCTATGCCAAAAAAGACCGCAAACACCGCTGAAGACCCGACCGACCGTCCCGCCCAGACCGCCCACGGCCCTGGCTGCATGTGCCCGCACTGCCGTTCTAAAGGCGCACACGACATGGACCCTGTCCGGATGCGCAGTCCCCGTATCGACAACATGCCGCACCAACATGCATTGACGCTCGTGGGTCACGAGACGGTCTTCGCCGTCCACATGACCCAGTTCCACATGGAGGAGCATAAGTACCAGCTTGTCTTCGAGGCCTCGCTTCCCGATTGGGTCGCAAAGAAGCTGGACACCGCGCGACGGCAGAACCCCAAGGACTGGTTCATCCTTTCGAACGCCGAAACCGACGAATTCACTATCCCCGATCTTGCGGCGGGCCGTAAGCGCACCTATCGGGCGAAGATATTCCAGGGGCTTCCGCCCTTCACGGACGAGGACGAAAAGGACCCTCATTTCTATCCTTGGAGTCCCGACCGTGTCCTGCCGCTCATCGACGACTTCGAGGTGAAGGTAGAACGCATCGTCACTTTCCGACCCTTCGCACATAACCTGCAATTGCCTGAATGCGCGACCTATCTATTGTTCGGCAAGGGCAGCGAAGCGCATCTCACGAATTTGCAGACCGGCCGTCTCCAGAGCGATGCGTTCGACACCTGCGCGTTTGGTCCCGACTATGACCATGTGATGAGCTTGGCTCAAAGGCCCGAAGGTCTCGCGGATGCGCAACTTGAAGCTGGTGTCGTGGTGACGCTTCCCGCCGTCCGGTTAAAGGACGCGCACACCGGCACGCAAAACATTCCGGGCAAATGGCCATTCAAGCCCGGTGACGAAATGAGGCTGCTTTACCGGGGAATGCTTCCTGAAATCGCTGCCATCGCGGGCGAGACATTCCTCTTTGGAACTGCTGTCTGCTGCAGCCCGGAAACCCTGCGCAATGACCAGGTCTGCCTCGATGTCAGTCCAACTCCTCCGTCGATGCTCAGGGAAAAGTAGTCCGGCGCCAGCAAACAGAGGAAATTCGAAATGTCCGCACTGAAGCACAGCGAAGGCAACTCCGAACTTTGGCACCAGATCTTTGCAGTCGGGCATCCGGTCCTGGCGAAGAAACAGGCGCGCTACGGAAGGCTGCCCGGCCAGCCGCGGTGTAAACTTTGCGACGCGCCCATGGGCGGGTTGGGTGGATGGCTGGTCAGGCTGACCGGCCTTCATCAGTCCGAACGCAACAAGAATTTCTGCAACGCCTGCGACTCGTTCATGAAGGCGTTTCCCGGAGGGGCGGAGGTCGACATGTCGATGATGATGGTCGACGTCCGGAACTCGGTCGAGCTTTCGTCGCGCCTGTCTCCGTCCGAGTTCGCCAGGACCGTCCTTGCCATGCGGTCGGCGGTGTCAGATGCGCTGGCCCGCACCGACGGGTTCGTGCTGGAGTATCAGGGAGATTCAGTCTTTGCAGTCTGGCCGCCGGGGTTTGTCGGCAGCGACCATGCCCGAAAGGCCCTGGCGGCGACTGATCTGGTGCTCGCCAGGCTGCAGCAGTTGCCGAAGGCGGCGCCGGTGGGGATCGGCGTCCACACCGGCAGGGCCTATATCGGCACGGCCTCGACGAACGACGGCGACATGCTCAGCATCAGCGCATTCGGTCTGGACGTGAATCTTCTGGCGCGCGTCACGCATGCCGCCCAGCAGGGAGAGGCCTTGGCCACGCCGGAAGTTTTCAGGTACGCCGGGCGCGTACCGGGATCGCTTTCGACCAGGACGCTGGAACTCAAGGGCATCACCGATCGAACGCCAGTCATCACTATCGGCCCATTGACCGCAAAACCATCCCAGGAGGCCAAGGCGACTGAGACAGACGCTGGCTAATTGCCTAGGTGCGAACCGTGTGCGAGGTCAGCGCCAACCGGACAGATAGAACTGTAGCGCTAGTCATAGGGATTCCGGTCGCGACGGGAGCGGCGGCCTCGTAGCGTCGGACCATGCCCAAACCTGACCTGCTCAAGTGCTTTCACAGCAGCCGTGAAATCATCCGTCTGGCGGTGAGGCCGTACATACGATTTCTGCTCTCGCTGCGAAACGTCGAGGACCTGCAGCCCGAACACGGCATCGACATCAGCCACGAAACTGTCCGGTTCTGGAATGCGCCCGGCCATGTGGACCGCGAGCTCGACGCGGATGTCCTCGGCCAGGCCCTTGATGAGCGGGGCGTAGAGCAGCTTCCCGCCGCCTTGCGGCGTGATCACGGTCTGCGCGACGCGTCCGTAGCCGTGCGCGGTGGCGACGATGTCATGGCCGCATTCATAGAGTGCCACGCGGCGGTCGAGCGCGGCACCGGCGTCCTGATCCTGCGCCAGCCCGAGCGGGAGATCCTCCGGATCGAGGCCCGCCCCCCCGGCGCGCACGGTGGCCCGCGCCGGGCGCGAGCAACGCGTCGATCGCTTCCGGCGCGTGCCGGTAGCGGTGGTTCCGGTCCGAGAAAGGCTTGCGGTTCAGGCGAAGCGGCGCGCCATGTATAGCAGAAAGTCCCAGATCGTCCCCTCCAGATCGTCGGGCGCGAGTGGCCCGCTCTGGAAGTAGCGCGTATTTTGTGCCTTCTGGAGCGTTTCCAGTTTCGCTCGGTCTTCGGCGTTGAAGTCCTTGCAAAGCTGGACGTATTTGACCACTTCCGCGTCCTCGGGATCGGTCTTGAACCCGGCGACGCCCCAGCGGATCGCCACTTTGCCGACGCCGGCGGGGCGCAGGCAGAGGTAGAGCGTGTAGTTGGCCGCGACGGCGACAACGAAGCTCGGAAAGATGTTGAACAGCACCGTGTTACGCTGCTCGTCCTCGGTCATATCCTCGTGGAACGGTCCACGCGGCGGGAAATCGGGGTCGTAATAGGACCGATAGGCCGTCCAGCGCTCCTCGCCGGGCACCTTCCTGCAAAGCTGCGTCGGGGTCATGGGCTGCAGCGTCTTCGGATGGGTCGCGAAGAGGTGGTAGCCCTCCATGAAGTTCTCGGTAAGGTTCTTCCAGTTCGTCTCCCACACGTCCTCGTCAGTGAACAGAAGGTTGCGACCGTCGTTGTGGTAATTGTGCAGGATCTTGTCGAGTGTGGAGAGCTGCGGGGCGAGCGGCGCAGCTTGACCGTCGAGATTGACGAAGATGAAGTTGTTCCAGACCTCCGAGCGAAGCCGCGGCAGGCCGCATTTCTTCTTGTCGAAGCCCTTGACCTTGCTCATCAGGGGTGCGGTCTTCAGCGCGCCGTCAAGGTCGTAGGTCCAGGCATGGTAGCCACAGACGAAGCTTCGCCGGTTGCCCTTGCCCTCGGCGACAAGGTTGCCGCGGTGGCGGCAGACGTTGGAGAGGACATGCACCGCGCCGTCGGCGGCATGCGACACGATGAGCTGTTCGTCGACGAGCTCGGTCGTGAAGTAGTCGCCCGGCTCGGGGATTTCGCCGACATGGCCGAGGCAGATCCATTCCTTGCGAAAGAGCTCCTCCTTCTCCAGCTCGTGGAAGTCGGCCGAGGTGTAGAAGACGGGCGGCATGGTCCGGGCCAGGGCGGAGTCCAGGGTGGCGATTTCGCCAAGCTCCTTGCGGATGGTGTCGACGACCGGCGCGGTGGCTGTCTGCATGTTCATCCCCGAATGGACAATCTGTGATCACAGTTTTGCTAGCATGAGTCCATCGCCAGTGCCAGCAGAATTTCATCCAGGCGTCAGGACGCGCGCATCCGATCAGTCAAGATATCGGCACGCGGGATCTCGCGGCTGACGAGGCAGAGGTGATCACCGGGCCGGACCATCGGATTGCGGCGGATGACGGATACCACGCCGCCCTGAGCGGCGCTGATCTTACCCCGGATCTCGCCAAAATTATGCGTATCGAAGAGCGTCGCGAGTGCGTCCCCCTTTGCCACGTCCTGACCGAGCCGGACCCGGATCTCGGCCAGCCCGTGATGCGCGGCCGTGGCGAATCCAGCATCCGGGCCGGCCTCTATGAAACGGGTTTCGTGCGGGTCGGGCAGATCGGGCTGCGCGACGCAACCGAGGTGGCGCAATACGCGCAAGGCACCGTTCCAGCCAATAGTGAACGATTCATCCGAAAGAGTGCCCATCCCGCCCAACTCGCACGCGAGAAACCGCTTGCCACGGAGGTGCGCGGCCGTGTCGAAGTCCCCGCCGGTTCCGTCGATCGGGCAAATCATGGTGAACGGCGCGCCGAACGCATCGGCAAGCGCAAGATTGGCCTCGTTCAGATTGGCATCCGGTCCAATACAGAGGAACCCACAATCGACATAGCGCGTGGCCGCACCGCCGGAATGGAAATCGAGCACGACATCGGCGCGCGGGAGGAGATGCGCGGTGACGAAGGCCGCGATGGCGCCGGTCGGTCCCTTGCCCGGATCGCCCGGGAAGGATCGATTCATGTTGCCACCGTCGAGCGGCGAGACCCGTCTGCGCGCCGAAACCGCAGGCGCGTTGAGGGCGGGCAAGAGGATCAGCCGCCCCTGCACCTGGCCGGGCGTCAGGCCTCTCATCAGTCGATGCAGGATCGCCTGCCCCTCATATTCATCGCCGTGGTTTCCGGCGGTCATGAGAACCGTGGGCCCGCTCCCTCCCGCGATCACGCCAACCGGAACCCGCACGGCCGAGAAGGCGAGATCGCCGTCCGAATGAGGAAGGTCAATAAAGCCCGCGCGTTTGCCCGCACCGTCGAAGTCGAAGCTGGTTCTGACGGGGCCGATGGAAAGCATGGGGGCACCCTTTCTCAACACCCGACCCCGTCAATCCAGCGCCGCGACGAGCCTGCGCCGCTCCACCACAGCTTCGTCCAGCCAGTCGGTGCGCATCTCGGGCACGGAGTTGATGAGGATCTGCGTATATTCGTGACAGGGCGGGGTCAGCACCTCGTTCACAGGACCTTGTGCCACGATTCGACCGTGTCGCATCACCGCGATCCGATCGGATATCTTCGAGACCGTGGCGATGTCGTGGGTGATGAACATGTAGCTGACGCCGAGGTCTTCCTGCAGGTTTTCGAGCAGGTCGAGGATTTGCTGCGCCACGATCGTGTCGAGCGCCGAGGTGATCTCGTCGCAGATGATCAGGCGCGGCTCGGCCGCGAGTGCGCGTGCGAGGTTTACGCGCTGGCGTTGGCCGCCGGACAGCTCCGGTGGAAAGCGCCAAGCGAAGGACGTCGGCAGGTCCACCCGTTCCAGAAGCCGGGCCACCTCGCGGTTCGCTTCGGACTGGCTCAGGCCGCGATAGAACATCATCGGGCGGCTGAGGATCTTGTTCAGCCGCTGGCGCGGATTGAGCGCGACATCGGCCATCTGGAAGGCGAATTGAATCTGGCGCAGTTCCTCGCGTCGGCGCTTGCCGACGCTTGGCGCAAGCTGCTTGCCGTCAAGATAGACACCGCCCTCTTTCGCGCCCATGAGGCCCGAGATCAGCCGGCCGAGCGTCGTCTTGCCGGAGCCAGATTCGCCGATCACCCCGACGGTTTCACCAGCGTTGATGGTCAGGTCGATATTGCGCAGGGCGATGAGTTTCTGTGCGGGTCCGTAACCTGCCGTGACGTTCCTCACCTGCAGGAGCGGCGGCTCCTCGGCGTCGATCGCGGGCGGCGCATGGATTTCCTCGGGCATCAGATGCGCTGCCGCCATCAGCGCCTTGGTGTAGTCGTGCTGCGGATCGCGGATGATCTGTTCAGTGGGACCGTATTCGACCATCTTGCCGTCTTTCAGCACAAGGATATGGTCTGCGACCTGCGCGACCAACGACAAGTCGTGCGTAACATAGATCGCCGCCGTGCCGTTGTCGGCGATGAGTTTCTTGAACGAATAGAGAACCTCAATCTGGGTCGTCACGTCCAGGGCGGTCGTGGGCTCATCAAGGATCAGAAGGCGGGGGTCGCTGATCATCGCCATCGCCGCCATAAGCCGCTGCAACTGCCCGCCCGAGACCTGGTGCGGATAGCGCTTACCGATGTTCTCTGGGTCCGGCAACTCGAGGTCGCGGTACAGCCGTGCGGCCTTGGCCAGGGCCTTCTCGCGCGTCATGGCACCGGTGATGACCGGGATCTCGGTCACCTGCGCATCGATCGTCATGGCGCCGTTGAACGATGCGGCGGCCGATTGCGCAACATAGGTAATGTCCCTCCCCCGCAGGTCCTGAAGCGCGGGCAGGTCGAGGTCCAGTACATTCGTGCCACCAAGCGTAACGGTCCCGCCAGTCAGATGGCAGCCGGGCCGCGTGTAGCCCATGCAGGCCAGCGAGATCGTCGTCTTTCCCGAACCGCTTTCGCCGATCAGTGCGATAACCTCACCCGGCTGGACGTCGAAGGAAATACCGTCGACGATCTTGAATTCGCGACCTTTCTTGTCGCGGACCGAGACATCGAGCCTGCGGACTTCAAGGAGCGGCGCGACCATCTCAGATCTCCTCGGGCAGCTTCGCGCTGGAGCGTTGCAGCATCCAGTCGACGAGGACGTTCATGGAGATCGCGATCAGTGCGATGCCGATCGCCGGATAAAGCGTGGTGTATTCGCCGTAGAGGATCGCCTGCATGTTCTCTTTCACCATTACGCCGAGGTCCGATTGTGGCGGTTGGACACCGAGGCCGAGGAAGCTCAGCGCAGAGATGAAGAGGATTGCATAGGTGAAGCGGATGCCGAATTCGGCGGCAAGCGGGGTCAGCGCATTGGGGAGGACTTCGTGCCAGATGATCCAGCCCTTGCCTTCGCCGCGCACGACAGCGGCCTCGACATAGTCCATCACCATGATGTTGACCGCGAGCGCACGCGCCACCCGGTAGACCCGCGTCATGTCGATGAAGGCGATGGTTAAGACGAGGACGGCGAATGACGAACCGAGCGAGTTGATGACGATGAGCGCCAGCATCAGTGCGGGGAAGCTCAGCATCGCGTCGTTCATGCGGCTCATCCAGTCATCCACTCGGCCGCCGAAGGCTGCGGCAAGGAAGCCGAGGCCGACGCCGGCAAAGAACGACAGAAAGGTGATGATCAACGCGAGGAAGAGTGTGATCCGCACACCGTAGATCAGGCGCGACAGCACGTCGCGGCCGAGGTAGTCGCTGCCAAGCCACATCTCGGAACTCGAGCCGGAAAAGCTTTCATTGGTCAGAATCACAGCCTGATCGTAAGGCGCGATCCAGGGGGCGAAGGCGCCGACAAGAAAAACAGTGACCAGAAAGAGAAGGCAGAGCGTGACGCCGGGCGTCAGGTCCCCGACAGCCTCGCGCAGCTCGCCCCGCCATGTCCGCGCCATGTCGGTCATTTCTTGTACCTCACGCGCGGATTGGCGAGAATCGACAGGATGTCGGCGGTGATGTTCAGGAGAACATAGAATGAGCAGAAGATCATCGCGCAGGTCTGGACGATGGGCACATCCCGGTTGGTGACGCCTTCCACCATGTAGCGTCCGAGGCCGGGGAAGTTGAAAAGGGTCTCGATCACCACGACGCCGCTGACTAGGTAGGCAAGGTTCAGCGCCACCACGTTGATGATCGGGCCAAGTGCATTGGGAAGGGCGTGGCGCAGAAGCAAGCGGCGACGGGGCACGCCCTTCAGGATCGCCATTTCGATCGCCGGGCTCGACAGCACGTTCAGTACGGCCGAACGGGTCATCCGCACCATGTGGGCAAGGATGGTGAACGTGAGGCCAGTCACAGGAAGGATCAGAACGCGTATCCAGTCCAGCAAGCCATAACCCGGCCGGATCGAGGCGATGGCAGGCAGCCAGCCCAACTTGACCGCGAAGATAGTGACAAGCACGACTGCCACGAGGAAATCCGGAAAGGATATGAGCGCGAGCGATGTCGCCGTGATGATCCGGTCGACCAAACCGCCCGGCCGCACTGCTGCCCAGAGACCGAACAGGACCGATAGCGGCACCGCGATCAGCGCGGTGCAGAAGGCGAGAATGACTGTGTTTAGAAGCCGCCTCGACACCTCGGTACCGATATCGGCACCATTGGCCAGTGACGTGCCGAAATCACCGGTCAGGAAATTGGTTAGCCACACGACATAGCGCACATGCAGCGGTTCGTTCAGGCCCAGCCTCTCGCGGATATGCGCTACGGATTCGGGGGTTGCAGCCTGACCGAGTATGGCGTGGGCAACGTCGCCCGGCAGAATCTCGGTGCCGACGAAGACCAGAACAGAAACGAACAGCATTGTCAGCAATCCAAGGATGAGCCTCTTGGCGAGGATCTCCGTCAAGCTCATGCCAGGTTCCTTCGCGCGTGTTCGCGGCCGCTGATGTTTCCGCCTCAACTGTGATCACAGAAACATTAAAAAGCAAGGCATACTTTCACGACACAGGGCGGTGAGGAAAGCTGTCCGGAGATGGAAAATACTCGTCGCTGAATCATATTCACGTCTGGCTACGCCCGTCCGCCAGATCGAGGCCGACAACGCGGATGGCGCGCGCTCCATACTGCGCGGGATCTGCCGATGTCACTTGATTTTGGCCTCATTCTGTGATCACAGTTTCGAGATAAGGAACAGGAAAAGCTGTGCGATAGCGACAAAACTGGAACGCGCCCGGCCGGTGCTTTCCGACCAACAGCGGAGAAACGCCATGTCTGATGACAAGTTCAACGAGTACCTCTTGCGCCAGTATGTCGCGAACAGGATCTCGCGGCGCCGGTTCATGGGCACACTGGCCGCGGCGGGTGCATCGGCCACAGTCATCGACGGGCTGCTGGCCCGGCGCGCCAATGCGCAGACGCCGAAGAAGGGCGGGCGCCTCGTCGTCGGCATCGAAGCCGCGCAGGCTCAGGACAGCCTCGATCCGCTGTCATATTACAGCACCGCGAACTTCCTGATGGCGTTCTCGACCAACGAAAACCTCGTCACGCGTGACGCCGACCTGCAACCGGCCCCGTGGCTTGCTACGTCGTGGGAAGCGAATGAGGACGCCTCCTCCTGGGTCTTCAATCTGCGGGAGGGCGTGACGTTCCATGACGGCGCGCCGATGGAGGCCGAAGACGTCATCTATTCGATGCAACGCCACTACCGCGAAGGGTCCGAGGCGCCGTCGAAATCCTATATGAGCCAGATCAAGGATATCGAAAAACTGGATACCCATCAGGTGCGGTTCAACCTTCAGGCGCCCAATGCCGATTTTCCGATGATCCTGTCCGACACCCGGGTGCATGTGACAAAGCGCGATCTCGAGGACTTTACCGGCACGCCTCCGGGTACCGGTCCTTTCAAGGTCGTCGAGTTCACGCCGGGCAGCCGTTACGTCTTTGCGGCGAACGAAAACTACTGGGGCGACGGACCCTACGTGGACGATCTGGAATTCATCGGCATCCCGGACAATACCGCCCGGATCAACGCGCTGATCGCGGGCGATATCAACGTTCTGTTGCAGCTGGATCAGAAAGCGACGCGGCTGATCGAGAATTCGGGTGTCGGTTATGTCGTAAATGCGCCCTCCGGCGCCTTTATCAACCTTGCGCTGATGCTGGACCGCGCGCCGACGAACGACCCCGATTTCCGTATGGCGATGAAATATGCAATCGACCGGCCGGGCATCGTCGACAACATCTTCAAGGGGCTTGGAACGATCGGCAACGACCATCCGATCGCGCCGATCGACCCCTATTACAATGCCAACATCCCGCAGCGCGAGTACGATCCGGACAAGGCCAATTTCCACATAAAGAAGGCGGGGTTGGAAAACACATCGATCGACTTCTACGGCTCGGACGTGGCCGGGACCGGGGCGCTGGCAGCCGCCCAGCATGTGCAGCAAAGCGCCAAGGCGGCGGGCATCAACCTGAATGTAATCAACCCGCCTGCTGACAGTTTCTGGTCCGCCGTATGGATCCAGCAGCCGATGATCACCTCGGGTTGGGACGCGCGCCCGGTTCCCGACTTGATCTTCTCCATCGCCTTTTCCAACACCTCCGATTGGAACGAGACGTTGTGGAACAACGAGCGGTTCGAGAAACTCCTGGTCGAGGCGCGGTCCGTCACCGACTTCGCAAAGCGCAAGGAGATGTATGACGAGATGCAGCTCATGCTGCACGATGAGGGCGGCCACATCACGCTCGGGTTCCGGAACTATGTCGATGCGGCGCGCAACGAGGTGCAGGGGATCGAGCCGCACGGGTCGGGGCCGCTCGGCTTCTATCAGTTCCAGCGCACGGCCTGGATCGACGCCTGACGATAATCTTTAGAAGCGGGGCCGGCGAGTTCTGCCGGCCTCGCTTTCCCCTGCTATCAGGTCAAGAAAACATGGCCCGCAGAGCTCGCGACCGGCGCCGGGAAACCGGGCTCGCCCCGGTGGACCGCCCCCCGCGCCGCAATATCCTTTCCACCATCGACGCCGAGGGCGCCGAAGCGATTTTCGAGGGCGTGCTTGAGGTCCTGGCACGGGTAGGAATGCTCGTCGATGACACCGAGGCCCGCACGCTGCTTGCGGCGGCTGGCTGCCACGAGGACGAAGGGCGCGTCCACTACCCGGCCGACACTGTTCGCCGTGCGCTCGAGTCGATACCAAAGGCGATTTGTTTTTACGATCAAAACGGCGAACGGGCGTTTTCCACCGACGACGCGGTGTCGCGGTTTGGAACCGCGGTGAACTGTGTCCAGATGCTCGATCCGCGGACCGGCGAGTACCGGCCCTGCCTGCTTTCCGACATTTCGGATAATGGCCGGGTGCAGGAGGCGCTGCCCCATATCGATATGGCCGCCGCGCTCGGTTACCCGAGCGATGTCGACCCCGAGACCGAGGCTGTCGAAAGCGCACGGGCGCTCATGGACACGACCCGCAAGCCCGTCTTCTTCACCGGACACGACGAACACGGCGTTCGCTTGATCTGGGACGAGATGGCGGCGCGTGTTGGCGGTATGGGCAACCTCGCCGACCGTCCGTTCGGTCTCGACCTGATCGGGCCGATCTCGCCCCTGAAGCTCGGCGGCGAGACCTGCCAGCGGCTGCTGACGGCCGCGCGACTGAACCTGCCCGTCGTCTGCTACCCGGCAATCTTTCCCGGCATGGCCTGCCCATTGACGCTGGCCGGCGCGATCACCCAGGCGACCGCGGAATCGATTGCCGGCATTGTCCTGAGCCAGCTTGCCGCCCCCGGCGCGCCGGTGATGTCCGGTTCCTCGGTCATGCCGATGGACATGCGCCGGGCAGACATGGCCATCGGCTCGCCCGAATACACGCTCGCGGGGCTCGGCGCGGCGGATGTGTTTCGCCATCTCGGCATCCCGTGCTAGGTCGGCTCCGGCTGCACCGACGCGCACGAGATCGGTCCGCAGGCCTTCGCCGAGGTGAGCGCCAGCCTGCACGGAACCTGCGTCGCCGGCACCGCGCTGACCCACAATCTCGGCGTGTTGTCGAGCGGCCGCACGGGATCGCTCGAGATGCTCGTGGCCTGTGACGAGATCGCGGCGATGGCCAGCCGGTTCGGCGCCGGGATCGAGGTCGACACCGAGACCATCGCGGTCGAAGTCATCGCCCGCGCGGCGTATGACAACAGTTATCTGACCGATCCTCACACGCTCGCCCGCTACGAAACAGAGATGTGGATTCCCCGGATATTCAGGCGCGAGGGAATCGAGACCTGGGCCGAGGCGGGGCGGCCGGAGCTCTGCGCGCAGCTCAAAGAAAAGACATTGGACCTGCTGGAGAGTTCCTGACGTGCCAGACTACACGCTTTACTGTGCCCCCGACACCTATGCGATGGGCGCCCATGCGGTGCTTGAGGAGGCCGGCGCCGACTATGCCGTGCACTGGGTGCACCTGTTCTCGGACAATCCCGACCCGGACTTCCTGGCCGCGAGTCCGCATTGCCGGACGCCCGCCCTGAAGGGCCCGGACGGAACGGTCTTCGAGACCGGTGCCGTGGCGCTTTACGTCGCCGAAGGTCACCCCAAAGCCGGGCTCGTCATCCCGCCGGGCGATCCAAGGCGCGGCACCTTCCTGCAATGGTTCCACTACTTGGCATCGACGCTGCAGCCGGACGTCATCATCCAGTACCACCCGGAATTCTACCATTCCGAGCCGGACCGGCAGGCCGCGTTAAAGGCGGCGTCGATGCAGCGCCTGAAGGGGGTCTACCAGACCCTCGAAAGGGCGCTGGAGGGGGGCCCGTTCTTCTTCGGGTCACAGCCCACGGTGCCGGACTATATCCTCGCGCTGCAGACGGTCTGGGACGTGATCTTCCCGGAGGGTGACATCACCGCCTATCCCAACATCTCCCGCCACCGCGCTGCAATCTGCGCCCGTCCGGCCGTGCAGCGGATACGCGCCGCGCACGAGGCCGAATATACGCGCAGGCGTCAGGCGCCGGCGTCGAAGTAGCCCGGGCGCACGGCCGCGCCGATAAGGTTGACCATCAGCCGGTCGAGCGCAAGGACGGCGGTCCGCCGCACCGCGGTCGTCGCGTTCGATTGGGTGTTGGTCACCTCCTCTATCCGGCTGGGTTCAACGAAGGTACGCCGAGGATCGTGACATCCTCGCTGAGTGTCTCCGGTTCGGTCGCGATCGGAAACTCCAAGAAAGCTCTGGGCCGACTTGCGGGGCGAGTCAGTCAGGTGCTCGGGCAGTGATCCGTCATTCTATTCGGAGACGTCCGTCGCTCCGCCGACCTCGGTTCCTTTCGCGGGGGACATGGCGAGACCGATCGTGTCGCCCAGCTGAATGCCAAGGCCATTGGTGATCCGCGCCCAATAAGCGAAAGAGGCCGCGATCTGCGCGATGTAGGAGATCGCCTTGTCGCCGAATCCCGCTTGCCGCAGCGCCTCGATATCCGCCTTGCACATGGCGCCCGGTTCGCAGGTCAGCTTGCGCGTGTAGACCAGCGCCGCACGGGTGCCGGCGGCTGTCGCGGGCCCGTCCCAGCTGTCGTCCCCAAGCGCCGCGACAAGCCGGGCAGCAGCTTCGCCGTCGGGGTGGTGGTGGCGCACGTTGTCTCCGTGGTTGGCTGCTGCGTAGGTCGAGCCACACAGTACCGCGACATAGGTCGCCACCAGTTCCGCGAGCCAGGGTTCGAGCGGGTTGTCGGGGTTGTGCAGCACCGCGAGATAGTGCGCGTCGGCCGCCCGGATCGCCGCAGGGGTCTGCGACATGGCGAGGTAGAGGTTCTCGACCGTGCCGTCCTTGCCCTTGACCGCGTCGTAGGCGGCAGCGAGGTCGCCTGTCGCCGCGTCCTGGCCGATCACGTCGACCCAGGCAATCGCCTCCTTGCCACCCATAGTCATAGCGTCACAGGCCAATATCGTTCAGCACCGAGGAATTCAGGAACTCCCGCTGCTCCGCGTTCATCATCGCCTGGATCTCCGGCCTGTCGAGGAAAATGAACCGGCCCCTGTCCCACAGCACTTCGCCATCGAATGCGATGGTAAGGTCCATGAGGTGGAAGGCCGCGTCACCGGGGTCCCTGCCGGCCGCGTGCATATGCGTGTAGCGCGGCGAACCATAGGCAACCGTGCCCCAGAGTTCGAGATCGGCATAGGGATCACCCTTGAAATAGGTGCCGGGATTGATGCCGGTGTGCCAGGAATTGATGCGGTAGGGATCGCCCCCGGTCAGCGCGGCGGCGCGTTCGAGCTGGGTTTTCAGCCGGGCCACGAGATCATCCGGCCCGTGGAAGGCCACCATGCGGGACGCCTCGACCCGCGCCATGATCGGCTCGTCAAGGATCAGAACGCTGTCCTCGTAGGCGCGCGTCGAGGAGGAGGTGACGAAATGCCGGATCGCGAGCGTGCCCGTCATTTCGTGGCAGATCACCGGCGGGAAGATCATAACCGGGAAGAGTTCGAGCGCGAATTCGGCCACGGCGTCGCCTCGCGCAGGCTTGATCCGGCTGATCAGATCGGTGCCGCAGTCGCCGGCGATCCGGCACTCCCGCGCGGCGAGGATGCGTTCCAGAAGTGCGTCGTGCATCCGCTTCATCACAACGAAGTCGGCCGTCGCGAAGGGGGCCGCGAGGTAGCCGGGGTCGAGCGTGTAGGTCATGACCGCCTTCGCCCTGCCCTCCGGCAGCGAAAAGCGCACCTGATCGCCGAGGCGCGAGAAGAAGATGGTCCGGTCGGCCCGCTCCATCGCGGCGCGCACCTCATCGGGAAACTGCGTTGCGTCGGCGACCGGCGCCGCCATGATCACCTCGGCCGCCATGCCCATACGTCCGGCGATCTCGGCCACCGCGCCGCACAGGGCGGGATCGAAATAGAGATCGTCGCCGGTCTCTCCGACCAGAACCACCCGGTCTCCCTCGCGGATCCGGGCGCAACCCTGCAGCAGGTTCCGGACCCCGCGTTCGAGTTCATCCCGTGCGACAGTCGTCATGAGCTCCATCCGCGACGCAATCCTTCACGCCAGAAAATGCACACTCTGTGATCTCAGATCAATTGCATTCTCGTCCTTGCCAAAGAATCCCAAAGAATATAACTGTGATCACAGTTTGGCGTATTCGGATCGGACTCGGCCATGGCCTATTCGGGACTTTCCGTCCTTGCACATGCGGCCTTGGGAAACAGGCGCTGGCCAGCGATCATTGCAGAGCCGAAACCCAGGTCATCCTACGACATCTTGATCGTCGGCGGCGGCGGGCACGGGCTCGCTACAGCGCACTATCTGGCCGCCAATCATGGCATCACCGACGTGGCGGTGGTCGAGGCAGGCTGGATCGGAGGCGGCAATACCGCCCGAAACACGACGATCATCCGGTCGGACTACCTCCTGAACGCGAGCTTTGAGCTGAAGAACTTCGCGCTCGGCATTTGGGCGGAGCTGACACGGGAGTTGAACTTCAACCTGATGTACGAACCGCGCGGCTATGTCGACCTAGCCCATTCCGATGGCGAGCTAGAGCATTTCACCCTGCGCGCCAACGCGATGCGCCTGCGTGGGGCAGAAGCCTCGATCCTGAGCGGCGCGGCGCTGAAGACGCGCGTGCCGGAACTCGATCTGACCGGCGAAAAGCGGTTCCCGGTAGTTGGCGCGCTGGTTCAGGAGGCCGGCGGCGTCGTGCGCCATGACGCGGTGGCTTGGGGCTTCGCGCGGCGGGCGGGCGGGGCCGGCGTCCACATCTTCCAGAACTGTCCCGCCACCGGGATCGAGATAGAAAACGGTCGCATCGCGGCGGTGCGGACACCGCTTGGCCGCATCGCGTGCGGGCAGGCTCTGATCAGCGTCGCGGGCGCAAGCAGCGCCGTCGCGGCTCTCGCCGGAATCGAGCTGCCGATCCAGTCGATCAACGTGCAGGCCTGTGTCACCGAGCCGGTGAAGCCCGCACTCGATGCGGTCGTGAATTACAATTCCGGGCTCAGCTATGTCAGCCAGACCGCCAAGGGCGAATTCGTGCTGGGCGGCGCGACCGACGGTTATAATTCCTACGCACGCCGCGGCAGTTTCGAGCGCATCGAGGACACGCTGGCCCGCGCGGTGCAGATCCTGCCCTTCCTGTCGCGGCTCAGGCTGATGCGGCACTGGTCGGGCACCGCCGACATCTCGATGGACGGCAACGCGCTTGTCGGCCGCACGCCGGTCGAGGGGCTGATGATCAATGCCGGTTGGGGCTATGCAGGTTTCAAGGCGACGCCAGCCGTCGGCTGGTGCATGGCCGAACTTCTCGCCACTGGCAGGTTGCCGGACCTCCTCGTCCCATTCGCGCTCGACCGCTTTGAAACCGGGGCTGAGCAGCCCGATGCCGGTCTCGGTCCCTATCCCTGGCTGCATTAGAAAGGGCCCCGAAGATGCTCCTGATCCCCTGCCCCCATTGCGGCCCTCGTGACGAAGGCGAGTTCGATTATGGCGGTCCGCTCCGGACCCTGCCGCCGTTGGATGGCGTGTCCGATGCCGCAGCCTGGCACCGTGCGCTGCATCTTGGAAACAACCCGCGAGGCCCGCTTCTCGAACTCTGGTATCACGCGAGCGGGTGCGAGACCTGGATCACGGTGACGCGCGACACGATCACGCATGAGATCGGCGGCTCTTCCCTGCCGGGAGGGAAAGGCGGGCCGGGATGAGCCGATTGCCACGCGGCGGACTGATCGACCGCGATCGCACGCTTCCCTTCACGTTCGACGGCGTGCCCCTGAACGGTCATCCCGGCGACACGCTGGCTTCGGCTTTGCTGGCGAATGGCCGCCATCTTGTCGCGCGGTCGCTCAAGTATCACCGTCCCCGCGGCATCCTATCGGCCGGGCTCGAGGAACCCTGCGCACTGGTCACGGTCACCGACGCGTCCGGCTCGACGTCGAACCTCAAGGCGACCGAGGTAGTGCTGTCCGATGGCCTCAGTGTCACCAGCCAGAACGCCTGGCCGCGGGTCGACCGTGACTTCGGCGCGCTCCTCCAACTCTGCGGCAAGGCGCTGAGCGCCGGTTTCTATTACAAGACCTTCATGTGGCCGAAGGGAGCTTGGGCCGGGACCTATTCGCGCGTCCTCCGCCGTGCCGCCGGACACGGCAGGGCCGATCCCTCGCCCGACCCGGCGATCTACGACAAGCGACGGAAAAGCTGCGACATACTCGTGATCGGCGGCGGGGCAGCGGGCCTCTCGGCGGCGCTGACGTCGGCCCATTCCGGTTCGACCGTCGTACTGGTCGAGCAGGACCGGTTGATCGGCGGCGCACTCCTGTCCAGCCGCGAAACCGTGGAAGGGCTCTCGGCGCGCGACTGGGCGGAGGATGCCGCAGTCGCGCTCGGCCAGTTGTCGAACGTCACG
This sequence comes from Defluviimonas sp. D31, assembly GCF_033436765.1. NCBI lineage: Bacteria > Pseudomonadati > Pseudomonadota > Alphaproteobacteria > Rhodobacterales > Paracoccaceae > Albidovulum > Defluviimonas sp. D31. Next base: position 28,688 of record NZ_JAWQFN010000013.1, read on the forward strand.
GTTCTGTCGCGCACACTGGCCTTCGGGCACTACGATCACGGTCTGGTGCAAGCCGTGGAAACGCCGCCCGCGGGCGGCAGTACCCGCGCGATCCTGTGGAAGATCCGCGCCCACAGGATCATCCTTGCCGCCGGCGCCATCGAACGGCCGGTGGTCTTCCCCGGCAATGACCGGCCCGGCGTGATGCTTGCGGGCGCGGTGCGCAGCTATGTCCGCCGCTTCGCCATTGCCCCTGGGCGCCGGGCCGCCGTTGCGGTGACCGACGCGGACGAACGCGCCGACACGACGGCCGCGCTGGCCGAGGCCGGGATCGAGGTCGTAGCCGAACTGGAGCCGGGCGCCGAGATCCTCGGCACGTCCGGACGCCTGCACCTGCGCGGTCTTCGGTGGCGTGACGGAGGCGGCAAGCGCCGAAACGTGGCCTGCGACCTCCTCTGCGTTTCGGCGGGATGGATGCCCACGGCGCATCTCGCGGCGCAATTGGGCGCGCGCCTGACCTTTGATCAAGTCACGCAAAGCTTGCGACCGGCCGCCGACGACGGCGTGATGCGACCGGTCGGCGCGGCGCGCGGTGTGCTTGGCACGGCGGCTTGCCTCGCCGACGGCAAGGCTGCCGCGCACGAGGTCATGGCCGAGTTGGAGATGCACAAGCACCTGGGCCTGCCCCGTCCCGACCCGACGCCCGCACCGGCGAAAGGCTTCACGGCCCGGCGGGGCAGGGCCTTCGTCGACCTTCAGAACGACGTCACCCGCGCCGATCTCGCGCTCGCCCAGCGGGAGGGCTACCGCGATGTCGAACTCACAAAACGCTACACGACGCTCGGCATGGGCACCGATCAGGGCAAGACGAGTTGGACGAACGGCCTTATCGAGATTTCCGCCCTTGCCGGAAGCACCCCGGCCATAATCGGCCATACCACCTACCGCCCGCCGTTCTCTCCGGTCACCATTGGTGCGCTCGTTGGCACGGAAGTCGGTGCCGCGATGCTGCCAACACGGCGCACTCCGTTCCATGCGGGCTTCGAGCGGCTCGACTGTGTATTCCAGACCTCCGGCTCGTGGCTCTATCCGCGTTACTTCCCGCAACAGGGCGAGAGCATGGCCGACGCCGTTGAGCGGGAGTGCCGGGCGGTTCGCAGCTCGCTCGGCTGCGTCGACATGTCGACCCTCGGCAAGTTCGACATTCAGGGTCCGGACGCGAGGAGTTTCCTATCGCGGCTTTATTGCAACAACGTCGCCACCTTGAAGCCGGGGCGCCTGCGCTACGGGCTGATGCTGCGTGAGGATGGCTACGTCCTCGACGACGGCACCGTTGCGCAACTGGGCGACAACCATTTCTTCGTTACCGCGACAACGGCGCATTCGGCTTCGGTCTGGCGGCACATTCAGAAATGCGCGCAGATCGACTGGCCGGAAATGAACGTGACGCTCACGAATGTTGGTGAGCATTGGGCCTCGCTCGCCATCGCCGGACCGAAGGCGCGCGAGCTCCTGCGGGCACTTGATCCCGACTTCGAAACGGGACCACAAGCCTTCCCCTTCGCCGCGGTGCGCGAAGGCATACTTGGTGGCAACCTGCCCGTGCGTGTCATTTCTGTCAGCTTCTCCGGCGAACTGAGCTTCGAGATCAACACGCCAGCGGGTTTCGCTGAGGACCTGCTGGACAGGGTCATGGAAAGGGGCGCCGAATGGGGCATCACGCCCTACGGGCTGGAAACACTCGACGTCCTCAGGATCGAGAAGGGTCACCTGTCAGTTGGAACCGAGATCGACGGCCTCCGGGTTCCCGGCGATCTGGGAATTGGGCGAATGGTTTCGACAAGTAAGGACTTCGTCGGCCGCGCGCTTCTGTTCCGCCCGGCACTTCAGGCCGAGGGCCGCGAACAGCTCATCGGCCTCGTTCCCGAGGACGGCAATACCGCGATCCCGCCCGCAGCCCATCTGAGCACCGCCGAATTGGACGAGAACGGCCGTGCCCCAATCTGCGGACAGCTGACTGCCGCGGTGCGGAGCCCGACGCTCGGCCACTCCATCGCGCTCGCATTCCTCGAAGGCGGCGCGGCGCGCATGGGCGAGTCGCTCTGGGCACACTCCCCCGTCGCAGGGCGGTCCGTGAGGGTCCGCGTCTCGCCGACCTGCGCCTACGACCCGAAAGGAGAGCGGCTGAATGGCTGAGCAGCCCATGCCCCGTCCTGCCAGCGACGCGAAGGGCCACCTTCCCGGGCGCCTCGGCCTCAGGCTCGACGAGGCGTTCCTGCCGCTGGTCCAACTCAACGGAACTCCGTTGGCGCTCGATGCAATCCTGCCGTTGGGCACGGTGCGGACGACGGCTGAGACGCTGATGCTGCGCTTCGCCCCCACCCTCGCCCTCGTGTCCGGCACCGTCCCGGACGGCGCGTTCAACATGGTCGATATCGGACATGGGTTCACCCGGTTCTTGCTGCGCGGCGTCGAGGCGCTGCACTTCCTTGGCCACTACACCAAGGCCGACCTCCATGCGGCGCCGGTCCGCAAGGCGCAGGCGATCCGTACCAGGCTCAATCATTACGACGTGGCACTCTGGTGGCGGACAACGCGGGATGTAAGCATCCTCGTCGATCGCTCGCTGGCGCAGTCCTTCGCCGACCACCTGCGCACTCTCGCGCTGCGCCATGACTTCGCCGATCCATCGAAAACCCCGCGTCCGGTGGCACCGGATGCCCCCGACAGAAGAGGCTGAACATGTATCTTCGCAACACCTGGTACGTCGCCGCCTGGGACCACGAGGTCACCCGTGAACCCAGGCAGATCATGGTTCTTGGCGAGAAGATCGTTGTGTTCCGCACCGAAGCCGGCGATCCCGTTGCATTGATCGACGCGTGTCCACACCGAAAGCTTCCGCTCTCCAAGGGGCGCATCAAGGGCGATCACATCGAATGCGGCTATCACGGGCTGACATTCGACTGCCGCGGCACCTGCGTCCGCGTGCCGGGGCAGGATCGCATCCCGCCAAGCGCCAATATCCACGCCTACCCGGTCGAAAGCCGCTATGGCCTCGTCTGGATCTGGATGGGCGATCCCGCGCTCGCCGACCCCGACAAGATCTTCGTGGTCGAGCACTACGACGATCCCGACTGGGGCATCAACCGGGGCGACGCGATGCCGTTTCCCTGCAACTATCTCTACATCACCGACAACCTCCTCGACCCGAGCCATGTCGCCTGGGTGCATCAAAGCTCGTTCGGCAATGCCGCCTGCGAGGAAGAGCCCCTGACCGTCGCCGGGACCGAGACCGGCGTCATCGTCTCGCGCTGGATGTACGATGTTGAAGTTGCCCCGTTCTACAAGAAGCTCGTGCCGTTCGAGGGCAAAGCCGACCGCGAACAGCACTACGAGGTCCGCTATCCCTCGCTCGCCTATATCAAGGCGATCTTCACCCCCGCGGGCACCGGGGGAGACACCTCGAACCTGCCAGAAGGGAAATACTTCCAGATGGACAGCTACAACTTCATGACACCGGTCGATGAAAAGACCACGCGCTACTACTGGTTCCAGATCCGCAACGTGCATCCCAAGGACGAAGCGACCTCGAAATACATGAGCGACTCGGTCGAGTTTGCGTTCAATGAAGATCGAGATGTGCTGATCGAGGTGCAGAAGGGGATGGAGGAGAAGACCACCCGCAACATAGACATCGCCATCGACGCGGGGCCCCTTCTGTTCCGCAGGCGGCTGCAGAAGCTGATCGACGCCGAGCAGAAGGCGGTCGAGGCGGCAGAGTGACACCATGTCTTCAGGGCATGCGGCTTGGGCTTGAACGGGGGCTCTTACCCCGAGGGGGGAGGTTCCAGGTCATGCCCGGGACAGGGGGGCTTCCATGAACGGCCGGGCGAGGGTCAGACGCCGGTGCGGGAAATCTCTTCCTTGCGGCGGGCGACATAGGCTTCCAGTTCCTCCTCGACAGCCGGGTCGATTGGGGGCTTCTGGTACTCTGCCAGCAGTTTCTTCCAGATCGCATTGGCACGCTGCGTAGCCGTTTTCGCGCCGTCGTCGCGCCAGGTCTCGAAGTTTCGCCAGTCCGACAGGATCGGATTGTAGAACGCGGTCTCATATCGCGCGAGCGTGTGGGCGGTGCCGAAGAAATGCCCCGCCGGCCCGACCTCTTGTATGGCATCGAAGCCGACGGCGTCGTCGGACAGGTCGAGCGGGTCGAGGAAAGCCGCCTGCATCTGCAGAAGCTCGGCATCGAGGATGAGCTTCTCGAAGGAACACGTCAGCCCGCCTTCCAGCCAGCCGCCCGCATGCATCATCACGTTTATATGGCCCTGGATGCAGGCGCCGATCGACATGTCGCTCTCGTAGGCGGCCTGAAGATCTACGCAGGCCGAGGCTGTGGTGTTCGACGACCGGACCGGGATGCCGTAGCGCCGCGCCATCTGGCCCGAGACGATGACCGATTTTGCGTATTCGGGCGTGCCGAAGGCGGGCGAGCCGGTCCTCATGTCGACGTTCGAGGTGAAGTGGCCGTAGAAGACCGGCGCACCGCGTTCCGTCGCCTGACCAAGGACGATCCCCGCCAGCGCCTCGGCGTTCTGTTGTACCAGAGCGCCGCCGATGGTCGCTGGCGCCATTGCGCCCGCGAGCGTGAAGGGCGTGATGTGGACAGGCTGGCCGGCGCGAGCGAACTCGATAACCGCCTCGGCCTGGCCGTCGTCGAAGAGAAGCGGCGAGTTCGTGTTGACGCCGCCTAGAATGCCGGGACGCGCCCTGAGCCCCTCAGCGTCGGTTCCAAGCGCTATCCGCGCCATTTCGATGCAGTCGCGGGCGCGCGCGGCGGTGTTCATCCAGCAGGGCTGCCAGCCCTTGTCGCAAAGCGTCACCTGCGCCAGCATCATGTCGAGATGGCGGGTTTCGGGCGGCAACTCCAGCGGTTCGCAGCCCGCGCCGCCCTCGTGGTGGAAGATGTTGAGCGAGGCGGATAGCTTCACGAAGTCTCGCACGTCCTCCAGCGTTCCCGCCCGGCGACCGCGGTCGAGATCGGAGACGAAGGACGGTCCGCAAACAGTGGCGAAGGTCAGGGAGTTGCCGCCCACGGTCACGGTCTTTTCAGGATTCCGCGCATGGATGGTGAATTCGGCCGGCAGGCCCGTGAGCATCTCCTCGACCAGCGCCGGGTCGAGCCGGACGCGGTGATTGTCAGGATCGACTTCGGCGCCGATCTGCTTGAAGAGATCGCGCGCAACGGCGCTCTCGACCTTGAGTCCTATATCGCGGAGGATCTTCAGGCTCATATGGTGGATGGTTTCGACCTGGTCGGCCGAAATCAATTCGACTGGGCGAAGCGGATTGTGAACCTCGCCGAACGGGCGCTGGCTTAGGCCGGTCGAACGGGGCGAACGGGAAGTACGGCGGCGGGACATGGGCAGTCTCCTGGAGAGTGGGGTTCAGGCGTCAGAAAGCCTGCCGGGCCCCGGCCCATGTCTCTGAGTGTATGACGGCGACCCACCGCCGCGCAGTCTGACCCTTGGCAATGCGCATTCGCCTGCTCCCACCTCAGATATAGCCGGAATGCTGTTTCGGGACGACGGCCCTGTGCATCCATTCCACAAAGGCGACGAAGTCGAAGACCGGCAACTTCGTTGCTTCTCGTAACTCTGCGGCAAAGGCCGGCAGGGTCGTGCATTCCAGAAGGATCGCACCGATATTCGGATCCCGCGCGCGCCCCTCGGCGATGGCGGCGAGCACATCGTCGCGCAGTTCCTCATATTCGAAACTCTGTTTGTTGCCGCCCATGCACATGGCGTTGAAGCACGCGGAGTTGTCCAGCCCGACCATGGTGACGCGATCATTCAGGTCCGCGCCCACCGCCTGAAAGAAGTCGTTGCTCAGAAGCCGCGCGGCGGCTGTGACCACCAGAACGGATTCGTGGGACCGCAGAAGCTGATGGATGATCGGAATCATCATCAAGGGCGAGGTCATGATCGGAATCCCGACATGTTCCGCCACCACCGGCTGGATCAGCGAAAAAAACCCGCAGCACATGGCGATGGCGCGCACGCCGTCCTTTTCCATCTGCGCGGCGGCGTCGATGCATAGCTGGACCTCGGCGGAATAGGTTCCGTCGGACTTGAGAAGCGGCGGATACGGATTGTCCTCCAGCCCCTTCACCTCGCGGATCAGCACCGGGAAGGGATAGGTCGTGGCGTTGCCCACATCGCCAGGCATCATCGGGTAGAACTTGTTGTCGAATTTCAAGATTCCGACACTGTATCCCTGATACGGGTGGCCGCCGACAATCCTCATTTTCATTCATCCTCGTCGCTATGATCTCATCACCACGCCGTCCGGATCGTAGAGCGGCCGCGCCTGCAATTCGGCGGCGCGCAGCTCGCCGAAGACCTCGACCGCGTAGCTGCCGCCCTCGCGAAAGGCATCGGGGCGGACATAGCCGAGCGCGATGTGCTTGCCGACCACGGGGCCGAAACCGCCGGAAGAGACATAGCCAACAGGTTCGCCATCGAGGAAGATCGCCTCATCGCCCCAGATCGCGAACTCGCCGGCATCGACGGTCAGCACCAGCGGCCGCTCCCGCGCCAAGCCGTAAGAAGCCGCAGCGTCACGCCCGACAAAATCGCCCTTGTCGAGCTTCACATGAGGCATCATCCCGCATTCATGGGCGTAGTAGTCGGGCGCCAGTTCCGTGCCCCAGGCTGGGTAGCCTTTCTCAAGCCGCAGCATCATCAGGCTGCGGAGCCCGACGAGCGACAGGCCGTGCCGCGCGCCTTCCTGCCGGATCGCGTCAAAAAGCCGGGGCTGGTCAGCCTTGGCCAGGTACGTCTCGTAGCCGGTCTCGCCGGTATAGGAGACACGGAGCGTCGTGACATCGTGCACGCCAGCGAGTGTCATCGTGCCCGCATCCATGAAGCGGAAATGCGTTGTGTCCATGTCGCGCTCTGCCAGCGCCGAAATCAGCGCCTGCGCCTTCGGACCGGCGATACTGAGCCCGGCCAGATCGTCCGACAGGTTTTTCAGCGTCACGCCCTCGGCAGGCAGGTACTTGCGGAAATGGCGCAGATAGGCGAGCTGCATCGCATAGGTGCCGACCACCAGATATCGGTCGCCAAGGTTGGAGATCGTGAAATCCCCAATCACCCGCCCGCTCTCCGAGAGCATTGGCGAGAGGCAAAGCCGCCCCGGCTTCGGTAACCTGTTCGCCATGATCCGGTCGAGCCAGGCGCCGGCATTCGCCCCCGAAACCTCGAACTTCGCCATGTCGGAAAACTCGTAAAGCCCGACCGCCTCGCGCACCCGGCGCCCCTCCTCGGCCACCTGCCCCCACCAGTTTGGCTGGCGGTAGGTCAGGCTGTCCTTCGCCTCCATCCCTTTCGGCGCGTACCATGTCACATGCTCGCGCCCGAAGCCGGTACCGAAGACCGCGCCCTCGGCGGCGAGCCGGTCATGGACCGGCGACATGGCGAGCGGCCGCGCTGCGGGGAAGCTCTGGTAGGGAAAGACCTTTTCCGAGCGGTTCTCGTAGAAATACCGGGTCATTTCCTCGGTGTATTTCCTGGTCGCCCAAGCACCGAACCGCGCCACGTCCCAGTTGAAAATGTCAAGCGACGGCTCGCCACCGATGATCCACTCGGCCAGAACCCGGCCGATCCCGCCGCCCTGGTTGAAGCCCGCCATCACCCCATTGGCACAGAAATAGTTTCGCAGGGCCGGATGCGGGCCGATGAGCGGCCCTAGATCGGGCGAGAAGATCATCGGCCCGTTGATCACCCGCTTGACGCCGGCCTCGGCGAGGCAGGGCATGATCTCCACCGATTTCTCGAAGTTCCATTCCATGCAGCTCAGATCGTCGGGCAGCAACTCGTGACCGAAATCAGGCGGCGTGCCGTCCTTGGCCCAGTGCCGCATCTTGTGCTCGTAGGCGCCGAGGAGAAGCCCTACCCCCTCCTGCCGCGCGTAGCAGCCGGTCTCGTTGTCGTTGATCTGCGGCAGCTCGAAGCCGAGATCCTCGATCATCGGGATAGGTTCGGTCACCAGGTAATGGTGCTCGACCGGCATCAACGGCAGCTCGATCCCGGCCAGACGCGCCACCTCGCGGCCCCAGAGCCCGGCGGCATTGACGACATATTCGGCATGGATCGCGCCCTTGTCGGTGACCACGTCCCACGTGCCATCGGCGCGCTGGCTCGTCGCGGTCACCGGCGTGAAGCGGTGGATCGCCGCGCCAAGCTTGCGGGCGGCTGCCGCGAAGGCGTTGGTCGCCGAGGCCGGGTCGACATGGCCGCCCTCCTCCTCCCAGAAGGCGCCGACCATGTGCCGCGTGTCGAGCACGGGCGCCTTCGCCTTTGCCTCTTCGAGCGAGATGAAATGCCCCTCGATACCGAGCCGGCGGCAGGCGCTCTGCATCCGGGCGTTCGAGTCGATCTCGTCTTGCGTGCGGCAGATGTTGATCCCGCCGGTGAAGTGGAAGCCGCAGCTCTGGCCGCTTTCCTTTTCGAGTTCGCGATAGATCCGGAACGTGTAGCGGTGCATCTCGGCCGCCGAATTCGGGCGCACGACGGTGAAGAGTCCTCCCGCCGCGTGCCAGCTCGATCCCGAGGTCAGTTCCTGTCGTTCTAGCAGCACCACATCGGTCCAGCCGTTCCTTGCCAGATGATAAAGGACGGAGCAGCCGACGACGCCACCTCCAATTACAACGACTCTGGCAGAGGTCTTCATGTGCGAATCTTCCGAGCCTGTTCACCTAAATCTGTGATCACAGTTTATTCGTGCAGGCAAGAAAAATCGGGTGCCTGATACGTTGCTCCAACGAAGAAGACAGAAGCTGCGCACCCGGAAGGATGAAAAAACGGACCGAAAGAACCCGCCGCAAATGAACTGCAGAGAGCCGCCACGAGCCCGCGCTACATCCGTCGGAAGAACGCGGTGCCCCAATTGACATCTTCCTCGATCAGCTTTCGAACGCGTGCCCGGTCGCGCGCCTCGATCGCCAGCAGGATATCGTGGTGCTCGTTCGCCCAGTCTTCCTTGTCCGCCAACTCACGGATCGCCTTTCCGAGCCATGGCCCGCTGCGGGCGTAAAGCGTTTCCGCAAGCTCGCTGAGATCGGGATTGCCGGAACTGCGGTAGATCATCGAATGGAACTTGAAGTTGTTCAGCAGAAAGCTGCGGGCGTCACCCTTTTCCCATGCCGTATCCATCGCGTTCGAGTATTCGCGCAGACACTTGAGATCGCCTGGTGAGAGATGATCAATAGCCAACTCCGCCGCGGCGCCCTCAAGCGTTGCGCGCACGAAGAACAGATTGGACGCCGCCTCGGGCAGGATGGGCGGCACGCGATAGGCGCGCTTTGCCGATCCGGCCAGCGCCTTCTCGAATTCGAGGCGCTTGAGAGCTTCGCGCACCGGCATGGCAGATACATTGAAGCCCTCCGCGAGTGTACGTATCGACAACGTATCATCGGGAGCCAGATCGCCGACGATCAACCGAAGCCGAAGATCCGTATAGATCTTCTGGCTGAGGTTTTCTCTGCTGTTGCCATCGGAGTCCACGAGAAGGCCGCAATCCTTGATGCCGCGTTTGGGGTTACCGTAGCGCAGGGGGCCAGAACCGCAAGGGGATCCAGCTTGTCGCTGCAGCGGCACATTCGGGTCAGCACCTGTGAAACCCGAGAACAAATGGACGGCGAAAACGGTTCGGTCCTCTGACGGTTGCGAAATCTAGGATTCCGGGAGACATCCTCGATAATCTCCGTTTCGGAGATGCAGGATGTATTTGATGACCAGCGATCAGCGAGAGATCAGTCGCAAGCCGCGTATCCTATGATTACTTGGCGGACTGGGTTTCCGACACGCGCGTGGGTGACGTCCCGGGTCGTCACCTCGCACGATGCAGATTGCCGAGAACATCGAGATTGAAAGACGCCTGCCTGCTTGCGTCGACGCCGGCGACAGACAAGTTCACCAGCAATTGTCGACGCGCCTCAGAACTGAGCGGAAATGGCTGCAGACTGCCGGGTTCTCGAAGTAATCCATCTCATGATCGACGATCTCATCGATGCTTTCCTCCGGCCAGTTCGACTTGAGCTTTGCCAGCGTGTCTTTGGCAAGCGCGGTCTCGCCCAACTCGGCATAGCAGACAGTGAGATAGGCGAGCGACCACGGCGTGAGGTTGTCCAATTTCTCGTAGCAGGCAACCGCTTCGCGGTACCTTCCGGCCGACGTCAATTCGAGGCCACGAAAATCCCCGTACCATTCCACGGCGAACGGATCGCGGCGTTGGGCATCGTCCAGTTTTCCAAGCGCCTCATCCGGCCTGCCCGTGAAATTGAGAAGGAGCGCATGGACAGTAAGAATGAACGGGTCGTTCGGGTTCAGTGAAACCGCGCGGTCCAGGCTGGCTTCGGCCTGCCTGAAGCGATGAAGGTACACGAGCGCAAAGCCCGCGGCGAGGTGACCGTAGGCCTCGTCCGGGTCGAGCTGCAGGGCGGTCCTTGCGATCTTCAGCCCCGAGTGCAAGTCATCCTGGTTCGTGGTCCAGAAGAACTTGAGCGTTTCGACAAAGCCGAGCATGGCGTGGGCCGCGGCGAACTTCGGATCGAGCTCGATCGCCTGGCGCAGAACAGGCTCGGCCTTGCCGACCGAGTCATAGTCATAGTTGGCCGAGAGTTTCAGTGCCCGAAGGTAACACTCGTAGGCAGACATGTTGTCGGTCGGACGCGCCCTGGCGCGCGACTCGATCGCGGTCCGGGCCTGCCGGGCCAGGCGCGTCGCGATCATCTGGGTGATTTCGTCCTGGATGGCGAAGATGTCGGTCAGCTCGCGGTCGTAATGCTCGCCCCAGATGTGGGTCGACAGCGCGGCATCAATCAGTTGTACCGATACCCGCACCCGGTTGCCGATCTTTCGCACGCTGCCTTCGACGACATATTGAACGCCAAGCGTCTTCGCCACGTCGGTAACGTCGCGCACCGCCCCCCGGAACTGGAAGGAGGAGTTCCGCGCGATGACGAGGAATTCCTTGAACTTGCCGAGTTCGGAGATGATGTCTTCGGTGATCCCGTCGCTGAAATAGGACTGCTCCGGATCACCGCTCATGTTGTCGAAGGGCAGCACGGCGATCGAGGGCTTCGGCTGCGACGCCAGTTCTCCTTCGGCAGAGCCGTCGAGGCGCGGGTCGCCGGCGGTTTCAGCCGTCACGGGTCGTGGCCCTGCGTATTTGTAGCCCCGGCCATGCACCGTCGCGATCATGCCGTCGTCGAGTGCCTTTCGGAGTGCCGATATGTGAACCTGAAGCGTGTTCTCCTCGACCATCAGGCTTGGCCATACGGCATCGAGCAGCGCGGACTTGCCGACCACCTCGTCGGGCTTGTCGAGCAGCAGGGCGAGGATGTCGAACGCGCGCGCCGAAAGCTCGACCGGCCCTTCCGGACCGAGGAGCCGCCGTTCCGCCAGCTTCAGTCGATACGGCCCGAACTGCAGGTCCATCGCGCATGTCCCCTTTGCTCCGCAGGATAGCCGAAACCCTGCCGAAAGCGAACTTCAGGAACGATCAGGACTCTTCAGGCCGCCGCCAAGGATCTGCGCCGCATCTCCTGTCATTCTGAGGGCATAGGAGGACGCCATGACCGACATCATCACCACCGCCCCGATCACCACACGCCGCATCAGCATGCCGCATCTGCGGATCCCGCATCTCGGCTTCGCCGCGGCCCTGGAAACCCTCTTCGCAGGCCTGAGCGACGCTTACGGCTCGGTCTATGCGGCGCCGTTCAGCGGTCACCGGCTCAGGCCGCCGGTCGTCAGCGACGAGGATCTGGAAGGCCGCGACCCGTCCTGGTGACAGGGTCCTCCAAATGCCCTTCCGCCCGCCGCTGCGCCGCCCAATCTCTCGGCGACTTTCACAGGAGGACGCCATGAACCACATGTCCGCACCTGCTACCCAGCATCGAGACCAGGCGCTCCGGATCCGCTCCGTTCCGAGAGCGGAGCGGGCCCGGTTCGAGGCGGCGATGGCAATGGCTTTCAGCACCGATCCCGCGGCGCGCTGGGCCTGGCCCGACCCGCTTCAGTTCCCGACGATCTTCCGGCCGCTGGTCACGCTGTTCGGCGGTAAGTCCTTCGACCATGGTTCCGCCCTCGTCGTCGGGGACTACTTCGGCGTCGCGCAATGGTTGCCGCCCGGGGTTCTTCCCGAGGACGGACCGATCGGCGGACTCTTCGAGCGGAACATGTCCGGGCCGAAGCTCGGCGAGTTGCTGTTTCTGTTCGAACAAATGGCCGGATTTCATCCGCGGGAGCCGCACTGATACATCCCGCTGATCGGGGTCGATCCGGCGTTTCAGGGGCGGGGGCATGGATCTGGCTTGATGCGGCACGGGCTCGCGGCCTGCGATCGCGATCGCCAGCCGGTCTATCTGGAAGCGACCAGCCTCAACAACCGGACCTTCTGAGAGCGCCACGGTTTCCGGGTGCTGGGCGAGATCCGATCGGGCGATTCACCGCCGATGTTCCCGATGCTGCGCGAGCCCCGGTAACGCGCCCTCGCGCAAGTCTCTCGTATTTTGGATGATTTCGAAGGGAGGAGCTCGATATGAGCAAAAACACCGAACGCGCCGTTCTCGCGGGGGGCTGCTACTGGATCATGCAGCAGCTGCTTCGCCACCGCGAAGGGGTCATCTCAACGCGCGTGGGCTGGATGGGCGGGGAAGGTGACACCCCCACCGAGAACAACAACGGCTGTCACGCGGAGGTGGTCGAGGTCATCTTTGATCAGGATCGGCTGTCCTACCGTGAGTTGCTCGAATATTTCTTCATGGTCCACCGGCCCGACCTCGGCGCGGACGTCGTAGCGACCATCTACCGCTCGGAGATCTTCCACACGAGCGGGTCACAGCGGGTGATCGCCGAGGAAACCATCCGCGACGTCGATGCATCTGGCCATTGGCCCGGCAAGGTGGTGACCCGGGTGAGCCAAGCGGGTCGTTTCCTGGTGGACCCACCCAAGGACCAGGACTACCTCCAGCGTTACCCGGACGGCTGCCCCGCACCTTTCCCTCGGCAGGGCAAACAGGCTCGGGCTTCTTGAGCTATTGGACGCCGAATACGCTTCCTGTGCCCACACGATGCCACCGCCCGCTCCAAGCAGTGAAACGTTTGCTCCGGCACAGCAAAGTCAGTGTGTCGGTCTGACCAATGGGTTCGACCGAGCAATCTCGGCATCCTGAACAAACCCTGCCCGGATCTCGGGCTTGCGTCATCGCAGAAGAACAAGTCGATCACAGAACGGACTCTGACGACCGCCGAGGAAACGATCTCGGCAGTTATGGCGCATTACAATGCTGTCGCCGCGGAGATGACCAAGACACCCTGGATCGAACCGATTTACGCGGTGGATCCGAACAGCGACGCGACGCTCTGGGAGCCTTGGGTCGACGGGGTCATCCGCGCGATGCGGTTGCGCCCCGAGGCGTGGGGAAAAGTGCTAGATCGGGCCGATGAATAGACACAGTCGTCGCTGATCTTCATGCTTGGCCTGCAGGGCATTTATGAGGGCACCAGCGAGTTCACCGAGGACGAGACCTGCGAGATCGAAATCGAAGCACCGGATCTGATCCCGAATTGCGTGGCCGCAATCCTGCTGACCTCGCGCCCCGGGCTCGTCATGAAGGCCGAAAACCTGTCCCGCGCGCCCATTCCGAGCAGACACCCGGGCATAAACGGCCCCTGTCCATGCGGTTCAGGTCAAAAATAAAAGCAGTGCTGCGGGAGAAACTAGCCGGCCCGGCCGGACAGGTAGCCGACGTTCAATCGCCGAGCGCGTCGGCGACGAATGCGTCGAGGCCCTTGAGATAGCGCCCTTCGCTGACGAGAAAGCCGTCGTTGTGCCCTCCCCGGATTTCTAGAAACGCCTTGGGCAGGCGAGCGGCAGCGTGGAGCTTCACGCCCTGCTCGAAGGGAATGATCTCGTCATCGCGGCTGTGAATGACCAGCACGGGGCACGCCGAGGACTGAAGGAATTCGTCGGTGGGGAACCTGATGCGCGCCAGCCACCGCACCGGAAGCCAGGGATAGATTGCGGCGCCCAGGTCGGGGACCGAAACGAAACCGCTTTCGAGGATCAACGCCCCGGGCTTTTGCCGGCCCGCCACATAGGCCGCGACCGCCGCACCCAGCGACCGGCCGAACAGCACGATCCGGTGGGGCGGAATTCCCATCTCCTCGGTGAGATGGCGCCAGACCGCGTCGGCATCGCGGTAGATCCCGGCTTCTGAGATCTCGCCCTCGCTTTGTCCGTAGCCACGGTAGTCGAAGATCACGGTCGCGAGGCCGAGTTCGTTGAACTGTCTCAGGGACTCGAGGCGGTGCGAGATATTTCCGGCATTGCCATGAAAGAACAGGACCGTGCCACGCGGCTCGGCAGCCGGCACATACCACGCGACGAGGCTGATCCCGTCTTCGGTCAGAATGTCGAGATGCCGGAAGGCCAACCCGATACTGTCCGGGCCCGGGCCGACAGAACGCGACGGCACGTTGGGAAAATAGACAAGCCGAGATTGGAAGACGAATGCGGCAAGAAGCAACGCGACGTAGCACGCAACGAGCAGCATCGCGATCGAGACGACCGTGCTCAAGGATCTCCGCCTGTCCGACACAGGTTCATATCACCTTTTGGATACTACCCGAGAAAGCTGCCCGATTCATGCCATTGGCGAAAGCGCCACAGATGACGGGCTGACGTCGTCGGGGGACCGCCAACAGGCAAGGACGGCCCGTTCCTGCCGTTCGGCACAAGCCCTCGCGCTGCGGTGCCGCTTACCCAAACCTGCCGTTCGCTCCCAAGCGCAGCTATCTCGGGTGTCGGGTGGCCGCAGAGCGCAACTTGGTTGGCATTCGCTGCATCTGCTCCAGTGGCTGCCTTCGGCGCTTCGCGACATCGGCCCTTCGTAGCGGATAGGGGAAACCGGCACGCGAACGCTGTACGCGAACCTTGCGGAGGGGTTGCCGGGAATCAACGCCCATCCCCGATTGTGGCTTCGATGCCCGGACAGCCAGTCGGATGAGCCTCCGCGAGCGAGAGGACCGGGGTTGCACAGGCGTCGGTTGTTTCGAAGAGTGCCACCCAATAGCTCAGTTCCCGTTCTGAAAAGCGCGATTGAAGACCGAAGCGCGCTTCGGGCCATTGTTCCTTTCTTTGCATAAGGTCGGCCAGTTCGGGCCAATCGAGCCCTTCCGCAAGAACGGCGATGAATTTCGGCTCGAGCGCGCCCAATGCGATCCAACCGCCATCGGCAGTCCGGTAGGTGTCATAGGTCGGCATGGCGCCGTTCAACGTACCCCGCCAGCTTTCCTCCGTGTGTCCTGCAAGCAGCGTCGCCGCCGAGATGTCGGCCATTAGGTAACGGATTCCATCGGTCATGGAGAGGTCGATCCACCGGCCCTCTCCCGTCCGTTCCCGGGCGAAGAGCGCCGCGAGAATCGCCGCGACAGCCATCGTGCCGCCGGCGGCGTAGTCTCCGATCAGGTTCTGCGGCACGACGGGTTTGCCCTCGCCGTCGCGGATCAGCGACAGCGCGCCCGAGAGCGCGAGGTAGTTGATGTCGTGCCCTGCGCGCGCGGCGTTCGGGGCGCGACGCCCGTACCCCGCGATCTCGCACAGAACGAGGCGCGGATTGGCCGCCTGAAGCACCTCCCAGCCGAGGCCGAGCGCGTCGAGCTTGCCGGGGCGCATCTCGCTGATCAGCACGTCCGCCGCTTTCACGAGGTCGAGAAGGGCAACCCGGCCCGGATCCGACTTCAGGTCGAGCGCACGGCTTGTCTTTCCGCGCGCCAGCGCGTCATGCGGACCTCCGCGCGCGGCAAGCATCGGGTCATCTTCCGCACCGGCATAGGCGGGATTGCCCGCCGGGTTCGTGACGCAGGTCACCTCCGCGCCGAGATCGGCGAGCATCTTCGAGGCGAAAGGTCCCGGCGCGTTGACCGAGAGGTCGATGACCCGGATGCCCTTGAGCGCGTCACGCATCACAGGGCCATTTCCGCGACCGGCGCACCGAGGATCTCCTCATTGACTTCGACGCCGAGACCCGGTCCGCAATCGTCGGGCAGGCGCGCCTCGCCGTCGATCACGGGCAGCGGGTTCCGCACCATCGGCAGGTCGGCGCCGACGAAGTCGTAGAGGCCGAAATTGAGGGTCCGCGGCAGCGTGTGCGCCATGTGGGTGACGCAGGCGAGCAGGATGCCGGTGCCGTAATAGTCCTCGATCCGGACCGGTACGCCCGTCACCTTCGCCAGCCCCATCACCTGGCGCGTCGCCTCGATCCCGCCGACGCAGGATGTCTTGAGCGATGCCACATCCATCACCTGGTCCTGCACCGCCTGGAGGAACCTTTGCGGGCCGTCGAGAACCTCGTCGAGCATGATCCGGCAGCCGGTGCGCTGCGCCACCGTGCGGCATTCCTCGTAGCTCTCGCAGGGGTTCTCGATCATCGGGTTGAGGTCGCGCACCGCCGAGATCACCCGGATCGCGTCGTCGACCAGCCAGGCGCGGTTCGGGTCGTACCAGATCCGTTCATGCGGCAGCGCCATCTCCTCGACCATGCGGATCGTGGGGATGTCCTCATGCGGCTCGCCCGCGCCGACCTTGATCTGGAAGCGCGAATAGCCCTTGGCGCGTTCGGTCTCGAAGGCGGCGAGCGTCTCCTCCCGGCTGCCGATGCGGATGACCGAAAGCACCGGAAGGCTCTCGGCGACGCGCCCGCCCCAGAGGTCGACCAAAGGCAGGCCATGCGCCTTGGCGCAGAGGTCCCAGACCGCCATTTCAAGCGCCGTCTTGGCGTTGCCGTGGCCGCGCAAGGCTGCCGCGATGCCGGCAAGGATCGCCGCCACCTGGCGCGGATCGCGGCCGAGAACCACCGGCGCGACGTGGCGGATGCCCTCGCGGGCGCCCGCCGACAGTTCCGGCAGATAGTAGGGCGGGGCCGAGCAGACCTCGCCCCAGCCGACGAGGCCGGTGTCGGTCTCGATCTTCACGACGAGAACGTCGAGAGCCGGGTCGATCGACTGGCTCGCGACATAGCGGGTGAGTTCCATGCCGACGTCGATCGGCACCGAGAAGAGCGTGATCCTGTCGATGCGCATGGCTACCTCCGCTTAAGCGCGATACCCTGCCCGGCCTGATCGGGCGTTTCCAGCCCGGCATGGGCGCGCTGGATCATCTCAAGCCGTTCACCGACGAACGGTCGCCACCGTTCCGGCCTTCTTTCCGTAAGGTTGAATCCGAGGCACTTCACCTCGTTCGTCGCGGCGAGGACGTTGCCCTCGGTCTTGAAGACCCTGTGAAACAGCACATACCGCTTGTCGTCGAAGCCGAGGAACTGCGTCTCGACATGGATCGGCGTCCCGAGCGCCAGTTCGTCGATGTAATGGACATGGTTCTCGACGATGACGTATTCGTGGCCCGCCCGCGCCTCCATCGTGCCCTCGGGGTGGTTGATCCAGTTCCAGAAGGCCCAGTTGGCGTGATCGCAGATCGTCAGGTAGTGGGCGATGTTCACATGCTCGAACGAGTCGATCCATTCGGGCCGGACCTTGCCGCGAAACAGGACCAGCGGCGCGGCGATCTCGCCGGTCCAGGGCAACGGCGGATCATAGACTTCCTTGGCCAAGGCATCATCCTTTCAGTGTCGGGAGTGTTTCGGAAAACCGGCCGGCAACAACGCGTGCGCGGCTGGCGTCCTGTTGATCGGCATCGCGGCCATCGAGTTCGTCGATCCGCAAGCCCTCGTGAGCGTAGATCGGAGAACCCGCCTCCAGCATGCCGCGCAACCGGGCGGCGAGCGCGCGTTTCTTGCGGACCTGGTGGGGCTGCAGATCATCGAACTCCCGCGGCGCAATCGCCTCGCCACGGACAAGCAACCCGGCAGAGACGGCCTCTTCGAAGAGCGCATCGCCACATGCCGTTCTGGTGATGATCCCGTTGAAACCGGCATCCTCGCCGACCGGGCTCGCGCCCGGCCAGGTATCGGCTGCGGCGATGTCGGCCGCCTCGCCATTCGCGTCGGGACAAATCTTGCAGCGGCTCTGGATGCGCCAGCCCGCCTCGTCTGCCCAGAGATCGCCGTAGGTGCATTGCCAGGCACGCCCGTCCTTCACCTCGACGCGCGTTGCGCCCGGATTGCCATAGCCCCGATACCGGAACAGCGTGACGTCGCTTTCAGCCACGCAGTAGTCATCGAGCAGGGCTTGCGATTTTCCGAGATCGGACGCTCCGCCACAAACCATGACCAACATGCAGACGAGATTGCGCGCGAGATCGGCATCCCTCTTGGCGCGGCTCCGCACGGCACCTGCATCACAGGGCTTGGCGATCACCGCAAACGGCTCGTTCCGATCGACCGCGACCTGCAGACCGGCGAGCGTATCCGAAGGGCCATACCGCGACCCGGCGCGCGCGATCACCTGGTCAACGGTATCGCTGATGCACCAGCGGGTGCGCATCGGTGCCTCCGGGTCGGCTTCACAATGCAGGATGAAATTCGCGCGGCCACTTCTCAGCAGATGCACGCCGAGGGCGGTCAGCAATCCGCCCGAGGCGGCGCGGAAGCGGATATCCGCGTCAGCGGCCCAGGTTCGCTCCATCCGATGATACCGTCCCCAGATCATGTCATCGCAGGGGGTGTCTTCCGAATGGGCGCTCGCGACGGCCCCCGGACAGGCCGCGAGGATCTCGAGGTCGGCTTCCGGATCGCTGCTGCGGGCGGCGGGCCGAAGCCGCCCTTCCGGCGTATAGGTCATTGCCCAGCGCTCGGGCGCCAGAGCCTCGCACAGGCCGCACCCGATGCACAGGCCGCTTTCGACGACCTGAGCAATCGTTGTCGGATGGCGCGAATGCACTCCCCCAGTCTGCATCATCAGCGTCCCTTCCAGTTTGGGGCGCGTTTTCCGGCGAGCGCCGCCATGCCCTCGGCGGCATCCTCGGAGGCGTAGACGCGCCGGTAGGTGGGCAGATCGGCCTCGCGCATGATCCGGTAGGCGTCGCGCTCGCTCGCGCCTTCCGTGGCGCGGTCGATTTCCTTGATCGCCTGCAGTGACAGCGGCGCGCAGGCGGCCACGCGTTCGGCCAGGTCGCGCGCGGCGTCCATCAGGGCGGCTCCCGGCACGACCTCGTTGACGAGGCCCCAGTTGGCAAGCTCCGCCGCGCTCGCGCGCCGTCCGGTCATCATCATCTCCATCGCGATCGCACGTGGCAAACGGCGCGGTAGCCGGATCACCCCGCCCGCATCGGCGATGAGCCCGATCGTGGCCTCGGTCAGTGCGAATTCAGCGTGCTCGGCCGCCACGATCATGTCGGCCGCCAGCGCCAGTTCGAACCCGCCGCCCAGCGCCATGCCGTTCACCGCGGCGATGACCGGTTTCTTGAGATTCCAGTATTCGGTGAGGCCGGCGAAGCCGCCGATCCCCTGGTCGGCATCGGGCGGCTCGCCCTCGGCGGCGGCCTTCAGATCCCAGCCGGCCGAGAAGAACCGCTCGCCGCCGCCGGTTACGATGGCGACCGAAAGGCCGTCGTCCTCGGCAAGTTGCCGGAACGCATCGCCCATCGCCTTCGAGGTGGCGGCGTTGATCGCGTTGGCCCTGTGCCGGTCGAGGGTGATTTCGAGGATGCGCCCTTGGCGCGCGATCTTCACGTCTGTCATGGTCATGCTCCCAGGGGCCGGAGGAGTTGCCGGCTGATGATATGGCGCTGGATTTCGGACGTGCCCTCCCAGATCCGTTCCACTCTTGCGTCGCGGTAGATGCGTTCCAACGGCAGGTCCGACATCACCCCCATGCCGCCACAGGTCTGGATCGCCTGATCCGCGACGCGGCCCAGCATCTCGGAGCACCAGACCTTGGCCATGGCACAGTCCTCGGCGACGGTCGGAGCATTCCGGTCGACCTTCCAGGCGGTGTTCATCAGGAGAAGGTCGCCCAGCCGGATGTCGGTCGCCATGTCCGCGAGCGGAAACGATATCCCCTGGAACTTGCCGATCACCTCGCCGAACTGCTTTCGCGTCGCGGCATAGTCGAGCGCCACCTCGAAGGCGCGTTCGGCGCGAGCCTGACACACGGCGGCGACGGTCAGCCGCCCCGGCCCGAGCCAGTCGCTCACCACCTTGAAGCCCTCGCCCTCGCCGCCCACCATCTGCCAGTCACCGACCCGGACATCGTCGAACCGTAGAATGTTGTTGTAATAGCCGCGATGTCCCATGTGGTCGTAGCCCTTCGCCACCTCCACGCCGGCCGCGTCGAGATCGACGAGGAAGCAGGAGATGCGCTTGCGCGGGCCCTTCGGTGTCTCGTCCTCGCCGGTCGCGGCAAAGAGGATTACGAAATCCGAGATCTCTGCGTTCGAGATGAAGTGCTTGGTGCCGTTGATCACCCAGTCGCCGCCGTCGCGGACGGCGCGGGTCTTCATCCCCTTGAGGTCCGACCCCGCCTCGGGCTCGGTCATCGCCACGCATTCGCGCTTTTCCCCGCGCATCACGGGTTGAAGGAAATGCGCGATCTGCTCGCCCTCGCAGGCGGCGAGGATGTTGTTCGGGCGCCGCACGCATTCCGCCAAAGCCAGCGAGGCGCGGCTCAAACCCTTCTCGACCAGCGTGAACGACACGCAGTCGAGCCCCGCGCCGCCGACGCTTTCGGGCATGTTGCAGGCGTGGAGCCCGAGCTCCATGCCCTTGCGGCGGATCTCAAGTTCAAGGTCGCGCGGCAGTTCGTTGGTCTTTTCGAGGATCTCTTCGTGCGGGATCAGCTCGTGCTCGCAGAATTCCCGCACCGTGTCCGACAGCAGCCGCTGCTCCTCTGTCAGCGCGAAGTCCATCAGTCGAGCCCCTCGTAGCGGGCATTGGCGTGATCGAGCGCGGCGCGGAGCCCCTTCTCCGACGTCATCTTCGAGAACTCGGCATATTCCGGCACCGGCTGCGCGCCCATGATCGCCACCTGTTCGAGGTAATAGTCGGTCGCGGTCCGCAAGCCCTGCATCTCGTAGACCCGGTTGAGATACATCTTGTGCATCCGCTGCATCTCCCGCGGCAGCCGCGCCATCAGCGTGGCCTTCTTCCGAGTCGCCTCGGCCAGCGCCTCGGGCGCCACGACCTCGGTGACGAGGCCCATTTCCTTCGCCTCGGCGGCGGACAACTCGCGCCCCGTCAGCAGGAGGTCCTTCGCGGTCTTCATGTTGACGAGCCAGGGCAGGAACATGCAGTGCCCCGAGACGCCGTAGCGGACCTCGTTGTAGCCGAGCCGCGTGTCCTCGGTGACGATGGTCACGTCGCAGAAGAGCGACAGTTCGAACCCCTTGCCGATGGCATATCTGTGGACGCTGGCGATGACCGGCTTGGTGACGCGCCAAGACGTGGTGAACTCGTCGAACTGGTGCATGTAGTGCGCCCGGTACTCATAGATCGAGCTTCGGTCCTCGGCAGCGTCCTCGTCGAGGTCATGACCGGCGCAGAAGCCGCGCCCGGCGCCGCGGATCACGATGACGTTCACTTCCTCGTCCCGGTCGGCGCGCAGGAGGCCGGCCTGAAGCTCGGCGATCAGCCGCAGGTTCATTGCGTTCAGCTTTTCCGGCCGGTTCAGCGTCAGCCAGCAGACGTGTTCGTCGTCCACCTCGTAGATCAGGTGCTGGTAGTCTGTGGTCTCGGGCGTGATGCCATGCATTTTCGTTCTCCTTCCCGCGTCAGGCGACGCGTTCCTTCCGTTCCGCCAGTTTCAGGACCGCATCCACGGCGAGCGCGCCCTTGCGCCCGACGAGGATCGGGTTGACCTCGATCTCCTCCGCGCCCTCGGCCAGGGCGAATGCCGCCAGCGCCTCGAGCGCGTCGAGAGCCGCCTCCCGGTCGCCCGCCGGCCGCCCGCGCCAGCCCTTCAGGCGCTGGGCAACCTTCAGCCGGTCGAGCGCGCGGGCGATCTCGGCCCGCTCGAAGGGGGCTGCCAAAAGCGTGCTGTCGTTCCAAAGCTCTGCCTCGATGCCGCCGCCCGCGATCATCATCACCGGGCCGACCGACGGGTCATGCGTGACCGAGGCCATCACCTCGGCCACGACATCCAGTGCCATCGCCTCGACCAGCACAGCGTTCAAGGGAATGTCCGGGACGTGCCGCGCCATCTCGGCCCGCATCCCTTTGACGGCCTCGCGAACCGCCCCGGCAGAGGCGAGACCGATGCGGACCGCCCCCGCCTCGGTCTTGTGCAGGAGCCGCGCATCGAGCGCCTTCAGGGCGACCGGAAAGCCGATCTCCGCCGCCGCCTCCGCGGCCCTTTCGGGCTGGGTCACGCGCGACGCCGGAACCGCGACCCCGGCTGCAGAGAGCATCGCCTTGGCGGCCGCCTCGTCATGGCGCGCGCCGGGTTCTGGCGCGGCCATTGGCACCTCGGCCAGCTGCTCCGGCCCCGCCGCCAGCAGGGTCTCGCGCCGCTCACGCCACCAGACGGCGTGACCGAGCGCCCGGATGCATTCGTCGAGCCCCTGCATCGCGGCAAGGCCAAGGCTTTGGGTATGGTCACGCGCATCGGCCGGGAAGCAATCCACCATCGGCGCGATCTGCAAGGCCGCCACGTCGCGCCCCCGACAGGCCGCGCCAAGCGCCTCGACCTGCGCAGCATATTCGCTGACATCCCACATGCCGTCGCGCGGATAGTTCTGCACCATCAGCGCGAGGTCGTAACCCTCCTCGAGCAGCGAGGAATAGATCGCGGTCTGCCGCTCCGTATCGTTCCAGGCGGCCATGGTCACGTCCTGCGGATTGCAGGGCGTGGCGATCGACGGCAGAAGGTCGCGGAGCCGTTCGGCCCGCTCTCCGGTCGGCTGCGGCAGGTCGAAGCCTCCGGCGCTCAGATGGTCGGCGAGCATCACCCCCAGCACGCCCGAGACCGAGGCGACGAGCGCCCGCCGCCCCTTCGGGATCTGGCCGGAGTCGATCAGCTTCAGCGTCTCGAAGAATTCCGATTCCGAGGCGGTCGAGATGATGCCCAGCCGATCGAACAGCGCTTCCCAGGCCGCGCCCGCGCCGGTCATCGAGGCGGTATGCGAGGCGGCCGCCCGCGAGCCCGCCTCGGTCAGGCCGAACTTGATCGCGACGATGGGCTTGCCAAGTTTCAGAGCCTTCACCGCCGCCCGGCGCAGCCCCGCGATGTCGCGCAGACCCTCGAACGAAAGCCCCACGGCGGTCACGCGCGGGTCGTCGAGCAGGTAGTCGGCGCAGGCCTCCAGCCCAGTCACCGCCTGGTTGCCGCCGCCGACCATATGGGTGATCGCGAGGCCGCGGTCGGAAAAGACGGCGTCGCAGAGAAGTCCGCCGCCCTGGCTGACGATGGCGACCCCCTTCTCGATGGAATGGACCCCGAACTGGTCCATCATCGCCGCCATCGGGTCGACGAAGTTCACAAGACCCACCGAGTTCGGACCCAGCACCGCCATATCCCCGGCCGCCGCCACGAGTCGCGCCTGAAGGTCGCCGCCCTCGGTCCCCGTCTCGGCGAAGCCGGCCGCGTTGCAGACCGCGGCGCGGCAGCCGATCCTCCGCAAGCCCTCTATGGCCTCGACCGCCGCGTCCCGGCGGATCGCGACGAAGGCGAGGTCCGGCACCTCCGGCAATTCCTCGATGCTGGGCACGCATGGATATCCCTGCAAGGTCTCGTATTTCGGATTGACGACCCAGGTCGGTCCTTCAAATCCAAGATCACGGTGGTATTTCAGCGCCGGATTGAGGTTGCTGCCGCCAATGAAGGCGACCGATTTCGGTCGGAAGAGCGGCTCGAGCCGGTGTGCCATGGACGATCCCGATCAGATTCTGCTTGATCCGAGCGTAGCGGTTGGCAGAAATCCGGGGATGACTTCAACGAACGAAAAACTGACCTGATCGAACATGAAGACGATCACGATTGTCATCGGCGAGGGTTTCCCACTCCTGTCGCTGTCGCTCATTACCGAGCCGCTGCGCGTGGCGAACCGCGAAAGCCCCAAGCCGATCTTCCGCTGGCGAGTCCTCAGCGTGGACGGGCAGACGCCGCGCTCCTCTTCAGGGCGTGCGTTCGAGATCGACGGGCCACTCGACGAGGCGCCAACCGATGCCGTGATCCTGCTCGCCTCCTATGCGCCAGACCGGATGAAGTCCGATGCCTTCCTCGGCTGGCTCCGGCGCCGCGCCCGCGCCGGCTGCCTCATGGGCTGCGTCGACACCGGGGCGCTTCTCTTCGCGGAGGCCGGACTTCTGAACCGGCGCCCGGCTGCGGTGCATCACGAAGCCATCGTCGGCTTCCGTGAGAGCCGCGGCGAGGCGTATTTTGTCGACCGCCTGTTCGATCTGGACGGCGACCGCTGTTCCAGCGCGGGCGGGGTGGTCACCATCGACATGACTCTGGCATTGATCGCGCATTACGAAGGCCCGCGCCTCGCGCGGCGGGTGGCCGAGATTCTGAACTATCGGCCACTGGAATCCAGCCGTGCCGACGGGTCATTCGGTTTCGACTGGTCCGTGCCCCGGCTTGACCGGACGCTCGCCAAGGCGATCGAGATGATGCTGGCAAACATGGAGAACCCGCTGCGCATAGGCGAAATCTCCGATCGCCTGGAGTGGCCTGAATGGAAGCTTCGGCGGCTCTTCCTTCGCCATCTCGGCCTTTCGCCGCAGGCCTATTATCTCGAACTCCGGCTCGACCGGGCACGCAACCTGCTGCGCAACTCGCACGAAAGGATCGGCAGCATCGCCCTGATGTGCGGGTTCCCAGCTCCTGAGAGCCTTAGCCGCGCCTATCGGCAAAGATTTGGCGTCGCGCCAAGCGAGGACAGGGAGTTGTAGCGGTCGCAGAGGCGCGCGGCGTTGGACCGGAAGGGCTCAATTACCTTTAGAACGCGGTCCGCGTAAACTCTGAACCAATGGTCGCAATACTGCTGCAGAAAACCGATGTACGATTGGCAGCTTTGGGCGGTCAATTCACGCAGCAAAGTCGGTTTCGCGCACATTGCTGCCGTCCGAACACAATGCAGCATTCGTCTATTTGGGCTCGAGCCGACCTGCGGCGGCGCAGCGCTTCGGCCGTCGGCTTCGCTGTTCCGGGTTTCTGTCTCATCTCCACTCCTTGGCGGTTACGATTAGCCTGAAACCCTCCGTCACAAAATCAACCCAGACGTCCCAGGGGTGCTGACGGGGGACAATCGTGACAATTGCCCCTACGCAAAGAAGATCGGCTCAACCGCGTTTGGCAACGTGAAACCAGGAGTGCAACGACGGATCGAACGTCGGCATGAACCGAATGCGGCATCGCTAGGCGGCGCCGTGAGCCCTCTCTCCGATCATTGCGGCCAAGTCGCCTGCCGGCCCTGAACGGACTTTGCCCGCAGGTACCGCCGATGTCCGACCTGCAATTTGAGATCAGGGTTGAGCGCCGCGAGCGGTATGGCAATTCCTGTTAACAAGGTTTGACTGGAAAACAGACATTTGCCACGCTGACCGCAGCGGAACAGTGGTGAACTGAGGGGGAGTCGCTATGGTTCTGATCGTGCGGCTGCTTGCGACCATTGCGGCGGTGAACCTTTTTACGCTCGCTGTCTTCGTCGGTCTCGCGACGCTCCAGTACAACTCGATCCTGTCGGGTCTGATCCGTGAACGGCTTGTGGTTCTGGGCGAAACCGTGCGCGTACCCTTTCAAGCGGTCGCGGATCTCGGCGTTTCGATCGGAACGGTGCGCAATGCCGACGCTGTACTCGAACGCGCGCGCATGAGCGATGAGTCGATCGGTTTCATCCACGTCATATCCCCGAGCGGCGAGATCGTACGTTCGACTTCGCAGGCACCGGAGACGCGTGTCGAAGCGAGCATTCTCGAGGCGAGCCGAGCAGCGGCCACCGGCGCGACCTGGATCAAAGAGACCCATGACAGCTTTCTGGCCGGGACGAATATCGTCGGGGCAACCGGATCGGACGCCGGTATCATCTTGATCGAATACTCCAAACGGGACGCCAATGTTCAGATCGAGGCCATGGAGGCTCGGCTTTTGCTGCTGGCCGGAAGCGTCCTTGGCGCAACCATTCTGACCAGCCTTATAATCTTGCGGATTGCTCTGTCCGAACACCTGCGCATCTTCGACGGAATCCTGTCGACTTTTGATGGTTTCGAGAGAAAGTTCTGGCGTGGTGATCATTCCGAAGGAGAGGCCGCGACCGCTGTCAGCGGGCTGGGCATCAATACATCCGACTTCGTTGCATTGCTCGAGAGTTCCGAGAACCGCTACCAGCAAGCCAAGAAAACTCCGCCGATCAACGCAAAAACCGTTGATGAGACATGAAATCGATTAGCCAACCGGGGCGCCTTGCCGCGCGACGGGTCATACTGTGGGTCGGGCTTGTGATGGCGCTTTCGCTGCTCGTCATGATGTTCGGCACGTTGCGCGCATTCGATACCGCCATTCAGCCCGAGATGGACAAGCGCGCACGACTGATCGGCTCCACCGTCCGCGACGGGTTCGAACGTGCGCTGGAACTGGGCCTTCCGCTTAGCGCCATAGCAGGGTCCGATCGTTTCCTGCAGAAAGTGCTCACCGATTTCGACGAAGTTCGAGCTATATCGATTGTTGCCACAGACGGGACCGTCATTTCCCGCGCTGACCGTCAACGCGACACAAGAAAGTCTGTCGTGTCTCGGGTTGCAAGCGTGGGCGCCGAACAGCGTCCGCAGTTCCGCCTGCCAATTCTCAATCGCAACACGCTGGTCGGAGAACTCCGGATCGAAGTGGACCCGGCATACGTCAGAACGAGGCTGCAGGATGTATTGCTGGACGTCTTCGTCGTGGGTCTGATCTCGGTTCTTCTGGCCTTCGAACTGGTGATTTTTGTAACTGCTGCGGCCTTGGGAAAACCTCTTGACCGAATACTCACCCTGCTCCGTATGCAGGCTAAAGGGGTCTTCAGCCATGTGATCATGGCCGCGGATGCGGGAAACCTGCGACGGATCGCAAGGCGAATTTCCGACCGCGCGATGGACCTGTCAGAGCGGGCGGTGACGGCGTCCAAGCTGACGCCGATGCCACAAGCCTACTTCGTCGACGTCCGGCTGCCGCTGTTCGTATTTTCGACGGCCACGGAAATTGGCGGCGCCTTTCTTCCGCTGTACGCGCGAGATTCCGGCGGACCTGAATGGATGACAGGCGACTTCGCTGCCATCGCCCCCCTGATTGCGTACCTCGCCGCCATCGCGCTCGTCGCGCCCTTCGGCGGGGTGATCACGCGCCTCGTAAGTCCCAGGTTACTGTTTCTGTCCTGCATCCCGCTTACCGCGGCGGCGATGGTTGGCGTCGGACTTGGCCAGTCCGCACTCTGGATCGCGGTCTGGTTCGGAGCGATGGCACTGGTCTACGCCGCCGCCACGATCGCTTGCCAGGAATACGCGATCCGGACGGCACCCAAGGGGGAACACGCGCAAGCCATCGGCAGTTATCTCTTCGTCATTCTCGGCGGCGCCTTCAGCGGCACGGCGCTCGGTGGCGTGCTTGCGGATCGCATCGGCGCCAACGGGACCTTCTTCTTCGGCGCCGCTCTCGTCGTGATCTCCGGTTTGCTCGGTGCCCTGACGATATCGGGAAACGTTTCGACGCGCGACGTGGCCCAGACGCCGGAGCAGGAGCAACGACAAACCGGGGGACTCGCCGTGTTTCGGGACGTCCGGTTCATTTCCTTGGTTTTCGGTGTTGGCGCTACGATGAACATCGGCATGTCTGTCTTCATCTGGTATCTTACGCCAGTGATACTCGAAGCCGAGAACGCGCGGATTGCCGATATCGGCAGAACAATGATGTTGTACTATCTTGTTCCGGTTCTCGTTGGTCCGACCGTGGCCCGCCTCGCCGACGGCCGGATCGGCTACGCACCGATGTTGATCGGTGGAGCCGTCTTGGCCGGCTGCGCGCTGTCGTCACTCGCCTTCTGGTCCGGTTTCTGGCCAATGGTCTTCGTCGTCGCGACATTCGGGCTTGCGTACGCGATGTGCGATGCGACGCAATATGCACAAGCAATCCGATTGGCGGAAGCCACAGGAGCGCCGGGCGCCCGCGATGCCGGCCTTGGGGCGCTTCGTCTGATCGAGAGACTTGCCGCGATCTCAGGACTCGTTGCAAGCGCCTACCTGGCGGAGCACTTCGACTATGTAAGCCTCGCAGTCGCAGTTGGCCTCCTCATGTTCGTGGGGGCTTTCATGATGATACTGGCAGAAACCGGCAACGCTTTACTTCAAAAACGCGTGGTGGAAGACTTGAGTTAGGTGCGTGGAAGCTTTGGCAATGACTGCGGCGTGGCCGAAATCATGGTGAACTCATGCGAATGAAATTTCTTCTTCTGTGCGTGGCAGTTCTCTTCGGCACTATAGCGGAGGCCGAAACGAAGAAGATCTACGCAGTAACTTGGGAAGGCGAATGCGAGCATTCCTGCCAAGGATTCATAGAAACCATTGAGAACAGTGGTTTCGACGCTGAGGTAATTGTGCGGTATTCGAATCAGGACAAGTCCAAGTTGCGCGGCTTTGTCGAGGAGTCGAGGGAGCTTGGCGCGGATCTCGTTGCCACCTACGGAACCAGCGTTACGCTGGGCATTCTCGGCCGGCGGGGTGACGATGGCGATCCGCGCTTCGTGGGAGAGGACGTGCCCGCTGTCTTCTGGTATGTCGCCGATCCTTTTGGCACCGGTATCGCGGAAAGCTTCGATGGAAGCGGGCGCCAGCATGTCACAGGCACGTTCAACCGTGTCCCCGAAGAAGTGAACATCCGCACGATCCGAAGCATCGTGCCGAACTTTGACCATCTCGGCATCCTGTTCAACGGGAACGAACGAAACTCCGTCATCAAGGTCGAAGAGCACAGGGCGCTTTCCAAGGAAATGGGCTACGCATTTACAGCCATCGAACTGGACCCGGACAATTCCGAAGCGCCGGATCCTTCCCTAATCCCCTTACGGATGAAGGAGCTTTCTGATGCCGGAGTTGACTTCATCTATCTCGGATCGAGCTCCTTTCTGAGAATTCACGCGGAGGAATTTACCAGTGCAGCGGTCGCAAACGGCATCCCGGTCCTGAGCCCCTACGAAGAGCTCGTGCGCGAAAACCATGCGCTGGTCTCCATCGCGGCGCGCGCCTACGACGTCGGGCGCGTGGCGGCGGAGCAGGCGCTCCGAATCCTTAGGGATGGTGCTACGCCGGGCGACCTGCCAATCGAGCGCGTTACGGATTTCGCCTATGTCGTGAACATGGATGTGGCACGCCAGCTCAACATCTTCCCGCCGGTCGAGATGCTGCAAGTCGCGGAAACCATTAACTGACCGAATTGGACCCGACTTAAAATGACCTGCTCCCGTGAAAAGTCCTCGTTTTGAGTTTAGGTGTTCAGCCCCGGCATCTGGTGGATCGGATCGACGATGAATCGATCGGGCTCTGAACTCCAGACTTTGCAGATGTGTTCGTAAGGCATGAGGCCGCTGAGAGTCTTGAGCCTGCGGGCGAAGTTATAGGCGGCCATGACGTCGGCGAGGTGGCTGCGGAGCTGGTCGTGGTTGTCGTAGTGGAAGCGTTTGACGGTGGCGTCTTTGATCGTCCGGTTCATCCGTTCGACCTGGCCGTTTTCGGGGGATTTGATCCACTGGATCAAATCCTGATCCCTCAAACTCCAAGGGTGGTTGGGCTTGGTCAGGCGGTGCTCGATCTCATTCGCCTCGCAGATCATGTCGATGCGCATCTGTCTGGAATATGCGGTGTTGCGGTTCCTTGGCGAGAGTGTCCGATTTTTTTTAACCGACCGCCGGTCCATGCTGAGAAGAAAGTGAGCAGCCTTACCTGACTGGTCCAGTTTGATTGTTAGTGCATGAGCGGCCTCTGCTCCACTGGGATGATGGTCTCGGGTGCCGGTGATCGATAGCCGAGAGCGCTG
>NZ_JAWQFN010000014.1:0-5684 GCF_033436765.1 Defluviimonas sp. D31
CAACGGCGGCGGCAACGGCGGCGGCAACGGCGGCGGCAACGGCGGCGGCGAAGGCGGCGGCAATGGCGGCGGCAACGGCGGCGGCGAAGGCGGCGGCGAAGGCGGCGGCAATGGCGGCGGCAACGGCGGCGGCAACGTTGTCAACAACCGTTCCGGTGGCGGCGACGGCACGAACCCGGGCGGTCATGGCAACGATGCCGGCACCAATAATCCCGGTGGCCGGAAGTAAGAT
This sequence comes from Defluviimonas sp. D31, assembly GCF_033436765.1. Taxonomy (NCBI): domain Bacteria; kingdom Pseudomonadati; phylum Pseudomonadota; class Alphaproteobacteria; order Rhodobacterales; family Paracoccaceae; genus Albidovulum; species Defluviimonas sp. D31. The sequence goes on from NZ_JAWQFN010000014.1 coordinate 233, forward strand.
GTAAGTGGTAGCTTAGGGTGGACGGTTCACAGGGCGCGGCGGAAAGCCGCGCCCTGTATCGTTCGGAACCGCGGTGGTTAGAGGCGGCGCCCGGCGAAGACGCCGCCAGCGAGGACGGCTTCCCAGCTTTGCGGTGCGCGCGGATTCTGCATCATCAGAAAGCTGTATCCGGTCTTGTGCCAGGGCTTGATCTGGTCCTTGAGATTGTCGAGCACATAGTCTCCGGCATCCAGCCGCAGGACGAGCACGGCGTGCGGTGAGCGCTTGGCGTCAAGAACCGTCGCCATCAAGAGCCGCTCGGCGGGGATCCCCTTCTCGATCAGGCGCAGCTTCTTGGCCAGAACGAAGTCCTCGCAATCGCCGCCGCGCGCCGTGGGCAGGGCCCAGACTTCCGCGGTGCCGTACTGCTTCTGATCCGAGACCTGCCGGTACTTCCGGTTGATGGCGCTGTTGACGGACTTGGCGAGCGTCAAATGCTCTCCCGAGCCGGCGGTGCTGCCCTTCGTACGGGCGCAAGCCCAGCCGTAGCGGTCGCAAACTCCGGCAAAACCCTGCGGCGCGGCGATGGCCTTGCGGGCCGGCAACTGGGCCGGTTCTCCCGGGCCGGCAGCCATGGCACCGTCAGCCGAGGCTGCCACGGCGGTGGCGAGGACAAGTCCACCGAGAGCGTGGACAAAGAGGTGGCGGGCGCTGCCGGCGGCAATAGCGATCCGGCCGCGCAAAGCGGTCTGTCGAGCCATTTGGCCTCCTTTGGAACCCCCGCGGCCAGTACACCCGACGGCGCGGTGCTAAAATGTGGCAAAGATTGGGAAAATCGGCGAATGAAAGCCCCTGCGCGGATTGCCGCCGCGCCCTTGGGCCCAACGCAGCAGAGAATCGCTCATCACGCTACGGAAAGCGGCCCTTTCCTTGGCCGCGGCGCGCCCCTATAACTCGCCGCGGAAGATGGAGGCGGTAATGCGCAAGGCCACGATCAGCCGGAAGACGGCCGAGACCGAGATCACGGTGGGAATCGATCTCGACGGCAGCGGCAGCTTTTCGAACGAGACCGGTGTCGGATTCTTCGACCACATGCTCGACCAGCTGTCCCGGCATTCGCTGATCGACCTCAAGGTCCGCGCCAAGGGCGATCTTCACATCGATGACCACCACACGGTCGAGGACTGCGGCATCGCGCTCGGCCAGGCGCTGGCCAAGGCGCTCGGTGACAAGAAGGGTATCCGTCGCTACGGCCATTTTGCGCTCGCCATGGACGATGCGCAGGTGGCCTGCGCGCTCGACCTGTCGGGGCGGCCCTACCTTGTCTGGAACCTCGATTTCCCGACCGCCAAGATCGGCGCGTTCGACACCGAGCTCGTGCGCGAGTTCTTCCAGGCGCTGTCGACCCACGGCGGCATCACGCTGCATGTCGACAGGGTGCACGGGATCAACAGCCACCACATCGCGGAAGCCGCGTTCAAGGCGGTGGCAAAGGCGCTTAGGATGGCGGTGGAGCCCGATCCGCGCGCCGAAGGCGTGCTGCCCTCGACCAAGGGCGCGCTCTGATCCCATGCTCACGGTTCTCGTCGACTACGATTCGGGCAATCTCCATTCCGCCGAAAAGGCGTTCCAGCGCATGGCGGCCGAGACCGAGGCGGACAGGGTACTCGTCTCCTCGCGGCCCGAGGATGTGGCCCGCGCCGACCGGATCGTGCTGCCGGGCGATGGCGCCTTCCCGTCCTGCCGCGCCGCGCTCGACCGCTTCACCGGGCTTTTCGAGGCGATCGAGGAGGCGGTGACGGAGCGCGGCCGACCGTTCCTCGGTATCTGCATCGGCATGCAGATGATGGCGACTCGTGGGATGGAATACACCGAGACCGAGGGCTTCGGCTGGATCGGCGGCGAGGTGGTGAAGATCGCGCCGGAGGACGCCGCGCTCAAGGTGCCGCATATGGGCTGGAACGACCTCATCATCGACCACCCCCACCCGGTCCTCGACGGGATCGAGACCGGCAAGCACGCCTATTTCGTCCATTCCTACCATTTCCGCGTCACCGACCCGGCGCACCGGCTTGCCCATTGCGACTACGGCGGCGACATCACCGCGATCGTGGGGCGCGACAACATGGTCGGCGTGCAGTTCCACCCCGAGAAAAGCCAGGCAACCGGCCTGAAGCTGATCGCCAACTTCCTCAAGTGGCAGCCATGACCGACATCGCCGCGATCCTGCGCGAGATCCACGAGACGGTGGGGGCGAGCGCGGATCGCGGCAAGGTCGCCGACTACATTCCCGAACTGGCCGAGGTGGATCCCGGCCGGTTCGGCATGAGTGTGGTTCTCGCCGATGGCACCGAGCATTCGATCGGCGACGCGGCGGAGCCGTTCTCGATCCAGAGCGTGTCGAAGGTCTTCGCGCTCGCCCTCGCGCTCGGCCGGCTCGGCGACCGGCTCTGGGCTAGGGTCGGCCGCGAGCCCTCGGGCCTCGCCTTCAACTCGATCCTCCAGCTCGAACACGAGCGCGGCATTCCCCGCAACCCGTTCATCAATGCCGGGGCCATCGTGGTGACCGACGCGGTCCTCGCCGGCCACGCGCCGCGCGAGTATCTCGGCGAGCTTCTGCGCTTCATCCGCGCGGCGGCCGAGGATGACGACATCCATATCGACGAACAGGTGGCGCGGTCCGAGACCGACACCGGCCACCGCAACTTCGCGCTCGCGCATTTCCTGCGCGCGCATGGCAATCTTCAGAACCCACCCGACCTCACGCTCGGCGCCTATTTCCACCAATGCGCGGTCGAGATGAGCTGCACCCAGCTTGCCCGCGCGGGCCGGTTCCTGATGGCCGCACCCGGCATGCCGCGCATGGTGTCGGCGGACCGGGTGCGCCGGATCAACGCGCTGATGATGACCTGCGGCCATTACGACGGCTCGGGCGATTTCGCCTACCGGGTCGGCCTGCCCGGCAAGTCCGGCGTCGGCGGCGGCATCCTTGTCATCGCGCCGGGCCGCGCCTCGATCGCGGTCTGGTCGCCGGGGCTGAACGCGCAGGGCAATTCCAAGCTTGGGACCGAGGCGGTCGAAATGCTCGCCCGCCGCACCGGCTGGTCGGTCTTCGGCTGAACGCGGGTCTCAGTCGACCCGGTTCCAGGTCTGGCCATCGCAGACCGGGCCGATGCAGCCGCGCACGATCAGCCGGTCGCCCTTGAGCCGCGCCTTCGCGTCGTAGACCCTGTCGTGGAGCGGCACCCAGACTTGGCCGCCGGAATACTGGCCATTGCCGTTCGCTTTCAGATCCCAGAACAGATCGCGGCCCATGGAGCGGGTCACGACGCTCGTTCCCGCCCGGTCGAAGACCTCCATCACCCGGCCGCAGAAAGCCTCGCCGCAGCGGCGGATGACGACGAGGCCGATCTGGCCCTTGTGATCCGGCTCGACCTGCCAGGTGCCGAGGATCGGATCGGCGAAGGCAGCGGTGCCGAGGCTTGCGCACAGAACGGTCGCGACAAGCAACCCGCGAATACGCATGGCAGCCCCCTCCATGCCGAGGGCCGAGGCGCCGGCCCCACACGGGGAAGATGGGGGCGCCAGCCGGCATTTGCCAGTGGCGCCCAGCCGCTACGGCGCCGACCCGCTCACTTCACCCGTGTCCAGTCCGAGGCGCGGCAGATCACGCCGCCAAGCACGCAGCCCGACACCGCGAGGCTGTCGCCCGAAAGCTGCATCTTGGAACGGTAGGTCTTGTCCCGGTCCGGCGCCCAGACCTTGCCTCCGTCATACGCGCCCTCGCCCGCCGCGCTCATGTCCCAGACGATCTGTTTGCCGACATTAGGCGAGTCGAGCTCCTTGCCCGCGCCGTCGAAGGCCTTGACCAGCACGCCGCAGAACGCCGTCCCGCAGGGCGCGATCTCGACATGGCCGTAATTGCCGTTGTCGTCGGGCTTGGTCTTCCACATGCCCTCGACCGGATCGGCGGCGGCCGCCCCGGCGACGAGCGCGAGTGCCGCGGCGTATGCGAGTGTCTTCATCTTTTCGGTCCTCCCTGAAACCGCCCGGATCATTCGCCGAAGATCGTTCCCCGGTCCAGCGTGACGCAGCGATGATGCACCTTTGCAATCGCCTGCCCGCTGTGGCAAGAGGCCCGCGCATCACGCCCGGAGACCGCCCATGATCCTGTATCCCGCCATCGACCTCAAGGACCGCCAGTGCGTGCGGCTCCTGCACGGCGAGATGGACAAGGCCACCGTCTTCGGCGACGACCCGGCCGCGCAAGCCGCGAAGTTCGAGGCGGCGGGCTGCGAGTGGCTGCATCTCGTCGACCTCAACGGCGCCTTCGCGGGCCAGCCCGTGAACGCCGCCGCGGTCGAGGCGATCCTCGCCCGCGTGAAGGTGCCGGCCCAGCTCGGCGGCGGCATCCGCGACATGAGAACGATCGAGACCTGGCTCGACAAGGGCCTCGCCCGGGTGATCCTCGGCACCGTCGCGGTCGAAAACCCGGACCTCGTCCGCGAGGCGGCCCGCGCCTTCCCGGGCAAGGTGGCCGTGGGCATCGACGCGCGAAACGGCCGCGTCGCTACCAAGGGCTGGGCCGAGGAGACCGACGTGATGGTCACCGACCTCGCGCGTAGCTTCGAGGATGCCGGCGTCGCCGCGATCATCTACACCGACATCCTGCGCGACGGCGCGATGAAGGGGCCGAACATAGCCGCCACCGAGGCGCTCGCCCGCGCGGTCTCGATCCCGGTCATCGCCTCCGGCGGCGTCTCCACGCTCGCCGATCTGATCACGCTCCGCGATACCGGCGTGATCGCCGGCGCGATCTCGGGCCGGGCGCTCTACGACGGCGCGATCGATCTCGCCGGGGCGCTCGCCGCGCTCCGGGCCTAACCGCCCGCCGCGGCGGCCGTCAGCTTGCCAAGCGCGCCGGTCATCTTCGCCAATACCTCGGCATCGACGGGAACGCCGAGTCCCTCGAACGTTTCGGCCGGCTCCTCGTAGGCGAGCCAGACGGCACCGTCGGCATCCGCGTAGGCCAGTACCTTCAAGGGAAGGAACAGCCCGGCCAAGGGATCGGCCTGCATTGCCGGCGTTCCGAGCGCGGGATTGCCGAAGATCAGGAGCTGCGACGGCCCGAGCTCCATCTCCACGCTCACCGCCCCGGCACCGTGATCGACGCGCGCGAACACGGTGGCCCCGGCGCCGGTGACGGCCGCTTCGAGCCGGTCCATGACCTCCGGCACGCTGCCTTGCGCCGCGACGCGGGTCACCTCGGCGGCAGCCGGCAGCGCGACGGTCGCGGACAGGGCCGCGGCAAGGATCAGTTTCATCTCATGCCCCCTTTGGTTCGTAACCCTGCAAGGTTCGGGCCATTCCCGGCCGTTGCCAATCAAAGTTGGCGTGATCGGCAATACCCCGCCCCTTCTTCTTTTCGGAAATATCCCGGAGGGGTCCGGGGAGGCAGCGCCTCCCCGGCGGG
>NZ_JAWQFN010000014.1:5840-53623 GCF_033436765.1 Defluviimonas sp. D31
ACGAAACCCCTTCCCCCCCGCGCCCGCCCGCGCTAGGAGGGGCCGAGAGGATCCGCCATGCTCAAGACCCGCATCATCCCCTGCCTCGATGTCGCCGACGGCCGCGTCGTCAAGGGCGTGAACTTCGTGAACCTGATCGACGCCGGCGATCCCGTCGAGGCCGCCAAGGCCTATGATGCCGCGGGCGCCGACGAGCTCTGCTTCCTCGACATCCACGCCACGCATGAAAACCGCGGCACGATGTACGACCTCGTCACCCGCACCGCCGAACAGTGCTACATCCCGCTCACCGTCGGCGGCGGCGTGCGCACGCACGAGGACGTACGCGCGCTCCTCCTCGCCGGCGCCGACAAGGTCAGCTTCAACTCCGCCGCCGTCGCCAACCCCGACGTCGTGGCCGAGGCCGCTGACCGGTTCGGCGGCCAGTGCATCGTCGTGGCGATCGACGCGAAGACCGTCGCGCCCGGCCGCTGGGAGATCTTCACCCACGGCGGCCGCAAGCCCACCGGCATCGACGCGGTCGACTTCGCCCGCACCGTGGCGGCAAGAGGCGCGGGCGAGATCCTCCTGACCTCGATGGACCGCGACGGCACGCGGGCGGGCTTCAACCTGCCCCTCACCCGCGCCATCGCCGACGCGGTCGACGTGCCGGTGATCGCCTCCGGCGGCGTCGGCACGCTCGACCATCTCGTCGAGGGCGTGACCGAGGGCCATGCCTCGGCCGTTCTCGCCGCCTCGATCTTCCATTTCGGCGACTACACGATCCGCGAGGCCAAGGAGCACATGGCCGCCGCCGGCATCCCGATGAGGCTCGAATGACCACGCTCGCCCGGCTCGCCGCCACCATCGCCGCCCGCAAGGGCGCCGACCCCGACACATCCTGGACCGCGAAACTTCTCGCGAAGGGCCCCGAGAAATGCGCCGAGAAATTCGGCGAGGAGGCCATAGAGGCGATCGTCGAGGCGGTGAAGGGCGACCGCGCCCGGCTCACCGCCGAGGCGGCGGACGTGCTCTACCACCTTCTCGTCATGCTCGCCGCCCGCGACGTGACGCTTGACGAGGTGCTCGCGGAGCTTGACCGGCGCGAAGGCCTCTCCGGCCTCGCCGAAAAGGCGTCGCGCGGCTGACCGCGGATCAGAGCCGCGAGGAGATCACCCCGGTCGCGAACCCGCCCATCCTGAGTTCCCCGAACAGCCGCTGGTACTCGATCTTCGGGCAGCGGTCCTGCACCACCGTGAGCCCCGCCGCCGCCGCCCGCGCCGCAGCCTCGGGATGCTTGATGCCGACCTGCATCCAGATGGTCTTCAGTTCCGGCAGCTCCGCCAGCGCCTCCTCGACGATGCCCGGCACCGATTCTGCGCGGCGGAAGATGTCGACCATGTCGACCCGCGCCGTCTTCGGGATCGAGGCGAGATCGGCATACACCCGCTGGCCAAGGATCTCCTCTCCGGCATGGCCGGGATTGACCGGGATTACCTTGAACCCCTTCTGCCCCAGATATCGCGCCACATAATGCGAGGGCCTCACGGGATTGGGCGAAACGCCAACCGCCGCGATCACGCGGGTCGAGGTGAGGATGTCGCGCAGGAAGGCGTCTGAATACTCGGTCATTGCCTTGCTTTGCCAGAAAAAGGCGCCCGATCCAAGAGGACGGGCGCCAGTCGCGGAACGAGGGACAGTGATAAGAAGCGCAGCTGTTCCGTGCCACGCTTCAAGACAATAATGTAGTACCGTTAAGCCCTTGTTAAAGACCGTGTCGCGCAGATGTGATCACTGACCGGCGATTGTCGTCGGCCAGTTGGCGTCTGCACGCGCAAGATTGCCGGAAATATCGCCGCTCCACGTCGCCCGCGCATTCACCGAGGAGTAGAGATAGAGACGTCCGCGATACACCGTGAAGGCTTCGGGAACGGAAGGCGAAAGTGCGCCCATCGACATCGAATAGGCGCAGTAACCCCCGTATTGCGGCGCATAGGCCGCCGGGTTCATCTCGAAGGTTTCCATTGCCGCGGCGGTGTCGAAGAACCAGGTAGCGCCGCGCCACATCAGCGCGTGGTTGGCTTGGCCGGGTACCGGGCGGCCTTCGGTGAAATAGGCGACCGGGTCGTAGCCCGAGATCGCGGCCCCGCCCGGCGCGAAGATAGCGGTTTCGCCGGCGAGTGCCGGACGCAAGACCGTCCCGCCAACAGGCAGGGCAAAGGCGGCGGCCACCAGGGCGCGGCGTGTCACAAGCATGTCGAATCCCCGCGGGCGGATGCCCGATCGTGGGTCACACAATGACGGTTTCGACGCCGCCGGAAAAGCCGCCTCCCGCAAGCGTGATCAAACCCGGCACGAGCGTGATCAGCCGTCATCGCGCGTCAGCCGACCGCCGCCGCATAAAGCGCAACCGCGGCCGCGTTCGAGACGTTGAGCGAGCCGAACTCGCCCGGATAGGGGATCTTCGCCAGCCGGTCGCAGGTCTCGCGGGTCTTCTCCCGCAGTCCCGGCCCCTCGGCCCCGAGCACGAGGCCGAGCGGCCGTCCGGCCGCCGCCGCGACCGCCACGCCGAGCGTCTCCTCCGCCTCGCCGTCGAGACCGATCAGCACATAGCCCATGTCCTTCAGACGCTCCATCGCCTCGGCGAGGTTGCCGACGCGGAGATAGGGCTGACGCTCCAGCGCGCCGCTCGCGGTCTTGGCGAGCGCGCCGGTCTCGGGTGCTGCATGGCGCGCCGGCGCGATCACCGCGCGCGCGGCGAAAACCTCGGCCGAGCGCAGGATTGCGCCGACATTGTGCGGATCGGTGACGCGATCGAGCAGCACCACGAGCGGGCGCCCCTCGCCGCCGGCGGCGATCTCCTCGAGCCGGCCCCAGTTGAGCGGCTTCACCTCGAGTGCTGCCCCTTGGTGGACGCTGTCCGGTGCGAGCGGCACATGGCTGTCGAACTTGCGCGGATCCACGATCTCGGGCGCGAGGCCCGCCTCCGCGATCGCCTCGCCGAGCCGGTCGGCGGCGTTCTTGGTCAGGACCAGCCGGAGTTTTTCCCGTGCCGGATTGGCAAGTGCATCGCGCACCGCGTGGAGCCCGAAGAGCCACACGGTCTCGCTCGCGGTGGCCCGGCGGGCGCGTTCCTTTTCGATCACCCAGGCCGGTTTCTTCATGCGTCAGACCCCCTTCGCGGCAGGGGCGGAGAATGCGCCGGCCAGCCTTGGGACACAACCCCGCGGGCGGCCTCTTCGCCGAGATTTTCCCGCTTGACGCCTCCGGACCGCTTGAGTATCCAGCCCCCAGCGTCGGGCGACGTGCTGCAAGGTGCGGCAGCGGACTGTAACTCCGCCGGGGAGACCCATGCCTGGTTCGATTCCAGGGTCGCCCACCATCTCCCCAAAAAGATCAATGTCTTGGAGCCCAAGGCCCGAAAGCTCTGTCTCTTCTCCGGGCAGGTGTCCTGCGATCCTCGGAAAACCGGGGCGTTTGTGATAAGGTCCGCCCGGCTGCGTCAATCGGGTCGGCAACGGACGCGCGCGGCTTTGCTCGTGGACTGTCGGCGCGACGTATCCTCAGCGCGAACTCTTAACAGGGAGGACAGTCGATGAAACTGATGCTGCTTGCAGGCGCGACGATCATGATCGGAACGGCGGCGCTCGCCCAGGAAACCGGCGAGGCATACACCCCGGGCGAGCGGGTGGAGCTTACGAATACCCCGCTGCCAGGTGCCGAGGGGCAGGCGATCGCGATCCAGCGCGTGACCTTTGCCGGGGGCTGGACGGGCGAGCGCCATACGCATGGCGGGCCGGTGTTCGTCTATGTGCTGGATGGCCAGATCACCGTCGAGGTGGATGGCCAGGATCCGGCGACGCTCTCGGCCGGTGACTTTGCCGCGGAACCCATGGACACCGCGATGAACGCCCGCAACGAAAGCGCGTCTGATCCGGTGACGATCCTGCTCATCCAGGTGAGCCAGGAGGGCGTGCCGCTGATGACGAAGGTCGAATGAGCTGACGGCGGCGGCGTAGCCTTGCCCGCGTCCGATCCTTGTACGCGTTCCGTACAGCATCCGTCTGACTTCCGTACCGACACCGCAATTGCGGCCCGGAACGCCCCGGGGTTGCCCCGGAGCCATCCGGGGCGCATCCTGTGGCATCGGCTCAGGACAGGAGGACGCGATGGCACTCTACCAGACGCTCGACAAGGCGATGGAGGCCCGCGACGCGGAGGCCTACATCAACCACCTGCACGACGACTTCACCTTCGTCCGCCACCAGAGCGGCGAGACGATGGACAAGGCCGCGATGGCCGAGATGATCCGTCGGATGATGGCCAGCGACAAGTTGGCGATCCGCGACCAGCGGCTGATCTACGAGAACGGCGACATCCTCGTGGAGCATTCGGTGATGGATTTTCCCGACGGCACCAGCGAGGCGGTGATGGGCGTGCACACGCTCAAGGACGGCAAGATCCTCAAGACCGAGACCGGGGCGACGCTTCTGAAGAAATAGCCCGGACCGGCGAGAGCCCGGCATCGCGCGGCGGTCGGCCGACCTGACCGCGACCTGCCCTCACGGCTCGGAGCGGCCCGCGCCCTCGCGGTCGCGGTCGTAGTGCCGAGAAAGCGGGAACGGCGGCAGCCAGGCCTCGCGGCGGATGGTCCAGAGTTCGTAGCTCGGCCGGAACCGGTCGGGCGCGTCGAGCGTGCCGAGATTGACCTCGACCTCGTCGCCGCTCCGCCCGAAGACGGAAGAGCCGCACAGGGGGCAGAAATGCCGGCCCTTGTAGTCGCGCGTCTCGCCCTCGACCGTCACCGCGTCTGCGGGGAAGATCGCGGAGGCGTGGAAGAGCGCGCCGTGATGCTTGCGGCAGTCGAGACAGTGGCAGAGGCCGACCCGGTACGGGACGCCGGTCGCGGTGAGGCGCACCGCGCCGCAGAGGCATCCGCCGGTGATCGGGTCCATGCGGGGCCTCCCTCAGATCGCGTCGACCACGGATTTCAGCATGTCGCGGACCTGACCGGCGACGGCGGTCAGCTTGGCGTTGTCGATGGCCTGCATCGAGGCTACGGGGTCGACGGCGCTGACCTCGACGCCGCCCTCGACGGCGCGCAGGATGACGTTGCAGGGCAGCATCGCGCCGACCCGCGGCTCCATCCCGACCGCCTCCCAGGCCATGCCGGGATTGCAGGCGCCGAGGATCCGGTAGGGGGCCATGTCGCGGTCGAGCTTCTTCTTCATCGTGGCGGCGACGTCGATCTCGGTCAGCACCCCGAAGCCCTTGCTGGCGAGGGCGGAGCGTGTGCGTTCGTCGGCCTCGTCGATGCTGACGCCGGGGATCAGACGGTCGATGGTGTAAGGCATTCTGGCCTCCTTTCCGGTTCCTCCCGAGGTAGGGACGACGGGGCCCGACGTCGAGGGGGTGAGGCGAAACGATACGCGCGGGAGGCGGGTTCACGGGCCTACCGGAACCGAACCGACCGCGATTTTCGGGCATGTTTCCGGAAGAAGGGGAGTGCCCGGATGCCTCGGAAGCGGTTTTGGGACGAGCGCGCGAAGCTGAAGCGCCGGGTCGTGGTGCTGACGCCCGACCAGACCATGCGTCAGGAGGCGTCTTGAAGACATGTTGACGCCGGTCCGTCGTCGCAAAACTGTCCGGCATTCACGGCAAGTCTTCGCGCCGTCGGAACTGCGCAGGCGGCCAATACCACCGAGAACCCTTCTTCCCGAGGTGCCACGGCCCGGACTGTGCCAGTTCCACGATCATGGCCTGGCCCGAGAGGCAGGGCATCGCCACGACCTGCACCCGGACGGACCGGCGCGAGTGGCTGGACTTGCGGATCTTCGATACCGTCGCGGAGGTGCGGGAGATCGCCGCCGACCCGGCCCGCAGGACATGCCGGTGGATGGACGAACACGGCCGGCCTGCCCCGATCGGATCCGGCGGCCTGGCAATACGGCCCCGGACCGAAAATCTTGCCGGACAGCCACCGCGCGCGGGGCGCCTGGGTGTCCGGCGGCGGGGGCCCGACCCGATGGCGGGCTTCCGCGCGGCAGCTAGCTCAGAGGCACAGGAACAGGTGCTCGGACTGGTTGTCGGGCAGCTCGCGCGTCGACGCGTATTCCGCGCGCTTGCGATTGCCGATGGAGCAGACCCGGTCTGCCTCTTTCTGCGCGGCCACCTTGGTTTCCTCGTCGGAGCCGCGCGTCGGCGTCACGACCTTCACGCTGTCGCCGTTGTAGTCGGACACGGCGGGCGCGTCTTTCGCGCAGGCCGACAGCATCAGCAGAGCAAGCAAACCTGCACTCACATTCTTCATTTGGCGTCCCTTTGTTCAGGATTCGGATTTCGGGGTGATTCCCGCGCGGACCACACACAGACGCCGTGGCAAGGTCAAGCACCCGCACCCTGCCGGATATCGCTCGCCGGCATGCCCGCGGCCGATCGTTGTTTTCTTGCTTCGAAATTCCCGGACATCACGGCGTCGGGTTCCAAGGACCGACCGGCCGCGCTGAATTTGATCCATGTGGCGTTCGCGGACGTAGGCAAGCGTACAAACCAAAACATGGAGGACCAAATGCTCAGAATGATCGTCGCTGCCGCCGCAATGACCACGCTCGGCACGGCCGCCCTGGCCAACAATGGCATAGGCCAGACCGTGTCGGGCACGTTCAAGGGTGGCCCGAATTCGGCTCATGGCCAGTCCTACGGATCGGTCAACAAGACCGTCAACGAGGCCATTCGTGAAAACGGATCCTATACGTCGGTGCACAGCGGCAAAACTTACGAGAAGCCCGGCGCTGGAAACCGCATCGGCAACGGCGCGGGCAACCGCAACTGATCCATACTCGTCTCGGGCGGCCGAGGTCGCACGAGACGATGACGGCCAGTCGGTTGCCACATGCCGGCATGACAGCATCCGATGCTGGTCTATTTCTTCGCATTTCCAGGTTTACCGGGGCGCCATGGCCCCAAGACGAATTCCGGGCGCAGCGGATTGCCAATCACCCTCGCATTCCCCCTCGCGGCTCAACGAATTTCAAGGCCGGGTCCGGGCCGCCTGCCGGAGCCTCTCGGGATCCGTGATCGTTATCTTGCGGTAGCCGATCTTGATCAGCCCGGCGGTTTCCATCTCGTTCAGCAGCGGGCTCAGGACGGTGCGCGAGACATTCGCGGCCATCGCCAGCTGCTCCTGGCTCATGTGCAGCGCGCCGAAGGCAGGCTGGGAAACCGGACCGGCGGCATGGCCCGACATGCGCAGCAGCATGGCCACGACCCGGCAGAACGGGTTGCGGATCAGGAGGTCGCAGGCGATCGCCATCGCGTGCAGGGTCGAGACGTTCGCCTGAAGGGCCAGCCAGCGCCAATGCTCCGGCTGGGCACGCAGTATCTCGTCCACGTCGCTCTTCTGGATGCCGAGCACCTGGCAAGAGGACGCCGCCATCACCGTGACCTGGCGCGGCGCGGAATTGATGACCGGCCCTTCCCCGAACCAGAACCCCGGACAGAAATGACTGATCGACGGCCCGCCGATATCGGTTGCCACCTCCACGATCACCGAGCCGGAGGCGACGCCCCACAGACCTCCGGCCGGCCCGCCCGCGCGGTACACGAGATCGTTGCGGCGCATCTGCCGGACCACGCCGCGCTCCAGAAGCGCGTTGCGAAATTCGTGATCGACGCGCGACAGCCAGCCGTTTCTGCACAGAAAGTCGACGGCGGCGGTTCGTGACATCGTTTCCTCCGTTCCGACGGCTTCCGAAAGCGGCCCGCGCCGGGACCGGAAATGTCCCGATATGGATAGTTGAGCTCGCATCCTCATGCTAGCGTTTTTTCACGCGAACAGGCGGCTTTGGCAGCCTCAAGACGACTTAAAACAAGGAATATTCGGGGTCTTTTATCAGACTCGCGGCAGCTTTTCTGTCCGCGCTACGTTCTTTCAGGGAGAGGATAACGATGCCGAAGGAAGACGCGATCCGGTATATGTTTGGTGTCACCGCACTCGTCTGGTGCCTTTTCCATCCCGCGGCGGCTGTAGCTCAGGACGCCGACGTCGCGGCGCGAGAGGCTGCGGTGCCGGAAAATCCGCTGAAGAGCGCGTTCTTCGGCGACACGCATGTCCACACCTCGTTCTCGCTCGACGCCTATATCGGCGGCGCGCGGTTGACGCCGTTCGACGCGTACCGCTTCGCCAAGGGCGAGGATGTCTCGATCAACAACGTGCTGCGCAACATCGGCCGCCCGCTCGACTTCACCGCGGTGTCGGATCACGCCGAGTTCCTCGGCGAGATGTATTCGACACAGATCGTGGATGCGCCCGGCCATTACCAGGAGGCGCTGGCGGAACTTCGCGGGCTGAAGGATATCGATCAACAGCGGGCGTGGTTCCTGAAATACGTCGTGGAAAACAACCGCTCTGGAAAGCCGGAACACCCGCCGTTCTTTGCCGGGCCTGAAACGAGTATTTCGGCCTGGAAGGACGTCGTTATCGCGGCCGCGCAGGCGCATTACGATCCGGGTGTCTTTACCGCGCTCATCGGCTTCGAATGGACCTCGGCGCCGAATGCCGCGAACATGCACCGCAATGTGATCTTCCGCGATGCCGTGGTGCCGAACGAGCCGATCAGCGGCCTCGACACCACCGACGAGGAGAAGCTCTGGGCCTGGATGGCGGAGCAGGAGGCTGCGGGGTCGACCCTGCTCGCGATCCCGCACAACTCGAACGGCTCCAAGGGCCAGATGTTCGAGCCGGTGGACAATTCCGGCAACCCGCTCACGGCAGATTACGCGAAGAACCGCGCGAAATGGGAACCTCTCATCGAGATGATGCAGATCAAGGGCAACTCCGAGGTCGTGGCCTCGCTCTGGTCCGCCGACGAGTTCGCCGATTTCGAGAACGCGCCGAGCGTGGGATCGTTCAGCGGTGGGGATTTCAGGAAGGAAAACTTCGTCCGCTGGGCCGTGACCAAGGGGCTCGATTATCAGGAGAAGCTTGGCGCAAACCCCTACAAGCTCGGCTTCATCGGCGGCACCGATACCCATAACGGCACGCCTTCGGATGTCGACGAGGCAACCTACAACGGCAGCCACGGCGTTGCCGACGGCACGGTCGGCGAGCGCCGCGACGGAGAGATCGACGGCTGGGTGAAGGGGCCCGAGGCCAATCCGGGCTCACTCGCCGGGGTCTGGGCGACAAAGAACACGCGCGGCGCGATCTGGGACGCGATGGCGGCGCGCGAGAGCTTCGTCACCTCCGGCCCGCGCATCAAGCCGCGCTTCTTCGGCGGCGCCGCGCTCGCGGCGACGGAGGACCCGGTGGCGCTCGTCGAGACGGGCTATGCCGACGGCGTACCGATGGGCGGAACGCTGACCGCACTCGACGGCCCGCCGAGCTTCAACGTCCATGCGATGAAGGATCCCGAAGGGGCCAATCTCGACCGGATCCAGATCGTCAAGGGCTGGGTCGACGAGAATGGCGAGCCGCAGGACAGGGTGATCGACGTCGTCTGGTCCGGCGACCGGCAGCCCGGCGCGGACGGCAAGCTGCCCGCGGTCGGCAACACCGTCGACACGGCGACGGCGACCTATACCAACGAGATCGGCGCGGCGGAACTGATCGGTCACTGGACCGACGACGACTTCGACGCGGCCAAGGCGGCCGTCTACTACCTTCGGGTGATCGAGATACCGACGCCGCGCTGGACCACCTACGACGCGGTGCGCCACGGCCTGCCGCTTCTCGATACGGTTCCGGCGACGCTTCAGGAGCGCGCCTGGACCTCGCCGATCTGGTACACGCCGGGCTGACCGCTCGCATTTGCAGATTTGCTTTTGGAGACAGACATGAAAGAACATCTTCGCGAGATTGCTCTGCTGCTGTTTTCTACGCACTGCGCGGTCGCTGGATCCGCTATGGCGCAGGATCTTTCCGCGCAGGAAGCGGACATCCAAATCGGACACCGTGAATACTCCCCGTACCTTTACCAAAGCTATCCTGACCAGGTGTTCTTCGGCGACACGCACCTGCACACCAGCTACTCGACTGACGCGGGAATGGTCGGCAACCGGCTCGACCCGGATGCTGCCCTTCGCTTCGCCAAGGGCGAAGAGGTCGTGTCGTCGACGGGCGTTCGCGGCCGGCTGCAGCGGCCGCTCGATTTCCTGGTGGTCGCGGATCACGCCGAGAATCTCGGCCTCGCACCGATGATCGAGGAGGCCAACCCCGAACTGCTGCGCGATCCGCAGGGCAAGAAGTATTACGACCTTGTCTCGTCCGGGAAGGGATGGGATGCCTACCAGATCTGGAAGCAGTCGGCCATCACGATGGTCGATACGCTCCCCAATCCCCGGCTGCAGGCACAGATGTGGAACCGCATCATCGATGCTGTCGACCGCCACAATCAACCCGGGGTCTTCACCGCCTTTCACGGCTTCGAATGGAGTTCCACGCCGCAGCTGCGCAACATGCACCGCAACGTCATCTTCCGCGACGGTGCGGACGAGGCGCGTCAGGTGGTGCCACTCAGCGCCTTCACGACGCTCGACCCCGAGGGTTTGTGGGACTACATGGCGATGTACGAGGAAACGACGGGCGGCAGGGCGCTGGCACTCCCGCACAATGGCAACCTCAGCCAGGGCCTGATGTTCTCGGTCGAGCGAATGAATGGCGAACCCATCGATGCCGACTACGCACGGCGGCGCATGAAATGGGAGCCGATCTACGAGGTTACCCAGATCAAGGGTGACGGAGAGACGCATCCATTCCTGTCCCCCAATGACGAGTTTGCGGACTACTACCGTTGGGACAAGGGCGACTTCGGCTTCAACCCGAAAGAGCCCGGTATGCTCCAGCACGAATATATGCGCAGCGCCCTGAAAATCGGCCTCGAGCAGGCGGCCAAGCTCGGTGAAAACCCTTTCAAGTTTGGGGTCGTAGGCTCTACTGACAGCCACACGTCGCTCTCGACCACCGGCGAGGACAACTTCTTTGGCAAGTTCTCGGGAACCGAGCCGGGCACCGAGGGTCGGTATCTCGATCTCGTCAGTCAGGACCTGCGGCCCGACGGGGACGGATCGCTCAATGTCTATCATTGGGAGTCGCTCGCGTCAGGGCTGGCCGCCGTCTGGGCGCAGGAGAACACGCGGGAAGCCATCTGGGACGCGATGGCACGCAAGGAGGTCTATGCCACAACCGGCACGCGGATGCGGGTCCGGGTCTTTGCGGGTTGGGATTTCGCGCCCGACGACGTGCAGCGCCCGGATTTCACGCGGCTGGGCTATCAGAACGGCGTGCCGATGGGTGGTGATCTCGCTGCGGCGCCCGAGGGCGCTGCGCCGCGGTTGATGGTGAGGGTCCTGCGAGACCCGGACGGCGCCAACATAGATCGTGTCCAGATCGTTAAGGGTTGGCTCGACGCCAGCGGGGGCGCGCAGGAAAAAGTGTTCGACATCGCCTGTGCGAACCGGTCTGTCGTCGAGGGCCGGTGCGAGAGCCCCGTCGGCGACACGGTCGACGTGGAAAATGCCGCCTACACCAACACGATCGGCGAGGCTCTGATCGGTGCGTATTGGATGGATCCCGAATTCGATCCGACGCAGGCGGCGTTTTATTATGTGCGCGTGCTCGAGATCCCGACCCCGACGTGGATCGCGTACGACGAAGCGTTCTTCGGCAAGGGTGACGCACCGCCAGAAGCCCTGCGCAAGCATCAAGAACGCGCCTATACTTCGCCGATCTGGTATTCACCGGGCGGATAAGAACTCGAACATTCCAGTATCCTTTTCAAGGAGATGTGCATATGCCGAGCAAACCCTCACTTCGTTCCGGGGCCGCGATCATCGCGGCAGTCATTGCGCCCGCCGTTCACGCGCAGGACTACGACGACATGACCGGCCTTGAATCCGTGATGAAGGGCCGGCCCTACTCGCCCTACGCCGACCGGGGCTTTCCGGCCGAGGTCTATTTCGGCGACACCCATGTCCATACCGGGATCTCGGGCGATGCGGGCGGCGGCGGCACGCGGCTGATGCCGCGGGACGCCTATCGTTTTGCGCGGGGCGAGCAGGTGGTCTCGAACACCGGCCAGCCGGTGAAGCTCTCCCGGCCGCTGGATTTCTACATGATCACCGATCATTCCGACGGCATGGGGCTAATCACGGACATTCTGAATGGCGCTCCGAACGTGATGGCCGACCCGCTCGGCAAGGAATTCAACCGCGACTTCAACGCGGGCGGCGAAGCGGCGATGCGGGCGGCACAGAAACTGGTTGCAACCTTTGCCCAGGGCAAGGTGCCCGAGGCGCTGAACTACCAGCCGGGCAATCCCGCCTACAAACGCACCTGGGATGACATCGTCAAGGTGACGGAGGAGTTCAACGACCCCGGGCATTTCACCACCTTCATCGCCTTCGAATGGACCTCGCTCGTCAAGGGCAACAACCTGCACCGCAACGTCATCTTCCGCGACGGCGCCGACAAGGCCGGCCGGATCGAGCCCTATACCACGACGCCCCCCATCGGCTCGCCGAACCCGCGCGACCTGTGGAAATGGCTGCAGAACTACGAGGATCAGACCGGCGGCGACGTTCTCGCGATCCCGCACAACGGCAACCTCTCGAACGGCATGATGTTCGCGCTGCAGGACGATTTCGAGAACGGCGCCGCGTTCGACACCGACTACGCCGCGACGCGGCAGAAGTGGGAACGGCTCTACGAAGCGACGCAATACAAGGGCGACGGCGAGGCGCATCCGATGCTCTCGCCCGACGACGAGTTCGCCGATTTCGAGACCTGGGACTGGGGCAATCTCGATGTCAGCGAGCGCAAGACGCCGGAAATGCTGCCGGGCGAATACGTCCGCTCCGGCCTCCAGCGCGGCCTGATGCTGCAAAACAGCCTTGGCGCCAATCCCTACAAGTTCGGACTTGTCGGGGCGTCCGACACCCATACCGGCATCACCACGGTCGACGAGGACAACTTCTTCGGCAAGTTCACGGCCTACGAGCCGAATCCGCACCGCGCGACCCACGTCGGCAAGAAATTCGCCGACGGCGAGGTCGCCTACGAGTCCTGGGTCTACTCCGCCTCGGGCCTGTCCGCCGTCTGGGCGACCGAGAACACCCGCGAGGCGATCTTCGATGCGATGGAACGGCGCGAGACCTATGCCACGACCGGCTCGCGGTTGCGGCTGCGCTTCTTCGGCGGCTGGGACTTCGAGCCGAACGACGTCCATCGCCGCGACCTCGCGCTCATCGGGTACGGCAAGGGCGTCCCGATGGGATCGGACCTCACCGCCGCACCCGAAGGCGCGACGGCGCCGAGCTTCCTCGTCTACGCGCTCCGCGACCCGATGGGCGCGAACCTCGACCGCGTGCAGATCGTCAAGGGCTGGATCGACGCGGACGGCAATCCGCGCGAGAAGGTCTATGACGTCGCCTGGTCGGACGGGCGCACAGCCGGCGCCGACGGCAAGCTGCCGCCGGTCGGCGACACCGTCGACCTGACGATCCCGAGCTGGACCAACACGATCGGCGCGTCCGAGCTCGGCGCGGTCTGGACCGATCCCGATTTCGACCCCGCGCTCAGGGCCTTCTACTACGCCCGCGTCATCGAGATCCCGACGCCGCGCTGGACGGCTTACGACGCGGTGAAGTTCAACCTCGATCTGCCGGAAAACATTCCGCTGAAGATCCAGGAGCGGGCGTACAGCTCCCCCATCTGGTACGGCCCGAAGGGCTGACGAAAGGACCGGAGCATGAAATCGACGCGATTTTCCTGGTTGGCCGGCACGGCGGCGCTGGCTCTCGGAGCAGCTTTCTCCGCCCCCGCCGCCTTCGCGGTCGAGGGCGGCACCGGTGCCTACTTTCTCGGAAGCCGGGACACGCTGGCGGGCGTCGTCCCCCCTCCCGGAAACTATGTGTCGAGCGATTTCATCTATTTCGAGGGCAGCGTGGAGAATGTCTCCATCGGCGGCCTCGCGGTGGGCAGCGCAAAGGTCAGGACCAACCTCTTCAAGTTCAGCTACACCCATGTTTTCGACGCGAGCCTCTGGGGCGGCACGCCGGCCATCAACCTGAACATTCCCTATGCGAATGCCGATATCGATCTGACGACCCCGGCCGTCGCGGGCAGCCTGCAGGACGAGCGAACGGCCATGGGGGATATCTCGGTCACCGGCATGGTCGGCTGGCATGACGGCATGCGGCACTGGAACACCGGGGCGACGGTCTATGCGCCGGTCGGCCAGTACGATCCGGCGACCATCAACCCGGCGACCAGACAGGCCGACGTGCTGAGCATCGGCAAGAACGTGTGGGCGATCCAGCCGTTCATCGCCGGCACCTACCTGAACACCGAAAACGGCCGCGAGCTTTCCGGCGCGGCAAGCCTGCTGTTCAGCGAGCCGAACGACGCGACGGACTACCACTCCGCGCCGCAGTTCGCGCTCGAATTGGCGGCGCTGCAACACCTGCCGTCGGGCCTCGCCCTCGGGGCCTCGGGATATGCCTATCACCAGATCGGCGACGACGGCGGAGTGGGGGCGGAAAGGATCAGGCAGGCACTCGGCGCCAGCAGCCTCAGGGCACAGGTCTATGGTATCGGCCCCATCGTGACCTATTCGGGAGAGTTTTCCGGCCAGAAGGCCACGATGGAATTTCACTACACGCACGAATTCGATGCGAAACGCCGGTTCGAGAGCGATGTGTACTGGATGAATGTCGGCTTTGTCTTTTGACGGAACGTGAGCAGCACCCCGGGTGAAAGGGATGGTGGAATGAACCTTCGCAAGCACTACCTGGCAGGATGCCTTTCGATTGCCCTGGCCGCGCCGGGCGGTGCCTTCGCCCAGGAACAGGGCCAATCCCTTGAGAGCGCCGCTAATGACCCGACGGCGTCCATCACGGCCTACCAGTTTTCGGATATCTACACGCCGAGCTACCATAACAGCACGGCCGACGGGAACACGCTTCAGTTCCGCATGGCCTACCCGTTCAGGTTGGGTGACCTGAACAACATTTTCCGCATCACCGTTCCCTACATTTCCGACAGCCCGAGCGGCGCCAGTGGCTTGAGCGACATCACGATCTTCAACCTGGCGACCTTCGATCGCAGCTGGGGACGCTTCGGGGTCGGCGCCGTTGCGCTTTTGCCCACCGGTGCCTCGGGCCTGAGCACGGAGAAATGGGGGCTTGGCCCTGCGGCCGGATTCGTTGCGCAGCAGCCTTGGGGAAGCCTGGGCCTGTTCAACCAGAACATCTTCACGGTGGCTGGAAAGAGCAGTTTTCCGGACGTCAATATTTCCATCATTCAGCCGATCCTCAACGCCTCCCTCGACAATGGCTGGAGCATTGGCACGTCTGAAATGACCATCACCTACGATTGGGACCGCAACGAATTCATCAGCCTTCCCTTGGGCGTCGCCGTCAAGAAGCTGCATAGGTTCGATAAGACGCCGGTGCAGTTTTCTCTGAGTTACGAGCACAATTTCTATGACAAGAGCGTTGCGCCGAAAGATACGCTGAACTTCACGGTCAAGCTCCTTGTCCCGAGATAGTGATCTCTTTACGCTTCCCCCATGTCATTGACGGCGATCGCGTTATGTATGGAACTTCTGAACCGGGCAGATCTCTGGAAAACGCATACAAACCAAATAGATGGATGATACGCGCCATCAACGAGCCCCTGCTGCACTTCACTCTGATTGGTGCGCTGTTGTTCTGGTTTTACGACCAGACCAATACGGATCCGATACCCGACTCTCCAGATGTCATTGAAATCAGCACCCGCGATCTGGACCGCCTTTCCAACCAGTTCAAGGGAACGTGGAACCGCGAGCCGACGAAGGATGAGCTTGCGGGGCTGATCGACGGGTATGTACGCGACGAGGTCTATTACCGCGAAGCGCTCGCGCTTGGTCTTGACCAGGACGATGCGGTCATCCGCCAGAGGCTTCGGCTGAAGATGGAGTTTCTGACCGCCAGCGTCGCCGACAGCCTCGAGGTCGATGACGCGACGCTTGAGGCTTACTACGCGGAAAACAAGTCGCAGTTCACCCGGCCGGCGCAGGTGAGCTTTCGACAGGTCATGCTCTCGGAGGGCGACGATCCCGACGAGATCAGGGCACGTCTGGAGGGCGGCGCGGACCCGATGTCCCTCGGCCGGTCATCGCTGTTGCCGCCGGCGATGGAAAACGCGCAGGAGGCGGCCGTGGACGGCACGTTCGGCACCGAGTTCTTTGCGCGGCTCAGCGCCACCCCGGCCGGGGTCTGGACCGGGCCGATCCCGTCCGCTTACGGATATCATCTTGTCCGCGTCGACGAGATGCAGCGCCCGGCTCCTCTGGAACTTGCGGATATCCGCGAGCAGGTCGAGCAATCCTGGCGGCACGATCAAGCCGAAGCCCTGCGTGAAAGCCAGTACCAGGCGTATCTGGCCGGTTACGAGGTCCGCATGCCGGAGCCGGTCGAACAATGAGGCTCGCTTCGCTCGTCTCGCTTTTTCTGGCGCTCGCGCTCTGGGCGGCGCCTGCGCTTTCCCATGCGCTCGACCCCGGCTTTCTGGAGCTTCGCCTGGTCGGCGCCGAGAGCTGGCGGGCCTTCTGGAAGGTGCCGAGCGTCAATGGCAAACCGATGCCGATCGATGCCGTCCTGCCGGAGAACTGTACCCAGCGCCGTGCGCCCAACCTGAAGTTCGACGGGCGGGCATTCATCGGCTCCTGGAACGCCGATTGCCCCGGCGGTCTTCAGGGCGGCGCGATCGCCATCGAAGGGCTCGAGAATACCGCAACCGACGTCCTGGTCCGCTACGAGCTTTCGACGGGCGTGGCGGAGAGCCAGCGCCTGACGCCAGCATCAACCGCTTTCACCGTGCCGGCGCCGCAGGGCAAGCTGGGCGTCTTCGCCACCTATACGGCGCTTGGAGTAGAGCATATTCTCGCCGGCGCGGATCACCTTCTGTTCGTTTTCGCGCTGCTTCTGCTGATCCGGTCGCCGGGTCCGCTCATCGGGGCGATCACGGCATTCACCGCGGCGCATTCCCTCACCCTCGCATCCGCGACGCTGGGATGGATCACCCTTCCGGCGCCGCCGGTCGAGGCGGTAATCGCGCTGTCGATCATGTTTCTGGCCAGCGAGCTTCTGCGCTCCGATGCCCCCGAGACACGGCTGTCGCACCGCTACCCCTGGGCGGTTTCGTTTGGTTTCGGATTGCTGCACGGCCTTGGCTTTGCGGGCGCGCTGCAGGAGATCGGCCTGCCGCAACGGGAAATTCCGCTCGCGCTGTTTTCCTTCAATGTCGGCGTCGAGATCGGACAGCTCATGTTCATCGCGGTGGTGATGGTTGCGGCCTTTGCCGCCAGACGCACCCTGCCCCGTCTCGCGGAGCTTGCGCTCAGCCGGACCGGATACGGGATGAGGATCATGAGCTACGCGATAGGGGGAACCTCCGCATTCTGGTTCCTGAGCCGCGTGGCCGCGTTCTGAGGCTCGCGATCGGGGCTTGATCCGGTGCGCGGACCTGTCCCGTGGAGGCGACACATGCGTATCGACCCCGCGGGCCTGCGAATTTGATCCCTTCTGCGACCGCCGCGCGGAAATCGCGATTGCGCCCGATAGCACCACGATGCTTGATGTCCGCGACGGGGCGCCGCCCGCCGGACGGGCGAGACGATGGGAGTTCGCGATGACTGTGGATATGGCCGGGTTCGCTGCCGCGCTCGGCACCGACGATCTGCCCGAGGCGCTTCTCGCGCTTCTCAGGCGCAGCTTTCTCGACACGATGGGCGTGGCTGCGATCGGCTCGACGACCGGGCTGTCGCAGATCGCCCGCAAGGGTGCGCTCGCGCTCTTCGGGCCGGGCGAGGCCGGGGCGGCGCGGATGCTGATGGACGGACGCGAGGTGAGCCCGGCCGGGGCGGCGATGGCCGGGGCGTTCTTGGTCGACAGCATCGACGCCCATGACGGCACCACGCCCAACAAGGGCCATGCCGGATCGGCGATCTTCCCCGCCCTCCTCGCCGTCGCCGATGCCGAGCGCGGCCGGGGACGCGCGATCACCGGGCGCGACTTCGCGCTCTGGCTCGCGCTCGCCTACGAGATCAGCTACCGCGCCGGTCAGGTCCAGCACGCGACCTGCCCCGATTATCACACCTCGGGCGCCTGGACGGCGGTCGGCGTCGCCGCTGCGGTGGCGCGGATGCTCGGCTGCGACCGCGAGCAGATCCGCCACGCCGCCGGGATCGGCGAATACCACGGGCCGCGCAGCCAGATGATGCGCTGCATCGATTTCCCGACCATGGTCCGCGACGGCGTCGGCTGGGGTGCGCCCTCGGGCGTCACCGCCGCCTATCTCGCGCGCGAGGGCTTCACCGGCGCCCCGGCCCTGACCTGCGAGGGCGCGGCGGCGGCGCCCTTCTGGCAAGGGCTCGGGGAACGCTGGCTGACGCTCGATCACACCCATTACAAGGCCTATCCCTGCTGCCGCTGGGCGCATCCCTCGATCGACGCCGCGCGCGACCTGATGCGCGAGAACGGCCTCACCCACGACCGGATCGCGGGCGTGGAGATCCGCACCTTCCACTACGCGACCCGCCTTGCCGGGCACGAACCGAAATCGCTCGACGAGTTCAGCTACGCGATCGCCTTCCCGGTCGCGGCGATGATCGTGCGTGGCCGGATCGGCGTCGGGGAGCTGACCGAGGAGACGCTGCGCGACCCCGAGATCCTGCGGATCAGCCGCGCCACCACGCTCATCGACGATCCCGAACTGACCGCCCGGAGCGTCGCCCAGCGCTGGGCGGCGGTCACGCTGATCACCACCGACGGCCGCCGCTTCGAGGCGCCGCCGCGCACGCCGCGCGGCGACACCGACCAGCCGCTCGGCGACGACGAGATCCGCGCCAAGTTCCACGGCTTCGCCGATCCGGTCCTCGGTGCCGAGCGCGCCGCGGAGCTGGAACGGCTGGCGAGCAGGTTCGACACGCTGGACGCGGACGGCTTCGCCGCGCTGTCCGATCTGGTCCTGACCCGGACGGAGGCATAGCGGGTCGTTACTGGTGCAGAAGTCGCGAACGCACGTCGAAGGGGGTGACGCCATAGCGGTTCTTGAAGACGCGCGAGAAATGCGAATGGGACTCGAAGCCGCAGGCCAGGGCGACCTGACTTAGCGAGAGCTTGCTCCCTTCGATCAGGATGCGCGCCTTGTGAAGCCGGATCTGGCGATAGTACTTGTTGGGCGATGTTCCGAGGTACCGGGCGAACAGGCGCTCCATCTGCCGGGTCGAGACCTTGATGCTGCGCGCGATCGTATGGGTCGAGATCGGCTCTTCGGTGTTCATCTCCATGAGCGCCAGCGCGGCCCGCAGCGGCCCGTCCGGCAGGTTGGGCATGTTGCTGACACCTTGAGGCTGTTCGGCGCTTCCGATCCGAAAGCGTTCGAGCAGCAAAATCCGCGCCACGGTTCCGGCGACCTGTGGCGAACAGAACTCCGCGATCAGGGTGATCAGCGCGTCATAGGCCGACGCCATGCCCGCGCTGGTGACAAGCTTGCCCTCTCGGAGGAAGATGACCGGCACGCAGTTCGGGGCAAGGCCTTCTTCTTCCAGAACGGCGCGTGTTTCCCAATGAACGGCCGCGCGCTCGGTCATTCCGGCGACCAGCAGTGCCCGCGCGGCATCCGACATCGCGAGCGCGCAGCCGCCGCGATGGTTCACCCGGTGCAGTCGCGGCAGAACGTCCCGCAGGCAATCGGAAATTCCGCTTCCGCCCGGAATGATCAGAAGGTCGGGCGAGGTCGCCGCTTTCGCGACCGGGACCGCCGTCACCTCCATGCCTCCAAGCGACGTGACGCTGCTTTTCCCATTGGCGGAGACGATCGCCCACTTGAAATGCTCGCGCCCTGAAACGCGGTTCGCGATGCGCAGGCAGTCGAGCGCCGCGGCCAGTTCGGTCGGAACGAACCCCGGCGCGATGAGTATTTCCGTGCGAAGCGGATCAGGCACGGACGCGGACGTTTTCGGGATCGTAGAGGCAGCCCTCCACCACCTCGGCCGCGACCGGCGCGCCGATCACCTCGACCGAGAGCCGGGTTCCGGGCGCGGCGAAGCCCGGCTCGACGAAGCCCATGGCGATGTTCCTGCCGATGCGATGCCCCCACCCCGCCGAGGTGACGGTGCCGACGACGCGGCCCTCGTGGATGATGCTGTCCCCGCCATGCGCGGGCGCGTGGGTGCAGTCGAGCACGAGGCTCACGAAGGCCCGCCGCGCACCGGCCGCGACCATCCGCTCCAGCGCCGGCTTGCCGGTGAAATCCGGCTTCCCCATCGCCACGAAACGGTCGAGGCCGGTCTCGAACGGGGTGAATTCGGTCACGAGGTCGGCCTTCCAGTGCAGGTAGCCCTTTTCAAGCCGCATCGATTCCACCGCGTAGGAGCCGAAGAGCCTCAGCCCGTGCGCCTCGCCCGCGCGCCGCAGCGCGAGATACGCGGCATAGAGCGAGGCATTGGGGACGTGGATCTCGTAGGCAAGCTCGCCCGAGAAGCTGACCGACATGACGACGGCCGGCGCGATGCCGACGAAGGCGCGGCGGGTCGAAAGCCAGGGGAACGCCGCCGCCGACCAGTCGCCGCGCGAGGCGGCCTGAAGCACGTCGCGCGCCCTTGGCCCGGCGAGGACGAGGATCGTCCAGTCATTGGTGAGCGAGCGGAGCCTCACGCTGCCGTCCTTCGGCAGATGCGCCGTGAGCCAGTCCATGTCGTGATATACCGACGCGGCGGCCGAGCCGTACCAGATCGTACCCTCGTCGAGATTGGCGAGCGTCGCCTCGGCCTTGACCATGCCGTGGTGGTTCAGGAGATACCCGAGCCCGACCTTGCCCTCGTTGCGCGGAATCCGCCCGCAGACCATCCGGTCGAGCCAGTCGCGCGCACCCGGACCGGTGATCTCGATCCGGTTGAAGCCGTTGACCTCGGTGAGGCCCACGCCTTCCTGCACGGCCTTGACCTCGGCGGCAACGACGTCGAAGGCCTCGGTGAAGCGGAACGAATGGGTCTCGTGGAAGTCGGGCGCGGGCTTGATGTAGGCCACCCGCTCCCAGCCGTTCACGGTTCCGAACTCGGCGCCCTCGGCGGCGAGGATCGGGGTGAGCGGCGTGGTCTTCATCGGCCGCCCGGCGGGGCGGTGTTCGTGCGGGAAGTGGAAGCGGAACTCGTTCTGGTAGTCCTCCACCGCCTTCAGCGCGGTCAGCTCCACGTTGGCGTGCCCGGTGAAGCGGCGCGGGTCGATGACCCAGGTGTCGTAGCAGGCCTCGCCGTGGACGATCTGCTGCGCCAGAAGCCAGCCGTGGCCGCCGCCCTCGCCAAGCCCGGCGCGGAGCCCGATGATGCAGAAGGCGTTGCGCTTGCCGGGGATCGGGCCGACCAGCGGCGCGCCGTCGATCGTGTAGGTGATCGGGCCGTTGACGACGGTGTGGATGCCGACCTCGGTCAGCGCGGGCATCCGCGCGAAGGCGCCTTCCAGCACGTCGGTCACGCGATCGAGGTCATCGGGGCAGAGCGCGTTGACGAAGTTCGGGTCGATTCCGTCCATGCCCCAGGTCTTGCAGCCCTGTTCGTAGAACCCGACCAGGAGCCCGAACTTCTCCTGCCGGCAGTAGTAGTCGCTGATCGGGCAGCGCAGGAGCGGCATCCGGTGGCCCGCCTCGCGGATCGCCGGGATCTCCTCGGTCAGGAAGTACTGGTGCTCCATCGAGGCGACCGGGTGGTGCACCCCCATCATCGCGCCGACCTCGTTGACGCGGTAGCCGCAGGCATTCACGACGATCTCGCAAGCAATGTCCCCGTGAGTGGTGTGCACGGTCCAACTGTCGTCCTGATGCTGCGTGAGCCCGATGACGGGGGTGTTGCGGTAGACCTCGGCACCGGCCTTGCGCGCACGGCGCGCGAGCGCCTGGCAAAGCTGGGCGGGGTCGATGTCGCCGTCCAAGGGGTCCCAGAGCCCGCCGATGAGGTTGTCGGTCGAGATCAGCGGATGTCGGCGGGCGCATTCTTCGCCGTCGATCACTTCAAAATCGACGCCCATGCCCTTGGCCATGCTCGCGAAATGGCGATAGCCCTCCATCACCCGCTCGGTATTGGCCAGTCGGATGCCGCCGTCGGCATGGTGGTAGTTGATGGGGTACTCCGGATCCTCGGCCAGTTCCTTGTAGAGCCGGATCGAGTGGCTTTTCAGCCCGACCATCGTCTGGGTCATGCCGAAGTTCGTCACCTGTGCGGCCGAATGCCAGGTCGTGCCCGAGGTCAGCTCGTTGCGCTCGACGAGGACGACATCGGTCCAGCCCTCCTGCGTCAGATGATAAAGCGTCGAGCATCCGGCGATGCCGCCGCCGATCACGACGACACGGGTCTGGGTCTTCATGGCGCGCCTCCGATTGCAGTCTTTGGAGCATGAGCGCGGAACCCCGGCCTCCGGTCAATCCGGCGCGGCCCGATTTCGAAAAACGGTTTCGGCGGGTCGGGGAAACCGAAACTCCCGCTCTGCCCGATCAGTCCGGCGCCGGTTCGGTCGGCAGGAGCGCGAGCCCGCCTTCGAGCCAGGGCAGCGCCGACACGCCCGGCTCCACCACCTGCCGGCGCAGGATGCCGCGCAGCGTGCCGCCGATGACGCCGGAGACCTCGTCGGTCCAGTCGGACTTGTGAAAGAGCGAGATCACCCGTGAAAATCCGGCGAAGGGCAGCGGATAGAGATCGACCTGGCCGTGGAAGCGCCGCGCCCGGAGATAGCCGAGCGGCGTGGTGATCGCCCAGCCCGCGCCATTCGCAACGAGCCCGAACAGCGCCTGGTTGCTGTCAAGCTCGATCCGCCCCTGCGGCGCCAGCTTCAACCGCGCGAGATGGGTGGCGATCTGCCGGCCGATGATCTGACTCTTCTCGTAGCGCAGGAACGGCAGAGACCCGAGCGCCGCGATCGAGTCGGGCGGTCCCGGAAGGCGGCCGTGCGGAACCGCGAGAACGAAGGGGTCGCGCAGGAGCGGCGTCTCCACCACGCCCTCGGGCAGGTCGTGGGCGCGCGCCGCCACACCGAGGTCGATCCGCCGCTCGGCGACATCGGCGAGGATAGTGTGGCTCAGGGCGGTCCGCAGCGAAAGATCGCAAGGTGTCAGCATCGCCGCGAGCGCGACCGCGAGCTTCGGCGTCACCTCGCCGTCGAAATCGTCGATGATGCCGAGCCTGAGGCTGCGGAGCCGCCTGAGATCCATCAGCGACAGCTCCGCCGCGCCCTGCCGCAGATGCGCGAGCGCGGCACGGGCGTGCGAGAGGTAGGCGCGCCCCGCCCGTGTCGGCTCCAGCGGGCGGCGGCCGTGATCGACGAGATCGACGCCCAGCGCGGCTTCGAGGTTTCTCAGCTGCTGCGAGGCCGCCGGCGGGCTGAGGCCGAGCTTGCGGGCGGTCTCCTGCAGCGACCCCGTGCGCGCGAGTTCGTCGAAAACCTCCAGACCGCGCAGCGTGATCACCTTGCTGATTGAATCGGCCATCGCACGCGCCCTTTCAGGTTTTCCGAATCCGTTCGCTCGAACGGCGGCCAAAGGCCGCATTCTGCGCCATAGCGGAAATATTTCGGAATTGGCCGCCTGTTTGCGACGCTTCTCCCCGGCGTCAGGCCGGGGTGCGGAGGATCGTGATCAGGGTGTCACCGTAGCGGCGCTGGTCAAGGACCTCGACCCCTTCGGGCGGGACCGGTGCGGCGCTCTCCTCCCATACGACGATCGCGCCGGGCGCGAGCCAGCCGCCCTCGATGCAGGAGGCGAGCGCCGCCTCGCCCATGCCCTTGCCATAGGGGGGGTCAAGAAACACGAGGTCGTAGCCCGCCCCCCGGTTCGGCCCCATCCGGGTCGCGTCGCGGCGCCAGACATCGGTGACGCCCATCGCCTGCATCTTCTCGATGTTCTGCCGCAAAAGCGCCCGCGCCGCTGTGCCCTCATCGACGAAAGCCGCCCGCGCCGCGCCGCGAGAGAGCGCCTCGAGCCCGAGCGCGCCGGTCCCGGCGAAGAGGTCTAGCACCCGCGCGCCCTCGACCGGATTGCCGTAGGGACCGTTGATCAGGAGGTTGAAGATCGCCTCGCGGACCCGGTCCGAGGTCGGCCGGAGATGCGCCGCCGCATCGCCCGCGCCGACCTCGGCGAGCTTCAGCCCGCGCCGCGCTCCGCCGATGATCCGCATCTACTTCAGGAGCGCCTTGAGATCGGAAGCGGGGTCCGCGATCACCGCCGGATCGGGCGACTTCCCCGCCTCGATCAGGCGTTTTCCGATCATGTAGGCGCGGGCGTCGTTCATCGAGTCGATGGCGAGGAGCTTGTCGCCCTTGTAGTACCAGAAGCTGACCGAGGCGCCCTCGCCCCGGGTCACGATCCGGTCGTAGCCGGTATTGAGCCCGGCGATCTGAAGCTTGACGTCGTACTGATCGGACCAGAACCACGGCTTGGCCGCATAGGGCTTTTCGGCGCCGAGCATGTTCTCGGCCACGATCTCGGCCTGGTCGATGGCGTTGCCGACGCTTTCGAGCCGGATCCGCCCGCCCTGGTGCGGGAACGAGGCACAGTCGCCCGCCGCCCAGATCGCCGGATCGGAGGTGCGGCCGAATTCGTCGGTGCGGATGCCGTTGTCGATCTCCAGCCCCGCCTCCTCGGCGAGGATCGTGAGCGGCGTGATGCCGACGCCGACGATGACGAAGTCGACGGCGATCTCGCGGCCATCGGAGAGGACCGCGCCGGACACCCGCCCCTCGCCCGTCAGCCGGTCGAGACCGGTGTTCTCGAGGATCGTCACGCCGTGGTCGGCATGGGTCTTGCGGAAATAGTCCGAGGTCTCGGGCGCGGCCACGCGCTGGAGGATGCGCGGCGCCATCTCGATCAGCGTGACGGAAAGCCCCAGCTTGGCGCCCACCGCCGCCGCCTCGAGCCCGATATAGCCGCCGCCGACGATGAGGAGCTTGCGCCCGGCCTCGAATTCCGGGGCCATCGCGTCGACATCGGCGAGCGTGCGGACGGTGTAGACGCCCTTCAGATCGCCGCCCACCGACGCCGGCAGCCGCCTTGGGCGCGAGCCGGTGGTCAGCGCGAGCTGGTCGTAGGAGATCGTTTCGCCGTTCACCCGCACCGTCTTCGCGGTGCGGTCGATCGCGGTCACCGCCGCGCCGAGCTTCAGCGTGATGCGGTGCTCCTCCCAGAAGGCGGGCGCGCGGAGATAGAGCCGCTCCAGCTCCATGTCGCCAAGGAGATAGCCCTTCGACAGCGGCGGGCGCTGGTAGGGCGGCGCCGGCTCCTCGCCGATCATCGTGACGTCCCCGTCATAGCCAAGGGCGCGCAGCTTTGCTGCCAGAGAGGCGCCGGCCTGGCCCGCGCCGATGATAACGATCCCGCCCATGCCCATTCTCCCTCTGGTCGCCGGTCGCGGGGAGCCTATATCGTGGGTTCGGGAAAACGCAACGCGAGAGGATGAGAGAATGGCACTTTCCAAGGGCGACCGGCTGCCGGAGGCGACATTCGTGGAAATGGGCACGGAGGGGCCGCGGGAGGTTAAGCTTTCCGAGCGGCTGAAGGGCCGAAAAGTCGTGGTTTTTGGACTGCCCGGCGCTTATACCGGCCCCTGCACCGGCATTCACATCCCGAGCTTCGTCAAGACCGCCGACGCCTTCCGGGCGAAGGGCGTGGACGAGATCATCTGCATCGCCGTCAACGATCCCTTCGTGCTCAAGGCCTGGGGCGAATCGACCGGTGCCACGGCGGCGGGGATCAGCTTTCTGGGCGATGCCGACGGCAGCTTCACCAAGACGCTCGGCATGGAGTTCACCGCACCGCATCTCGGCCTGATCGGGCGCTCGAACCGCTATGCGCTGGTGCTCGACGACGGGGTGATCACCGCCGCGAGGGTCGACAAGCCGGGGGTCTGCGACATCTCGACCGGCGAACACCTGCTGGCAGAGATCTGAGCGTGATCGCCACGGGCGGGCGCCTGCCGGAGGCAGAGCTTCTCAGGATCGGCGCGGGCGGACCGGAGACGGTCCGCCTGTCGGAGCGTCTGGCGGGCCGCAAGGTGGTGCTCTTCGCGGTGCCGGGGGCGTTTACGCCGACCTGCGATTCGGCGCATCTGCCGGGCTTCATCCGCAGCGCCCCCGCGCTTCGCGCGAGAGGCGTCGAGGAGATCATCTGCGTTTCGGTCAACGACGCCCATGTGATGCGCTACTGGGGCGAGACCACGGGCGCGACGGCGGCGGGGATCACGCTTCTGGCCGATGCCGACGGCGCCTTCTCCCGCGCGCTGGGGCTCACCTACGACAATCCCGCCGCCGGCATGTTCGGCCGCTCGCGCCGCTACGCGATGGTGGTGGAGGACGGGGTTGTGACCGCCTTCGAGCTTGACCCGATCGGCCAATGCAGCCTTTCGACCGGCGAGGCGCTGCTGGAGAAGCTCTGAGCCCTACTTGCGGGCGTGGATCTCGCAAAGGCATGTGACGGGCTCGGAATGGTCGCGCTGCACCTCCGCAGCGCCGGCGATCTTGTCCATCCGCTTCGCGAGCGTGAGGTCGAGCGCCGAGAGCCCGCCGCAGTCATGCGTGGTCAGCGTCACGTCGACGACGTTGTAGACGTTCGACCATTCCGGGTGGTGGTTGAGCTTCTCGGCCTGAAGCGCGGCCCGCGACATGAATCCCCAGGCTTCTGAAAAGTTTTTGAATTTCCAGATCTTGCGGATCGCGTCGCGGCTCTCGACTGCGCCCCAGCCGGCATCGCCCAGCGCGGGCAGTTCGGCCTTGCGTTCGGTTTCGGTCAAAAGCTCTGCCATGATGTCATTCCTTCTCGCTTCGCGCCGCGTCGTCGGCAGCACTGGCGCGTCCGAGGGCCGGTCGCGCGTTGATCCGCGCCCAGTAGGCTTCGAGCGCGGGGCGCTTCTCGATCGTGCCGAAGTGCATCCCGAAGCCGATCTGCGATCCGGTCGCGACGTCGGCGGCGGAGAAGCTGTCGCCCGCCAGGTAGGGATGATCGGTCACCGCGCGTTCGAGCGCGTCGAGCGCGGTGTCGAGCGGGCCGAAGCCGACCCGTCCGCGCTGCTCGTCCGGCACGATCCAGCCGCAGATCTTGGCGATCACAGCCGCCTCGAACGGCCCGGCCCCGAAGAAGAGCCAGCGGTAGTAGGACGAGCGGTCCTTCGGAGCGAGCCCGGCCTCGGGGAAAGCGTCGGCGAGATAGGCGCAGATCGCGGCGTATTCGGTGACGATCCGGTCGCCGTGGACCAGCGCCGGCACCTTTCCCATCGGGTTGATCGCCAGATATTCCGGCGACTTCATCGCCTCGCCGTAATCGAGGTAGCGCACCTCGTAGGGCTGGCCCACCTCCTCCAGCATCCAGCGCGCGATCCGGCCGCGCGACATCGGGTTCGAATAGAGGACGAGGTCGGCGGCCATGGCGTGGCACTCCCTTCAATCTTGCCGGGAATACTCCCGCCGGGGGCGAGAAACTTCAATGCCTCCGGCGGGGATATTTTCGGGAGGACGAAACTGATCAGCCGTCCCTCTGGGGTTTGCGGAAGGGGCCGTAGTCGGTGAGGGCCGCAATCTCGCTGCCGACGGCGTGGCGCTCGGCGTCGAGGTAGCGGGCGACGGCGGCGCGGAACGAGGGCTCGGCGATCCAGTGCAGCGAGTGGGTCTCGACCGGCAGGTAGCCGCGCGCGAGCTTGTGCTCGCCCTGCGCACCGGCCTCGACGCAGGCCAGGCCCTGGGCGATCGCGTGGTCGATCGCCTGATAGTAGCAGCATTCGAAATGCAGGAACGGGTGATCCTCGAGCGCGCCCCAGTAGCGGCCGTAGAGCGTGTCGGCCCCGAGGAAGTTCAGCGCCCCGGCGACCGGGCGGCCGTCGCGCTCGGCGAGGATCAGGAGGACGTCGTCGCGCATCGTCTCGTGGATCTCGTCGAAGAAGGCGCGGGTCAGGTAGGGGCGGCCCCATTTGCGGCTGCCGGTGTCCTGGTAGAAGGCCCAGAACGCGTCCCAGTGCTCGGGGTGGATCGCCGCGCCGCTGAGCCGGCGGATGGTGCCGCCGAAGGCCGCGGCGCCGGCCCGCTCGCGCCGGATCGCCTTGCGCTTGCGCGAGGAAAGCTGGCCGAGGAAGGCGTCGAAATCGGCGTAGGCGCGGTTCTCCCAATGGAACTGCTGGGTGACACGGTGCAAGAGCCCCATCGCGCGGCCCGCCTCGGCCTCCTCGGCGGTGCAGAAGGTGACATGGGCCGACGAGAGCGCGTTGTCGGCGGCGATCTGCACCAAGGCCTGGGTCAGCGCGGCGCGGCCCGCCCCTTCCCAGCCGGGGCGGGTGAGGTAGCGGCGGCCGGTGACGGGCGTGAAGGGGACCGCCGATTGCAGTTTCGGGTAGTAGCGGCCCCCTGCCCGCTCGAGCGCATCGGCCCAGCCGTGGTCGAAGATGTATTCGCCCTGGCTGTGGCTCTTGGCATAGAGCGGCATCGCGGCGATGACCTCTCCGTCGACGCGGGCGACAAGGTGGTGCGGCTGCCAGCCGGTCCCGGCTCCGACCGAACCCGAGCGTTCGAGCGCGGAAAGGAACCGGTGCGTGGTGAAGGGGTCGCGCGGCCGGCCCACCGCCGCCTCGGGGCAGGCGCAGGCGTCCCAATCGGCGGCGGCGATGTCGCCGAGGCCGGAGAGGACGGTGATTTCGACGGCTTTCTGGTCCATGGGCGGGCGGGTTCCTCCCCCTTGACTTGGGGAGGCGCCCCCGCCCGCGTCAAGCCGGAACCGGCGCGGCGTAGCCCTCGAAGGTGACGTTTGCGGCGACCCGGCGCGCCTTGGCCTCGGCCTCGGGCGAGCGCACGGTCCAGCACAGCACCACCGCGCCCGCCTGCTTCAGCTCGGCCACGCGGTCGCGGCCGAGATCGGCGACCTCGTGCGAGATGAAGCTCGCGCCGACCCGGTCGTAATCGGGAATCTCGCGCAGCCGGTCGCGCACTTCGGCGGGCAGAAGCGGCCAGTCGGCCGCCGTGTAGGAGGAGGTGACGAGCCCGCGCGGCCGGTCGGGCGCGGCCGCGGCGAGGGCGGCCACGGAATGGGGGTTGAAGGACATCAGCGCCACCGGACCGGCATAGTCGCGAAGCGCCTCGGCCACCGCCCGTTCCAGCGGACCGACATCGGGCCCCATCGCCCCGTCCTGGTCCTTGATCTCGATGAGAAGCGGCACCCGGCCCGCGACGAGCGCGAGCATCTCGGCAAGCGTCGGCACGCAATCGGCACCGCCAAGGAGCTTCAGCGCGCCAAGCTCCGCCGCTGTGCGGCTGCCGACCCGGCCCGGCACCCCGGTCAGGCGGCGCAGGTCGTAGTCGTGGAAGACCATCGGCACGCCGTCGGCCGAGGGCTGGATGTCGCACTCGATCCCGACGCCCGCCGCAAGCGCCGCGCGGAACGCGGCCGGAGAGTTCTCCGGCCGGCCCGCGCTGCGGTCGTGAAGCCCGCGATGGGCGATGGGGGCGGTCAGGAAGGCGGCGGGCAGCGGAACCGGCTGCGGCGCCATCATGCGACCTGGAAGATCGCCTCGATCTCGACCGCGACGCCGAGCGGCAGCGCCGGCGCCGAGACCGCGGCGCGGGCGTGGCGGCCGGCATCGCCGAGCACCTCGACCATGAGGTCGGAGCAGCCGTTGATCACCTTCGGCTGGTCGGTGAAGTCCGGCGTCGAGTTCACGAAGCCGGTGAGCTTGACCACCCGCACGATCCGGTCGAGATCGCCACCGAGCGCGGCGCGGGCCTGCGCCAGAAGGCTGAGCCCGCAGCGCCGCGCGGCCTCGGCCCCGTCGGCGACCGCCATGTCGGCGCCAAGCTTGCCCTTGATCAGGCCGTCCGGGCCCTGGCTGATTTGGCCCGAGACGAAGACGAGGTCGCCCGTCTGCACATAAGGCACATAGTTCGCCGCCGGCGCGGGGGCGTCCGGCAGGGTGATGCCAAGGTCTGCCAGGCGTGCGTCGATCTTTCCGGCCATGTCTCAATCTCCCGATTCCAGTTTCGGCGGAAGTTACCCGCGGCGCGCGCCGAACGAAAGCCCGGACG
Source organism: Defluviimonas sp. D31 (assembly GCF_033436765.1). NCBI lineage: Bacteria > Pseudomonadati > Pseudomonadota > Alphaproteobacteria > Rhodobacterales > Paracoccaceae > Albidovulum > Defluviimonas sp. D31. The sequence continues at coordinate 35,898 of NZ_JAWQFN010000014.1, forward strand.
CGGCGGTCGGTCACCGCAAAACACCTGCCCGGACCTTTCTGCGCCGCTTGCGGCTTGCCACCGGCAGCCGTGGCTTCTAAGCCTAGAATCGGGGCTGGGTCACGCAACGTCGCAATAGCGAGGGCGTAAGGGGCAGATGTCGAACACTTCCGTTGATATTGCGATCCGCGGCCGGTCGCTCGGACCGGTTCTCGCCGCAGCCTGGCTTCTCGCGGCCTGCTCCGCCCCGCCCCCCGGCGTGGAGTTCAACGACCCCCACGAGGCGCAGAACCGGGCAGTGCACGAGGAGAACCTGGCGATGGACCGGGCGCTCTTCGGCGGCGGCAAGCCCGGCAGGAAGCCCTTCCTGCCGGAGCCGGTCGCGACCTCGCTCAGCAACTTCGCGAGCAACCTCGACATGCCCGGCTCGGCGGTGAACAGCGTGCTGCAGGTGCGCCCCGGGCCGGCATTGCAGAACGCGCTGCGGTTCGCGATCAACACCACGATCGGCGTCGGCGGCCTTCTGGACCCGGCGACCGCAATGGGCATCCATGCCGAGAGCACCGATTTCGGCGAGACGCTGCATGTCTGGGGCGCGCCGGAGGGGGCCTATCTGGTCGTGCCCATCGCCGGCCCGACGACGGAGCGCGACGCGATCGGCTGGTTCGCCGACCTCTTCGTCGACCCGATCAGCATCCTCGTCGGCGCGCCGGAGGCCTACTACATCGTCGCCGCGCGCGTGGGCGGAATGGTTGCCGACCGCCAGCTCTATGGCGAGACCATCGACTCGATCCTATATGAAAGCGCGGACAGCTACGCGCAGATGCGGCTCATCCACCTGCAGAACCGCCGCTTCGAGCTTGGCATCGAAACCGACGTCATCGACCCCTACGAGGATCCCTATGGCCAGTGACATCACCCGCCGCCACCTGCTCGCAACGCTTCCCGCGGGCCTCGCGCTGGCCAGCCTGCCGGGCACGGCGGGGGCGCTTACCGTCGGCCAGGCACGGGCGCTGGTCGACCAGGTCGTGGGCGAGGTCAACGGCGTGATCAACTCCGGCAAGTCCGAAAGCGCGATGCTGCGCTCCTTCGAGGCGATCTTCGTGCGCCATGCCGATGTCCGCTACATCGCCCAGAGCGCCCTCGGCCCGGCCGGGCGGCGCGCCAGCAAGGCGCAGATGTCGGCCTATATCAAGGCCTTCCAGGGCTACATGGCGCGCAAGTACGGACGCCGCTTCCGCGAGTTCATCGGCGGAAGGATCGAGGTCACGGACGCGCGGCCGCTGAAGAGCTTCTACGAGGTGCGCACGGTTGCGCATCTGCGCGGTCAGGCGCCGTTCCGGGTCGACTGGCACGTCTTCGACAAGTCCGGCCGCGAGCGCTTTTTCAACATCATCATCGAGGGCGTGAACATGCTCGCAGCCGAGCGCACCGAGATCGGCGCGATGCTCGACCGCCGCGGGGGCGATATCGGCGCCCTGACCGCCGACCTGACGCGGGCGGGCTGAACCGCCCGGCGCCGGCCGGGATCAGTTCCGGCCGCCGCCGAGAATCGCGCCAAGAACATCCCTGATGACATTCTCGACCGGATCCTGCCGCGGTTGCTGGCCCTGCTGGGCAAACCCGCCGCTCTGCTGCGTCTGTCCCGACCAGGCCGGGGGAGGCAGCTGCTCGGGCCGGATCATCGGCAGCGCCCCGGGCGGCAAGCCCTCGTGGATGCGCAGCATCACCTCGTGCCAGATCTCGGCCGGCAATCCGCCGCCGGTCACGCCGGTGAGCGGCGAGTTGTCGTCGTTGCCCATCCAGACCCCGGCGACGTAGTCGGCGGTGAAGCCGATAAACCACGCGTCGCGGTAGTCCGACGTCGTGCCGGTCTTTCCGGCAGCGTCGCGGTCCGGGAGCCGCGCCCGACCGCCGGTGCCGCGCTCGATCACCTGGGTCATCATGTAGGTCAGCTGGCGCGCCGCCTCCTCCGAGATCACGCGTTCACCCATGCCGCCCTCCTGGCCCATGAGCGCGGTGTCGTCGCCCTGGATGCGCAGCTCGGTCAGTCCGTAGGGCCTGACCGAGGATCCGCCGTTCAGGATCCCGGCATAGGCCCCGGTCATCTCCAGAAGCGTCGATTCCGACGCGCCCAGCGCCACCGCCGGCCCGGCCGCGAGGTCGGAGGCGAGCCCGAAATACTCAGCCACCTGGCGCACCGCCTCGAGCCCAACCCACTGGCTGACCCGTACCGTCGCGGTGTTGATCGAGTTCGCCAGCGCGTCGGTCAGCGTGATGGGGCCGCGAAAGTCCGGCGTATAATTCTTGGGCGACCACTCGCCCGAGCCCTTGACGTGAAGCGTGATCGGCGCGTCCTCGACGATCGAGTTCATCGTGTAGCCCATGTCGAGTGCCGCGGCATAGACGAAGGGCTTGAAGGTGGAGCCGACCTGGCGCTTGGCCTGGATCGCCCGGTTGAACGCGCCGTTGACCTTGGTCTTGCGCCCGCCGACCATCGCCCGCACCGCGCCGTCAGCGGACATCACCACGATCGCCGCCTGGGCCTGCGACCCTTCCTTGACCTTGGTATCGAAGACAAAGGCCAGTGCGTCCTCCGCCGCCGTCTGCATCCGCTGGTCGAGCGTGGTGCGCACGATCACGTCCTCGGTCGTGTCCTGGGTCAGGAAGCCCGGACCGGATTCCATCACCCAGTCGGCGAAATAGCCGCCGGCGCGGGCCTCGGCCGCCTGCGACAGCCGCGCCGGAGTGGCCTGGGCCTCGGCATACTGGGTGTCGGTGATATAGCCCTGGTCGTGCATTAGCCCGAGGATCAACGCCGCGCGCTCCTGCGCCCGGCCGAGATCGTTGGTCGGCGCGTAGTAGGAGGGCGCCTTCAGAAGACCGGCGAGCATCGCCGCCTCGCTCGGGTTGACCTCGTTCGCCGACTTGCCGAAATAGCGCTGGCTCGCCGCCTCGAAGCCGCGCGCGCCGGCGCCGAGATAGGCGCGGTTGATGTAGAGCGTGAGGACATCGTCCTTGCCGTACTTGGCCTCGAGCGCCAGCGAATACGGGACTTCCTTGATCTTGCGCACGAGGCTGCCGCGGCGGCAATCGGCCTCGTAGTCGCTCTCGGACTTCCAGGTCGCCGGGTCATAGGCGACGCCGAGGCAGAGGAGCTTCGCGACCTGCTGGGTGATCGTCGAACCGCCGTTGCCCTCGAGCGGCCCCCGCCCCTCCGCGAGGTTGATGCGGATCGCGCTGGCGATGCCGCGCGGGCTGACGCCGAGATGGCGGTAGAACCGCTTGTCCTCGGTCGCGACGATCGCGTTCTTGAGATGCGGCGACACGGTGTCGGCGGTGATCGTGCCGCCGAAGGTCTCGCCGCGCCAGGCGAAGACCTTGCCGTCACGGTCGAGCATCGTGACCGAACCGCGCGTGCGGGCGTCGATCAGCTGCTCGAGCGGCGGCAGCTGCGCGTAGAAATAGAGCGTCGCGAGGCCGACGAGAATCGCGACCACCGCGCCGACGCGCCAGCCGATGCCCCAGACCACGCGCCAGATCAGCCCGGCGAGCCCGGTCACCAGCCGGACCGGCCAGCTCGACCCTCTCGCCGCCCGGCGCGGCCGTGCCGCCTTCGGCTTGCGCGCCGGCTTCCGGGCCGGCTTCGACTTCGGCGCCGCGCCCTGCGAATAGCGCCTCTCGGCGACCATGGGGGGTTTCTTGCCGCCCGATCTGCTCATTGATGTCGAACCCGATGCCTGCTTTTCCGGTCGGGACCATACAGGCACGCGCCGGGAATGTGGAGCCGTTCACGTTCACGTTTCGCTTCGTCATCTGCCCAAAAAACAGGCAATCGGCAGAAAACGTGCGAAAGATGTGCGTATCCCCGGATTTTCGGCCCTTGCCGCCGCTGCATTCCTTGAAATGCTGCAGCGCAGCGTCTTGGCTCGACCCCGAGGCCCGCTCTGGGGGCTGGTTTTGCGAGGAACGCGACGTGAAATACATCATAGCGGCAATTAAGCCCTACAAGCTCGACGAGGTGCGCGAGGCGCTGACCGCGATCGGCGTCCGGGGCATGATGGTAAGTGAAATCAAGGGCTTCGGCACGCAGTCCGGCCATACCGAGATCTATCGCGGTGCCGAATACGCCGTGAACTTCGTGCCCAAGGTGAAGATCGAGGTCGCGGTCAGCGCGGCGCTGGCCGATGACGTCGTCGACACCATCGCCCGCATCGCTCGGACCGACAAGATCGGCGACGGCAAGATCTTCGTCCTCGACCTTCAGGACGCCTTGCGCGTCCGGACCGGGGAAACCGGGGAGGACGCGCTGTGAGTCGGCATATGGAAATGGGGAACGGAATGACGAAATTTGCTGGATGGGCCGCGCTCGCGGCCGGATTCGCCGCGCTGCCCGCGGCAGCGCAGGAGGCGGCGGCAGAAACTGCGGCAGAGGTCGCGCCGGTCATGGACAAGGGCGACGTCGCCTGGATGATGGTGTCGACGCTCCTGGTGCTGTTCATGATCCTGCCGGGCCTGGCGCTCTTCTACGGCGGGCTGGTGCGGTCGAAGAACATGCTCTCGGTGCTGATGCAGTGCACCATGGTCACCGCGATGGTGATGGTGATCTGGGTGGTCTACGGCTACTCCTTCGCCTTCGGCGGCGGAACCGGACCGTTCTTCGGCGGCTTCGGCAAGCTCTTCCTCGCCGGCGTGACGCCCGACAGCATGGCCGCGACCTTCACCGACGGCGTGGTGATCCCGGAATATGTCTTCATCGCCTTCCAGATGACCTTCGCGGCGATCACCCCGGCGCTGATCGTCGGCGCCTTCGCCGAGCGCATCAGGTTCGGGGCCGTGATGCTGTTCTCGGCGCTCTGGGTGACGGTGGTCTACTTCCCGGTCGCCCACATGGTCTGGGACGGCGCCGGGCTGATCTTCAACATGGGGGCGCTCGACTTCGCCGGCGGCACGGTCGTTCATATCAACGCAGGCGTAGCGGCACTGATCGGCGCGCTCTTCGTCGGACCGCGAGTCGGCTACGGGCGCGACATGATGGCGCCGCACTCGATGACGCTGACGCTTGTCGGCGCGGGCATCCTCTGGGTCGGCTGGTTCGGCTTCAACGCGGGCTCCAACCTCGAGGCCAATGGCGGCGCGACGCTCGCCATGATCAACACCTTCACCGCGACGGCGGGCGCGATCCTCGCCTGGGCCGGGCTCGAGGCGGTATTGCGCGGCAAGGCCTCGCTTCTCGGCGCAGCCTCGGGCCTCATTGCCGGTCTCGTCGCGGTGACGCCGGCAGCGGGGTCGGTCGGCCCGGTGGGCGCCATTGTCCTCGGCGCAATCGCCTCGGCCGTCTGCTACTTCTTCGTCGCGGTGGTCAAGAACAAGTTCGGCTATGATGACAGCCTCGATGTCTTCGGCATCCACGGGATCGGCGGCATCGTCGGCGCCATCGGCACCGGCATCTTCACCGCGCCGGGCCTCGGCGGGACCGGCGGCGAGGACTATGCGATCGCCGCGCAGACCTGGATCCAGATCCAGGCGGTCGCGATCACCATCCTCTGGTGCGGCCTCGCCTCGGCGGTACTCTATCTCCTCGTCGACAAGACCATCGGGCTCCGGGTCGACGGCGACGACGAGCGCCGGGGGCTCGACCTCACCGCGCATGGCGAGAGCGCCTACCACGCCTGAGCCTCGGCGCAGGAAAAGCGAAAGGCGGGGCATGTGCCCCGCCTTTTTCTTCCCTCGAACGTCCTGCCGCCGTGTCGCCCCGCGATCAGATGCCGACGTCGAGGATGGCGCGGGCGAGGATCGGCACGGTCGTCTTGTTCAGACCAGCGATGTTGAGCCGCGAATCGCCCACCATGTAGATCCCGTGCTCGGTCTTCAGCCGCTCCACCTGATCGGGGCTCGCACCGAGGCGCGAGAACATGCCGCGATGCTCGGCGATGAAGCCGAAGCGGTCGGAGCCGGAGAGCGTCTGCAGTTCCTTCGCCAGCTGCTCGCGCAGGCCGAGCATGCCGCGCCGCACCTCCTCGAGTTCCGCCTGCCAGTCGGCGCGGAGCGCTGCGTCGGTGAGGATCATCGTCACCAGCCGCGCGCCGTGGTCGGGCGGGAAGGAGTAGTTCTGCCGGTTGAGGAAAGCGAGCGTGCCTTGCGTCACCTCGCGATTCGCCGGCTCCGACAGCGCGATCAGCGCGCCGGTGCGTTCGCGGTAGATGCCGAAATTCTTCGAGCAGGAGGCGGCGATCAGCACCTCGGGCCGCCGCGACGCGATCAGCCGTACCCCGGCCGCGTCCTCCTCGAGCCCGTCGCCGAAGCCCTGGTAGGCGATGTCGATCATCGGCACCGCGCCGGTCTTTTCCAGCAGCTCGGCCACCGCCTGCCACTGCGGCAGGGTCAGGTTCGCCCCGGTCGGGTTGTGGCAGCAGCCGTGCAGCAGCACGACGTCGCCGGGCTTCGCGGCGGCAAGGTCGGCCAGCATCGCCTCGAAGTCGACCGCCCGCGTGTCGCCGTCGAAATAGCGGTAGGGTTCCACCTTCATCCCGAGATATTTCAGGATCGAGAGGTGGTTGGGCCAGGTCGGGTCGGAGACCCAGACGCTCGCCTCGGGATTCGCCATCCGGATCAGTTCGAAGGCCTGCCGGCAGGCGCCGGTGCCGCCCGGTGTGGCGACCGAGGAGATGCGGTCGGCCGCGGCCGCGTCCCCGAGGACGAGCCTGGCCATCGCGGCATTGTATTCCGGCTCGCCCGCGAGGCCGGTATAGGTCTTGGTCTTCTCGACCTCCCAGAGCTGCTTCTCGGCGGCCTTCACCGCGCGCATCACCGGCGTGAGCCCGGTCGCGTCCTTGTAGACGCCGACGCCGAGGTCGATCTTGTCGGTCCGGGGATCGGCCTTGAACTGGCCGATAAGTTGCAGAATCTTGTCCGCGGGTTGCGGTTTGAGAGTGCCCAGCATGGCGATACTCCTGTCAGCCCTTGGCGACCTTCAGATCGCCGTACATTCCCCATTCCGCCCAGGATCCGTCATAGAGCGCGTGGTCGCGCTTGCCCATCCGCTCCATCGCGAGGCTCAGGATCGCGGCGGTGACGCCCGAACCGCAGGTGGTGATCGCGGGTTTCGAGAGGTCGACGCCGGCGGTCTCGAACACGCTGCGCAGCGCCTCGGGCGCCAGCATCGTGCCGTCGCCGTTCAGGACCGCGCGATACGGCACGTTCTTCGAATTCGGGATATGCCCGGACCTGAGACCCGGCCGCGGCTCTTCCTCTTCGCCGCGGAAGCGCGGCGCGCTGCGGGCGTCGATGATCTCGTGGTCGCGGAGCTTGGCCGCGGCGGCGACCTGGGTCACGTCCTTCACAAGATGCGCCTGACGGCTCGTGGTGATGTGGCGGTCACGGAGCACCGGCGGCATGTCCTCGATCGGGCGTCCCTCGGACTGCCATTTCGGGAAGCCGCCGTCGAGCACCGCGACATCGGTCTTGCCCATCAGACGGAAGGTCCACCAGACCCGCGCCGCCGAGAAGAGCCCCGCCCCGTCGTAGACCACGACCTGGTGGCCGTCGCCCACGCCCATCGCCCTCAGGCGCGAGATGAACTTTTCCGGCGGCGGCGCCATGTGCGGCAGCTGCGAGCGGTGGTCGGAGATGTCGTCGATGTCGAAGAACCGCGCGCCGGGAATGTGGGCGGCGGCGTAATCCGCCTTCGCGTCGCGCCCCATGTCGGGCAGGTACCAGGACGCATCGAGGATCCTGAGGTCGGGATCCTTCAGATGTGTCTCGAGCCAGTCTGTGGAAACAAGCGTCTTCGGATCGTCCGTTGCCATGGCCATCCCCAAAAATCTGACAAAACTGCAATAACCGGCAGCGGCGGGGGGACGCAAGGGTGCATGAGGGAAAGCGGGCGGGACCTCGGGTCCCGCTCCGCAATCTGTCACTTCGCCATCATGCTCTTCACGACGCCGATGAGCGCCATAAGGACCCCGCCGCCGACGCCGCCCGACGCGACCGAGGAGATGATCGAGCCAATATCGAGCCCCGCAGCCGCCTCCCCGCCACCGCCGAAAAGCGCGCCGAGGATCTGGCTGCCCAGGCCGCCGCCGAGGATTCCGGCAAGCGAGTTTCCGAGGAGGCCCAAATCGAGGTTGCGAAGGAGCTTGCCCGCTATGTTGCCTCCGGCGGCGCCCGAAAGGAGGCTGATGATCAATTGTTCCATGAAAACACACCTTTTCGTAAGACCGCCAATACGAGTACCGGCGGCTGCGGCCGGGGGCCGTCCGGTGCTCTATAGCGTCTCATGTCTCTGATTTGGCAACAATACCGGTGCGCAGCCCGAGCCGAATGACCCGGCGTCACCCCTGCTTCAGGAGCCGCTGCTTCTGCCGGCCCCAGTCGCGCTTGGCCTCGGTCGCGCGCTTGTCGGCCTGCTTCTTGCCCTTGGCGATGCCGATCTTCAGCTTCACGATTCCCTTGTGATTGAAGTACATCACCAGCGGCACCAGCGTCATGCCCTCGCGCCCCACCGCCTGCCAGAGCCGCCCCAGTTCCTTGCGCGACACCAGGAGCTTGCGCCGCCGCCGCTCCTCGTGGCCGAAGATGCCGGCCTGCTTGTAGGGCGCGATATAGCCGTTGATCAGCCAGAGCTCACCACCCTCGACCGAGGCATAGCTGTCGGCGATGTTCGACTGGCCGGTGCGGAGCGACTTCACCTCCGACCCGGTCAGCACGATGCCGACCTCGAGATCGCTCTCGATGAAATAGTCGAACCGCGCGCGGCGGTTCTCGGCGATCACCTTGTAGTTGGGGTCTGATTTCTCGGCCATGATCCGCCCGAGATAGGCGAGCGCGAGGGCCAAGTCCAGAGCGCCGGCGGGCCTCCTTGCCCGCCGGCGCCGNCGAACCGCGCGCGGCGGTTCTCGGCGATCACCTTGTAGTTGGGGTCTGATTTCTCGGCCATGATCCGCCCGAGATAGGCGAGCGCGAGGGCCAAGTCCAGAGCGCCGGCGGGCATCCTTGCCCGCCGGCGCCGAGGTTACAGCTTCAGGCCGGTCTTGCGGCCCTCATGGAAGGCATAGGGCGCCTGCCGGGGCGCCGCGGCGTCGCCGATGAGGTGGGTCTCGATCCCGGCGAGGTCGCCCGACAGCGGATCGAAGGCGCGGTTCGTCGTCGACATGACGAGCGCCGAGGCGTCGAGCCTCATGTCGCTGCCGGTGAGCATGTTGCGGACCGTTGCCCCGCTCCCGTGCCATTCGGCGATCAGGTGTTCGGTGAGGAACGTCACGCCAAGCTGCGCCAGCCGCGGGCGGAGCGGGATGTCCGACGAGGTACGGGCGAGTTCCTTGCCGATGAAGGGCTCGGGCGTGACGATCGTCACCTTCAGGCCCCGCTCGGCCATCGCCCAGGCGGTGCCGAGGCCGCGCCAGTTGCCGCCCTCGTCATAAAGGATGACGTGATCCCCGAGCTTCGCCTCGCGGCGCATCACGTCCTCGGGTGACCAGACATTGCCCCTGTCGATGCCGGGAAGCCGGTCGGCGCCGGGCATCCATCTCTGGAAGCCGTCCTCGTCCGGCAGCGAGCCGGTCGCCAGCACCACGACATCGGGGTTCAGCGCGCGGATATCCTCGGCCTCGGCATAGGCATTGAGGTGGAGCCGGACCTGCAGCTTCTCGAACTGGCGTTCGTACCAGTCCATCAGCTCAAGGATCTGCGCCCGGCGCGGCTGTTCGCCGGCGAGCCGGAACTGGCCGCCGATGCGGGGCTGGGCCTCGAAGATATCGACCCTGTGCCCGCGTTCGGCCGCGACCCGCGCCGCCTCGAGCCCGGCCGGACCGGCGCCGACAACCACGATGCGGCGGGGTTTCCCGGCCGGCGTGAAACGGTCGCCGCCCCATTCGAACTCGCGCCCCGCCGAGGGGTTTATGAGGCAGGAGATCCAGTAGTCGCGCGAGCGCCGGCCCCAGCACATCTGGTTGCAAGAGATGCAGCCGCGCACGTCCTCGGCCCGGCCCTCGAAGGTCTTGCGCGCCAGATGCGGGTCGGCGATCTGTCCGCGCACGATCGAGACCATGTCGGCCTGGCCGGAGGCGATTACCGCCTCGGCATTCTCGGGCGTGCGGATATGCGCCTCCGAGGTGACCTTGGCGTGCTTGACGATCTTCTTCAGCTCCTCGGTTAAGGGAGCGGTCAGCTTCTCGCCGTAAAGGAAGGTCGGCATCAGCCGCTGGAAGTCGAGATAGCCGCCGTGACCGCAGGTGACATAGTCGATATGCCCCGTCGCGTCATGCGCCGCCACGACCTCGGCCAAAGCCTCGCCCTGAAGCGTCACGTCGTAGGCGTCGGACGTGGAGATGGCGAGGCCGATGATGAAATCCTCGCCGCAGCGCTTCCGGATGCCCTCGATGATCGTCCGCGACATGCGGGTGCGGTTCTCGAGGCTCCCGCCCCACTTGTCGGTGCGCTTGTTCGACCAGGGGGTCCAGAACTGGTCGAGAAGCGAGTGATAGGCACCCCAGACCTCGACGCCCTGGAAACCGCCCTTCTGGCAGCGGACAGCGGCGGCGATATGGGCCTCGATCAGTTCCTCGATCTCGGCCTCGGTCATCGCATGCGAGCCGTCCGAGTCGTGATAGCTCGGCCCCCCGGACGGCCCCCAGTGGGGCGAGAAGCTGAGGTCGGAATCGCCGTGCGAGCCGACATGGTAGAGCTGCTGGAGGAGGACGGCGCCCGCCTCCTTCACCGGCTCGGTCACTTTGCGGAAATGCGGGATCACATCGTCGGTGCCGTGGCGGAAGTTGCCGCGGGTGAGGACCCCGGTGCGGTGCACCGGCATCGGCTCGGCGACGATCATCGCCGCGCCGCCGAGCGCGCGTTCGAGGAGATAGGCCCCGAACCGCTCTCCGGGCAGGCCCTCGACGCTCATGTTCGCGGTATGGGCACCGAAGACGATGCGGTTGCGAAGCGTATGTCCCCGAAGCTCGATCGGGGACATGAGGCGGGGATGGGCGGTGGTCACGGTCACCCCCTCATACGCTCGCCGGCCGCGTCGTAGAGCGGCTCGGCCACGACCTTCGCGGCGCAGAAGGTGCCGTTGATCTCGACCTGTAGCGCGGTGCCGTCAGCCGCTGCCGCAGGCGGCACATAGCCGAGCGCCACGGACTTGCCTGCATGGTGGGCATATCCCCCCGAGGTCACATGGCCGATGCAGGCGCCGTCCTGCAGGATCGCCTCGTCGCCGACCACGTCGCGGTCGGTCTCGATGACCATGGTCACGAGCCTGGCCTTAGGCCCCCGCTTCGCCTCGGCCTCGGCCGCCGCCTTGCCGATGAAGTCCTTCTTCCAGTCGATGAAGGCGTCGAGCCCGCTTTCCGCAGCGGTGTAGTCGGGGCGGAAGTCCATCGTCCAGACCCCCCAGCCCTTTTCCAGCCGCAGGCTCATCAGCGCCCGCGCGCCGTAGGGCTTCAGCCCCAGATCGGCGCCGGCCGCCTCCAGCGCTTCCCAGAGCCGCATCTGGTACTGGGGCGCCACATAGATCTCGTAGCCGAGTTCACCCGAGAACGAGAGCCGCATCAGGATCGCCGGCACACCGCCGACGAAGGTCCTGCGCACATCGCGGAACTTCAGCGCATTCGCGGAAACGTCGTCGCGGGTGACACGCTCGAGGAGCTTCCGGGCATTCGGCCCGGCGATGGCGACACCGTGCAGGCTGTCGGTGATGTTGGCGTAGGCGACGCCCTCATCCGGCAGGTGGCGGGTGAACCAGCGCCGGTGCATCTCCTGCGCAGCACCCGAGCCGAGCAGCACGAAGTGATCCTCGGCGAGGCAGGTGACGGTGAGGTCGCCGTAAAGCTTGCCCTTGTGGGTCAGCACCGGCGAAAGCGCGACACGCCCCGGTTTCGGCAGCCTGCCGGCGAGCATCCGGTCGAGGAAGGCGCGCGCGCCCGGCCCCTTGACCTCGTGCTTGCCGAAGTTGGCGATCTCGATCATGCCGACCGCCTCGCGCACAGCCTTCACCTCGGCCGCGACATAGGCGTGGCTGCGGTTGCGGTCGAAGGTCGGCGCCTCATGCGCATCCTCGGGTCCGTTCGCGAACCAGAGCGCGTGTTCGAGCCCGAAGGAGGTGCCCATGACCGCGCCGCGACCGACCAGCCGGTCATAGAGCGCGGTGGTCTTCTGGCGCCGGCCCTTGGGCAGGGTCTCGTTCGGGAAGGTCATCACGAAGCGGCGCTCGTAGTTCTCAGACGACTTCACCGTGCCCCAGTCGGGGGTGGCGAAATCGCCGAAGCGGGCGATGTCCATGGCCCAGACGTCGATCTCCGGCTCGCCCTCGATCATCCATTCGGCAAGGCACTTGCCGACGCCGCCGCCCTGGCAGAAGCCCGCCATGACGCCCACGGCCGCCCAGTAGTTCGTCAGGCCCGGCACCGGCCCGATCATCGGGTTGCCATCGGGGCCGAAGGTGAAGGGCCCGTTGACGACGTTCTTGATGCCGGCGCGGCCGAGCGCCGGGATGCGGTCGAAGGCCAGTTCCAGCCGGTCGGCGATCCGGTCTAGATCGGGTGGCAGAAGCTCGTGGCCGAAGTCCATCGGGGTGCCGCCGACCTTCCAGGGCGTCGATTTCGGCTCGTAGGTGCCAAGGAGCATCCCGTTCCGCTCCTGGCGGAAATAGATGTTGGCCTCGTAGTCGATGCCTGCGGGCAGCCGCTCCCCCGTCTTCATACGCTCGGCGATCTCGGGGATCTCCTCGGTAACGAGGTAATGGTGCTCCATAGGCTGCACCGGCAGGTGAACCCCCGCCAGCCGCCCCGCCTCGCGCGCCCAGAGCCCGGCGGCGTTGACGACATGCTCGGTGTTGATCGTGCCCTTTTCGGTCACGACGTCCCAGGTCCCGTCCTTGCGCTGGCGCGTCTCGATCACCGGGGTATGGGTGTAGTATTTCGCGCCGTGCACGCGGGCCGATTTCGCATAGGCATAGCAGACGCCCGAGGGGTCCACGTCGCCATCGAGCGGATCCCAGAGCGCGGCGATGTAATGCTTGGGGTCGATCAGCGGGTGGCGCCGCGCGGCCTCCTCGACGGAGATGAACTCCTGATCGAGGCCCATGTAGCGGGCCTTCGAGCGTTCGCGCTTGAGGTAATCGTACCAGACCTCGTTCGAAGCGAGGTAGAAGCCGCCCGTGTTGTGCATCCCCACAGACTGGCCCGACGTCTCCTCGATCTCCTTGTAGAGGTTGATCGTGTAGCCCTGGAGCCGGCTGATGTTGGGGTCCGACGAGATCGTGTGGATCTGGCCGGCGGCATGCCAGCTCGACCCGGAGGTCAGCTCGTCGCGTTCGAGAAGGATGACGTCCTTCCAGCCGAACTTGGCGAGGTGGAAGAGGATCGAGCAGCCGACGACGCCGCCGCCGATGATGACAACACGGGCGTGAGTTTCCATGAGTGTTCTCTTGGTTCGAAAGATTGAGGTCTCAGTACCAGGCGTCCGGCATCGAGGCCTTCTTCTTGGCGATGTAGTCCTTCAGCGCCTCGTCGATGCCCTCGTCGAGATGCGGCGCCTGATACTCGCGCAGCTTCTCCTTCCAGAGCCGGTTGGCGCGGGTCGCGGCATCCGTGCTGCCGTTCGCCTCCCACTTCTCGAAGGGCTCGTTGTCGGCGGTCTCGCTGTCCCAGAAGGCGGTCTCGTAGTTCGCCATCGTGTGCGCGCAGCCGAAGAAGTGGTTGCCCGGACCGACCTCGGCGAAGGCGTCGACGGCAAGCTGGTTGTCGTCGATCTTCACCCCGTCGAGGTAGCTGTGCAGCGCGCCGCAGAGGTCGGCGTCGAGCATGAACTTCTCGTAGGACATCGACAGGAGCCCGTCGAGGAAGCCCGCCGAATGCAGGATGAAGTTCGCCCCGCAATGGATCGCGGCCAGCATCGACATCACGCCTTCGGTCATCGCCTGCGCGTCCGGCAACTTCGAGGTGGTGAAGTTGCCCGAGCAGCGCAGCGGCAGGTTCAGCCGGCGGCAGAGCTGACCGATCACCATCGAGCCGATCGCCGGTTCCGGCGTGCCGAAGGTCGGCGAGCCGGAGCGCAGGGACATCGAGGACAGGAAGTTGCCGAACACGACCGGCGCGCCCTTGCGCTCGAGCTGGGTGATCGCGCAGCCCGCCATCGTCTCGGCCAGCGCCTGGGCGATGGCGCCGGCATTCGTCACCGGCCCCATCGCGCCGCCGAGGATGAAGGGCACGATCACCGAGCCCTGGCCTGCGCGGGCATAGGCGCGCAAGGACTTCGTCATCGTCCCGTCCCAGACCAGCGGCGAGTTGACGTTGACGTTGCCCATGATGACGCAGTTCTGGTCGACGAAGTCCTCGCCGAACACGATCCGCGCCATGTCGATCGAATCCTCGCTGCGCTCCTCGGCGGTGATCGAGCCGAGGAACGGGCGGTCGGAATAGCGGACATGGGCATAGACCATGTCGAGGTGGCGCTTGTTCACCGGCACGTCGGTCGGCTCGCAGATCGTGCCGCCCGAGTGGTGGAACCAGGGCGAGGACTGCGCGAGCTTGATGAAGTTCTGGAAGTCCTGCAGCGTGCCGAAGCGGCGGCCGCGGTCGAGGTCCATCACGAAGGGCGACCCGTAGGAGGGCGCGAAGACGACGTTCCGGCCGCCGATCTGCGCCGAATTGGCGGGATTGCGGGCGTGCTGGGTGAACTCGGCCGGCGCGGTCTTCAGGATCTCGCGCAGCATGCCGGGCTCGAACTTCACCAGCGTGCCGTCGACCTTGGCGCCGGCCGCCTTCCAGTAGCCCAGGACCTCGTCGTCGTCGCGGAACTCGATCCCGGTCTCGGCGAGGATGCGGTCGGCCGCGGCCTCGATCTTCAGGAGGTTCTCTTCCGACAGGACGTCATAGGTCGGAATGTTGCGGGTGATGTAGGGCCGTCCGAGCCCCGTCGCCTTGTGCGACCGCTCGCGCCGCCGCGCCTCGCGCCCACCGTGCCGCGCCTTTGCCGTTGTGTCCTCGCCAGCCATAATTCTCTCCTCGGCAGTTGCGCATTCCGGGCCCGATTTTACGGGCAGCGGCGGCGCCGGGGAAAGTAGCCATGGCGACATTCCGAAGGTTCGAAATGTCGTTTTGCATCGACATTGGGTCGGTGCCGTCCGGCGTCAGCCGGACCGGTCCGGACGCGGCTCGATGCCCCGGCCGGACCGCGCTCCTCCCCTACTCGGCCGCGAGATCCGTGGCCCAGCCCGAGATCGCCTTGACCTCGAGGAACTCCTCGATCCCCCAATGCCCGCCTTCGCGCGCCCGTCCCGACGCCTTCACCCCGCCGAAAGGCGAACCCGCACCGCGCGACTGGCCGTTCATCTCGACCATGCCGGCCTTCAGCGCCAGCGCCATCCGGTTGCGCTTCGCGCCGTCCTGGGTCTGGACGTAGTTCGTGAGCCCGTAGGGCGTGTCATTGGCGATCCGGACCGCCTCGGCCTCGTCCTCGAAGGGAATGATCGACAGGACCGGCCCGAAGATCTCCTCGCGCTCGATGGTCATGCCGGGCTTCACGTCGGCAAAGACCGTCGGGCGGACGTAAAAGCCCTTGTTCATCCCCTCGGGCAGGCCGAGCCCCCCGGCGATCAGCCGCGCGCCCTCGTCGATGCCCTTCTGGATGTAGCCCTGGATCTGCTCCCACTGGCGCTTGTTCACCACCGGGCCGATATGGCGGCCGGGCTCGGAGGCCGGGCCGACCTTGACCGAGGCCGCGACCTCGGCCGCCGTCTCCACCGCGCGATCGTAGACCGACCGCTCGACCAGCATCCGGGAGGGCGCGTTGCAGCTCTGCCCGGAATTGTTCATCATATGCAGCACGCCGCGCTTCACCGCCTTCTCGTCGGCATCGGCGAAGATCACGTTGGCGCCCTTGCCGCCGAGTTCCAGCGTCACCCGCTTCAGCGTCTCGGCCGCCGCCTTGGAAATCGCGATGCCCGCGCGCGTCGAGCCGGTGAAGGAGATCATCTCCACGTCCGGATGGGTCGAGAGCCGGGTGCCAACCCCCATCCCGTCGCCGTTCACGAGGTTGAAGACGCCCGGCGGCACGCCCGCGTCGTGGCAGAACTCGGCGAAGAGCATCGCATTGAGCGGGCTTTCCTCGGAAGGCTTCAGCACGCAGGTGCAGCCCGCCAGCAGCGCCGGGATCGCCTTCAGCGCGATCTGGTTCATCGGCCAGTTCCACGGAGTGATGAGCCCGACGACGCCGATCGGCTCGAGCGCGATCCGGTCGTTCGGCGCATGCGGGCCGAGGGGCTTCACCCATTCGATCTCGTCGAAGGCGCGGAGGAAGTTCGTCAGGTGCCACGGCAGGCAGGGCGCCTGGCTGTCGCGCGCCATGTCGATCGGCGCACCCATCTCGCAGGAAATCGCCTCGGCCATTTCCTCCTTGCGCTTCTCGTACTGTTCGAGAATGCGAACGACGACGGCGCGGCGCTCCGCCGGTGGGGTCGCTGCCCAGGCCGGGAAGGCGGCCTTGGCGGCGGCGACGGCCCTGTCGGCATCGGCCGCCGAACCGAGCGAGATCACCGCGCAGGGCTCCTCGGTCGAAGGGTCGATGACCGCGCAGTCGCGGGGGGCAAGCGGGGCGGTCCAGCGCCCGTCGATGTAGAAGTCGCGTTTCTCGATCATGGCATACCTCGTCAGATGGCGGCGGCAAAGTGGCAGGCCCTAAGCCGGGCCGCAAGCGTCGACGCATAATTTGATCAAATTTTTCCGAAATTCAAGAGGACAAGCTGACAACCTCGCAAAAGCGCCTTTCCCGGGGCTGCGATCCGCCCCCGGTCGGACCCATAGCCGGACCCTGAAAACGAATCTCGCCTTCGGGTGCCATACGGGGTGAAAAACGTTGCGGAAACGACTACGTGTCTGACACATGAGTTCCACCCGACAGGAAAGGACAAGGCATGGGCCTTCGCATCAATGACACGGTTCCGAACTTCACGGCCCAGACCGACCAGGGCGTGATCAGCTTCCACGAATGGATCGGCGACAGCTGGGCGATCCTGTTCTCGCACCCGAAGGACTTTACCCCGGTCTGCACCACCGAATTCGGCGCCGTGGCGCGGCTTGCCGACGAATGGAACAAGCGCAACACTAAGGTGATCGGCATCTCGGTGGACGGCATCGAAGACCACAAGCGCTGGAAGCGCGACATCGAGAAGGCGGGCGGCGCCACGCCCTATTTCCCGATCATCGCCGATGACGGCCTGCATGTGTCGAAAGCCTTCGACATGCTGCCGCACGAATACTATCTGCCCGAGCACCCGACCCCGGCCGACAGCGAGACGGTACGCGCGGTCTTCATCATCGCACCGGACAAGAAGCTGAAACTGTCGATGACCTATCCGATGACGGTGGGTCGCAACTTCTCCGAGGTCCTGCGCGCGCTCGACGCCCTTCAGACTTCCGCGCGCGCGGGCGTGTCGATGCCCGCCGACTGGACCCCCGGCGGGGACGTGATCATCCCGCTCGCGCTCGACGACGAGGCGGCAAAGAAGAAGTTCGGCGGGTTCAACGCGGTTCTGCCCTACCTGCGCTACACCAAGCTTCCGGACTGAACAGCGGGGCGCGGACATCCGCTCGCGGGTGCCCGCGCCTGTCCGAACGCGGCGGCGCGAAGCCATCGCTGTGACCTGCCGGCCTTTACAGGCGTGCGGTTCACGCCTAGCTAGGCCGGGTCGCGTGCCGCAGAAGAGTTTCCGCATGATCCGCAAACTGCTTTCAAGGTTGTCCGACAGGATG